>NZ_JBVAXK010000007.1:234340-353234 GCF_055419285.1 Mycobacterium sp. IDUB_28 | reverse complement strand
CGTATGCCGCCGGCGCCTGTTCGATGCCATGTCGTTAGTGATTCTTCCTGCCCAAGCACTCGGGCAACAGAGTCCCACAACGACTGGACCACTACAGGGGGCTCACCTCATATGGTCTGGTGTCAAGTGGCGGCTTGAAGTTGTCGAAAGACTGATCGGCAGACGTAGCGTTTGAGGCAGCGTCGGGTTTCGCGGGTGGACATGCCTTCTGCGGTGCGTCGGGCGACGTAGCGGCGGGTGGTGGGGTCGCTGGTCATTCGGCTGCGGACGATGATGTCGAACGCGCGGTTGAGTTGGCGGTCCCCGGCGCGGGACAGGCGGTGTCGGGTGGTGTTGCCTGATGAGGCGGGAAGTGGTGCCACGCCGCCCAGGGCGGCGAAGGCAGCCTCGGAGCGGATGCGTCCGCGGTGGGAGTAGGCGCAGATGATGATGGCTGCGGTGACTGGTCCAACACCGGAGAGCTCTTGGAGCCCGGGGGCCGCGTGCGCGGCTAGGGCGCGCAGCTGCTGATGATTGTCCTGCAGCTGGGTCGTGTGTTCCAGGACCGCTCTGGCTAGTTGGCGTGCGACCGCGTGGGTGTTCGTGGCGGCCAGTTTTTGGTTGATCCGCCATGCGGCGATCGCTCGGATCTGGTTGTCGTGCAGTGGTTTGCGTGCATCGATTCCGAGGTCGACTGTCCGGAGCAGGGCGGTCAATGCGTTGCGGTTGGCGGTGCGCTGCTGATCGAGGATCCTGCGTGCGGCCAAGAGAATCCGCAGATCCTCGCGTTCACTGCTCTGGCGGGGTACCGGTATGCGTTGGCGTTCGACCCCGAGCACTGATCGTGCGGCGAGCTCAGCGTCGATCACATCGGACTTGCCCGCACGATCGCGGTGCCGGCCCACGGGACGAGCTTCGGTGACTTCGATGCCGGCAGCCCCCAGTGCCGCGGTGACCCCGGCGCCGTAGGAGCTGGTGCCCTCGACCGCAGCCAAGACGTTCATTGCCGGGCTGTGTCGGCGGATCCAGGACAGCGCCCGGCGGTGTCCCGGACCGGTGTTCGGGAAGGTAGCGCCCGCGAGCACCGCGCCGGTGTGTGTCGATGACGCAGAAACCCGCTGCGGTAGCGCTTGTCGTCAGGTTCCCCTTCGGCCTGGGACACGAGCCAGATAGCTGTTAGCGCTTTGGCTTTCAGAGAGTTGGGGGCTAGCGTATGTAACGGCCCGTCGACATATTCTGCGATTTTAGTGGGCGTGCAAAAATTACTTTAAGGGCACTTCTCAGTGTCAATGCGAACCACGCCAAACGTGATACTGGTGCCCGTAGTAATAGCAGCCCCAGGCGGGGGTGTCGAAGTGCACACCACCCAGTTCCGATCGACGACCTGGGAACGGCCCTTACCGGTCAAGTCCTTCGAGCCCGAGTACCACACTTGACCATTTGTCAATGACTGGATGGCATCCTGAGCGCCCTGCAGATCCTTGCCAATCAGGTTCGGCATCGTCCAGGACGGATCAGCAGACGCTAGCGCTAGGCCCAAAGTCGTCGCCAGGCAAAGCACACCGAGGCCGACAACAGCGGCGACGATCAGTGATAAACGCTTCATGGTGTTCTCTTTCCTCCCTCTCCCTCCCGGCCTTATCCGCCGAGGAGTCCTTGGAGAAACCCCTCCCCAAATTTTGTACCGAAGTAAAGCCCTTGGTGCTGCGGGCAATAGGTATTAATGGACGCTGCTGTGATCTGCTCAGCCTCGTCTTGGAAGAAGTACCAACCGTCCGAAAGGCGCACGCCGACCAGCCTGTTGGTGAAGTTGTGAACGTTAAGCGCCGTAGGCGCTGCGTCAAGCTGGGCGCATAACGAGGGACCGAAGTTGTTTACCGCCCATATCCGATGTTGTTGGGCTTGATAACTGTCCGCGTGAGCCGGTGCCGCTAGCCCAATTGTGACCGCGACAGCCCCCACCGCCGATCCGGCGACGATTGCCTTCTTTGACATGGCGATTTCTCCTTCAGTGGTTCCTTGAATCAGTTCAGCTCTATGGGGCGTAGCGGCCCGGTGAGTATTGCCTTGTGGGTCAAGCCAGATAGATGCGCAGCAGTGGTGGACTTCGGGTCGACGATGACGACCACAGTTCCGTCCTGGGATGTTTCGCTCATCGCCCGCTGTCGCTTCTCGCGTCGCCGCCGACACGTATCTGGCGGCAGGAGGAGCTTGCCCGCCCGCTCGAACCTGATCAGGCCGTTAGGATCCGGTGACAGGTGACGTCGGAGCCATCACCTGCGTAGGCGGCGTCTGACCAAGACAGAACGCCGTTAATCCACATTTTGCAGTCGATGTAGCTTGCCGAGCCCATGATCGGATCCAGCCCGATCTGATCCCCCGGCCAGGCGTTGCCCTCGGTGTAGGTGTAGGTGCCGCTGGGATTACAGACCGGCTTGGCCACCCCATTCCAGCCGTGGTAGATGAGGATGCAGTCAGCTCCCACCCAGGTCACGGTGGTACGCACAAATGAGTCGGCGTGAGCGGGGGCGGCAGCGGCCAGTGAGATGCCGGTCGCCGCCAGGGCGGCTGCGGCGGCGGCGACGATCTTGTTCATGCGGGTTCCTTGGGTTTGCTAGCTTGATTCAGATATGAGGTTGGAGCCGATTGCAGAACACACGTCCCCGGATATGGCCAAGCGTGATGGTTAACTGGTGGACCCGCGATGGCCGCGTCGGCATCAATTTCGTTGTGTGTGGTGCGCACGCCCCCAAAGGAGCACGCCAAAAGGCGCATGTGCCCTATTGACCAGCGGTAACGCGCGATGCCCCCCGGCAATCTCCGCCCCCAAACCCCGAGAACAGAATAATCTCTGGCGGCCATTCGCGTGGCCGTTTTCGTGATATTGATTCGTCGGTTTGGCGACCTCTTATTTGGACTGGTAGATAATCGTGTGACAGCTGTGGTTGGTGAATGGTTTTGTTGCTCGTGTTTCGTCTGATCCGCTTCTACCGTGAGATAACAGGCAAAAGTGGCCACTCGACACCAACAGAGGATCCATCCGCCTTCACCTCAATGAACACAACTGCGCGAGAAACAGGTCCCGTTTATAGCAACGTCAATACGCCGCCCTCAACGACGATCACCACTCACCACCAGACGGTGTGATGCTGCTCAAGAATGGGAACGCTGCACGCGAGCGGCGACTTCCGGTAGGAGTGCACGTTCAGCACACGGGATAACGCGGCGAGGTCGCGTCGGTCGCGTCGGCAGGACGGCGAATGGAGCGCCAATGCTCGCAAGTCAGCGACCAGGTCACCGGCACCTGGACCGACCCCAAACTCTCAGCCGTCACCTTCGGCGTGATGGCGGAGCGGTGGATCTCCACCAAGGCCACGCGGGCACCTAAGACCGTCGCCGGTTACCGCTCGTTGCTGGACACGATCGTCCTACCCAAATGGGAGAACGTACCGCTGCGAGAGATCAGCTTTGATGACTTACAGATCTGGATTACTGGCCTGGCAGTAGACGGCTCGGTGCGCTTCGAGGGCAAGGGGCTCAGCGCCTCTCGGGTGCGCCAGGCCCACCAGCTGATCGGTGCGGTCCTGAAGTTCGCCGTCAAGGCCAAACACCTGCCCGCCAACCCTGCTGACGGGATCGAACTGCCCAGGCTGCCCGAGTTAGAGCAGCGCTATCTCACTCATGAGCAGCTGCACCGGCTGGCGATCGCCTCGGGCCGGTTCCACACGTTTGTCCTGGTGCTGGGTTACTGCGGGCTGAGGTTCGGTGAAGCTGCCGCCCTCCGCGTGGGGGACCTGCACCTTGAGGCGCGGCGCATTCGGGTCACCCGGTCAGTGACCTACGTTCCCGGTGCGGGGCTGGTTGAGGGGCCGACCAAGAATCACAGTGCCCGCACCGTGCCGGTGCCCAAGTTCTTAGCACCGCTCCTGAGAACCGAAATACAGGGCAACAAGGGCGCAGCGATTGATTTTTTCTCACGGCGCGGCGGCTATCTCACGCTGGGAGAAGTTCGGTGGGTATTTGACCCGGCAGTGCAGGCCGTCCTCGCCTCCGAGAGGGCGCAACGCGCGCAAGAGCTCAAGGAAACAGGCGAAGCGACCACTTTGGAGTTTCCCGAGATCACCCCACAGGAGTTGCGTCATACGTGCGCATCACCGGCGATCAGCGCGGGGGCGAATGTGAAGGTGCTGCAGACACTGCTGGGCCACAAGACGGCCACCCTGACATTGGACCGCTACGGCCACCTGTTCCCTGATGACCTGGGCAGCATCGCGGACGCTTTCGACGCTGCCGTACAAACTGCTGCGGACGATCTGCGGACGATTTCTCCACTGCAGGCAAAGGCATTCGAGCAAAAACGCTACTGAGCAGCGCTTTCTCTGTGCCCCCAGTCGGACTCGAACCGACACTGTGCGGATTTTAAGTCCGCTGCCTCTGCCAATTGGGCTATGGGGGCTCAGCGAGTGAATCTAGTGTGCGATGCGCCCCGATCGGGCATGCCGTCGGCCGCGCAACGCCAATGTGCGGCGGGGCGGGGACTCCGCTAGGATCGCGCGCCGCGCATCTGAATAGGCGCGCCCACCCCGTTGGGGCATATGACACGGCCGTATCAGCCGCCAAGAGCTTGTTAAAAGCATCCACGCGATCGTTAAGAGGCCGTAAACGTCCGTCACCCTGTGCGCTTCGGCGGGAACTGTGGGGCAGTAGCTCGTTAGCGTTACGCCAACGCACAGCAGCCGTTACGCAAACACTCAGGGCCGACGGGCAGTACAGGTCGGCCATGTTTCCGGATACAAGGAGCAACAGATGTCATACCTGACAGCGGTACCTGCAGAACTGTCCGCCGCAGCGGCACAGCTGGGTGCCATCGGCAGTGCTTTGGCGGCGCAGAACGCGGGCGCGGCGGCCCCGACCACCTTCATTTCTCCCGCGGCTTCCGACGAGGTGTCGATCATCCAGTCCGGGATCTTCACCGCCTACGGCGCTCTGTATCAGCAACTTGCGGCCGAAGCTCAGGCAATTCAGGAACAGTTCGTGCAGACCCTCGGCATGAGCAGCGGTACCTACGAGTCATCGGAGTCGGCGAACGCCGCAGCGGCGACTCTGGCGGACGCCGTCGGCTCCGCCGCCGCCGCCCCGGCGGCCTCCGACCCCGTCTCGGACATCTTCACCGAACTTGCGACGCTGCTCGGCGGACCGGTCGGAAGCGTGAACAGTGAGCCCCTCAGCCTCTCGGGGAACATGGCCAACATCGCCAGCTACGAGATCGGTAACTTCGCCTCGGCCTCGTCGAACATGCTCGGTCTGACCAGCGGCGGCTTGATGCCGGAGGGATACGGCGTCCCCGAAGAACTTGCCGCGGCAGCCGAAGCCGCAACCGCGGCCGAAGGCGCCTCAGCGGTCAGCGCGGTGAGCGGCGGCGCGCCGATCGCGGCGGTCGGCGAGGCCGCGATGGTCGGCTCGATGTCGGTGCCACCGAGCTGGGCCGCGGGCACCACCCTGGTGTCGAGTTCCACCACGGGTGCGCTCTCCGGAGCCGGCTGGACGACCGCAGCGCCCGCGGCTGCACCCGGCGCGTTCTATCCCGGCATGCCTGGCGTGGCGTCGGCGGCCCGCAACAGCGCCGGTTTCGGTGCACCTCGCTACGGGGTCAAGCCCATCGTCATGCCGAAACCGGTGAGCGTCTAAGCCCCGCACGCCGAGCCTGCCACTAATCGGAATCAAACTAAAAGAAACGGATAGGACATGTCTTTCTTAGGATTCCCCCCGGAAGTCAACTCCGCGCTGATGTACGCCGGCGCAGGCGCCGGCCCGCTGATGGCGGCCGCGACGGCGTGGAACAACCTGGCCGCCGAGCTGAGCACGACCGCGACCCAGTACGAGTCGATCATCACGTCGCTGACCACCGAGCAGTGGACCGGCGCCGGGTCGGCGGCGGCCGCCGCCGCGGCCCAGCCCTACGTGGCATGGCTGACCTCGACAGCGGCAGCGGCAGAGCAGGCCGGCATTCAAGCCTCCGCCTCGGCAGCTGCCTACGAAGCCGCCTTCGCGGCCACGGTGCCCCCGGCGGTGATCGCCGCAAACCGCGCACTGTTGGCCACCCTGGTCGCCACCAACTTCCTGGGCATCAACACCCCGGCGATCATGGCAACCGAGGCCCAGTACCTGGAGATGTGGGTCCAGGACGTCCTTGCGATGACCACCTACCAGGCCAGTTCGGCCGTCGCGGGAATCTTGGAACCGGTGACTCCGTTGGCGCCGGAAACCAACCCCGGCGGCGCGGGAGCTCAGGCTGCCGCCGTCGCCGCCGCGCAGGCGGTGGGACCCGCCGCCGGGTTGGGCGACATCGTCACCGGTTTGCAGAGCGAAATGTCCAACTTGCTCACCGGGGCAACCGGGATCGGCGATGGCATCTACAAGGCGCTGCCGGCCGGTGCACAGGACCTGATCACGGCACTCGACGGCTTCTTGGGCACCCCATTCATCTTCAACGGCATCCAGCAGGTCGGCGTGACGGCGTCGTGGTTCATGTTCGCCGCGATCCCCAATGGGATCTTCGCCGCCCACACCATCGACGGCAACATTGCCGCCGCGGCCGAGGCGGCCGGGGTGGGTGCCATTGCGGCCGAAGGGGCGGCCGCGGGACTGATCAGCGACGTGGGAGCAGCCGGCGCCGCCGCCAGCATGGGCGAAGCGTCGCTGGTGGGCACCCTGTCGGTACCGGCGAGTTGGGCCGCGGCCGCTCCGGTGGCCGCCAACGCCGGAACCGCGCTGGCGGGCAGTGGTTGGACCGTCGCCGGGGAAGCCGCGGCGCCGGGAATGATGGCTGGGATGCCGGGCATGGCCGCGGCCGCCAAGGGCGCCGGAGCCGCTGCCGGCCCGCGCTACGGCGTCCGGCCGATCGTCATGCCCAAACAGGTCGTCTGCTGACGCGACGATCCCGGTAGATCACACCGGCACGTTTCGACGCGTGGCCGCATTCCTTCGGGGGTGCGGCCACGCGCGTTTGTATTGACCAGGTCGTTAGTTTGCTACAGCAACGGCAATTTCCGGGCCCCCGGCCTGCTGCCCCATCGCTTCGACCGACTCCTTCGGCAGCCGTACCAGCCCCGTCGAATCCGGGCCGGCAGAACTCACCCACACCCGTCGGCACACCGAGCACCGGTCGTCGGCCCACATCTCCCAACGGTCGCCGGCCGACGGCCCCAAAGGAGCAGGATCGCCCGTTGCGAAACCTGCCCCACCGATGAATCATGCGCTATCACAGAGTCTTTGGAAGTTCCGGCGGATGGTCTGCACCGCTTCGATGCATATCGAACGCATATCCGATCGCTCCGCGGCCGCCGCGTACCATGGTCATTAGTTTTGAGAAATCTATGAAGCCAGTGACAACCACATATGCGGTTGAAAGAATGCTCGAATATGACAGCAATGACGGGATACGGGCGCGCGCAACGTCCACGCCAAGCAATTCTTGGGCAACTGCCGCGAATCAACCGGGCCGACGGCTCGCCGATCCGAGTGTTGCTGGTCGACGACGAACCGGCTCTGACCAATCTGGTCAAGATGGCGCTGCACTACGAAGGCTGGGATGTCGAGATCGCGCACAATGGGCGCGAGGCCATCGCCAAGTTCGACCGCATCGGCCCGGACGTACTGGTTCTCGACATCATGCTGCCCGACGTGGACGGCCTGCAGATCCTGCAACGGGTGCGCGAATCCGACACCTACACACCTACCTTGTTCCTCACTGCCCGGGACTCGGTGATGGACCGGGTCACCGGCCTGACCGCGGGCGCCGACGACTACATGACCAAGCCGTTCAGCCTCGAGGAACTGGTCGCCCGGTTGCGCGGGCTGCTGCGCCGCTCCAGCCACCTGGCGCCACCAGCCGACGAGTCCCTGAAGGTCGGCGACCTCAAGCTCGATGCAGCCAGCCGGGAGGTGACCCGCGGGGGCACCCCGATGTCGCTGTCGTCGACCGAATTCGAACTGCTGCGCTTCTTGATGCGCAACCCGCGGCGTGCCCTGAGCCGCACCGAGATTCTCGATCGGGTGTGGAACTACGACTTCGCCGGCCGCACCAGCATCGTCGATCTGTACATCTCCTACTTGCGGAAGAAGATCGACGCCGACAGAGAGCCCATGATCCACACCGTGCGTGGGATTGGATACATGCTCCGACCACCCGAATGAGTTCGGCATGACGGGGGATCGCTACACCCCGCGGTGGTTCCCGCGCTCGCTTCGCCGTCAGTTGCTGCTGGGTGTGCTGAGCGTGGTGTCGGTGGTGCTGGTGGCTGTCGGCGTCGTCTCGGTGTGGACGCTGCGCGGCTACGTCACCGCCATGAACGACGCCGAAGTCGCCGAATCGATGCACGCGCTCAGCCACGCCTACGCGCGGTACCGCAACGGGGAACACACCTCGGTTCACAACGGGATACCGCCGGTGTCGCAGGCGTTGCTGGAGTTCACCGGCCAGACCCCCGGAAACCTCATCGCCGTGATTCGCGACGGGAAGGTCATCGCGTCGGCCGTCTTCTCCGAGGACGAGCCACGACCGGCGCCACCGGATGTCATCCGCGCCATCGAAGCGCAGTCGTGGACCGACGGCTCGTCGCGCGTCGAGAATCTGGGCACCCTCGGCCCGCATCAGGTGGACAGCCGCATCGCCGGATCCGACCGCCTGGTGGTCGGTGTCTCGCTGAGCATCGCCGAGGCGATCATCTCCCGCAAACAACTCACCACCGCCGCCCTGGTTGCCACCGCACTGCTGGTCACCGCCGCCTTGACGGCGTGGGTGGTGGGCTATGCGCTGCGGCCGTTGAGCCGCGTCGCCGCAACCGCCGCGGAGGTGGCGGCGATGCCGCTTGCGCACGACGACCACCAGATCAGGGTGCGGGTCCGTCCGGAGGACACCGACCCGGACAACGAAGTCGGAATCGTCGGGCACACCCTGAACAAGTTGCTCGACAACGTCGACAGCGCGCTGGCCCACCGCGTCGAATCCGACTTGCGCATGCGCCAATTCATCACCGATGCCAGCCACGAGCTGCGCACACCGCTGGCGGCCATCCAGGGCTACGCCGAGCTGACCCGCCAGGACAGTTCCGATCTGCCGCCCACCACCGAGTACGCGCTGGCACGCATCGAGTCCGAGGCGCGGCGAATGGCGTCCCTGGTCGACGAACTGCTGCTGCTGTCACGGCTGGGTGAGGGCCAGGACCTGCAAACCGAAGAGCTGGACTTCGCCGATCTGGTGATCAACGCGGTGAACGACGCGGCCGTGGCCGCCCCCACGCACCGCTGGGTCACCAAGCTGCCCGACGTGCCGGTGTGGGTGAACGGGGACCACGCCCGGCTGCACCAGCTGTTGAGCAATCTGCTCACCAACGCTTGGGTGCACACTCCCCCGGACGTCACGGTGACCACCGCCATCACCTGCCACGCCGCCGGCAACCCCGACCCTGACGGCGCGGGCGGGCCCTACGTCGAGCTGACGGTCGCCGACGACGGACCCGACATCGACCCGGAGGTCCTTCCCTATCTGTTCGAGCGGTTCGTCCGGGCCGATAAGGCACGTTCCAACGGTTCCGGTCACGGACTGGGACTGGCCATCGTCAGCTCGATCGTCAAGGCGCACGAGGGCACGGTGGCCGCCGAATCCGCCAATGGTCTGACCGTGTTCCGGGTGCGGCTGCCACTGATCGATCCGCCGGTCGACGCCACCTAACGCGCCGCCGCTGCCTGCGCCGTAAAGGTCGCGGCCCACTCCGTAAAGAAACCGTCAAGGCCGCGGCCCCCGGGCCGCCGTCGCGCCTAACGTTCGATCCGGCCCTCACCCCGAGGGTCCACGTGCGCGAAAGTTGAGACGGAGATGTCGGTGGTGGCCTATCTCGCGCTGACCGTGGCGATCTTCGCCACGCTCGGGGCATTGCTGAAGTTGGACAGATGAGTTTCGCCAACACCGTGGGCCTGGTGCTGGCCGTCTTGGTCGCGGCGCTGCTGATGGCAGCCCTGCTCTATCCGGAGAAATTCTGATGGGCCCCGGTGCGCTGTTCCTGGCGTTGCTGATGATCGCGATAGCGGCCGCGCACGTCCCGCTGGGCGACTACATGTACCGCGTCTACAGCTCCGACAAGCATTCTCGGGCAGAGCTTCTCGTCTACCGCATGGTCGGCGCCGATCCCGCGGCCGAGCAGACGTGGAAGACCTACGCCCGCAGCCTGCTCGCATTCTCGGCGGTCAGCGTCGTCTTTCTGTACCTGTTGCAACTCAGTCAGAGCCGACTGCCGCTGCACCTGTCCGACCCGGCCACCCACCTGAGTCCGGCGCTGGCCTGGAACACCGCGGTCAGCTTCGTCACCAACACCAACTGGCAGGCCTATTCGGGCGAATCGACGCAGGGGCACCTGGTGCAGATGGCCGGGTTGGCGGTGCAGAACTTTCTGTCCGCCGCGGTCGGCATGGCCGTCGCCGTCGCGCTGATCCGCGGATTCGCTCGCCACCGCACCGAGGAGCTCGGCAACTTCTGGGTGGACCTGACCCGGGGTACGGTGCGTATCCTGCTGCCGATCTCGATCCTCGGCGCGATCGTCCTGGTCGCCGGCGGCGCCGTGCAGAATTTCCACCTGCATGACCAGGTGGCCAGCACACTGGCCGGCGCGCCGCAGATCATTCCCGGCGGTCCGGTCGCCAGCCAGGAGGCGATCAAAGAGCTCGGCACCAACGGCGGCGGGTTCTTCAACGCCAACTCCGCGCACCCGTTCGAGAACCCGACGGCGTGGACCAACTGGGTGGAGATCTTCCTGTTGGTCGTCATACCCTTCTCGCTGCCCCGCACCTTCGGCCGGATGGTGGGCAACAAGAAACAGGGCTACGCGGTCGCCGCGGTCGTCGGCGCGTTGGCCACGCTCAGCGTCACCCTGATGATGGTGTTCCAGCTGCAGCACCACGGCACCGTCCCGACGGCCGTCGGTGCCGCCAGCGAGGGCGTCGAACAGCGTTTCGGAGTCATCGATTCGGCGATCTTCGCCGACGCCACCACCCTGACGTCCACCGGTGCGGTCGACTCGACGCACGACTCGTACACCAGCCTGGGCGGTCTGATGACGATGTTCAACATGCAACTGGGCGAGGTCGCGCCCGGCGGTACCGGCTCGGGGTTATACGGCATCCTGATCCTGGCCGTGCTGACGGTTTTCGTCGCCGGGTTGATGGTTGGCCGCACCCCGGAATACCTCGGCAAAAAGATCACCCCCCGCGAAATGAAGCTGGCGGCAAGCTACTTCCTGGTGACGCCACTCATCGTGCTGGTCGGAACCGCCGTCGCGATGGCGCTGCCCGGCCAACGGGCCGGCATGGCCAACTCCGGGCCGCACGGGCTGTCCGAGGTGCTCTACGCGTTCACCTCTGCAGCCAACAACAACGGCTCGGCGTTCGCCGGTCTGAGCGCCAACACCGTCTGGTACAACACCGCGCTGGGACTGGCGATGGTGTTCGGCCGGTTCCTCCCCATCATCCTGGTCCTCGCCCTGGCCGGTTCGCTTGCCCGCCAAGGTTTTACCCCGGAGTCCCGCGGCACCCTGCCCACCCACCGACCACAGTTCGTCGGCCTGGTGGTCGGGGTGACGCTCATCCTGGTCGCGCTGACCTTCCTGCCCGCGCTGGCGCTCGGGCCGCTCGCCGAAGGGATCCACTGACGTGACGATCACCACCGAACCACCGACGAACCAGCACAGCGGCCACGCCGCGGCCGCAAAGCTGCCGGGCGGCCTGCTCGACCCCACCATGCTGGTCACGTCGCTGCCCGACGCACTACGCAAGCTCGATCCCCGCACGCTGTGGCGCAACCCGGTGATGTTCATCGTCGAGATCGGTGCCGTGTGGTCCACGGTGTTGGCGTTCGGGGAAGAGACCTGGTTCAGCTGGATCACCGTCGGCTGGCTCTGGCTCACCGTCGTCTTCGCGAACCTGGCCGAAGCGGTGGCCGAGGGACGCGGCAAGGCGCAGGCCGATTCGCTGCGAAAGTCCAAGGCCGACACCATCGCCCATCGCCTCACCAGTTGGACCCCGGGCAGTCCCGGCCCGGCCGAGGAGGTGGCCGCACCGCTGCTGCAGCAGGGCGACATCGTGGTGGTCACCGCCGGTCAGGTCATACCCGGCGACGGTGACGTCGTGGAAGGTATTGCTTCCGTTGATGAATCGGCGATCACCGGGGAATCCGCGCCGGTGATCCGGGAATCCGGTGGTGACCGGTCCGCGGTGACCGGCGGGACGACGGTGCTGTCCGACCGCATCGTCGTCAGGATCACCCAGAAGCCCGGCGAAAGCTTCGTGGACCGGATGATCGCCCTCGTCGAGGGCGCGAACCGGCAGAAGACGCCCAACGAGATCGCGCTCAACATTCTGCTGGCCGCGCTGACCATCATCTTCGTCTTCGCAGTCGCCACCCTGCAGCCGTTGGCGATCTATGCCAAGGCCGACAACCCGGGGGTGGCGGACACCTCGGCGCTGAGCGGTGACGGCATCAGCGGCATCGTGCTGGTGGCACTGTTGGTGTGCCTGATTCCCACCACCATCGGGGCGCTGCTGTCCGCGATCGGCATCGCAGGCATGGACCGGCTGGTGCAGCGCAACGTGCTGGCTATGTCCGGCCGTGCGGTGGAAGCGGCCGGCGACGTCAACACCCTGCTGTTGGACAAGACCGGCACCATCACCCTGGGCAATCGCGAAGCCGCACAATTCATTCCGGTTACCGGTATCACGCACGAGGAACTGGCCGACGCCGCCCAGTTGTCCAGCCTGGCCGACGAGACCCCCGAGGGCCGTTCGATCGTCGTCTACGCCAAGTCGGCCTACGGGTTGCGGGCGCGGACGCCGGGCGAGCTCGGCAACGCTTCGTGGGTCGAGTTCAGTGCGACAACCCGGATGTCGGGCGTCGACCTGGACGGACGGCAGTTGCGCAAAGGTGCGGCCAGCTCCGTGGCCGAGTGGGTCCGTAGCCATGGCGGCACCGTGCCCGCCGAACTCGGCAACATCGTCGACGGCATCTCCGCGGCGGGCGGCACCCCGCTGGTGGTGGGCCGGGTGCGCCAGGGCGGCCGCCCCGACGACGAGGCCCGGGTGCTGGGCGTCATCCACCTCAAAGATGTTGTCAAGCAGGGCATGCGGGGCCGATTCGACGCGATGCGGCAGATGGGCATCCGCACGGTGATGATCACCGGGGATAATCCGTTGACCGCCAAGGCGATCGCGGAGGAAGCCGGAGTCGACGACTTCCTCGCCGAAGCCACCCCCGAAGACAAACTGATGCTGATCAAGCGCGAGCAGCAGGGCGGGCGACTGGTGGCGATGACCGGCGACGGCACCAACGACGCCCCCGCGCTGGCCCAGGCCGATGTCGGGGTGGCGATGAACACCGGCACCTCGGCGGCCAAAGAAGCCGGGAACATGGTGGACCTGGACTCCGACCCCACCAAACTGATCGAGATCGTCGAGATCGGCAAACAACTGCTGATCACCCGGGGCGCGCTGACCACCTTCTCCATCGCCAACGACATCGCCAAATACTTCGCGATCATCCCGGCCTTGTTCGTCACCTTGTTCCCCGGCCTGGACCTGCTCAACGTGATGCGATTACACAGCCCGCAATCGGCGATACTGTCCGCGGTCATCTTCAACGCCGTCGTCATCGTCGCGTTGATTCCGTTGGCGCTGCGCGGCGTTCGGTACACGCCCAGCCAGGCCGCAAAGCTGTTGAGCCGCAACCTTTACCGCTACGGACTCGGCGGCATCCTCGCCCCGTTCGTCGGGATCAAGCTCATCGACCTGATCGTTCAACTGCTGCCGGGGATCGCCTGAGATGAACTTCGCCAACACGATTCGTCAACATTGGGCCGCACTGCGCGCGTTGCTCGTCTTCACCGTGCTGCTCGGCCTCGGTTACCCGCTGCTGATCTGGTTGGTGGCGCTGCTGCCCGGGTTGCACGACCGAGCAGAAGGGTCCCTGCTGCGGGTCGGCGGTACAACGCTCGGCAGCAAGCTGATCGGGCAATCGTTCACCGACTCAGCCGGCAACCCGCTCCCGCAGTACTTCCAGTCCCGCCCGTCGGCCGCAGGCGCCGGATACGACCCGATGTCCACCGGCGGCAGCAACCTGGGACCCGAGAACGTCATCGACACCATGGCCGATCCGGCCAAGATGGCCGCCGGAAAGAGTGCGGCCGACGCCGGCTTCAAGGCCAGCCTGCTCACCCTGGTCTGCTCGCGCAGCGTTGCCGTGGGGCGACTCGAGGGCGTGGACGGGTCGCGTCCCTTCTGCACGGCGGCGGGCGTCGGTTCGGTGCTGGCGGTGCTGGGTCCCCGCAACGAGCGCGGCCAGGTGGTGCACCCGACGCGGGTGGTCAGCATCAACGAGCCCTGTGCGTCCACCAAGCTGCCCTTCGTGGACAGTTACCAGGGCGTGCGAGTCGAATGCGCCGTCTTCGGCGAGGACTACGCCAGCGGCATGATCGTGCCGGTGCGCGGCGCCGCGCCCGGCCGGCCCCAGGTGCCCGCGGATGCCGTCACCGCCAGCGGCAGCGGCCTGGACCCGGACATCTCCCCCGGCTACGCCGAGATCCAGGTGAACAGGGTCGCCAAGGCCAGACATGCCACACCCGATCAGATCCGCCACATGGTGCAGCAGTATCGCAGCGATCGCACGCTGGGCTTCATCGGTGAGCCCGCAGTCAACGTCGTCCAACTCAATCTCGCGTTGGACCGCAGGTACCCGGCCACGGGTTAGCGCCGAAGGTGGATGATGTTGATGTGACCGACCCCGGCTTCACAGTGCACCGTCCCAAGCCCGGCGAGCTGCGCATCTATCTCGGTGCGGCGCCCGGCGTCGGCAAGACTTTCTCGATGTTGAGCGAGGCGCACCGTCGACTCGAACGCGGCACCGATGTGGTGGCGGCGGTGGTGGAAACCCACGGGCGGGCGAAAACCGCTGAGCTGCTTGACGACATCGAGGTCATCCCACCGCAATACATCGACTACCGTGGCGGCCGCTTTCCCGAACTCGACGTTCCGGCGGTGCTGGCGCGACACCCGCAGGTAGTCCTGGTCGACGAGCTCGCCCACACCAACACCCCGGGCAGCCGGAACGAGAAACGCTGGCAGGACGTCGAAGAACTGCTCGACGCCGGGATCACCGTAATCTCCACCGTCAACATCCAGCACCTGGAAAGCCTCAACGATGTGGTCGCCCAGATCACCGGGATCGAGCAGAAAGAGACGATTCCGGATTCGATCGTGCGACAGGCCGCCCAGGTCGAGCTCATTGACATCACCCCGGAGGCGTTGCGGCGCAGGCTTTCCCACGGCAACGTCTACGCGGCTGAGAAGATCGACGCGGCGCTGTCCAATTATTTCAGGCGTGGAAATCTCACCGCACTGCGGGAATTGGCGCTGTTGTGGCTGGCCGATCAGGTCGACACCACGCTGGCCAAGTACCGCGCGGAGAACAAGATCACCGACACGTGGGAGGCCCGCGAGCGAGTGGTGGTCGCTGTCACCGGCGGCCCGGAGTCAGAGACGCTGGTTCGACGGGCGTCGCGGATCGCCTCGAAATCCAGTGCCGAACTGATGGTGGTGCACGTGCTGCGCGGCGACGGGCTCGCCGGGCTGTCCGAGTCCCGGATGAGCAAAATCCGGGAACTGGCAAACAGTTTGGACGCCTCGCTGCACACCGTCGTCGGCGACAACGTGCCCGATGCGTTGCTCGACTTCGCCCGCGAGATCAACGCCACCCAGCTGGTGATCGGCACCTCCCGCAGGTCTCGGTGGGCACGCCTGTTCGACGAGGGCATCGGCGCCGCGATCGTGCAACGTTCCGGCAAGATCGACGTTCACATCGTCACCCACGACCAAGCCAAGCGGGGCACCCGGACACCTTCGTCGCCCCGTGAACGACGGCTGATCTCCTGGTTGGCGGCGGTAATCATCCCGTCGGCGATATGCACTATCGCGGTCACGCTGCTAGATCCCTACCTGGACACCGGTGGCCAGAGCGCGTTGTTCTTCATCGGCGTGCTCCTGGTGGGTCTGCTGGGAGGCGTTGCGCCGGCGGTGCTTTCGGCGGTGCTGTCCGGACTGCTGCTGAACTATTTCCTGATCGCTCCGCGACACAGCTTCACCATCGCCGCACCCAACAGCGCGGTGACCGAATTGGTGCTGCTGCTGATCGCGGTCGCGGTGTCGGTGCTGGTGGACAGTGCCGCCAAGAGAACCCGGGAGGCCCGCCGCGCCGCCCGAGAGGCCGAGCTGCTGACCCTGTTCGCCGGATCGGTGTTGCGCGGTGCCGATCTGGCCACGCTGTTGGAGCGGGTGCGCGAGACGTACTCGCAGCGCAGCGTCAGCATGCTGCGCGAACAATCGGGTCACCGTAAGGTCATTGCCTCCGTCGGCAAAGACGCCTGCGCCACAGTCGATTCCGCGGATACTGCGATCGAGGTCGGGGACGACGAGTTCTGGATGCTGCTGGCCGGGCGCAAACTTGCGGCGCGGGACCGCCGGGTGCTCGGCGCGGTGGCCAAGCAGGCTGCCGGGCTGGTCCGCCAGCGCGAACTCGCCGAAGAGGCCGGCCGTACCGAAGCCATTGTGCGGGCTGACGAATTGCGCCGGTCACTGCTTTCGGCGGTCAGCCACGACCTGCGCACGCCGCTGGCCGCGGCCAAGGTGGCGGCGTCCAGTCTGCGCGCCGCCGACATCGCGTTCTCCCCCGAGGACACCGCCGAATTGCTGGCCACCATCGAAGAATCCATTGATCAGCTGACCGCGTTGGTGGGCAACCTACTCGACTCCTCGCGGCTTGCCGCCGGCGTGGTGCGTCCCGAACGGCACTTGGTGTACGTCGAGGAAGTGGTGCAGCGCGCCCTGGTCAGCATCGGCAAGGGCGCCACCGGCTTCTACCGGTCAGCCATCGACCGCGTCAAGGTCGACGTCGGCGACGCCGTGGCAATGGCCGACGCCGGGCTGCTGGAGCGGGTGCTGGCCAACTTGATCGACAATGCGCTGCGCTATGCGCCCGACTGTGTGGTCCGGGTCAACGCGGGCCGCGTCGGCGCCCGGGTGTTGATCAACGTCGTCGACGAGGGCCCGGGCATCCCGCACGGCACCGAAGAGCACGTCTTCGAATCCTTCCAGCGCCTTGGGGATCAGGACAACACCACCGGCGTGGGCCTGGGCATGTCGGTGGCGCGCGGCTTCGTCGAGGCGATGGGCGGCGCGATTTCCGCCGGTGATACGCCCGGTGGCGGGCTGACCGTGCTGGTGGATCTGCCTGCCCCGTGCGAAGGCGGTGAACGATGACCCGCGTGCTGGTGATCGACGACGAGCCGCACATCCTGCGGGCGTTGCGCATCAACCTTTCGGTACGCGGATACGAGGTGATCACCGCGTCCACCGGGGCCGGCGCGCTGCGCGCCGCCGCCGACCATCCCCCCGACGTGGTGATTCTGGACCTCGGGCTGCCCGACATGTCGGGCATCGACGTGCTCGCGGGTCTCCGCGGCTGGCTCAGCGCACCGGTGATCGTGCTGTCCGCCCGCACCGACTCCGCCGACAAGGTCGAAGCACTGGATGCCGGTGCCGACGACTATGTCACCAAACCCTTTGGCATGGACGAGTTTCTGGCCCGGTTACGGGCGGCGGTACGCCGCAACACCGCGGCCTCGGAGCTGGACCAGCCGGTCATCGAAACCGAGGCGTTCACCGTGGATTTGGCCGCCAAGAAGGTCACCCGCAACGGCACCGAGGTGCATCTGACCCCCACCGAGTGGGGCATGCTCGAGGTGCTGGTGCGCAATCGGGGCAAGCTGGTGGGCCGCGAAGACTTGCTCAAAGAGGTGTGGGGACCGGCGTACGCGACCGAAACCCATTATCTGCGAGTGTATCTGGCGCAGTTGCGGCGCAAACTCGAAGACGATCCGGCCAACCCTAGGCATTTGCTCACCGAGTCGGGTATGGGCTACCGATTCGAAGTGTAGGCGCGGCGATCGACAGCACAATGCCGTCCAGGATGTCGTGTTCGCTGACCGTCAACTCGGCGATACCGGCCCGGTCGTGCAGTTCGCGGGCCAACTCCCGCACCACGATCGCACCGCCGCCGATCACATCGACGCGGCCCTCGTGCATAGGTCCCAACGCGGCGCGCTCAGCGCGGGTCATGGCGATCAACCGATCACAGACGTCCAGCAATGGGGCCAGCGCCACCCGCGAAAGATGAATGGCTGCAGCGTCATAGGTGGTCATCTCGTGGGCCAGGGCCGACAAGGTGGTCATCGTCCCGGCCAGTCCCACCCAGGTCCGTGCCCCCTCGACGGGCACTGCGCGCAGTGCGACCTCGAGTCGTTCGCGAACCACCTGTGCGGCCGCCTCGACTTCCGCCGCGGTCGGCGGGTCGGAATGCAAGCAGCGCTCGGTCAGCCGGACACAACCGATGTCGGCCGAGTAGCTGGCGATCACCTCGTCAGCCGCCTTGCCGAGCACGATCTCGGTCGAGCCGCCGCCGAGGTCGACAACAAGGAAAGGCGCGTTAGCGCTGTCCAATTCGCCGACCGCACCGCGGAACGACAACTCGGCCTCCTCGGCACCGGTGATGACTTCGGCGACCGCACCGGGGATCACCGTGCCCAGCACCTCGGCCGTCATCGCGAAGAATTCGTCGCGATTGCTGGCATCGCGGGTGGCGGAAGTGGCGACCATCCGCACCCGCTGCACGCCGTGCTGCGCCAGCAATTCAGCGTAGTCGGTCAGCGCGGCCCGGGTGCGGGCGATCGCGCCCGGAGCGAACGCGCCGGTCGCATCCACCCCCTGGCCCAGCCGCACGATCCGCATTTCCCGGTGGACGTCCGTCAGCCGGCCGTCGGCGACATCGGCGATCAGCAGACGAATCGAGTTGGTACCGCAGTCGATTCCGGCTAGACGGCTCATACCCATTGTCTCCCAACCAGATTCGCGGTCGCAGGCTCAGCAGCCAACAGTGCCAGCGCTTCGTCCCCGAAGGGGTTGATCCCGGGCCCCTTGGCCAACGAGTGTGCGATCAGCACATGTAGGCACTTGACCCGGTCCGGCATGCCACCGCCGGAAAACGTGGTTCCCAGTGGCTCGATCGCGTCGCGCTCAGCCAGATACGACTCGTGCGCCCGGCGGTACGCGGCCGCCAGGTCCGCGTCCCGGCCCAACCGTTCCGTCATCTCACGCATCAAGCCGGTGGTCTCCAGTCTGCTCGCAGCCGCCGTCAGCGCCGGATGCGTCAGGTAGTACAACGTCGGAAAAGGCGTTCCGTCAGGAAGTTTCGGAGCGGTCTTCACCACGCCCGGGGTGCCGTCGGGACACCGGAAGGCGATGCTGAGCACCCCACGCGGCTCGCGCCCGAGCTGTCGCGCCACCGCCTCCAGGTCCGCCCGATCAACCACCGGAATCCGGTGGATTCGGCGGCACCGGCCCCGGTTCGGGTGCCGGGGCAACAGTGGGCGGCAGGTGCGGCGCATCGGCGATGGTGTGCCACAGCGAGGTGTACCAGGGTTCGTTCTTGGCCTGGGGGTTGCCCTCACCGCCCGGCTGTGGCGCGGTCGCGGCCGTCGGCGGCAGCTGCACCTGGAACGGAATGTCGCCGGGTTTGACGAATCCCAGCCGTTCGCGCGCCTGCGCCGCGATGTAAGCCGGGTCGCCCAGCTGGCCCTTGCGTTGCTCCAGGTCGGCGATCTGGCGGCGCAGCGCGGTTTCGGTCGCGGTCAGCTGCGCCATTTCGGTGCGCTGCGCGAAATAGGTGCGCACCGGGCCGGCAATGGTCAACGTCAGCACGCAGACCACCGCGGCCAGAATGGCGGCTCGGCGCGCGGTGAAGCCGAGTCGCTGGTCGGAGCGCTGGTCGACGGATTCGCTGAACTTGCGCTTAATGGGCTCGACGACGTGGTCCTGCAGCGAATGCGCAGAGCTGCGGCTCTCGTCGGGCGCGGTCTGCGCGGGCTTGGACTGCGGCCTGGAGCCCGGTTTGGCGACCGGTTTGGAGCTGGCGCGCCGGCCCCGAGCCGAGTCGCCGGCCTTCCCCGGCCGCGATGCCGGGGAACGACGCTTCGGATCAGACTTGGCGGCCAAGCGGCTTTACTTCGGGTCCAGCGCGAATCGTGGGAATGCCAGGTCGCCGGCGTAGCGGGCCGCGTCGCCCAGCGCCTCCTCGATGCGCAGCAGCTGGTTGTACTTCGCGACGCGCTCGCTGCGGGCCGGCGCACCGGTCTTGATCTGCCCGCTGCCGACCGCCACCGCGAGATCGGCGATGGTGGTGTCCTCGGTCTCGCCGCTGCGGTGGCTCATCATGGTGCGGTATCCGCTGTGGTGGGCCAGCGCCACCGCATCCAGCGTCTCGGTCAGCGTTCCGATCTGATTCACCTTGACCAGCAACGCATTTGCCACGCCGCGTTCGATGCCTTCTTCGAGGCGTTCGGGATTGGTGACGAACAGGTCGTCACCGACGATCTGCACCCGGTCGCCGATGCTGGCCGTCAACGCGGCCCAGCCGTCCCAATCGTCTTCGGACAGCGGGTCTTCCAGGGACACCAACGGGTAGTTGCCGAGCAGCTCGGCGTAGAACCCGGCCATCTCCTCGGCGGTGCGGGTGGAACCTTCGAAGCTGTAACCGGTGCCGTCGGTGTAGAACTCGGTGGCAGCGACGTCGAGCGCCAGGGCGATGTCGGCACCGGACTTGAAGCCCGCCGACTCGATGGCCCGGACGATCAGGTCCAGCGCGGCGCTGGTGCCGGCCACGTCCGGGGCGAAGCCGCCCTCGTCGCCCAGGCCGGTGGAGAGCCCGTCTTTCTTCAACTCCGCCTTCAACGCGTGGTAAACCTCCGCACCCCAGCGCAGCGCCTCGTGAAAGCTGGGGGCACCGATCGGGGCCACCATGAACTCCTGCACGTCGACGCCGGTGTCCGCGTGCGCGCCGCCGTTGAGGATGTTCAGCATCGGCACCGGCAGGATGTGCGCGTTCGGGCCGCCGATGTACCGGAACAGGGGCAGCGCGGCACTGTCCGCGGCCGCCTTGGCGACCGCCAGCGACACCCCCAGGATGGCGTTGGCGCCCAGCCGGGACTTGTCCGGCGTGCCGTCCAGGTCGACCAGCGCCTGGTCGACCAGCCGCTGATCGTCGGCGTTGAGCCCGATCACCGCCGGACCGATCTCGTCCAGCACGGCTTGGACGGCCTTCTTCACGCCCTTGCCGCTGTACCGGTCACCACCGTCACGCAGTTCGACGGCCTCGTGCTCCCCGGTCGAGGCGCCCGACGGCACCGCAGCGCGGGCAAATGTTCCGTCGATCAGCGCAACCTCGACCTCGACGGTCGGGTTGCCGCGAGAGTCGAGGATCTCGCGGGCTCCGACCTGCTCGATAATGGGCACTGGGCTCTCCTTCGCCTGCTGACTTCTGACACACCCCCGGCAACGTTTAGCGTAAAGCCTGGGTCAGCGCTTCATCTTTCTACAGCGGATGACCCGCCGCATAGGCGGTCGCCCAGTCCCGCACCGCGCGTGCGTACACCCCGGAATTGTTGTAGGCGCGAAGCGCCGTGATCCAGCCGCGGGGCGTCGCGAGATCCTTTCCGCGCCAACATAAATATCCGGCGGCCGAGAGCGCGGCATCGTCGATGTTGTCCGCACTGGCGGCGCCGTCGTTGTTGGCGTCGACGCCGTACAGCCGCCACGTCTCGGAGATGAACTGCATGGGCCCCATCGCGCGTTGCACGCCGTCGTCGTCACTGGAGCCGTTCGACGCGGCCGCGTCGGCCTCGTCCACGATCCGCAGATTGCCGCCGGTGCCGTCGAGGCGCACCCCACGAATAGGCGGCCTGACGTCGCCGTTGGGCGCGATCGTCGCCCCCCGGTAGGTGCCGTTATGACTCTCGACCTGCCCGATACCCGCCAGCGTTGTCCAGGCGATATGACACTTGGGATTCTCGACCTCAGCCACCCGGGCGGCGTAGGCGTAGGCCTCCAGCGCGGTGACAGGCATCTCCAGAGCAGGCGCCCGCTGCTGCGCCCACTCCCGTAACTGGTCGGCGGGACGGCCGGCGGCATGGGTGTCCACCGGCGGTACCGGGTCCCCCGCGGGCGGTGGCACACCGTCAGGGATGAAAAGGCTGAGCTGCCACGTACAACTTGAAGCCAGCAGCATCGCGGTCGCCCCTATCACGGCGACCGCGCGCAACCAGCGTCTCGGCGACACAACTCTCCCTGTCGGATCTCCCTGTCGGACCCCGCAACGGTGTTTTCTCCCCGCTCATCGTCCCACGGGTTGCGGGCGGGCCCGGTTGACCGGTACGCCTAGCAAACGTGCGCGTCCGATATTTGGGACGCTGCCGCATCCCATCTGAAGCAGCTCGGCCAGCGCCTCAGGGACATATTCACGGCGCTATTTGTGGAGTGCCCCTGAGTCGCCGCAAAGATCACGGAGACGGTCTGTCGGCGCCCTCAGACGCTGCCTTCGCACACTGTCGATGGTGCCGGGCGCAAACGCCGGTGCCGAGCGCGATCACTGCCGTCGCGTGCAAACGGCTATCGCCGGCCTTTGCGCTTCTTGGATGACCCGCCGCGAGATTCCTTCTGCGACGTGGCCGGCTGCTCGGTTTCCGGCGCCGCGGCTTCCCCGTCGACGACATCGGATGTCGGGGTGCCGGCCACCCAGTGACTGCGCCACTCCTCCTCGGTGACGAAACCGAGCGGGGTCATGTCCAGCTCTTCGGCGATGCTGTCACCGCGGCGGCTCGCGGCAATCGCTCCCTCCACCCGGTGCACAGTGTCCACAAAATCCAGAACTGCTGCGCGCAAAGTGTTTTCGGCATCCACATCAGCAGATAGCGTGATGATGGTCAGCTCGGCGGGAATGAACTCCGCGGGCAGCCCGGCGTGGGTGACGCGCTCAATCACCTTCTGCGCCAACGCCAACGACGGCTGACCGGTGTGCACGTCGTCCAGCACGGAGTGCCGCGACTTTCGGGACCGTTCGGCCGCCTTGGCCGCCTCCCATTGTGCGAGCTGGTCCTGCAGCGAGATCGATTCTCCGGCAAGCACTCCCGGAACCCGGTTGCCGAGCTTGCGGATCAAGGTGTCGGCGACGTCGTCGATGGTGAACGGCAGCTGCGCCGCATCCTCGGCGATACGGGCGTGGAACAGCACCTGCAACAGCAGGTCACCGAGTTCTTCGCGCAGTTCGTCGACGTTGCCGCTGCGTACTGCGTCCAACAGTTCGTAGGTCTCTTCCAGCAGGTATCGGCGCAGTGAGTCGTGGGTCTGCTCGCTTTCCCACGGCCCCGCGGTGCGCAGCTTGTCCATCATCGCGACGGCATCCAGCAGCCGTTCGCCGCGTTGGCGATCCGGCGCCGAGATCAGCCGGGCTCCGGCGGCCAGCCGCGCGGTGACCGCCGGGTGACTGGGATCCGACGACAGCAGCACCGGCGCATCCTCACCGGTATGGGCCGGGTGCGCATCGGGCAGCGACCACGGCACCGCGATCGGCATCTCCTCGGTGTACTGCACCTTCCCGCAGAGCAACTCGATGGCATCGACCGGAACCAGTGCCGGCCGGCGGGGGTCGACGAGGACGACAATCATCTGCCTTGTCGCTCCTTACTCGGCGGTCCGGGCTCCGTTATACCAATATCTTGCTGCGGTTTACCCGCCATTGCGGTCACCAAGTCGGCCACCATCTGCACCAATTCGACATCACGGATGTGTCCGGCACCAATTCCGCCCGCCCGCGGAACGGGAACCTGGACCGTCGACGTGGTGGCGCGGTAGCGAGCACCCGGGTACATCCGCGCCAGCCGCACCTGGGCAGAGTCCGGCAACGTCATCGGGGACAGCCGCACCGTCGTCGCCGACACGGCACTGACTTCGGTGATCCCGGAGGTCCGGCACAGCAGCCGCAGCCGCGCCACCGCCACCAGCCGCTCGGCCGGTTCGGGCAGCGGGCCGTACCGGTCGGTGAGCTCCTCCACGACCGCGGCGATGTCGCTGTCCGACGCGGCGGCCGCCAGCCGGCGATAACCCTCCAGCCGCAGCCGGTCACTGGCGATGTAGTCCGGCGGTAGATGCGCATCGACCGGCAGATCGATCCGCACGTCCTTGGGCTCCTCGGCGGTGCTCACCGTCTCGCCGTCGGCGGCGGCCTTGTACGCCTCGACGGCCTCCCCCACCAGCCGCACATACAGGTCGAAGCCGACCCCGGCGACATGCCCGGACTGCTCGACGCCCAGGACGTTGCCCGCGCCGCGGATCTCGAGGTCTTTGAGCGCCACCGCCATGCCGGCGCCCAGTTCGTTGTTCTGCGCGATGGTCGCCAACCGGTCGTAGGCCGTTTCGGTGAGCGGCGCATTCGGTGGATACAAGAAATAGGCGTAACCGCGTTCCCGGCTGCGCCCCACCCGTCCGCGCAACTGATGCAGCTGGGACAGACCGAACGTGTCGGCGCGCTCGACGATCAATGTGTTGGCGTTGGAGATGTCCAGGCCGGTCTCCACGATCGTGGTGCACACCAAGATGTCGTAGTCGCGGTTCCAGAACCCCTGGACAGTGCGTTCCAGCAGGTCTTCGGGCATCTGACCGTGTGCGACGACGACGCGCGCCTCGGGGACCAGGCCACGCACCCGGGCAGCGGCGGAGTCGATGGAGCTGACCCGGTTGTGCACGTAAAACGCCTGCCCGTCGCGCAGCAGCTCGCGGCGCAACGCCGCGGCGATCTGTTTGTCGTCATGCGGACCCACGTAGGTCAGCACCGGGTAGCGCTCCTCGGGTGGGGTCAGGATCGTCGACATCTCCCGGATCCCGGCCAGGCTCATCTCCAGCGTGCGCGGGATCGGGGTGGCGCTCATGGTCAGCACGTCGACGTGGGTGCGCAGGCTCTTGATGTGCTCCTTGTGTTCGACGCCGAACCGTTGCTCCTCGTCGACCACCACCAGTCCGAGGTTCTTCCAGCGCACCCCGGTCTGCAACAACCGGTGGGTGCCGATCACGATGTCCACCGACCCGTCGGCCAGGCCTTCCACGACCTTGCGGGACTCGGCAGGATCGGTGAAGCGCGACAGGCCCTTGACAGTCACCGGGAACCCGACCATCCGGTCGGTGAACGTCTGCAGATGCTGGTCAGCCAGCAGTGTGGTGGGCACCAGCACGGCGACCTGCCGCCCGTCCTGCACCGCTTTGAATGCCGCCCGCACCGCGATCTCGGTCTTGCCGTAGCCGACGTCGCCGCAGATCACCCGGTCCATCGGGATCGGCTTTTCCATGTCGGCCTTCACCTCGGTGATCGCGGTGAGCTGGTCGACGGTCTCGGTGAAGCCGAACGCGTCCTCCATCTCGGCCTGCCACGGGGTGTCCGGGGCGAACGCGTGGCCCGGACTGGCCTGCCGCTTGGCGTAGAGCGCCACCAGTTCGCCGGCGATCTCACGCACCGCGCGGCGTGCTTTGGTCTTCGTGTTCGCCCAGTCGCTGCCGCCCAGTTTGCTCAGCGCCGGCGCCTGACCGCCCACATACCGCGACAGCTGGTCCAGCGAATCCATCGGGACGTAGAGCTTGTCGGACCCGCCGCCACGCTTGCTCGATGCGTATTCGAGCACCAGGTACTCGCGCCGGGCGCCGCCGACGGTGCGTTCGACCATCTCCACGAACCGGCCGATGCCGTGCTGATCGTGCACCACCAGATCGCCGGCGGACAGCGCCAGCGGGTCGACGGTGTTGCGGCGCTTGGCCGCCAGCCGCTTGCCCTCGACGGCGGTGGCGCGGCTGCCGGTCAGGTCGGCCTCGGTGATGACGACCAGGTTGGCCCCCTGGACCACCACCCCGTCGTGCAGCGGGCCCTTGAGCACACCGACCACACCGGCCGTCGGGGCGGACCCACACTCCAGCATGGCCGCGGGGATGTCCGACTCGGCCAGCCGTTCCACCATCCGGTGGGCGGTGCCGGCGCCGGGCGCGACCATCGCGGCGTACCCGCCGGTCGCGACGTGCGCGCGCAACATCGCGAAGATGCCGTCGATGTCGTGCTGATGCCCCCGCGCGGACGGCGCGGCCCGGATGTCCAGCTCGACCGCCGACTCGTCGGACAACTGGCTCAAGGTCCACCACGGATGACCGGCGCTGGTCGCGGCGGCGCGCACCTCGTCGAGTTCGGTGAACCCGGACCCGCCCAGCTGTTCGACGTCGACGGGCGCGTCGGTACCCAGCGCCGCCACCGACCACGACGCCTCGAGGAACTCCCGGCCGGTCTTGATCAGGTCGGCCGCGCGGGTGCGGACCTTCTCCGGGTCACACACCAGTACCGGGGTGCCGTCGGGTAGCTGATCGGTGAGCTGCGCATGAGCCCCGTCTTCTGCGGGCTGCAGCACCGATTGCAGCGCCTCCATGCCGTCGGTCGGGATGCCCTCGGCGAGCTTGGCGAGCATGTCGATGATGCTGCCGGTCACGGTGTTCTCGGTGGCCGGATGCTCCTTGGCGAGTTCGGCCGCACGTGCTTTCACCTCAGGGGTGAGCAGCAATTCGCGGCAGGCGACCGCAATCAGCGTGTCCACCTCGACGTCGGGGATCGAACGCTGGTCGGCGACGGAGAACATCCGCATCTCGGTGATCTCGTCGCCCCAGAACTCGACGCGCACCGGATGTTCGGCGGTGGGCGCGAAGACGTCCACGATCCCGCCGCGGACCGCGAACTCGCCGCGACGCCCCACCATGTCCACCCGGGTGTAGGCCAACTCCACCAGCCGCTGCGCCACGTCCTCGAACGGCATCTCGTCACCGACGGTGAGCGTGAGCGGCTGCTGATGCCCCAGCCGCGGGGCCATGGGTTGCAGCAGCGATCGGACTGCCGTCACCACCACCCGCAGCGGCGGACCCAGCCGCGCGTCGTCGGGGTGGGCCAGCCGGCGCAGCACCATCATCCGGCTGCCCACGGTATCGACGCCGGGCGACAACCGCTCGTGCGGCAGGGTCTCCCACGACGGGAAGACCGCGGCGGCGTCGCCGAAGACTCCTCGCAGCTCGGCGGTCAGGTCGTCGGCTGCCCGGCCGGTGGCGGTGACCACCAGCAACGGACCATTGCTGGCCAGCGCGCTGGCTACGAACACCCGCGCGCTAGCGGGTCCTACCAGCGGCAGTTCGGCAGGCCGATCGGAGGCACGCTCGATGAGCTGTTGGAATGTCGGTGCGGTCAGCGCCAATTCGACGAGCCCCGCGATCGGGGTATCTGGGCTAGCAGCCCCCGGTGCGGTCATGATGCGCCCATTCTAGGGCGCTTCAATTCCGCAGCCCGTCGGGCGGCGGGCGTCCCTCGGGGTGCTGACTCTGCGCTCAGGGCGCGCTCACTCGCACTTCCCCGCCACAGCCGCAGAATCAACCGCGCCCGCGCACCGAGCTGGCTTATTCGTCCCGCAGCTGCGGGTCGGCTTCCAGATGCGTCAGGCCGTTCCACATCAGGTTGACCAGATGCGCGGCGACCACTTCTTTCTTGGGCTCGCGCGTGTCCAGCCACCACTGCGCGGTCATCGACACCGAACCCACCAACGCCTGGGCGTACAGCGGCGCCAGGCCCGGGTCCAGACCGCGCCGGGCGAAGTCGCCGGCCAAGATGGAGCTGACCTGGCTGACGGCATCGTTGAGCAAGCTGGAATAGGTGCCCGAGCTGATCGCGGCGGGCGAGTCCCGGATCATGATGCGAAAGCCGTCGGTGCGTTCTTCGACGTAGGTGAGCAGCGCCAACGCCACCCGCTCGACACGGACCCGGGACCGGTTGTTGGTCAGCGACGACGTGATGCCGTCCAACAGCGCCGACATCTCCCGGTCGACTACGACGGCGTACAGCCCCTCCTTGCCACCGAAATGCTCGTAGACGACGGGCTTGGACACATTGGCGCGCTGGGCGATTTCTTCGATCGACGTGCCCTCATAGCCGCGTTCGGCGAACAGCGACCTGGCGATGCCGATGAGCTGATGTCGGCGCTCGCTGCCGGTCATCCGGGCGCGGGGCGTCCGCGCTTCCTTCTCCACACTTTTCAGCGGCTCAGCCACGGGAATCAGGGTATCGGTGTTTGCGGTCGTTGCACCGAACGTCGACGGGTCGGCTGCGGAGCGGTCAAGCGGCCTTGCCCGGCTGCCCCGACTGTTCCATGGACCCCTTGGTCCCGGCCGGCAATAAGGCGACGATCACGATGCCGATCAGACCCAGCAAAGCGCCGAGGGCAAAAGACTCGCCGACGCCGCGGTTCTTGCGTCGCGCGACCCTGACCGCGTACAGCCCGCACAACACCGAAAGGACGACCGAGAACACCGCAATCGGCCACAGCTCGCCCAGGTTGTCCATCTCAGACATTCTGCCGTCGACGCACGTGGCGGTCTAGCCGGCCGCAAGCACCCGGCGGCCAGCCTCCTCCTCCGGCCGCAAGCGCCCGGCATCGTCGGCAGACCCAGCCCCACACTCAGCCTCCTCCTCCGGCCGCAAGCGCCCGGCATCGTCGGCAGACTCAGCCCCACGGTCAGCCTCCTCCTCCGGCCGCAAGCGCCCGGCATCGTCGGCAGACTAAAGTCATCTGGGCGGTCGCGCACCGGCCACTCCCAATCCGTCGTGGTGTAATCGGCAGCACCTCTGATTTTGGTTCAGATAGTTCAGGTTCGAGTCCTGGCGACGGAGCCCCGTTTTTTGCCGCGAGCGTGCATGAAATGCCACTCTTAACGGCGTGTCGGCGTACAAATGCGCACGCTCAGCGCGCCAAACTTCGGTGAGGAGGGTCGATGACGTTTCGTGGTGACACCGCGGTCCTGGTCCTGGCGGCCGGGCCCGGCACCCGGATGCGCTCGGACACCCCCAAGGTGCTGCACACCCTCGGCGGGCGCAGCATGCTGTCACACTCCCTGCACGCGATGACCAAGCTCGCGCCGCAACATCTGGTCGTGGTACTAGGCCACGACCACCAGCGCATATCCCCGCTGGTCGGCGAGCTGGCCGACAATCTGGGCCGCAGCATCGACGTCGCGCTGCAGGATCGGCCGCTGGGCACCGGGCACGCGGTGCTGTGTGGTCTGTCCGCGTTGCCCGACGACTACGCCGGCATCGTCGTCGTTGCCGCCGGCGACACCCCGCTGCTGGACGCCGACACCCTGGCCGACCTGATCGCCACGCATAGTTCGACGTCTGCGGCCGTGACCGTGCTGACCACCACGCTGGACGACCCGCACGGCTACGGCCGCATCCTGCGCACCCAGGACGACGAGGTGATGGCGATCGTCGAGCAGACCGACGCCACCGCCTCGCAGCGCGGCATCCGTGAGGTCAATACCGGCGTCTACGCGTTCGACATCGCCGCCCTGCGCTCGGCGCTGGGCCGGCTGAGTTCCAACAACGCCCAGCAGGAGCTCTATCTGACCGACGTGATCGCGATCCTGCGTCGCGACGGCCACACGGTCAGCGCCCGCCACATCGAGGACAGTGCGGTGGTGGCCGGGGTCAACAACCGCGTCCAGCTCGCGGAGTTGGGCGCCGAACTCAACCGCCGCGTGGTGGCCGCCCACCAACTTGCCGGAGTCACTGTGATCGACCCTGCCACCACCTGGATCGACGTCGACGTCACCGTCGGCCGCGACACCGTCATCCAGCCGGGCACCCAGCTGCTCGGCCGTACCCAGATCGGCGCCGGCTGCGCTATCGGACCGGACACCACGCTGACCGACGTCAGCGTCGGCGACAGCGCAACGGTCTGCCGCACCCACGGCTCGTCCTCGACGATCGGCGACGGCGCCACGGTGGGACCGTTCACCTATCTGCGGCCCGGGACCGTGCTCGGAGCCGACGGCAAACTCGGCGCATTCGTCGAGGTCAAGAACGCCACCATCGGCACCGGAACGAAGGTGCCGCACCTGACGTACGTGGGCGACGCCGACATCGGCGACCACAGCAACATCGGCGCCTCCAGCGTGTTCGTCAACTACGACGGCGTGACCAAACGGCGCACCACCATCGGCTCCCATGTGCGGACCGGCTCGGACACCATGTTCGTCGCCCCGGTGAACATCGGCGACGGCGCGTACACCGGCGCCGGAACCGTGGTCCGCGAAGACGTGCCGCCGGGCGCCCTGGCGGTGTCAGCCGGTCCCCAACGCAACATCGAGAACTGGGTGCAGCACAAACGCCCCGGGTCGGCAGCGGCAAAAGCGGCCGACGACGCCGGCCGCAAGCCCGAATCAGAACAGACACCGTGAATTGGTTTCCCGGAAACCCGGCTACGATGAGGCCTTCCATTCCCGATCCCGACACGGCGAGGGCAGCACGTTGAGCCACGACTGGACCGACAACCGCAAGAACCTGATGCTGTTCAGCGGCCGCGCCCACCCGGAGCTGGCCGAGCAGGTAGCCAAGGAACTCGACGTTCACGTCACCGCGCAGACGGCGCGCGACTTCGCCAACGGCGAGATCTTCGTGCGGTTCCACGAGTCGGTGCGCGGCTGCGACGCCTTCGTGCTGCAGTCCAATCCGGTGCCGGTCAACACCTGGCTGATGGAACAACTGATCATGATCGACGCGCTGAAACGGGGCAGCGCCAAGCGGATCACCGCGGTCCTGCCGTTCTATCCCTACGCCCGGCAGGACAAGAAGCACCGCGGCCGCGAACCGATCTCGGCACGGCTGGTGGCCGACCTGCTGAAGACCGCGGGCGCCGACCGGATCGTGACCGTCGACCTGCACACCGACCAGATCCAGGGATTCTTCGACGGACCCGTGGACCACATGCGCGGGCAGAACCTGCTGACCGGCTACATCCGCGACAACTATCCCGACGGCAACATGGTGGTCGTCTCCCCCGACTCCGGGCGGGTCCGCATCGCGGAGAAGTGGGCCGACTCCCTCGGCGGCGTGCCGTTGGCGTTCATCCACAAGACCCGCGACCCCCGCGTGCCCAACCAGGTGGTGTCCAACCGCGTGGTCGGTGAGGTGCAGGGGCGCACCTGCGTGCTGATCGACGACATGATCGATACCGGCGGCACCATCGCCGGCGCGGTCAAGCTGTTGCGCGACGACGGCGCCAAGGATGTGGTGATCGCGGCCACCCACGGCGTGCTGTCCGACCCGGCCGCTGAGCGACTGGCCGCCTGCGGGGCGCGTGAGGTGATCGTCACCAACACTTTGCCGATCGGTGAGGAGAAGCGCTTCCCGCAGCTCACCGTGCTGTCCATCGCGCCGCTGCTGGCCAGCACCATCCGGGCGGTCTTCGAAAACGGCTCAGTCACAGGACTGTTCGACGGGGACGCGTAATGGGTTCTGGTCGCACCGTGATCTACCACAACCCTAAGTGCAGTACGTCGCGCAAGACGCTGGACTTGTTGCGGGACAACGGGTTAGAGCCTGAGGTCGTCCAGTATCTGAAGACGCCGCCCACTCGGGACGAATTGGTGCAGCTGATCGCCGATGCCGGCATCGAGGTGCGTGCCGCGGTGCGTAAACGCGAGTCTTTGTACACCGAACTTGATTTGGCCGACGCCGGTGACGACGAGTTGCTCGACGCGATGGCCGAGCATCCCAGCCTGATCGAACGGCCGTTCGTCGTCACCCCCAAGGGCACCCGACTGGCCCGACCGATCGATGCGGTCCGCGAGATTTTGTGAGAGACAAGCTTTTCAGCACCCTCGTGGTTACTGTCCTGGCGTTATCGGGGGTCGCCTGCGGCGCCAAAGCCCCCGACTATCAATCGATCTGGACGACCAGTGCGACTACCAGCGGGTCTGCCGAGCCGACGGCCCCGCCGGTCCCGTTGTCGAAATATCTTGAGGGTGAAGGAGTTACCGGTGAACCGGTCTCGCCAGGTGACCTGACCGATCTGACGGTGTCGATTCCCACGCCGCCCGGGTGGTCAGCACGCGGCGGCGATCCGAAGGTCACCGCCGCCAGAACAATGATCTCTAAGGGGAATAACTACCCGGCGGCAATCATGGTGGTAATCAGGCTGCGCGGAGAATTCAACCCTCGCGAGGCGATCAAGCACGCCAATGCCGATCTGCCGCAGGACTTCCACCAATTGGACGCGTCCACCGCTGATTTCAACGGCTTTCCCTCGTCGATGGTGCAGGGTACCTACGAGCTGAAGGGCGCGCGGATGCGCAGCTGGAACCGGGTGGTGTTGCCCACCGGTGCAGCGCCGGGAAATCAGCAGTATCTGGTGCAGCTGATCATCACCAGCCTGGCCGACGAGGCCGTCGCCGAGTCCAATGACGTCGAGGCGATCATCCGCGGCTTCGTGGTCGCCAAGAAGTAGCGCCGGTCCTCCTCAGGCCTTCGGTGTCAGCACAATCACCGGGATCGGCCGCGAGGTCTTCTTCTGGTACCCGATGTACCGGTCGGAGTTGTTGGCGTTGACGAGTTTCCACAGTCGCGCGTAGTCGGGATCATCGGGCAACACCGGGTGCGCGGTGACGGCCAACCGCTTTGCACCGACATTGATTTCGACGTTGGGGTCGGCCTTCAGATTGTGATACCAGCCGGGCGCCTTGGGATACCCGGCCTTCGACGCCACCACCAGGTAGTCGTCGCCGTCTTCGGCGTAGGTCAGCGTTGTCGTGCGCGGCTGACCCGTCTTGGCTCCCACCGTGTGCAGCAGCAGGTTGGGTGGCATCCCCGGCAACCGATGGCCTATCCGGCCGTTCGTGGCCTGATAGATCTTGTCGTGAATGCTGAGGAACTTGAAAAGCAACCGCTCGGACGAGGATGTCATCGCCTCAGTCTTATGGAGTCACGCCGCATTTGACCAGCCGGCAGAGCCGCCCTGTCCGAGGCCGCACTGTGCACGCCAATACAGTGGGGACCATGACTTGGACAGCTGCTGACCTTCCCTCGTTCGCCGGCCGCACCGTGATCGTCACCGGCGCCAACGGGGGGCTGGGCGCGGTCACCGCCCGCGAACTGGCCCGTACCGGCGCCACGGTCGTCATGGCCGTCCGCAACACCGAGAAGGGCGAGAAAGCCGCGGCCGAGATCGACGGTGATGTGCAGGTGCGCGCGCTGGACCTGCAGGATCTGTCCTCGGTGCGGCAGTTCGCCGAGAGCGTCGACGGCGCCGACATCCTGATCAACAATGCCGGGATCATGGGTGTCCAGTACGCCCTGACCACCGACGGCTTCGAGAGCCAGATCGGCACCAACCACCTCGGGCATTTCGCCTTGACGAATCTGCTGCTGCCCAAGCTCACCGACCGGGTGGTCACGGTGTCGTCGATCATGCACTGGCCGGGCCGGGTCGATCTGGACGACCTGAACTGGCAGCGCCGCAAGTATTCGCCCTGGCTGGCCTACTGCCAGTCCAAGCTGGCCAACCTGCTGTTCACCAGCGAACTGCAGAGGCGACTCGAGGGCGCCGGGTCGTCGCTGCGCGCAGTGGCGGCGCACCCGGGTTACTCGCGCACCCACCTGCAGGGAGCGTCCGGTCGCAAACTCGAGGACGCCGTCATGTCGACGGTGACCCGGTTCCTGGCCACCGACGCCGATTTCGGCGCCCGGCAGACGCTGTATGCGGCGTCCCAGGATGTGCTCGGTGACACGTTCATCGGGCCCCGCTTCGGCCAGTTCGGCCGCAGCCAGCCCGTCGCACGCAGCCGGGCCGCCAAGGACACGAACACCGCGACCAAGCTGTGGGAACTCTCCGAGCAGCTCACCGACACCAAGTTCGCGCTCTGAAGCCGCCCCAGAGTCGCTGACTCTGCGCCGACGGCGGGCGTCTCTCGTCCGAAGTCGCCACAGCCGCAGCGTCAACAGCCGGTCCCGAATTTCCGCCGCGACCCGCCGATGCGGTAACCTAGCCGGGCGTCACGGCGAGGGTGCACCGGTTCGACCAGCACCGTTATCGACGGAGACCGACAAATCGTCGCGTTCCTGGCCGTGCCCCGAAACACAGGAGCGACACACATGGCTAAAGCCACCGCCAACCAGCTCACCGCCACCGTGCGTACCGAGACCGGCAAAGGCGCCTCCCGCCGGGCCCGCCGCGAAGGCAGGATTCCCGCCGTTCTCTACGGCCACGGCAGCGAACCCCAGCACCTCGAACTGCCCGGCCACGACTTCGCCGCCGTGCTGCGCCACTCCGGCACCAACGCAGTGCTTAGCCTGGACATCGCCGGTAAGGAACAGCTGGCGTTGACCAAAGCGCTGGACATCCACCCGATCCGCCGCAGCATCCAGCACGCCGACCTGCTGGTCGTGCGCCGCGGCGAGAAGGTCACCGTGGAGGTCACCGTCGTGGTCGAGGGCGAAGCGGGTCCGGACACGCTGGTCACCCAGGACGCCAACGCCATCGAAATCGAGGCCGAGGCGCTGTCGATCCCCGAGCAGTTGACCGTCTCCGTTGAAGGCGCGACCGCCGGCACCCAGTTCACCGCCGGCCAGATCGAGCTGCCCAACGGTGTCAGCCTGGTCTCCGACCCCGAGCTGCTGGTCGTCAACGTGGTTCCGGCGCCGACCGCCCAGGACCTGGCCGAGGAGGGCGCGGGTGAGGAAGGCGAGGCCGCCGAGGAGGGCGCGGAAGCCGGCGACGAGGGCGGCGACGCCGACGCCGACCAGGCCGAGTCCGAGTAGGAAAGCGTGGCCGAACCGCTTCTGGTGGTCGGCCTGGGCAACCCGGGCGACAACTACGCCCGGACCCGCCACAACGTCGGCTTCCTGGTTGCCGACGTACTCGCCGCCAGAATCGGTGCAAAGTACAAGGTGCACAAACGTTCTGGCGCGGAGGTGAGCACCGGCCGGTTGGCCGGCCGGTCGGTGGTGCTGGCCAAGCCGCGCTGCTACATGAACGAGTCGGGGCGCCAGGTGGGGCCGCTGGCCAAGTTCTATTCGGTGCCCCCCGCCGACATCATCGTCATCCACGACGAGCTCGACCTGGAGTTCGGCCGCATCCGGCTCAAGCTGGGCGGCGGCGAGGGCGGCCACAACGGGCTGCGCTCGGTGGCATCGGCGCTGGGCAGCAAGGACTTTCAGCGGGTCCGGATCGGGATCGGCCGGCCGCCCGGACGCAAAGACCCGGCAGCCTTCGTGCTGGAGCCGTTCAACGCAACCGAACGCGCCGAAGTGCCGACCATCTGCGAGCAGGCCGCCGATGCCGCGGAGCTACTGATCGAACTGGGCCTCGAACCCGCGCAGAACCGGGTGCACGCCTGGTAGAAGCCAGATCCATTGTGCTAGCACTGCTTTGAGTGTGAACGCGGGGCGGGCGACACGCCGTGCCGAGCGCCACCGGCTCACACTCAAAGCCACCGGCTCACACCCGCCCGCGCTACGTAACCAGCGTGACCGAGTTGGCGCGGCGCAGCTTGCCCGACGGCGTCTTCGGGATGGTCCCGGGCCCCAGCACCACCACGTTGCGCGGACGCACGTCGACCTCCTTGACGACCTCGTGTGCCACGTCGTGCTCGATGCGACGCACCTCGGCCGGGTTCTCGAAAGCGTTCGACTCGACGGCCACGGCGAAGGACTCCCGCGAATGCCCGGCGTCGAGGCGGACCGCCACCGCGCAGCCGGGACGGACCCCGTCGACCCGACCCGCCGCCCGCTCGATGTCGGTCGGGTAGATATTGCGCCCAGCCATGATGATCACGTCCTTGACGCGGCCGCACACCACGACGTGGCCTTCGTCGGTGAGGTAGCCGAGGTCACCGGTGTCGTACCAGCCGTGCTCGTCCTGCGCCGGGATGAAGCCGCCCATGGTGATGTAGCCGGGCGTGAGGCACTCGCCGCGCAACTCGATGACACCGACGCCGCGCGACGGCATCACCGTGCCGTCCTCGTCGACGATGCGGGCTTCCAGATCCTGCAGCAGCGGCCCCAGCGTGGCCAGCCGGCGGGTATTGCCGTGGGTCGCGGGGACGGCCCGGCGCAGCGCGGCCAGCAGGTCGGCGTCGACCTCGTCGACCACCAGGCCGGAGTTGCACTTCGAGAACGACACGGCCAGCGTCGTCTCGGCCATGCCGTAGGCCGGCAGGATCGCCGACGACCGCAGCCCGAACGGCTTGCCGGCGTCCAGCAGGTCCTCGACGTCGGCGGGTTCGACCGGCTCGGCGCCGGACAACGCGAAACGCAGCGTGGACAGGTCGAACTGCCCCGGCTTGGCCTGCCGTCGCAGCCGCTTGGCCAGCAGCGCGTAGGCGAAGTTCGGCGCCGCCGTCATGGTGCCCCGGTACTTGTCGATCAACTTCGCCCACAGCAACGTGTCCCGCAGGAAGTCCATCGGGGTGACCTTGACCAGCTCCGCCCCGAAGAACATCGGGATGGTGAGGAAGCCGACCATGCCCATGTCGTGGAAGCAGGGCAGCCAGCTGACCATCACGTCTTTGTCGACGTCGTATTCGGCGCCGACGAACATCGCCTCGGCGTTGGAGTAGATGTTGCGGTGGGTGATCTGGACCGCCTTCGGCGAACCCGTCGAACCCGAGGTCAGCTGCATCAGCGCCAGGTCATCCTCGCCGACGTCGATTGGGTCGATGGGGTCCGACGCGAGCAGATCGGTGACTGTCAGGACCTTGATGCCCTTGTCTTCGAGCACCGGAATCGCCACCGTGAACGGCTCGGAGACGATCACGGCCTTGGCCTCGATCATCCCGATCACCGTCATGGTGTCCTCGGCCCACACCGCCAGGTCTGTCCGCGGCGTCGGCTGGTGCAGCATGGTCAGGCTGGCGCCGCGCATCCACAGGCCCTGCGCGGTCGGCGCGATCTCCACCGGGAAACCCGCGAGGACGCCGACAGCGTCGCCGAGACCTACGCCCGCGGCGGCCAGCCCGCCGGCAATGCAGCGGGCCCGCTCGTGCACCTCGCCCCAGGTGTGCCGGATGGGTTCGTGGGGTTCACCGGTGACCATGCCCGTCGTCGCGGTGCGGGCACTGCGGTACATCTTCTCGGTAAACCTGCTCACGCAAACCTCCTCGGTTCCAGCGCATCCCCAAGGTCCGGGTTTTCATGTTGCACCCGCCAGATCTCGCTTGAGGGCAGGCGCGCACACATTTTGGGGAGCGGTTAGGTCTCGATTTGGTGATGAACGCGGTCCTGCGCTGGGTTTGCTTTTGCCAACCGTGACTCGTCACCGCGGCTTATCTTAAGCAACTCTTAAGTAACTGCCAAACGGTGACGGGATTTGAGTGCGATCTCACATCGACGACGGCCGTCAGGCACCGTCGGCGGGGGTCGGCACCACCCGGGCTCCCGGCACCGGACCGGTGGCGACCCGGACCGTGCGGCACACCCCTGCCCCGGTCAGCTGCGTGGCGACATCGACCGCCGCCTCCGCGGAGGCGCACAGAAAGGCGCAGGTCGGACCCGAACCGGACACCAGGCCCGCCAGCGCGCCCGCATCCACTCCCGCCCGCAGCGCCCGGCGCAACGCCGGGTCCAGACTGACCGCCGCGGCCTGCATCTCGTTGCCCAACAGCGGCGCGAGCTGGTGCGGGTCCCCGGCCGCCAGGGCCGCCAGCACGGGGCCCGCCTCGTCCAGCCGGGGCGGATCGCCCACCTCTCGAAGCCGGTCCAACTCCCCGTATACCGTCGCGGTCAGCAACTCGCTGTCGGCGAACGCCAGCACCCAGTGGAACGTGTTGCGCGACAACACCGTAGCGAGCTCCTCGCCGCGCCCCGTGCCCAGCGCGGTGCCACCGTGCAGCGCGAACGGCACGTCGCTGCCCAGCTGGCTGGCGAGCAGGCGCAGATCACGGCGCGGCAGGTTCAGTTCCCACAGCGAATTCATCGCCACCAGCACCGCGGCCGCATCGGCACTGCCGCCGGCCATGCCACCGGCCACCGGGATGGATTTGTCGATCAGGACGGAGACGTCCGGCGCCCGGCCCACGTGCTCGGCCAGCAGCTCGGCGGCCTGCCAGGCCAGGTTGCGCTCGTCGGTGGGCAGCTTGTCGGCGCCTTCGCCGACCAACTCCAGCGACAGCACGTCGGCGTTGCGCACCGTGACCTCGTCGAACAGCGAGACAGCGTGGAACACCGTCGTCAGCTCGTGATAGCCGTCATCCCGCCGGTCACCGACGGCCAGATAGAGGTTGACTTTGCCCGGCACCCGCACGGTGACCGACCCGGTGGGCACCCACAACTCGGCGGTGTTGCTCTCAGACATCCGCGACCACCGCAGCAGACTATCGCGGCGCATCCCGTCAGCCGGCCGAGACCTGTGCGGGATCCTCCCCGCCCCCGGGGTGGTCTGACGCCGACTCGGAACGCTGCAGCAACCGCACGAAATCCTCGATCGACAGCGTCTCACCGCGCCGGGCGGGGTCGATGCTGGCGGCAAGCAGCCGACTCGCGGACTCGTTGCCGGAACCGGCCCACTGCACGAAGGCGTTGCGCGACGTCTTACGCCGCTGACCGAAGGCGATGTCGACCAGCTCGAAGACGCGCCGGCGGAACGCTTCGTCGGTGGGCCACGGCGACGTCTCGTGGCGGTCGATGCGCACCAGCCCCGAATACACCCGCGGGATGGGCCAGAACACCGTCGGCGGCACCGTGCCGCAGCGGCGTACCCGGCCGTAGAAACCCATCTTGACGCTGGGCACCCCGTATTCCTTGCCACCGGGATCGGCAGCCAGCCGTTCGGCCACCTCGGCCTGCACCATGACCGTCACGACACGGATGGAGGGAAATTCCGCGAGCAGATGCAGCAGCGCCGGCACCGCCACGTTGTAGGGCAGGTTGGCCACCACCGCGGTGGGTTGCACGTCGAGTTCTTCGCGACGCAGCGACAGCACGTCGCGGTTGATCACCGAAAATCGCTGCATCTCACTGTGGGAATGTTCGGCGATGGTCTGCGGCAGCCGGGCCGCCAGCACCGGATCGATCTCGACGGCGGTGACGGTCGCGCCGCGGTCCAGCAGCGCCAGCGTCAGCGACCCCAGCCCCGGCCCGACTTCGAGGACCACATCGGACTTGCCGACGCCGGAGGCCGTCACCACGCGGCGCACCGTGTTGGCGTCGTGAACGAAGTTCTGTCCGAGTGATTTCCGTGGCCGCAGATCAAGCTCTTTGGCCAGCCGCCTGATTTCGGTGCGTCCGAGCAGCCGGATCGTCAGCGCGCACCCACCCGGCCACTGCACACGGGCCAGGCACCCCAACCTTGGCGCTGCCGGGTCACCTCGGCGACGGCGATTTGTTCCTCCCGGGTGGCCAGGTCGGCCCGGGGCGCGTAACGCAGCCCGCCGTTGGCCTCCCAGGTGCCCTGGTCGAACTGCACGCCGCCGTAGAAGCCGTTGCCGGTGTTGATCGCCCAGTTCCCGCCGGCCTCGCAGCCCGCCAGCGAGTCCCAGACGCCACCGTCGCTGACCGGGGGAACCTCGGTGCCGGGCTTGGTGCCGACCCGGACCACGGCTTCGCGGGCCGGGGCCAGCACCGTGTTGGCGATCGGCAGGCGACCGGTTTCGACACCGTTGACCTCAGCCACCGCGAAGGTCACCTCCTGGGTGCCGGGGCTGCCCGGGTCCTCGACGACCTGGCGGCTCATGTTCAGCTCCGGGTCCTCGATGCGCCGCGCCGGGGGCGGCAGCGGCATCTGCTCGGTGACCCGCTGGATGCGGTTGCGGGTGACCTGGATCTGCATGCCGTCGACGACGGGCGCGTTGGCGGCGGGTACTACCTGGTCGCTGTCCTGCAGGGGGGCGCCGGCCGCGGCGAGCAACCCGGCGACGTTGGGCGCGGGCAGGTGCACCGTGCGCTGCACGCCGCCGTCGTCGATCTGGACCGTCTTGGCGCTGACCACCGGCAGAGCCATGCCGTTCAACGGGACGCGGCTGGCCCGGGATGCGGCGGCGGGGGCGGTGTCGGTCATCGCCAACTGCGCCAGCGCCTCGTCCACGGTGGACGCGGTGGTCCACACCTGCCGGGAGTTCTGGCCGTCCAGAGTGATCTGCAGCGGGCGGCTGCGGCGCAGCACGATGGTGGCGGCGTCGCCGACGGAGACGTCCCCGGCGGGGTAGAGGTCGTCCCGCGCGTCCACGTCGAAGCCGTTCTCCGCCATGATGTCGCTGACCCGCGACTTCATCGTGTTGACCTGGATGGACGTGCCGTCCACGGTCAAGGTCACCGTCTTGGACGCGGACACGGCGAAGCCGCCGGCGAATGCCAGTACCACTAATAAAGCGCCAACCACCAGGCGCAACATCGGCGATTCAGTTTGATGAAGTTTAGTAAGCAGATTCAATGTCTAATCCCAGTTAGTCCCGACCTACAGCGACCGTTACGCAGCAACAACTCAGCATTGAGCTACCGACCATATTCAGCTGAAATGACAAAATGGGCCCAGAGGCCCACCCGTACGATCACAAGACGGTAACGAAACGTCGGGTGCTGAGCAACTCGAGCATGTCGAATTCAGGACCGTTCAGCGGCCGCACCCCTGCAGTCCGTAGGCCCTTACCGCATTGCTGGCAGTAATCTGCGCCAGCTCCTCGGCCGGCCGGTCGACCAGCTCAGCCAGGGCGCGAACGGTATACGGCAGGCAGTAAGGCTCATTTGCTGCACCGCGGTACGGGTGCGGCGTCAAAAATGGCGCGTCGGTCTCCACCAGAAGCTGCTCCACCGGTATCAGCAGGGCGGCCTCGCGCAACTCTCGAGCATTGCGAAAGCTCACCGTCCCGGACAGGCTCAGCAACCATCCGGCGGCTACGCACTCCCGGGCCATCGCGCTGTCCGAGGAGAAGCAGTGCATGATCACGGTGTCGGGAGCGCCTTCGGCGCGCAGCACGTCCAGCACGTCGCGGTCGGCCTGCCGATTGTGGATCATCAGCGGCTTGCCCAGCCGTTTGGCCAGATCGATGTGCCACGCGAAGGCCTCGCGCTGCACCTGCGGCTGCGCGCAACCGTCGAGCCGGCCGGGCCAGTACAGGTCCATTCCCGTTTCGCCGACGGCCACCACCCGCGGGTGGGCCGCGAGTTCCTCGATCTCGGCGCGGGCCGCCCCGGTGAGCGCATCGGCGCGGGTGGGGTGCAGGGCCACCGCACCGTAAACCCGGGAGTCCCACTCGGTCGCGTCGGTGACCCAGCGGGCCGAGTCCATGTCGTCGGCGATGGTGACCACCGCCACCACGCCGACGGCGGCCGCGCGGTCGAGGATCGCGCGCACGTCGGCCGCGTCGACCGCGCCGCAGGCATCGAGGTGGGTGTGCGCGTCGATCAACGGCGAGAGCGGTTCCGGCGGCGGCGGTGCTGCGCGGGTGGGGCTCACGTTGCACACCCTCTCACGTCGCGCCCACGCACCCGCCGCACCCAATAGGGTGAATCCCGATGAAGCCCTACTACGTCACCAACGCCATCACCTATCCCAATGCCGCGCCGCATCTGGGGCACGCCTATGAGTTCATCTCCAGCGACGTCATCGCACGCTTCAAGCGCCTCGACGGCTTCGACGTGCGGTACCTGACCGGCACCGATGAGCACGGACTCAAGATGGCCCAGGCCGCGGCGGCCGAAGGATTGCCCACCGCCGCGCTGGCGCGCCGCAACTCCGACGTCTACCAGCGGCTGCAGGAGAAGCTGAACATCTCGTTCGACCGGTTCATCCGCACCACCGACGCCGACCATCACGAGGCGTCCAAGCAGATCTGGCAGCGCATCGAGGCCGCAGGCGACATCTATCTGGACGCGTACTCAGGCTGGTACTCGGTGCGCGACGAGCGGTTCTTCGTCGAATCGGAGACCACGGTCGTCGACGGAACCCGGATCGCCGTGGAGACCGGCACCCCGGTCACCTGGACCGAGGAGCAGACGTATTTCTTCCGGCTGTCGGCGTACGCCGACAAGCTGCTGGCCCACTACGAGGCGAATCCCGATTTCATCGGACCCGACGTGCGCCGCAACGAGGTGGTCAGCTTCGTCTCCGGCGGGTTACGCGACCTGTCCATCTCGCGGACGTCGTTCGACTGGGGCGTGCAGGTGCCGGGACATCCCGACCACGTGATGTACGTCTGGATCGACGCATTGACGAATTACCTTACCGGCGTTGGCTTTCCGGATACCGAATCGGAGTCGTTCCGCCGGTACTGGCCGGCCGACCTGCACATCATCGGCAAGGACATCATCAGGTTTCACGCCGTCTACTGGCCCGCGTTCCTGATGTCGGCCGGAATCGCGCTGCCTCGAAGGGTTTTCGCGCACGGATTCCTGCTCAACAGTGGCGAGAAGATGAGCAAGTCGGTGGGCAACATCGTCGACCCGGTGGCTCTGGTCGACACATTCGGGGTGGACCAGATCCGCTACTTCCTGATGCGCGAAGTGCCGTTCGGTCAGGACGGCAGTTACAGCGACGAGGCCATCATCACGCGGATCAACACCGACCTGGCCAACGAGTTGGGAAACTTGGCGCAGCGGTCGTTGTCGATGGTGGCCAAGAACTTGAACGGGACGGTGCCCGATCCCGGTGAGTTCATCGGCGCCGACACCGAACTGCTGACGACGGCCGACGGGTTGCTGGAGCGGGTGCGCGCACATTTCGACACTCAGTCGATGCACCTTGCGCTGGAAGCTATTTGGCTGATGCTCGGCGATGCCAACAAGTACTTCTCGGCGCAGCAGCCCTGGGTGTTGCGCAAGAGCGAAACCGATGCCGACCAGGACCGGTTCCGCACGACGCTCTACGTCACCTGCGAGGTGGTCCGCATCGCGGCGCTGCTGGTCGCTCCCGTGATGCCGGAGTCGGCCGCGAAGTTGCTCGACCTGCTGGGCCAGCCCGACGATCAGCGGTCGTTCAGCGCGATCGGTACACGACTGAGACCGGGCACCGAACTGCCGGCGCCGGCCGGGGTTTTCCCGCGGTATCAGGCTCCCACCGAAGTCGGGTGAAGTGAAGTTTCGCCGTAGGCCATAATCGGGCTGTGGAGCGCAGACGGACTCGGCAGGTCAGCCAATCGCCGATGACCACCCTCAAGCAGCTGCCTGCTCTGGTGGTGCTGGAACGGATCCCGGTTCCCGTCCTTGCTGTCGCCGACGACGGCAGCATCCTGTTCACCAATACGGCATTTGCACAGATGGTGGGCTGCGAGCCCGAAGAGGTCCTGACGCTGAGGTTCCACGAGATCTTCCACCAGGCTCCCGAATCGGAGTCATCACTGCTCTCCTTCGTGCACGCCCTGGCGAACATGGTGGTGGAACTGGCACATAAGGACGGCTCGGTGGTGCGGGCCCTGATGAGCCGCTCGGCGGTGATGCGCGCCGACGACAAGTTCGCCCTGGCCGCTTTCCAGGACCTCACCGAGCAGTTGTGGGAAGAGGAACGCTGAGGCACCTGCCTCAGACTGCAAGTCACGCTCTACCCATTTTCTGATACTTGTAGTATGGTTTGGCGGGTGATCAGGACGCGCAGTGACCTTGACGCCTACCTGGCGGCGGATTTGCAGGCACAAGGCTTGGAGCGCTGGCGGCATCGCTACCGCATCACCCAACGCGCGCCGTACTTCCAGCGGATGCTGCGCAAAACCGAATACTGGACGAACACCGCCCGGACGCCGGCCGGTCACCTCGTCGCCGCCTACTTGCGGCTGCGATTGAAATTTCTGGGCGAGAAACTCGGCTTCGGCATCTCGCTGAATTCGTTCGGGCCGGGCCTATCGGTTGCCCATGTCGGCTGGGTGCACGTCCATCACCTCGCCAGAATCGGCGCGAACTGCCGGATTCATCAGGGAGTCACCATCGGTGAAGGGCGACCCGGCGAGTATCCGACCATTGGCGACGACGTGTTCATCTTTCCCGGCGCGGTAATCCTCGGTGTCGACGTCGGCAGCCGCGTCGGGATCTATGCGGGCGCGGTCGTCACCAAGCCGGTGCCCGACGACGTCGACGTCGCCGGCGTCCCGGCCCGCATCATCAGGGACCGCCGGCCCAGTAACGCCGCGAGCGCAGTCGGCTAGTTGCCGTCCGGCACGACGGCGATACTGGGACGGTTGTGGCGCATCGCCTCTCGGGCCAGGAACTGCTGGAAGTACGGCAGCGATGCGTCGGAGGCAACGCCGGGCAGCAGTAGCAGCCAGATCTGGCTCAGTTGCGAGGTGCGTTCGGTTCGCGGACCGTCTGTGCTGCGGCCGCGCGCCATCGCGATGGACAGCAGGCGCGTTCCGACCATCGCCCCGACGATCACCTCGCTGAGTGCGACCGGGTCGACGTCTTCGCGCAGATCACCTTCGGCGATTGCCCGACGCGCCTGCGCGGTCACCTCGGCAACCCAGGCCGAACAGGAGCGCGCCGCCGCGTCGTTGTATCCGCTCAGCGCGGCGACCAGTTGGCCGGCCGCGCGGGCCGTCTTGTCCGCATTGAGCACCGCGGCGATGGCGAACGTGCCGTGGATCATGTTCTCCAGGGCCGGAGACGCCGATCCGCAGACGTTGCGAAACGCTGCGAGCAGAACCTCGGCACCCTCGTCGATGATGTCGGAGGCCAGGGCTTCCTTCGAATCGAAATGGTGGTAGAGCGCGCCCTTGGTCATGCCGGTTCGCTCGATGATCGTGCCCCAGCCGGCCGCGGCATACCCGACTTCGCTGAAAACGTCGATCGCGGAATCGAGGATCTTCCGGCGGGTCACCTCAGACCGAACCTGGCGCGCCATATCCCGCCCTCCGCAGCATGTTCTTCCGGTTAGGCTCCGGACCTGCACGTCTCGTTCTTCCTGGTCAGCGGGTAAGCCTAACAGCCGCCGGAGCGGCGTCTCTGACTATGCGTGGTTTCGTTCCGCGCCGTTCACCGCGCGGACGGGGACGCCCCGGCGGCAGAGATGGCCAGCGCGGTGCGCCGACGGACGAATTGGGTGAAGTAATCGAGCCGGTCGGGTTCCAGGATCCCCGCCAGCACCAGCATGCAGTTTCTTTCCAGATCGAGCAGGTAGCGCTGCGGATCGTCGAGGTCGCTGGTCTGTCGCAGCCCCATGTACATCGATACGATGAGCCGCCCCACGTCACGCGGTTCCCAGCGGGCAGCGACATCACCTTCGGCGATCGCCCTCTCGACGACCCCGGCCAGCATCTCCATCCAGCCGTTGAGCAGTTGCGCCTGCAGCCCCTCTGTCCGCCCGACCGTCTCGAGCAGGTGCGACGCGGCCCGGGCCACATCCGTTGTCATGTCCTGGACAGCGGCCAGGTAGCAGAAGTCGACCAGGGTCTCCAAGCCGGAAAGGTGCCTGGCCAGCAGATCGTCGACCGCCGTCCGCCCCGCCGAGGTGTGCTGGTTGATGATGGCAACCGCAAGCGCGTGCTTGGACCGGAAGTGGAAGTACATCGCGCCTTTGGTCAGTTCGGCTTCGGCGAGAATATCGTCCAGGCCGACATCGTGGTAGGGACGTCGAGCGAACTGGTGTGCGGCGGCCCGCAGAATATGTTGCCGGGTGGTGTCGGCCCGTCCGTCGGCCTGTTCAGTCGTCATACGACCCGTTGGTCGGGTGACCCGCCGAGACCGCGGCGTCGCCCCTGGCACCGATGCGCGTCGCTTCCACCATCACGATGCCTTCCTCGAGCGGACCGCCGGGTTCGTAGGACGAAGGTACCGGCACTTATGCCTCACGTAGCAATTACACGCCACTGCGAGGTTAGCAGTCTGGTCCTGATCCGATGTGTTCTACGCCACACAAGACCGGAAAACCCCTCTACAAATACTTGAAGTCAATCTGAGGACTCGCGAGCGTACAAAAAGTATGTATAGTTCGGTTTGAACAGGATGCTGGTTTGGGCAACCGGGAGCCGGAAGCCGCGACGCGGTCGAGATCGAGTCCGATGGATGGGGAGGGGCGCATGTCGTTCGTTACCACGCACCCAGAAGTGTTAGCGGCCTCGGCCGGTTCCTTGCAAGGTATCGGCGCCGCCGTCAGCACAGGCAGCGCTGCCGCAGCGATACCCACGACCAGCCTGGCCCCGGCGGCGGCCGACGAAGTATCCGCCCTGACCGCGATGCAGTTCGCCGCACACGGGCAGATGTACCAGGCCGTGAGCGCTCAGGCCGCCGCAATTCACCAGATGTTGGTGCAGACCATGCAGGTCAGCGCGGAATCCTATGGCGCCACAGAGGCCGCCAACGTAGCTGCGACCAGTTGACGCACGGGGGATAAGAGCAATGGACTATGGGGCACTGCCACCGGAGATCAACTCCGCGCGGATGTACCTCGGCGCAGGCGCGGCACCCTTGCTGACGGCTGCCGTGGCATGGGACGAGCTGGCGGCCGAACTGCAGACGGCGGCTTCGTCGTACTCGTCGGTGATCAGCGGCCTGACCAGTGGACCCTGGTTGGGTCCCGCGGCGATCGCCGCGGCGGCAGCGGCCACCCCTTATGCGGTCTGGGTCGGAACGACCGCAGCCCAGGCCGAGCAGGCAGCCAGCCAGGCCAGGGCCGCAGTCGGCGCCTATGAGGCCGCCTACGCCATGACGGTCCCCCCGGCGGTGGTCGCCGCCAACCGGACGCTGTTGGCGGCATTGGTCGCCACCAATTTCTTCGGTCAGAACTCGCCGGCCATTGCAGCCACCGAGGCGCACTACAGCGAGATGTGGGCGCAGGACGCCCTGGCCATGTACAGCTATGCGGCCAACTCGGCTGCGGCTACCACGCTCGCACCGTTCGAGGCGCCGCCGCAGGTCACTGATGCAGCTGGGCTGGCCAGCCAGGCCACCGCGGTGTCCGAGGCCACCGGCGAGGCCGCCGCCACCCAGACCACGCTGTCCTCGTTGGTGAACTCGCTGCCCACCGCGTTGCAGGGCCTGGCGGCCCCGACCTCGCTGGCTTCGGCGGAGTCCGCTGCCGCGGCGGCCGTCCTGCCGACCAGCAGCGCGATGTCCAGCGGCGACATGGCCAATTATCTGAACATCGCGGTCATGCCGCTCTTCGCGCTGAGCAGCCTGTTGAGCATTGCCCAGACCATGCAGGGCATGGCCCAGACGGCCGGCGTGGTGGCCGGTGAAGTGGCCGCCGAGGCAGCAGAGGCCGCGGCGGGGGCGGCCGCCGCAGGTGCGGAGGCTGCCGGTGCGGGCGCATTGGGTGCGATGGGTCAGGCCGCGAGCCTCGGCTCCCTGTCGGTGCCGCCGACGTGGACCAGCGTGATTCCGACGGCGCACCTGACCGGCATCAGCTCGGCACTGCCGGGAGCCAACGGCGCCGCCCTGGGGGCGGTGCCGCCGAGTCTGCTGGGCGGCATGCCGCGCGGTGCAGCGGCCGCGGGCCCGGCTCCCGGCCCCCGATACGGCCTGGTTCCCACCGTGATGGCGCAGCCGCCGTCAGCGGGCTACGGCGCCGTGCTGTGACCCGGAGCTGACGCGAGTCCCTGCACCGGAACAAGGACAATCCAGTCGATAACAAACTCAACGTTGATTTTTACGCTATAAACCATCTTAATAGTATGTATACTGAGTAGTAACTAGTGGCCGAGTTTGTCGGTCCGCCTGGAAGGGGCACGGAATGAAGGTCGTACTTTTTTGCGGCGGTTACGGCATGCGGATGCGCAGCGCCGACGGCGACCTGATTCCCAAACCCCTGCAAATGGTGGGCCCCCGCCCGTTGCTGTGGCACGTGATGCGTTACTACGCGCACTACGGGCACACCGAGTTCATCCTGTGCCTGGGCTACGGCCAGGCCATGGTCAAGGATTTCTTCGTCAACTACCGCGAGACCGAGTCCAACGACTTCGTCATGCGCGGCGGCAACGTCGAGCTGCTCGACACCGACATGTCGGACTGGACCATCACCTTCGTCGACACCGGCTTGGAGTCACCGATCGGCGAGCGGCTGCGGCGGGTCCGCAAGTACCTCGGCAACGACGAGTACTTCCTGGCCAACTACGCCGATGTGCTCACCGATGCCCCGCTGGACACCATGATCGACCGATTCCACGACGCGGGCGCCGCAGCGTCGATGCTGGTGGTCCCCCCGCAGTCATCGTTCCACTGCGTCGACGTCAGCACCGACGGCGACATCAAAGAGATCGCCCCCATCGCCAAGTTCCCCATCTGGGTCAACGGCGGTTACTTCGTGCTGCGCCAGGACGTCATCGACCTGATCCCGGAGAACGGCGACCTGGTCGGCGATGCGTGCATGACGCTGGCGGGCACCGGCCGGCTGCTGGGCTACCAGCACGACGGCTTCTGGAAGCCGGCCGACACGTTCAAGGAGCGCGCTGAACTCGACGCCGACTACAACAGAGGCATCCGTCCCTGGGCGGTCTGGGAAGCACCGGTCGCGGCGGGCCAATCGGCATGATGCCACTGTCGTTGGGCACCGGGATCGGTTCCGTTGCCGTAATCGGCGCGCACTGCGACGACATCGCGATCGGCGCGGGTGCCACCCTGATGCACCTCGAGCGCAACAACCCCGGCCTGGTCGTCCACGCCCTGGTGCTCACCGGCGCGGGCACCGAACGCGAGGTCGAGGAAAAGAGCGCTCTGGCAGCACTTCTGCCGCAGGCCGACGTGCGTCTGACCGTGACAGACCTACCCGACGGGCGATTGCCGGAACACTGGGGATCGGTCAAGAGGCACCTCGCCGACTTCCGCCGCAGCTGCGAGCCGGACCTCGTCCTCGGACCACAGCGCGGTGACTACCACCAGGATCATCGTCTGCTCGCCGAGCTGCTTCCCACCGAGTTCCGGGCGCACCTGGTGCTGGGCTACGAAATCTTGAAGTGGGAGTCGGATCTACCCAATCCCACGTTCTACGTGCCGATTCCAGACGAGCTGGCGCAGCAGAAGGCCCAGCTGTTGGCCGAGTCCTACCCGTCACAGCTGGGGCGGGACTGGTTCGACGACGAGACGTTCCTCGGCTTGATGCGGATCCGGGGCGTGCAGTGCCGCGCCCGGTACGCGGAGGCATTCGTAGTGGAAAAAGCCGTGCTGGATCCGACCGTCGGGACGCGGCGCAGCTAGCCAGTACCGCGAACCACCGCACCGAATCAGCAGAGGGGACAAGAGATCCGCATGAAATACACACCCACCAGCGTTGCGGGCGTGACGATCGTCGACATCGAACCACACCGCGACCACCGCGGGTTCTTTTCGCGGGTATTCTGCGCCGAGGAATTCGCGCAGCACGGCCTTATCGCCGAGGTGTCCCAGACCAGCATCTGCTTCAACCAGACCCGGGGCACCGTGCGCGGTCTGCACCGCCAGCTGCCGCCGCACGCCGAGGCGAAACTGGTGCGCTGCATTCGCGGTGCCATCGCCGACGTCGCCGTGGACGTGCGGCCGACATCGCCGACCTACGGCAAGCATGTGATGGTGGAACTGAGCGCCGACAACCACCGCGCGCTGTTCCTGCCCCCGTACGTCGCCCACGGCTTCCAGACCCTGACCGACGACACCGAGATCATCTACCAGATCAGCGGTCCCTACGTGCCGGGCAGCGAAGAGAACTTCCGCTGGAACGAACCGACCTTCGCCATCCAGTGGCCGCTGCCGGTCACCGTCATCTCCGAAAAGGACGCCAGCTGGCCGCTATTGGAATCGATCGCACTGACCGAGCCACACAGCGAGGCGTCATGACCGACACACACGAAACACGTTCGGGCTAGGTCGAATATGACGCACGACACCCTCCCCCGGGCCGCCGTCCGCATGGTCGTCAGCGGCAGCATCGTCGAACGCTGCAAAACCGACGAAGTGTTGTCGATCATCGGGTCGCGCCTCGACTCGCCGTCCGGCCGCGGGCTGGCGGTAGGCTCGGTCAACCTCGATCACCTGCATCATTTCCGCACGGTGGCCGCCGCTCCCGCTGGACAACTGGAATGGCTGCTGCTCGCCGACGGTATGCCGATCGCGTGGCGGGGTCAGTTGCTGACCGCACAGCCGTGGCCCCGTGTGACCGGAGCAGACCTGCTGCCCGCCGTGCTGGCGCTGGCCGAAGCGGGCGGGCACCGCGTCGGCTTCTTCGGCGGCACCGCCCAGACGCATCAACGGCTGGCCACCCGGCTGCGGGAAAGCTATCCCGCACTGGTGATCTCGGGCATGTGGGCGCCGGGCGCCGACGACATCGAAAAACGTTCAACGTCCTTGTGTGCGGCGATCCGTGCCGCCCGCACCGACATCCTGATCGTGAGCCTAGGCAAGCCGCGCCAGGAACAGTGGGTCGACCAGCACGGACACGCCACGGGCGCAAAGGTTTTCCTGCCGTCGGGCGGTGCCATCGACTTTCTGGCCGGCACCACCAACCGGGCGCCGCAGTGGATGCAACGGTCCGGGCTGGAGTGGCTGTACCGGTTGACCCGCGAACCGCGGCGGCTGGCCCGCCGGTACCTGTTGCAGGGACCGATCGCGCTGCTGCGCGCCGCGCGCGCCCAGCTCATCTGTTACCCCGGCGTCCACTATGTCGCCACCCCAGCCCACGTCGAAACCTCCGGCACCGCAACCGAAGCGGTGCCCGCATGACCGAGGGAGCGGCCAGCATGACTGCCACACTGCCGGCACACACCAGCCTGCCGTCCGTACTCACGTTGCCCCCGCGGCGTGTGAGTGCCATCCCGCGCTGGCAGCAGCGATACTCGGCGCGGTTGCGCGTCACCGACTCGCTGATCGTGTGCGCGGCAATCATGCTCGCGCAGTTCCTCCGGTTCGGTGACGACCCGCACATGTCGGGTTACCCGGGTCCGGTGATGACGCTGTTCTCCTGCGTCTTCGCGGCACTGTGGCTTACCTCGATCGCCGTGTTCCACACGCGCTCCCCGCGGATCATCGGCGCCGGAATCGACGAGTATCGACGCATCGTCAGCGCGTCGTTCTCGGTGTTCGGCATCATCGCGATCATCACGCTGCTGGCCAAGATCGACCTGGCCCGCGGGTATCTGGCGGTCGCCCTTCCGGTCGGCACGCTGGGCCTGGTGGCCAGCCGCAACCTGTGGCGAAAGTACGTGTGGCGCATGCGGATCAAGGGTCAGTACCAGACCATGGTGCTGGCGATCGGTGACCGGTCCGGTGTGGCGCACCTGGCCCGGGAGCTGATTCGCAACCCACGAGACGGCTACGTCGTTGTCGGGGTGTGCATCCCGGGTTACGGCCCGCAACGCGGCGAGATGCTCACCGTGGGCGGCCGGGAAATCCCGATCCTGGGTGACGAGTCCGCCGCGGTCACCGCCATCGGACACTGCGGCGCTGACACCGTCGCTGTGACCCGCACCGAACATTTCGGCGTCCACGGCATCCGCGACCTGATGTGGCGGCTGGAGACGATGGACGTCGACCTGGTGGTATCGCCCGGAGTGATGGATGTCGCCGGCGCGCGGCTGACCATGCGGCCCATCGCGGGATTCCCCTTATTGCACGTGGAGAAGCCGCAATACGAAGGGACACAACGCCTGCAGAAGCGCGCGTTCGACTTCTGCTTCGCTCTGGCCGCCCTGCTGGGGACCGCACCGGTGCTGCTGGCAGCCGCGGTGGCAATCAAATTGACCAGCAAGGGACCTGTCTTCTACCGCGCCGAACGGATCGGTCTGGACGGCCGCCCCTTCACGATGTTGAAGTTGCGCACCATGGTCGACGGCGCGGACAGGCAGATCGATCAGCTGCTCCCACTGAACCAGGGTGCCGGCGGCATGCTGTTCAAGATACATCAGGACCCGCGAGTCACGCCCGTCGGAAAGATATTGCGCCGCTTCAGCATCGACGAACTCCCGCAGTTCATCAATGTGCTCAAGCAGGACATGAGTGTGGTCGGCCCGCGCCCGCCGCTGCGCCGCGAAGTGGAGAACTACGCCGGGGAGGTCAAGCGGCGCCTGCTCGTCAAGCCGGGGGTGACCGGCCTATGGCAGGTGAGTGGCCGTTCCGATCTGTCCTGGGAGGACTCGGTGCGACTCGACCTGTCCTATGTCGACAACTGGTCGATGGCCGGCGATGTCGTGATCATCGCCCGAACTCTGCGCGCCGTCCTGGCCAGCGACGGAGCCTACTAGATGAAGGGCGACACCGTGATCGAGCCGACGGCTCGTGAAATTCACGACGCGGCACCGGAGTCCGGGCCACCGGCAGCGGATGTGCCACAGTCCCGGATCGCGCACGCGATCTCGATTCAGCTGATCTGCCGGGTGCTCGGGATGCTGGCGTCGGTGGTGTCGGTTTCGATGACCGCCCGCTACCTGGGTCCCGGCGGATACGGCCAGCTGATGGTTGCGGTCGCTTTCATCGGAATGTGGACCAGCATGACCGATCTCGGTATCACCACCGTGATCGTGCGGCGCGTCACCTCCGGCCGAGGTGAGCTGGAACGACTTGTTCGCGTCAATAGTGGCCTGTCCCTGGTCTATTGCGCGCCGTTGGCGATGCTGGCCGCGGTCACCGGATGGCTGCTCTATCGCGACGCCGACGTGCGGGTGATGCTGGTGGTGCTGTCCGGACAGCTGTTGATGTTGACGGTACGGACGCGGTTCGATCCGGTATTCCTTTCCACGGTGCGCTTTTCCGCGGTCGCCGCCTCCGATGTGGTGGGTCGGCTGGCCACGCTGGCCATGGTCAGCTCGTTGGTGGCCACGCACGCCGATGTGGTCTGGTTCGCGGTCGCACAGCTCATTCCGCCAGTTGTCCAGCTGGTGATCCAGGGTACGGCGGCAGCCCGGCACGTCGCGCTGCGCCCGATCTTCTCCGTTCGCGAGTCGGTCGACCTGTTACGGGAAAGCCTGCCGTTGATGGGCGTTGCGGTGATCGGCATCCTGTACTGGCGCGCCGACGGGGTGATCCTGTCGTTGCTGAGCAGCCATGCCGAGGTCGGCGTGTACGGCCTGGCCTACATGATCGCGTTCAATACCGAAGCGTTGTCGATCTTCTTCCAGAAATCGACGCTGTCGACGGCGACCACGCTGTACTCCCGCGATGTCAGCGCCTACGTCGACTTCCTGCGCCGCAGCGTCGAACTGATGAGCTTCGTCGCCCTGCCGGTCGCCGTGGTCGGCAGCCTGCTGGCCGCACCCCTGATCGAATTGTTCGGTGACCGGGAATTCGTCAGCCGCGGGGCGCCGACGCTGGCACTGCTGCTCATCGCCGCCGCATTGCGGTTCGTCACCGGAACCCTGGGCCAGGGCCTGTTCGCGTGCCACGAGCAACGATTCTTCTTCCGGGTTTTCGTGGCAACGCTTTTCGTCAACGTTGCGCTCAACCTCGGTCTCGACGGTCGCTTCGGTGCCGTCGGTGCCGGCATCGGTCTGGTCTGCACCGAGCTGTTCGGGTTGGTGTTGGCCAGCTGGCGGTTGCGTCGCCACTGTGGCTACCACACGCCGTTCAACTTCCTGCTGCGGCTGCTGGTCCCGACCGCGGCCAGTGCCGTTGTGGTGCTGCTGCTTTCGGGCCTGCACGTGGTACTCGTGCTGGGCGCCGCCGCGGCAACCTACCTCGCCGTCAACCTGGCGATCGGCCCCGTCAAATTGTCGATGTTGACCGCACTCTTCCGGAAACAGGTGACCGCATGACAACCCAGCTGGACCGCGCGTATCTCAAACCCCCCACCCAGAGCGACACCGTCCTGCAGGCCGATCGGCCGCTCTCGGCGTTGATCGTCACCTACAAGAGTCATGACCTCGTGGAGCAGTGCCTGGCCGGACTGGCCGAGCATGCCCCGGAGCTGCCGGTGTACGTCTACGAGAACAGCGGTGACGAGTACCCGGGCCGCGAGGAACTGGCCGCCCGCCACCCGGATGTGCACTGGGTGTTGGGCGCGGTGAACCTCGGTTTCGGCGCTGCCTTCAACGCCCTGGTCGAGCACACACCGGCAGACACCGATCTGCTGTTGCTGAACGCCGACACCCGGCTGACCGGGCCGCTGACGCGCACCAGGGAATTGCTCCGCCGGCCCGGGGTGGCAGCGGTCTCACCACTGATCGAGGACCCTGCCGCGGCCGGCCCACAGCGTTGGGACATCGCGACCCGTCGCCGCACCCTGACCCGCGCCCTGGTGGCCGCTGCCGGCTACTCCGACCGGTTGCGGGGCACCCCGCTCTCACACCTGTACACCGAGCAGCCCGCGGAGTCGCACAGCATCGAAGGCTATGTGGCCGGCATCTGCCTGGCGATCAAGCGGGCCGCCTGGAATCAGATCGGCGGCTTCGACGAGGAGTTCTTCCTCTACGGCGAGGAGACCGACTGGCAGGAACGGGCCAGTGCCGCGGGCTGGCGCGTTCTGCTCGCCGACGAACTCGACGTCGAACACGGCAACCCGGCGGCCGCCGACGGCGCCCGCGACTCCGCGTCGGCGCACGGTGCACAGGTGTCCACCGTCGAGCGCTTCCGCAACCGGGATTTGTTGCGCGCCAACATCGCCCTGCTGCTGGAACGGCGCGACAGCGTCCACCACGCCGACGTCTACCTGGCCGCCACATCGGTGTTGGACCGGGTACAGCGCTCCAAACGCGAGATACGCAACCGCACCCTGGCCACCACCGCAGCCAGGAACACCGGCAAGCCGTCCATCGTGATCACCACCAACCGTCTGGTGTACGGCGGCGCGGAGCGCCAAAAAGCGTTATTGGCGGCAGAATTGGACCGCCGTGGCTATTCCGTCACGATCGTGTGCATGCAACGGTTCGGCCCGCTGATCAAGGAGATCCCGCACAGCGTGCGGGTGGTGCGTCAGCCATGGTGGGCGCCGATGGTCGACCTGCCCGCTGGTCCGGCGGTCCTGATCAGCGGCGACACCAACACCGAGACCGGGTTTGCCACGCTCTGGCGGGCCGCTTCCCGCGAACGGCGCTGGCTGGTCGCCCCGCACGTACCGCCGGAGACCGACCGGCCCATCTACTCCCGGCCGCTGACCGCCGCGATGAGCCGCGCCGACGGTTTCATCGCGCTGGCACAACGGCATTGGGACATGCTCACTCCCCACCACAAGCTGAGCGCACAGCCGTTCATCGCCCCCAACGGCGTCGACGCACCGGGGCAGCCCACCCGTCGGGTCCGCGCCGCGGGCGAACCGCCCCATCTGGTGATGTTGTCGCGCATCGTGGAACACAAGAATCCGCACGTGCTCATCGAGGCACTGAGTGGGCTGACCGAACTTCCCTGGAAACTCTCGATTTTCGGGGACGGGCCAGACCGGGAGAGGTTGGAGTCCCGCACCCCGGCTGCCTTGCGCGATCGGGTGCAGTGGTGCGGCTGGTCACGCGGACCCGGGCCGGCACTGGCTGACGCCGACCTGCTGTGCGTGCCGAGTCGCTCCGAAGCCTTTCCCCTGGTGATACTGGAAGCAATGTCGCGCGGGGTGCCGGTGGCCGCCTCCGGCATCTGCGCGGTTCCCGAGATGCTGGATTTCGGCCGGGCCGGATTCGTCGTCGAGCCGGTCGCGGTATCGGCATGGCGCGACCAGCTGGCCCAGATCCTCACCGATCCCGGCACACTGCCGGAGGTCGGGCAGCGCGGCTGGGAGCGCCTGCGCACGCACTACACGGTGCAGGCCATGACCGATGCCTACCTCGACGCGATCGGTGCCGTAACCTCCAACAGCACGAAAACCACAGAAACGAGTGTCAGATGAAGTGCCGCCTGTGCGACTCAGACCGCATGCTCAGCATCCTGGACCTGGGCGCGACTCCGCCGTGCGAAAAGATCCTTGCCGCAGACGAACTCGATCTGCCCGAGGCCACCTATCCGCTGCACCTGCGGCTGTGCGAAGACTGCCTGCTGCTGCAGATCCCGGCGCTGATCACCCCTGAGGAAACTTTCACCGAGTACGCTTACTACTCCTCCTATTCCGACAGCTGGGTCCAGCACGCGGAAACATTCGTGGCGGATGCGGCCACGCGTCTCGGCCTGGGTCCCGACTCGTTCATGGTCGAGGTCGCCAGCAACGACGGCTATCTACTGCAGCACGCGGTGGCCCGCGGCATCCCGTGCCTGGGTATCGAACCGTCGATCAACGTCGGCGCCGCGGCCACCGAGCGTGGCGTGCCCACAGTCTCGGCGTTCCTCGATCAGGAACTGGCGTGCAAGGTGCGTGCCGAACACGGCCCGGCGAATCTGGTGGTCGCCAACAACGTTTATGCCCACATTCCCGATCTGCGTGGCTTCACCCAGTCCCTGCGCGGACTGCTGGCCGACGACGGCTGGCTGAGCATCGAGGTGCACCATGCGCTGAACCTGGTGTGCCTGGGCCAGTTCGACACGATCTACCACGAGCATTTCCAGTACTACACCGTCTTCTCGGCGCAGAACGCGCTTGCCAGTGCGGGTTTGGCGGTCGTCGACGTCGAACTGCTCCCCACGCACGGTGGTTCCATCCGCGTCTGGGCCCGGCCGATCCAGGTGGCCGGCCGCCCGACCGACCGGGTCAACAAGATCCTGCGCATCGAGGAAGCAGCCGGGTTGCACCATCCGGAGGGGTACCTGCAACTGCGCCGGCGCACCGAGCAGATCCGCCAGGACCTGTTGCGTTTCCTGCTTCAGTGCCGCGCGGAGGGCAAGCGGGTGGTCGGCTACGGCGCGCCCGGTAAGGGCAACACGCTGCTCAACTACTGCGGTATCCGCACCGATCTGCTCGAGTACACGGTGGACCGGAACCCTTACAAGCACGGTCATTTCACGCCGGGTACCCGGATACCGATTCACGATCCCGAGCTCATCGCCAAAGACCGCCCGGACGTGGTGCTGGTGCTGCCCTGGAACCTGGAGACCGAGATCACCGAACAGCTCAGTTACGTCAGCGAGTGGGGCGGCCAGATCGTCTACCCACTCCCCACCCTGCACATGGCGACCGATGTGACGCGTAGTGCCGCGCTGCGGTGAGCGGCTGCCGCGGGTGCGGTGAGGATGACCTGACCCGGGTGCTGGACCTGGGGAATGTGCCTGCCGCCGACCACTTTCCACTCGCCGGTGAGCCGGTGAGCCCGCAGGAGACAGCGCATGCGCTGGCGATGGACCTGTGCGGCTGCTGCGGCCTGGCGCAACTCGCCGATGACGACACCGTGACGGAGGAACCCCGCGGCATCGAACCGCAGGCGCTGCGTGACCAGGCTGCCGACGCGGTGCAGCGGGTCGCGACGGCCGGCTGGCTGCGCGGCAGCACAGTTCGTGAGTTCGGCAGCCCGCACGGCGGCACCTGGTTGCCGTTGCTCGCCGAGCGCGGTTACGCCGAGGCCGAAGTCGCAGATCTGGTGCTCGACTCCTTCGGCGTGATGCACGAAGCCGATCAGCGGGCCGGATTCCAGCTGCGGGCCAAGGTCACCAAACCTGGCGGGGTGTTATTGGTGCAATTCCCGTCGCTGATGGCAATGGTCCAACAGGGTCAGTGGAATTCGTTGCGCCACGGGCATTTCGGTTATTACTCGCTCACGGCGGTGACGAACCTGCTGCGCGCCGTCGACATGAGCGTGGCTACCGCGTGGGAGTTCGACCTCTACGGGGGAACTTTCCTGGTGGCCGCGGTGCACGGGCACGTCGAGCGCGACGCGCGCGCCAACGACATCCTCGCGCGCGAACAGGCATTCGGAGTGACCAAGCCGGCGGTGCTGCAGGGCCTGCAGCAGGCGGTCGACAGCCACGCCGCCCAGCTGCGCGCATGGCTGGAGGCCCAGGCCGAGCAGCGGCACACCGTGTACGGCTATGCCGCCGGGTCGCGGGTGCCGGCATTGTTCAGCATCGCGCAAGTGAACCGGAACCTGATCAGTGGCATTGCCGATGGATCGCCGGCCAAACAGGGACGCCGGTTGCCTGGCACCGATGTGGAGATCATCTCCCCCGAGCAACTGCTGGCCGCCGACCCCGACCGAATCCTGTTGACCCTTCCCGATCTCTATGACGAGCTGCAGCGAACGTACCCGCAGTTCGACGGGCGCTGGTGGGTGGACAACGGACCGCAGCGGGACCGGTGACAACGTGAAATCCCCCCGGGTGCTGTGGCTTTCACCCTGGATGCGACCCTTGGCGCGGGTCCAGGCCGAGGCGTTGAGCCGCCACGGAGCCGAGGTGCTGCTGGTGACGTCCGACCAGCATCCGGAGTCTGACGCTCCCCGCGACTACGAACTGGTACTCGACCCGCGGTTTCGGACGGCTGCGACCTGGCCGGCCACTTATACCGCCTGGCGTCGTATCCGCGACTACCGTCCCGACATCGTGATCACCGAACTGATTCGCGATCCGCGCTGGATAGCGTTGGCCGGACGGGTCCCGCGAATCCAACTCGTGCATGACGACCGACCACACGATGCCGCCGAGCAGCGGCCCTCCTACGAACTGGCGGTGTTCGATCGGTGGGGCGCTCACTCCGCGGCCACCATCGCCTACAGCGACTACGTGGCAGCCGGGATAGTTGGCCGGCGCGACGTGGCGGGCACGTCCGTGCGCGTCGTCCCGCTCACCAGTGACCTCGACCCCGGTCTCGTTCCGCCGCTGGCCGGTCCCGACCAGCGCCGTGATTTCGTGATGATCGGCCGGCTCAACCCGTACAAGAATCTCGACGTGGTGTTAGCGGCCTGGCAGCGGCATGTCGACGGAAGCTGTTGGCGCGGAGATGATCTGGTGCTGGTCGGAGATGGGTCGGTAGACGCCGCGTACCTGCCGCCGCACACCCGGTGGCGCTCGGGTCGGTACCGCTACGCCGATATGGTGGGCACCCTCGCGGCCGCGAAGGGGTCGGTCGCGCACTACCGGCGTGCCTCGCAGAGCGGGGTGCAGGTGCTCTCCATGCAGTTGGGGGTGATGCCGATCGTATCCACGATGGGCGGCCTGCCCGAATACCAGCCGTCGGACTGCCCCCCGGTCGGGGTCGACGACATCGCCGGTCTGGCAGCCACTTTCGACATGCTCGCCGACCCGGAGACCGCAGCGCGGCAGGGTGCGGTGGCGGCGCAGCACTATGCTCGCCGTTTCGCCGTCGACCGGGCCGCCGGCCGACTTCTCGAAGTGATCGACGATGTGCGTCGAGCACCAGGTGACCGGGTGGGCCGGGGCCACGCCCGCAGCTCGGCACGAGGCTGATCACCCGTCAAGCGGATGCGTCGTCGTTGTCGGGGTTGAGGAGTTTTTCGGGGTGGTGGTAGGTGTTGGTTCTGGGTTGGCCGTGGTCTTGGTGGGGTGGGGGGAGCCATTCGGTGTGGCCGCGGGTGTTGGTGCGGGTGGTCCAGCCGTGTTCGGCCAGGCGGTTGTGGATGCCGCAGGCCAAGGTGAGGTCGGTGATGTCGGTGCGCTGGGTTTTGGTCCAGCCGGTGACGTGGTGGACTTCGCTGTGGTAGGCCGGGGCACTACAGCCGGGTTTGGTGCAGCCGCGGTCTTTGGCGTGCAGCATGATGCGTTGGGCGGGGTTGGCCAGGCGTTGGGTGTGGTACAGCGCTAGGGGTTTGGCTCTGTCGAATAGGGCCAGGTAGTGGTGGGCGTGGCTGGCCATGCGGATCACATCGGAGATCGGGAGCAGGGTGGCGCCGCTGGTGCGCCCTGTGCCGGTACCGGCTTCGAGGTCGTGCAGGGTGGTGGTGACGATGATGGTGACCGGCAGCCCGCGGTGGGTGCCCAGGTCCCCGGAGGCGAACAGCGCCCGGATGGCGGCCAGCGTCGCGTCGTGCTGACGCTGGGCGGTGCTGCGCCGATCCCCACCGGCGACCTCGGGGTCGGGTTCACCGTCGATGACCGGGGCTTGGTCGGCGGGGTTGGCCATGCCCGGGGCGGCCAGTTTCGCCCACAGCGCTTCGATCGCCGCCCGCAGCTCGGGGGTGATCAGCCCGCTGATCGTGGACATGCCGTCACGCTGCTGGGCACCTAGGGTGATCCCGCGCGATCGGGTGCGTTCCTCATCGGAGAAGTCCCCGTCAGGGTGCAGGCAGTTCATGATTTGGCGGGCGTAGCCGGCCAGCTCATCGGGGCGTTGCCAGGTGGCTTTGTCGGCCAGGTCGGCTTCGGCGGCCTCGCGGGTCAACACATCGACCGCCGCGGGCAGATGTTTGAAGAAGTCGCGGATCACCGCGATCTGCCCGTCGCCGATGCGCCCGGCGCGCTGGCCGGCTGCGGTCGCGGTCAGCACCGGCTCCAACGGTTGGCCGGTCAACGCCCGGCGCGGACCCAGATCCGCGGCCTCGGCGATGCGGCGCCCGGCGCAGGGTTTGGTGATGCCCAACCCGGTGGCCAGCGCCTCACACAACGTGCCACCCAACTCGGTTTTGTCGGCCTGGGCGGCGAGCTGATTGATCAACGGGTGCTGCGGGACCCGCAACCGCCGCGCCACCCGTTCCAGACGCTCCAACGCGCCAACCGCTCCGGGGTGGTCAACACCTCAAACGACAACCCACACAACCGATCCACCCCAGCATCCAGGGCGTCGAAGACCGCCACGATCTCATCACGCGAACTCGTTGCCATACCGATGATTCTACGAACCACCACCGACAACCAGATGAGCGATAAACGATTGCGCCAGAACATCATTCGCTCAAGATAGACGGAACCGAACGGCACCGGAATGCGTCTAACACATTAGCGGCCACCGCACCCCGGACGCCAGGTGATAGCAGATGCGCCACCACAATTCAGAAGACATCACCGCGCCCCTGGAGTTACAGACGTGACGCGTGGGACAAGCCATCTCGCTCAGTAAGTTCAGCGCACAAACGCCGACACCAACTCCGGCGACGAGACCGCGCAGAAGTCATGCACGTACCCCTTCGGCATGGCGAAGGGATGGAACTCACCCGAATCCACCATCGACACCTGGTCGCGCGCCACGTCGAAATCAGCGATCGGCCGCAGCGCCGTGTCGCGGACGTAGAACAGGTGGTAACCGAGATCCTCGATCAGCCGGAAGACCTCCGCGATGGGCACCGACAGGTGCCGCTGCTCGATCTCGATCAGGATGGTCGGCCGGCAGCGCCGGAACATCGCCGAACCCCCACGCAGAACGGACATCTCGTGTCCTTCGACATCGATCTTGACGAAGTCGACGGCAACGTCGGTCAACACGTCGTCGAGGCGAACCAGGGGCACGTCGATCTTGCGGACGTCCACCCCCTGCCCGTCGAACCCGTGCGCCAGGCTGCCCTGCGCCGTCACCTGCCGGTTGTGCCGCGCGGGCACCAACAGTTGCGCGGTGCCGGGCTCGTCGGAAACCGCGGCCTGGTTGAAGTGGACGTAGGGCAGCGCCCGGTCGAGCTTGCGCAACATCGGCGCGTTGTCCGGGTGCGGCTCGAAACTGTAGACCTGACCGGACTTTCCGACCCGGCGAGCCAGGTGATAGGTGAACAACCCCCAGCTGGCGCCGACGTCGACCACGGTTGCGCCGCTGGGCGAGAAGTGATCTGCCACGACCATGGCCAGATCCTGGGTCGACCGGCGGCGCCACAACGCCTCGGTCGCCGTCGCCATCGCGGTCCGGCCCAGCACCCGGCCCACGTTGCGCACCGTCACGAACTTCGCCGCCCAATTGGCGGCGCTGCTGTGCAGCAAGCGGTCTTTCGCTGACAATGTCTCACCTTCCCCGGCGGTGGCACGCACATCCGCCCACACCTGATCCAGCCGCTGATACCAGCGGTCCAGGCCGAAGTCCCCGGCCCGGTCGCGGGCCGCTGCGCCGAGCTCGGCGCGCAGCGCATCGTCCTTGAGTAGTTCGGTCAGTGCAGCTGCGATCTGGTCGGGACGGCCGGGCTCGACCACCAGACCATTCACCCGGTCGGTAATCGCCTCGCCGATGCTGCCCACCAACGTCGTCACCGGCGCCAGGCCGTAGGCCATCGCCTCCAGCAACGCCATCGGTAAGCCCTCGTCGTAACTCGGCAGCACGAAGATGTGTGCGGCGCCGAGCAATTCGTCCCTGGCCGCTGGATCCACCCATCCCGCAACATGAATCGTGTCCGCGACGCCGGCCGCCGCCACCGCCGCGCGTGCCTGGTCCACCTCACCGTCGCCGGCCAGCGTCAACCGTAGCCGGCCGCGAATTTCGGGATCGAGGGCGGCGACGGCGTCGATCAGGTCATAGCTGCCCTTGCGCACACCCAGCCTGCCGAGCGAAACCGCATGTACCGCTTCGACATTCGATTGAGCGACCGGGCGGTGCGGAATCGGCACGGCGTTGTTGAGCACCTGGATCCGGTCGTCGGCCAACCGCAGTCGGTCGGCGTATTCCTGGACGTGCCGGGTGCCCAACACCAACCACTGGTCGGCCACCAGCACCCGCCGAACCACCCACTGCGCCCACGGCGGCAACCCGTCGAACCAGCCGCCGAAGTCGTAGCTGTGCGCGTGCACCACGGTGGGCACCTTGGCCAGCCGCGCCGCCGCCAACGGCAACGCCTTGCGCACCACGCTGCCGCCGTGCGCGAGGTGGATGTGCAGAACGTCGGCCCGATCCCGCAGCAGCAGCCAGGTGGCGCGCAGCATTCCGGACAGACCGACCCAGCGCCGGTACCAGAAGGAACCCTCGATGTAGGTGGGCACCACGGTGATCCGGACGCGGTCATCGGGGTGCGCAGCCATCAGGGTGATCACCGTGGCCATGCCGCCACGGCTGGCCGCCTGCGCCGGCGCCGGACCCACCACCAAAACCCGCAGCGCCGGCCGCTTCGCCGTCACCGGACCGCCTGTGCCGCCGGTGCGGGGTCAGCCGGCACATCAGCTGCAAATTCCTGCGCTTCAGCGTATTTGGCTGATCGCCGGCCGACCTTGGCGAACGCCAACGCCGCACCCAGCGCCAGACCCAACGTCATTGAGTTGGCCGGGTCCTCCGGCAACGGATCGATGATGGACATCACCAACAGGCCGGTGGCTGTCGCCGCGCTGATCTTCGCCGGCACCGACGCGCTGCGCAGCGCCCGTACCAAAGGGGTCAGCGCGAACACGGCGAACGCCGTCATCCCCACCGCACCGGACTTGGCCAGCCACCACAGGTAGAAATTGTGCGCATACGTGGTGCCCAGCGTCTCGGTGAATTCGTTGGGATCGTCACCGCCCCCGAACGGCAACTGATAGGCATAACCGAGCCCGTGGCCGAACACCGGCGCCGCCGCGATCTCCTCGTTCAGATGTCGGTCCTCGGCGAATCTGGCCAGCGTCGACGGGTCGGCGGTCAGTGCGGCGCCGGTCGATCGACCCAGCACCCGGTGACTGAAGCCGGTGATCTGGTGGGCCAGCCACACCCCCGCCGACGAATCGCCCAGCAGGAACAGCGCACCGGGAATCGTCACCGCCAGAATTCCGGCCCCGGTGAGCGCCAGCCGCGCGGCCCGGCGCACCGCAGACCAGCCCATGCTGGCGAAGAACGCGACGATGGCGGCGACGCCCACCGACAGTATTGTGTTGCGGGAGAACGCAAGAACGGCGATGACCAGTGCCGGAAGACCGAGCGCGAGGTAGGCGATCGGCTTCACCCGCCCGGCGATCTGCGCGGCGACCAGCGCGGTGAGCACGGCGATGGCCGGTATCAGGCTGTTGGTGATCACCCGGTTGGCGGCGTCGCCGGTGTCGGCCTGCAGACTCTCGGTCCGGCCCGCCAGTCGGATACCGCCCGACGAAGCGAGCAACGCCATTCCCGCTGAAAACCACAGCGTGAACGCCATCGCGTGGATCGAGAGCAGGATGTAGTCGCCGTACACAATCACCAGCGCCAGCACAAAACCCGCGATCATCTCGAACAGGAAAGTCGCTTCGCGCACCACGATCGCGGGATTGTGTCCGGTCGAAAACCCAACCGCGGCAAAGTAAATCACTGTCAGCGCGAACATCCCCGGCAACAGGTACTCGGACATGCGCAGCCGCACCACGGGCAGCACGAAGCAGATCGCCAGAATCAGCACCACGTGCGAGGCGTAAATCGACACGGGCCCAACCACTTTGCCGACGTGCAGGCCTTGCGGCAGCGCCGCGAAGTCCAGAAACAGGGCCAACCCGATCATCAATTCCGGTTTGGCCCAATAGACGATCAGGAAGAACGTCAACCCCACCAGCATGATGCCCTGCGTGGTGTTGCGCACCGACAGTGCGCCGTAAACGAAGCAGCCCAGCAGAAACACCGTCAACACCACGGCGGCCACCGCCAGGCGATGACGACTCCGCAGGTAGAGAATCACGCCGGGCCACTGACCTTGGCGCGGTAGGTGCGGGTGGCCGCCCGGGTGTGCCGGGCGATCCGGGCGTCGGTCAGCACCGTGCCCACCACGTTGGCACCGGCCGCCCGCAGTGCGGTCAGCGCGTCGGACAGCTCGTCCTCGGTGGTGCGCCCGGCCCGGGCCACCAGCACCGTGGCATCCACCGCGCCGCCGAGCAGACCGGAGTCGGCTGTCGCCAGCACCGCCGGGCCGTCGACAACCGTCCGCTCGAACGTCTTCGCGACATCCTTGAGCACCGTGTCCAACACCTCGGGCAGATACGCGCTGATGGGCAGGGTTTCGCGGCGCACCGAGCGCGCCGCCAGCACGAACAGCTTGGGAATCGACGTCGGCTTGGTGGCCTCGGTGGCGATCTCGGGGTTGGACAGCGCGTTGGACAGTCCCTCCCCCGATTCGACTTTCAGCAGCGGCGCGATCACCGGTCGCCGGGTGTCGCCTTCGATCAGCAGCACGTCCTCACCGAGTTCGGCGAAGGCCCGGGACAGGTTGATCGCGGTCGTCGTGGTCCCCTCGCCGCCGAAGGGCGCGGTCAGCAGCACCCGGTTGGCGCCGGGTCCCATCGCCCGCAGCAGCCGCGCCCGCAGGCCGCGCACCGCGTCGTCGAACGAGATGTCGGTGCCGAATCGTGGTGCGTTGCCCCGGTGTCCGGGCAACTCGGCCAGCGTCGGCAGACCGGTGAGGTTCTCCAGCTTCGCGCGGTCGCGCACCGTGCGGTCGGCGGCCTCGCGGGTCAGCGCCACCCCGGTGCCCAACAACAGACCAGCCACCAGACCCATCGCCATGTTGCGCACCGGTACCGGCTTGGACGGCTTGTCCGGCACCCCGGGCTGTTCGATGACCGTCGCACGGGCCACCGGCAGCACCGTACCGTTCGGGTTCGTTGGCGTCGTCGCTGTTTCCGACGTCGTCGTCGTCTCGGTGGGTGGTGTCGGGGTGGGTTGCTCGCCGTCGGTAGGCGGAGCCGACGGCGTCGGCGACGGGGGCTGCGACGTAGCGGTGCTCGCCGGCGCGCCCAGCGCCTTCGGACTGCCGCCCAGCGTGCCGACCATCAGGGTGAACTCGTCGGCGACGGCCTTGGCCAGCTTCGCGGCCCGATTGGGATCGGTGTCGGTGACGGTGATGGTGAACAGGGTGGACTTCGGCGTGAACGCCACCTTGGTCTGGTTGGCCAGGTCGTCCGGGCTGATCGGGAGGTGGAACTGCGCCACCGCACGTTCGGCCACCGCGTGCCCGCCGGCGATCGCCGCATACGACGACAATCGTTCCTGCGCGGCCTGCGTGCCCTGGTACACCTGCATCAGATCCGTCTCACCCGAGAACGACACCAAGACGGTGGCCGTGGACTCATAACTCTTGGTCTGCAGAACCGTAATGGCCGCTGCCCCAGCCAAACACGCCAGCACCGCGCCCGTGAAGAGCTTCCAATGCAGCAGGAGAGTCCGAACAAAGGTACGGAAATCCATCCCCCACTAAACCTCCTGAGCGGACGCCGCCTGAATAGCGTCAGTTCTGTCTGCATACCGGCCGCAGGGCCGCCGCCGCAAGTAGCGGCACTTTTCGGTCACGACGCGGCCGGGGTTGCCAGCGTCGCACGGGGCACATCGAGGGTGGCTATCGGATAGAAGCCGGAGTCGTCGCGGCCGTCGCGCGCCAGCCGCATGGGCGGATAGGTCACCGCATGCGAGCCGTTGGGCTTGTGCTGTTGCCACTCGACGGCGGCGCGCACCGTGTAGTGGCCCGGCGGCAGACCTTTGAGGTCGACTTTCACCGTCTCGGTCGCCGACGCCGGCGGTGGTTGGTCGACATTGCGGTCGCCGGACGCGTCGGGCACCAGGGTTCTGAGGTCTACGGTGCCGGGCAGGGTCCGTACCGTCTGTCCGGCGAAGTCGACCACCCGGTAGCTCACGGTCCACTTCTCGGTCGCCGCGGCAGCACCGAAGTTGGTCCAGTTGACCGAGATCGAGGCGACCTTGTCCTGCAGCGACTGCGAACCTGGCCGGGCTTCCACCGAATAGCGGTACCCGGCAACGGCGTTGGCCTGTGCCCACAGGACATACAGTTTGGGATCCATCGGCGAGGTCGCGTCCTGGTCCGGGAAGTTGGTGCTCGACGTCATCGACACGTGATAGCGAATCACGTCGCGCAGACCCTTCTCGTAGTACTGCTGCGGGGTGATCCCGTTCGGCAGCTGACACCACTCGGTGATCACCGGCGCCTTCGCGAGGCGTTCGGTGAGCTGTTGGACCAGCGGATCCTGGGTCTGCGCATAGTGCGACGAGGATTCGGCCCAGGTGGGTAGCGGCGCGTAGACGCCGAGGCAGTCCGACCGGACACCGACCGGCGCGACCAGTTTCCTGGTGACATCGTCGGCCAACAGCTGCCGCATGATCTCCGGGTTGTTCGGCGTGGCAACCAGCTGGGTGTGCGGGAAGGCATTGACGTTGGCCGCCACCAGCTCGGTGATGGACGCCTTAGTGATGTTCTGGTCGCCGTACTGGCTGTAATACCCCAGCAGGCGTTCACTGTCCTGCGGCGCCGGACCCGGCGCGTTCAGCGCCTCCTTCAAGAACGAGATGTGGTTTTCGCTGAAGTCCCCGTAACCGGAGAACTCGAAGACGCTGAGCCGTTCGTCGTTGTCGTAGCGTCGGCCGAGCGCGGCCAGCAACTGCCCGAAATCGTGGAGGTAGGTGGGGTCGTTGAAGTTCGGCACCACCTGCGTCACCCCGGCCGCCGGCCCGGTGGCCGGTCCGTTGTAGCTGGTGTTGGTGGTCGACTTGGCGCGTTCCCAGTCGGGAATCTCGATATTGGTGTTGTTCGGATAGGTGACGTTGCAGCAGGAGTTGTAGGCCTGGACCCGCAGCGTCAGCCGCATGTGGCGTTCGGCCAGCTTGTTCAACGCGTCGTCGATGACGCTGAAGTCGAACCTGAGCTCATCCGGCGCGTCCGGCGGCAGCGTGGCCGGGTCGACCGGTTGCAGCTGGCGCCAGGTCACCCGCAGGCTGGCGTCGAAGGACGCGGGCCACGCCGGATACCGTTGCTGCGCGGTATCCCCCTGCGGAAACAGCGGTTCCAGCAGGTTCTCGTACTGGCCGCGCAGCGGGTTGGATATTTCCTGGGCGGCCGCCGGGATGGCCGGACTCACCATCGCCGTCAACGGACCGGGATCGGTGTGGCTGCGACCGCATCCGCCGATCAACAGAGCCGTGCCGGCGACCACGACGGTCACGCACGCGACAGCGATTAACGTGAATTTTCTGATTGTTCGAACCATTCTCTGCTTGGGTCAGATTGCGCCGAGCGTGAGCGCCTCGCGGTCGGCGAGGAACGGCATCGGCATCCAGCGCGCGGACAGCAACGCCTCCATGGCGTCGCCCGGAACGGGGCGCGACAACAGGAATCCCTGCGCCCGGTGGCATCCGTGTTGCATCAAAGTCAGTGCGGCAGCCGGGGTTTCGACTCCCTCGGCGACCAGTTGCAGCCCGAACGCCTCGGCCAGACCGATGATGGCGCGCACGATCGCCAGGTCACCGGCGTTGGTGCCGAGGTCGCGGACGAAGCCGGTATCGATCTTGAGCATGTCCACGGGCAGCGACTTCAAATGCGACAGCACCGCGTAGCCGGTGCCGAAGTCGTCGATCGCGATCTGCACACCGACCTCTTTGAGCTCGTGCAGCGTCTTGCGGGTCGCTTCGATGTCGTGCACCACCGCACGCTCGGTGATCTCGAGGCACACCGAGCCCCCGTCGATGCCGAACTCTTCGATGGTATCGGCGACGGTGCGGACGAAGCCGCGGGTGATCAGTTGCACGGGCGAGACGTTGATGCGCAGGATCGCGCTCTGCCCCACCCCGTTGGACCGCCAGCGGCTGAATTCGGCGCAGGCGCTGCGCATCACCCAGCGGCCGAGTTCACCGGCGAGATTGGTGGATTCGGCGACGCCGATGAACGAATCCGGCAGCAACAGACCCCAGATCGGGTGCCGCCAGCGCACCAGCGCTTCGGCTGCCACGATGGCGCCGGTCCACAGGTCGACCTCGGGTAGGTAGTGCAGCAGCAGGGCTTCACTGTCGATGTCGCCCTGCAGGTGCAGTTCGATGTCGTTGCGGAAAGCGCTCTTGAGCGACATGTCGTCGGTGGACAGGGCGACCTGGTTGCCGCCGGCCCGTTTGGCCGTCAGCACCGCCTCGTCGGCCCGGCGCAGCAGGTCGGTGCTGTTGTCGCGGCCCGGCATGCCGACCGCCAGCCCGATGCTGACCGTGCGGGTGATCTGGTGGCCGCCGATCGACAGCCGTTCGCGCAGCATGGTGCCGAGCCGGCGGGCGAAGGATTCGGCCGCGCCACTGGACATGGTCTGGTCGGGGATGACGACGAATTCGTCGCCGCCCAGTCGGGCAATCATGCTCTGACTTCCGGCGCACACCCGCAGCCGCTGGGCGAAGACGCGGATGAACCAGTCGCCGGCGGTGTGGCCGAGGTAGTCGTTGATCGACTTCAACCGGTCCAGGTCCATGTAGAGCACTGCAACGGGGCCGGGATTGCCACTGGCCAGCCGGTCGGACAGGTGCGCCACCAGCGCCCGACGGTTGTACAACCCGGTCAGGTCGTCATGCTCGGCGAGGTAACGCAGCTTCTCCTCGGCGGCGATCCGGGCCTGCAGCTGGGCGAACAGCGCCGCCACCGCCTCGAGGGTGTTGATTTCCTCTTGCTTCCATTTCCGGGCGCCGAATTTGACGAAACCCAGCACCCCGGTGGTCTTGTCCCCCGAGACCAGCGGTGCAGCAGCTACCGACGGCGAAGCCGTGTGCTTGGCGCCGCCGACCCAGCGCGGCAGGGTCCGGTTGCTCTGGTCGGGCCGGATCACCACCGGCTTGCGGCCGTGCTCACACTGCGCGAGTACCGGATCGGCGCTGGTGAAGTGCACCACCGCCTGCGGGTCCGGGTCTGGAACGTCGGTACGTGGCGGCCATTCCGCAACCAGCACCGAGGCACGGATGTCGTGGTCGTGGTGACGCAGGAAACTGGCGTCGACGTCGAACTGCTCGACGAGCTGGGCCAGGACCTTCTCGCTGACCTGCGTAGCGGTCGACGCTGTCGCCTCCATGAGCTGGGTAGCTACGGAGGTGACCACGAGGTCCAAGCTGCGCGGCACCGGGTCCTCCGTCTGGGCACGTGTCGAACGACTGCACCCAGTATGGGCGACTAACCCAGTGAGCGGCAGTCTCCGCGGGCCGCGGCTTCCCGATGCCTGCCGACGAAAATCGAAGCAGCCCTTCGGATGGCTCTCAATCGGCCTGGTTGCCTGGGAAAGTACCCGGACCGGCGCAGGTCACGGATGGTTTGTCAGTCATCTGAGATTAGCACGCGGCCCCGATCCGGCCGCTGAAATATTGGTCACCCTGCCCGCCCGCGGGCCGGACTCCCGGCCGGCGAACGTGAGACAGCTCACAAAGCCGGCCGCCGTTGTCACGCTTCGGCGGGCTGCGGTGTCTCCAGTACATAACCCCGCACCAGAAACGGAGACAACGATGTCTGAAATGTTCGAACCGTCCGGCGCCCGCACGCGCGTCGTCGTGATCGGCGGTGGCTACGCCGGGACGATGGCCGCCAACCACCTTCGGCTGCGCGCCGACGTTGACATCACCCTGGTCAACCCCCGTCCGCAATTCGTGGAGCGGATCCGCCTGCACCAACTGGCCGCCGGGAGCGGCACCGCCACCGTCGACTACGGCACCCTGCTGGGCGGCGGCATCCGTCTGGTCGTCGACAGCGCCGAGCACATCGACGCACCCGCGCGGCGGGTGTCGCTGGCCTCGGGGGGCGCGCTGGAATATGACTACCTGATCTATGCGGTCGGCAGCACCGGCGCCACTCCGGTCGCGGTGCCCGGCGCGGCCGAGTACGCCTACAGCCTCGCTGAACTGGAAGACGCGCAACGACTGCACTACGCGCTGGCCGACCTGCCCGACACCGCCACTGTGACCGTGGTCGGCGGCGGCTTGACCGGTATCGAGGCGGCCGGCGAACTCGCCGAGCGGGGATTTCCGGTGACCCTGGCCTGCGGGGGCATCCTGGGTCCGTCGTTGAGTGGCCCGGGCCGGCGTTCGGTGGCGCGGCACCTGCGCAAGCTGGGTGTCACCGTGCTCGAGTCCGCCACCGTCAGCGAGGTGCGGTGGAATTCGGTGGTGTTCGGTGACGGGACGATCGCGTCCAGCGCGGTGACGGTGTGGACGGCCGGATTCGGCGTGCCGGACCTGGCCACCCGCAGCGGTCTGCGCACCGACACGCTGGGCCGTCTGCTCACCGACGAAACGCTGACCAGCATCACCGACCAGCGCATCGTGGCCGCCGGGGACGCTGCCGCACCATCCAACCAGCCGCTGCGGATGAGCTGCCAGGCGGCGATCCCGCTGGCCGCCCAAGCCGCCAACACCGTGCTGGCTCGCGTCGCCGGGACCGCGCCGGCCGCGCTGAACCAGGCCTTCACCGGGCAGTGCGTCAGCGTCGGGCGCCGCTACGGCACCATTCAGCTGGCCCGCACCGACGACACCCCGATCAGGTTTTACATCGGTGGCCGGCTGGCCGCGTCGATCAAAGAGGTGGTCTGCAAGGGCACGGTGTGGGGCCTGCGCAAGGAGAGCGCCAAGCCCGGCTGGTACCGCTGGCTCAAGGGTGGTCGCCGACCCGCGCAGCTGACCCGTGACGAGCAGGTCGCGGTCCGTTGACGCAGCCGCCGAAGGACAGCGGCGGGCACGCAGAACGATTCACCCTGCTGCACCCGCTGCTGTTCACCATCGCCTACGAGATCTTGGGTGCGGCAACCGAAGCCGACGACGTGCTGCAGGACAGCTACCTGCGCTGGGCGGAGGTGGACCTGGCGACGGTCCGCGACACCAAGTCCTACCTGGCCCAGCTGGTCACCCGCCAGTCACTCAACGCATTGCGGGCCCAGGCCCGGCGTCGGGAGGAGTACGTCGGACCCTGGCTGCCCGAACCGCTGCTGCTCGACGACCAGGATGCGGCGGCCGATGTCGTTCTGGCGGAATCGGTTTCGATGGCCATGTTGGTGCTGTTGGAGACACTGAGCCCGGACGAGCGCGCGGTGTTCGTGCTGCGGGAGGTGTTCGGCTTCGACTACGCCGAGATTGCCGGCGCAGTCGGCAGACCCACGCCGACCGTGCGCCAGATCGCGCACCGGGCGCGGGAACACGTCCAGGCGCGGCGCAAACGGTTCGGCGACGTCGACCCGGAGCGCAACGCGCAGATCACCCGGCAGTTCCTCACCACAGCGGCCGACGGCGACGTGGCGGCGCTGCTGGAAATGCTCGCGCCGGACGCGGTCTGGATGGCCGACGGCGGCGGCAAGGCCACTGCAGCCCGCAAACCCATCGCGGGTGCCGAGAAGGTGGCCAAGGCGATTATCGGTCTGCTGCGCAAGACGCAGGCGCAACTGCAGGTGCAGACCGTCACCTGCAACAGCGCCCCGGCCGTGGTGCTGTACCTGGGCGGTCAACTGCAGGGTGTGATCACCGTGGAGATCGTCGGGGACAAGATCACCAACTTCTATGCGATGCGCAACCCGGAGAAATTGGTGGCCCTGGGCAACCCGCGACAGATCAGTCGGCGCTGATACCACCCTGGCGTGCGGAAATCCGCCGTTCTGTCAAGCTAGGGCGGTGCGAATCGAGCGTCTCGGCGATCTGGGCGGCGCACCGCAGGTGCTGCGCGCGGTCGGCCGTGCCACGGTGCGCCTGGGCCTGCCGCCGCCGGCGGCGCTGACCGGCGAGTGGTTCGGCGCGCTGGCCGTGATCGCCCCCAGCGTCGCAGTGCGGCCAGTCGCCGTGCGCGACGCGTTCGCCGGGACTGCGGGTGCGGTGTCATCGCAGCTCAGTGCCGTGGGGGGCGGCTGGATCGGCTACCTGTCCTACCCCGATCCCGGCGCGGACGGACGGCCACACCGGATTCCCGAGGCGGCCGGTGGCTGGACCGACTGCGTACTGCGCCGCGACCCCGCCGGGGTGTGGTGGTACGAGAGCCTCTCGGGTGCCGCGATGCCGGATTGGCTGGCCGACTCCTTGGCGGCCCCGGCAGCAAGAACGGCACCAATGTGCCAGATCGAATGGGATGCCGCAGACCGGGCAGCACACTACAAAGGTGTGCTGGCGTGTTTGGATGCGATACGCGCCGGCGAGGTCTACCAGGCGTGCGTCTGCACTCAGTTCACCGGGACGGTGCGCGGTTCGTCGCTGGATTTCTTCGCCGACGGTATCGCCCGCACCGCCCCGTCCCGGGCCGCCTATCTCGCCGGACGGTGGGGTGCGGTGGCCTCGCTGTCTCCCGAGCTGTTCCTGCGCCGTCGGGGTGAGTTCGTGACGTCCAGTCCGATCAAGGGCACCCTGCCGCTGGACGCCTGGCCGTCGGCACTGCGGGCATCTCCCAAGGAAGTGGCCGAGAACATCATGATCGTGGACCTGGTCCGTAATGACCTTGGCCGGGTAGCGATTACCGGCACTGTCACTGTTCCGGAGTTGTTGGTGGTCAGGCGCGCGCCGGGCGTATGGCATCTGGTGTCCACGGTCTCGGCGCGGGTGCAACCCGAGCTGCCGACCGCAGCGCTGCTGGACGCCGCTTTTCCCCCGGCATCGGTTACCGGTACTCCTAAAATCCGTGCCCGCCAACTCATTTCACAGTGGGAACATCGTCGGCGCGGAATATACTGCGGCACAATCGGTTTGATATCTCCGGTGGCCGGTTGCGAGTTGAATGTCGCGATCCGCACCGTCGAATTCGACGCTGAGGGTCGGGCCGTCCTCGGTGTCGGCGGCGGGATAACCGCCGATTCTGTACCCGCCGCCGAGTGGGCGGAATGTCTGCACAAGGCCGCTCCGGTGATCGGCCTGCCCAGCACCACCTCCAGTCGCGTGAGTTAGCTGAGCAAATATCGAGCGGCTCGAGCAGCTGCCGCGGATTTCGCCGAACGCCCACATGAGTCGCCGGGTGCGCATAAGCTGCTGCCATCGATGCGTGTTTCCGCGCATCAGGGACGCGAGCGGGTGCGAAAGGTCTGTCATGAGAGTTGCCATCGTCGGCGCTGCGGCGGCTGTCGTCCTGGGTGGCGCACTGGCGGTTGCGCCGCTGACCGTCTCCAACCAGAGCAAGGTCCTGTCCGGCGGCACCTGCACCGCCGGCAAGCAGTGCGACAAACTCGCGTCGGTGCTGATGCCGGAAACCGGCAAGCCGTCTGCGGTGGCACCCAAGGCCGCACCCTCGGTGATCGAACCCCCGCAGACGCCATCGTCGGCATTAGCCCGGCCCGCCGGCCCGGCACCGGCGGCGTACACCAATCCCGGCGGCGGCAGCAACGGCTCGGCGATACTTCCCGATGCCTCGAGCGCCACCAGCCCGTCCCTGCCGCCGGCCGCGGCACTGCCGCCCGGCTACAACGACGGCCTGCCGGGCATCGGCCCGATTCCCGGCGTCGGCATCCCGGGTGTGCCCGACCTATACGGTTACGCCGGCGGTATGGCCGGGCTGGCCGGGCTGCCCTACGGGGTGAACGCCGCATCGGCCGTCGTCAACGGCGTGCTGGGTGTCGGTAACACGGTGGCCAGCGTGGTCAGTACCAGCGCGCTGGCCGTCACCTACGTGGTGCTGGCCTACAACGCCCTGCAGTCATCGGGCATCCTTCCGGTCGCACAGAACGGCGTGCAAGGGGCGTTGAACTCGGTCAGCAGCATGCTGTTGCCGACGGCCGGGGGCATCCTGCCGGCGGCGGCGCTGCCGGGGTTGAGCCTGCCGGGACTGCCGAACCTGAACCTGCCCGGGCTGCCCGGGATTTCGCCGGCCGGACTGATCGGTCTGGCCGGGGCGGGCGGTCTACCCGGGGTGAACCTGCCGGGACTGCCCGGCATATCGCCGGCCAGCCTGATGTCGCTGGCCTCCAACGCACTGCCCGGGCTGCCGGGTGTGTCGCCGACTGACGTACTGGCGATGGCAGCGGCCGGCGGCATCCCCGGCCTGCCCACGCTCTCGGCGGTCAACCCGTCCGTGCTCGCGGCCGCCCTGCCGGCGCTGACGGCCGGCATCCCGGGTCTGCCCCCGATCCCCGGCATCGATCCGGCGATGCTGACGGCCGCGCTGCCCGCATTGGCCGCCGCACTACCGGCGCTGAACCCGGCCATGCTGGCCCAGGTACTGCCCGCCCTGGCCGGCGGCGCCCTGCCCGGTGTGGATCCGGCCATGCTGGCCGCCGCCCTGCCGGCGCTGCTCGGCGGCGCACCGGCGCTGCCGGGCGTGGACCCGGCCATGCTGGCTGCGGCGCTTCCGGCGCTGGCGGCCGCTGCCGGCATCCCGACCGGCCTTCCGGCCCTGCCGGGCCTGCCGGGGCTGCCCGCACTTCCAGCATTACCGGCCCTGCCGGCACTGCCCGGCCCGCCGCCGCACCCGCCGCTGTGTATCCCCATGGGGCCCTGCATCTGACGTGAGGGGTTACTCCTCGCCAGACTCGTCGCGCCGGGACTGCAGAACCGCTTCGTAGAGTTGCCGCGGACGCACTTCCGGATAACCGGCGGCGACATGGCTGCAGGCGTCCTTGATCCGGATGCCGCCGTCGATCAGGTTCTCCACCTCCACGACCAGATCGGTCACCAGGGCGGGCACGTCGGTGCGCGGGCTGGCCCCGGCCAGCACGACGGTGATCTCGCCGAGCACCCCACCGGCCGTCCACGCCACCAACTCGTCCAGCGAGCCGCGCACCACTTCCTCGTGCACCTTGGTCAGCTCGCGACAGACCGCCGCTTGACGCTGTCCGCCGAGCTGTTCCACCGCGTCACGCAGGCAGGCGGCCAACCGACGCGGCGACTCGAAGAACACACAGGTACGCCGCTCCTCGGCGAGTGAGGCCAGCCAGCTGCGCCGCGCCGAACCCTTCCGCGGCGCGAAACCCTCGAAGCAGAACTTCTCTGCCGGCAGCCCCGAGACCACCAGCGCCGTCGTCACCGCCGACGGTCCGGGTAAGCACTGCACGGGCAGGCCGGCCTCGACGCACGCCGTGGTCAGCCGGTAGCCGGGATCGCTGATGATCGGCATGCCGGCGTCGCTGACCACCAGCACCGTCGCCCCGGAGCTGATGGCCTCGACCAGGGCGCCAACCCGGGTCGACTCGACCCGGTCGAACAGGCTCAACACCCGGCCCGCGATCCGGATGTCGAGCGCCTTGGCCAGGTTGCGCACCCGCCGGGTGTCCTCGGCGGCCACTACGTCGGCCTCGGCCAGCGCCCTGATCAGGCGAGGCGACGCATCCGATGGCAGGCCCAACGGAGTCGCGCCGAGCAACAGTCGCCCACTGGTCATGACCGACAGCCTACGATCGACGTGATGACAGCCCCGCCCCGAGAAACCTCCGTCTTGCCGGAGGACCCCGTCGAGCGGCCTGCGACGCCCCAGATACCCATGGCCAGCCCCGGGCTGTTACGTCCCGTCGCCGACTTCGGTCCGCTGGATCGTTCGCGCGGCTGGATTACCACCGGGGTGATCGCTGCGTTCGCGGCGCTGACCCGATTCCTCAACCTGGGCTCGCCGACCGACGCCGGCACCCCCATCTTCGACGAGAAGCACTACGCGCCGCAGGCCTGGCAAGTGCTCAACAACCATGGGGTGGAAGACAATCCGGGGTTCGGCCTGGTGGTACACCCGCCCGTCGGCAAGCAACTGATCGCAATCGGCGAGGCACTGTTCGGGTACACCGGCGTCGGCTGGCGGTTCACCAGCGCGTTGCTGGGCGTGATCATGGTCGTGTTGGTGACGCGGATCGTGCGCCGGATCAGCCGCTCGACCCTGGTGGGCGGCATCGCCGGCGTGCTGGTGATCTGCGACGGCGTCAGCTTCGTCACCGCCCGGACCGCGTTGCTGGACGGCTTCTTGACGTTTTTCGTGGTCGCCGCATTCGGCGCGCTGATCGTCGACCGCGACCAGGTGCGGCAACGCATGCACGTCGCGTTCCTCGAGGGACGCTGCGCAGCGACGGTGTGGGGTCCGCGCCTGGGCGTGCGGTGGTGGCGGTTCGGCGCCGGGGTGCTGCTCGGGCTGGCGTTCGGGACGAAGTGGTCCGGGTTGTATTTCATTGCGTTCTTCGGCGTCATGTCGCTGGCCTTCGATGTGGCGGCCCGCCGCCAATATCAAGTACCGCGCCCGTGGCTGGGCACGGTGCGCCGCGACCTGCTCCCCACCGCATACGCGCTGTTGGTGATCCCCTTCGCCGTCTACCTGGCCAGCTATTCGGCGTGGTTCGCGTCCGAGACGGCGATCGATCGTCACCAGGTCGGCCAGACGATCGGTCCGCACAGCGTGGTCCCGCTGCCCGACGCCATCCGCTCGCTGTGGTGGTACACCACGAAGGCCTTCCACTTCCATTCGACCCTGACGAATTCCGCGGGCAACTATCACCCGTGGGAATCCAAACCGTGGAGCTGGCCGATGTCGCTGCGGCCGGTGCTGTACGCGATCGACCAGAACAACGTGCCGGGGTGCGGCGCCCAATCGTGTGTCAAAGCAGTCATGCTGGTCGGCACCCCGGCGATGTGGTGGCTGGCGGTGCCGGTGCTGGTGTATGCGTCCTGGCGGATGTTCATTCGCCGAGACTGGCGATACGCCGCGGTGTGGGTGGGCTACTGCGCCGGGTGGCTGCCGTGGTTCGCCGAGATCGACCGGCAGATGTACTTCTTCTACGCGGCGACGATGGGCCCGTTCCTGGCCATGGCGATCGCGCTGATCCTCGGCGACATCCTGCACCAGCCCGGCCAGAACAAGGAACGGCGCACGCTGGGGATGATCCTGGTGTCCTGTTATGTGGCATTGGTGGTGACCAACTTCGCGTGGCTGTTCCCGGTGCTGACCGGATTGCCCATCTCCCAGCAGACCTGGGACATGGAGATCTGGCTGCCCAGCTGGCGGTAGCGCCAGGGCCAGGCTGACGCAGAACGCCGAACGTCACACCAGCGTGACGCAAGACGCCGAACGCCCCCACACATCGCCGAATGTCGCCCCCGCTGTCGCCCAGCGTCACACCAGCGTGACGCAGAACGCCGAACGTCACACCAGCGTGACGCAAGACGCCGAACGCCCCCCCACATCGCCGAATCGCACCCCCGCTGTCGCCCAGCGTCACGCCAGCGTGACGCTGGACGCCGAACGCCCCCACACATCGCCGAACGTCACCCCGCTGTCGCCCAGCGTCACGCCAGCGTGACGCAGAACGCCGAGCGTCACGCCAGCGTGACGCAAGACGCCGAACGCCCCCCACGCATCGCCGAACCGCACCCCCGCTGACGCCGAGCGTCACACCAGCGTGACGCCCCACCCGACACAAGAGCTCACAGCGGGTCGCGGGCGGCTGGACAGGACATGCACCGGGGCCCGCCGCGCCCCGTCCCCAATTCCGACCCGGCGATGGTGAGCACCTCGATGCCGGCGTCCTGCAGGCAGGCGTTTGTCGCCACATTGCGTTCGTAGGCGACGACAACACCCGGCGCGAGCGCCAGTGTGTTGTTCCCGTCGTCCCACTGTTCGCGTTCGGCGACGTCCGGGTCGCCGGTGTCGATCACTCGCAGCTTGTCGATCCCCATCGCCTCGGCGGCGGCCGCGACGAACGGGACGGCGTCGCTGATGGTCACCCCCTCAGCGGTGCGCGCAACGGTGAAGGCCGAGAGCGTGTCGACGACGTTGGCGTACATCACCGCGGCATCGGTGTCGACCATGGTGCACACCGTGTCCAGGTGCATCTGCGCGCGCTGCTGGGCGATCGGCACCGCCAGCACGGTATGCGCCAGGTCGTCGTCGAACAGACTGCGCGCCAACGCTTCTGCACCGGCCGGGGTGGTTCGCTCCCCCACCCCCACCGCGATCACCCCCGGCGCCAGCAGCAGCACATCACCGCCCTCGACCGGAGCGGTGCGCGATTCGTAGGCGCGCCGCACGCCGGTGAACCGCGGGTGGTGGGCATAGATGATGTCGGTCAGCGACGCCTCGCGGACCCGCGCCCGCAGGGCCAGCGACGGAATCACCATCCGTGGCCCGATCCAGATCGACGAGTCACGGGTGAACACCAGGTTGGGCAGCGGGTCGATGACAAAGTCCGCGCCGTGCTGCATGCGCAACACCAGGGAAACCTGGGGACGGGTAGCGGCCGGCAATTCGTCGAAGGTCAGTCCGGCCGTCAGCACGTGGGCCAGCGCCTCAGGTTCGAGTCCGCGCAGGTAGGACGAAAGTGATTGCGCCAGAGGCGTTCCGAGTCGGCGCGTGTCGACGGCCGCGGCAACCCCCTGCATCCGCGCGGCACCGCTGTGCTGCAGCGCCTCGGTCAACAGCTGTGCGAGCAGCAGTACTTCCACGCCGCGCGATCGCAGCACGTCAGCGAACTGATCATGTTCGTCCTGCGCACGCGAAACCCAGGGCAACCCGTCGAACAACAGTTGGTCGTTGTTGCGCGGGTTGAGTCGACGCAGTTCGTCGCCCGGCCGGTGCAGGATGGCGACCCGCAACGTCCCCACCTCGGAATTGGTCCCCCACGCCGCTGACACGCCTCAAACGGTAGCCGCGCCGGGGCCAGCAGGCGCGACATCGAACTGATGTGCGATAAACTCGGCCCGTGGCGATCGCGGTTCAGGGCTCGCTATTCGAGCACAACGAGCGACGATTCCTCGGCGACGGTGCTTTCATCGATGTCCGGGCGAACTGGCTGCGCGGCTGTGATGGTCTGCTGGAAGCACTGCTGACCTGCGTGCCGTGGCGGGCCGAGCGCCGGCAGATGTACGACCGGGTGGTCGACGTGCCTCGACTGGTCAGCTTTCATGACCTGACCGTCGAGGATCCACCGCATCCCGAGTTGTCCCGGCTGCGGCGTCGACTCAACGACATCTACGGCGGAGAACTGGGTGAGCCGTTCACCACCATCGGGCTGTGTTGCTACCGCGACGGATCGGACAGCGTGGCGTGGCACGGCGACACGGTCGGGCGCAGCAGCTCCGAAGACACCATGGTGGCGATCCTCAGCCTTGGCGCGACCCGCACCTTCGCCATGCGTCCGCGGGGCGGCGGGCCGTCGCTGCGCCTGCCGCTGGCGCACGGGGATCTGCTGGTGATGGGCGGCTCGTGCCAACGCACCTGGGAGCATTCGGTGCCCAAGACGTCGGCGTCGGCGGGTCCACGCGTGAGCATCCAGTTCCGCCCCCGCAATGTGCGATAGATCCCAAGCGTCAACCGCGCACTGCGGCAACCGCTTTGACCAGTAGGTCGCGGGCGCGCTGGGTGTCGACTTTGGCCACCGGCTGACCCGGTATCACCAGCGGGTTGGCGATCACGATCACCTGGTAGTCCCCGAATTGCGCGGAATAGTCGTACAGTTCGCCGGTGCGGGCCGCGCCCTGAAGGAGTGCCTGCAGCACGCGGTGCACGCCCTGGGTGTGGACCCCGTCGATGTGGGGTGCGTCGACGACTTCGATCGCGCCGCGCAGCTGAGCACCGGCGAAGCCCACGCGCGCGCAGTCCTTGCCGGGATCGTTGACCGGCAGCGCGGTGGAGGTTTCCATCGCGATCGCCACGAACCGGTTGCCGTTGCCTTCGGCTGAGATGGCGGCCATGTTGCCCTGCAGGCCCGGCGGCATGTCCGGCCCGACCGCTGCCTTGGCGCAACTCGCCGGATCGAAGGTGAGCCCGTCGGGCAGCTTGCGTGCGGCGAAAAACTGGGGATCGATCGCCTGCGGCGTGATGTTGGTGACCTTGAATTCCGGCCCGAAGGTGGACTTCGCCTCCGCGATCTTGGCGATGTCGGCCTTGATCGGCTGCGCGGACTTGGAATCCGGCGAACAGCCGACCAGGACGCACACCGATCCGAGGGCGAGCACCAGCTTGAACATCGTCGCCAATCTACCCAACGCGGATGCTCAGCTGCGTAACGTCGACACGGTTTTGACCAGCAGATCGGCGGCGTACTGCGCCGGCAGCGCCGGCAGCATCGAGCCCGGGTCGTTGGTCAACGTGGTGAATACGTAGAAATCGCCCAGATAGGCGCCGAATGTGTATGCCCGGGAAACGATTTCGCTGCCCGACTCGACGGCCGACCGGATGTCGGCGACCATGCCGACGGTTTGCGCGCCGTCAATGTGCGGCGCATCGATCAGCGCGATACTCGCGACAGTGCGCCCCGCAGTCAGATCCCAGTGCGCGCAACCGGTTACGACATGGTGGTCCAGTTGCGCGGGCCTCGGCAGCGCCACCACCACCGCATCCACGATGCCGCCCGACCCCGACCCGGAAACGCCCTGGGCGGACTTTTCGCGGCCGCCGGCCGGATCGGACAGCGTGGTGCAGGCCGCAGGATCCGCCGCAGTATCGGCACCGAGTCCCCAGATTGCCCGCGGCGACGGCGCGCGTGGCACCTGCGTCACCTCGTACCCGGGCGGCAGCTCGCGGGCAACCCGCCTGATGTTTGCCGGGGTTACCGCGACAGTCGGTAGCTCCGGAGACGACGACGAGGACACGGGCGGCGGTGCGCTCTGCGGGCCGCATGCGGCCAGCAGGACCACCAGCGGGGGGCCAATCCACGACGGCCGCATGATCGTTGATATCACGGGTGCCGGGCGGAGTCCGGTAGCTCGGCGGTCGTGTGCACCCGAGTGCTGTGGAATACCGACGGCCATCCCGTTCTGTGCGGCCGGAGCATGGATTGGCGGGAGACCACCGAACCGCTGATCGTGGCGTTTCCGCGCGGCAGCGGGTTGCTGGGCGGGCAGCCGGTGGTCGCCGACAGTGCCAGGCGCTGGACCAGTCGGTACGGCGGCCTGGTCATCATCGTCTACGGCATCGGAACCGTGGACGGCGTCAACGAACACGGCTTGGCCGCGCCTGCGCTGTACCTGAAATCCACCGATGTCGGCTCGCGCGACCCGCCAGACCGGCATTGCACACCGGCCTGCAGGCGCAATGCCTGCTCGACCAGGCCGGCACCGTCGCCGAGGCGCTCAGTTTGATGGATGAGGTGCAGCTGGTGATGGTCGGTGCCCGCGGACGCCAGGGCACGCTGCGCCTGGCCCTCGAGGACGCCGCCGGCGACTCCGCGAGCATCGGATTCGACCACGGCCAGATGGTGGTGCACCAAGGCCGTCAATACACCCTGATGACCAACGATCCCAGCTACAACAAGCGACGCGAATTGCTTTCGCGACAATACTTTTCCCATTCCAGCCGAGATATGCCGTTGCGCGGAAACGTCAATCCCGTCGACCGCTTCCAGCGGGCGGCGAATTACCTTGCGCTGCTGCCGGAGTCCGATCTCACCGATCGGTTGTACTTCTTTCAATTGATCACCAGCCCGAATGCGATCTGGGTTGAACTCGACGGTCTCTACCTCAGCGAAGGTGGTCAGCCGAGCGCGGTCGACGCCTATGACGAATCGCCGATCGGCAATGTGACGGCACGATTCACCGCGCGCCAGCCAGCCTTCTGACTCAGCTCACCACATCGATGACTTGCCGGGCGACCTGCCTGATCCGTTCGACCATCTTGCGGTCCAGGCTCAGCTTGCGTGGCACGTCGATCACCGTGGCGATGACACCGATGTCCTCGCGCTGCCATACCGCGCCGGTGCGATCCATGATGGTGCGCATCGGCAGATTATCCGAAAGCATTCGCGCAGAGAATCTTTCGACGCCATCGACCTGCGCTGCCACCGACAGCGCTTCGATCAGGAAAGTCCCGATTCCACGTCCCTGATAAGCGTCGGCGACCGTGAACGCGATCTCGGCGACCGTCGGGTCCGTCGCGTCGCGAACAAAACGTGCGTCGGCCACCGGATCGGTGCCGTCGACCATCACCCAGACGAAGTGGTCGACGTAGTCGACCTCGGCCAGATACTGCATCATCGCCAGGTTCGGCACCCGCGCGGACATGAACCGCCGGTAGATCGTCTCACTGGAGAAGTGGACGTGTCCGTGCACCGTGCGTTCGCTGTCTCCGGGCAGCACCGGACGCAGCATCAGCTCAGATCCGTCTCGGAGCCGGACCGGGATCGGCGTGATGAACGCGGCGAGGCGTTGGCGCACCGTGCGCACCAACCGGTCCATGATCCCCGGGACGTGCACCATCTGGGTCAGCGCGTCCTTGCCGCCGATCCAGCCGGTCAACGGCTCCAGAGTGGTGATCGTCGCTGTTCGCGGAATATCGCGCAGCAAAGCGATCTCACCGACGATCATGCCCGGCACCGCTAGCTCCACGATCACCGCGTCGTCGTCCCCGACATGCATCACCTCGGCGCTGCCGGACGCGATCAGCAGGAAGGAGACAGCCTGCTCACCCTGGCGCATCAACACCTGACCGGTGCGGGCATGTAACGGGGCGAGGCACGAGGCCAGCGGCAACAGGTCCTCGACAGGGCATCCCTGAAAGATGTCCATTTCCGCGAGTTCCGCGATCCCCACGCCGGTCAATTCCGCCACCCCTCCGGGGTCTGCTGCGGCCCCAGGCTATGGCCCACGTTATGGGTAAGGTTGCCGACCCTGCAAACACGGGCACTAGCCTGGGCGACGGGAGGGATGAACCGACGATGATCGATAACCAGGACCGACTCGAGTTGACTCGGGGTCTGCTCAACAAGCCCGCCGTGTTGCGGCACGGCTACCTCGATGTGCTGGGTGAATCCACGGCGAGTCCCGTCCCGACGGTCGCGCAGCTTGCGATGAACAGTCCGCTGGTCGCGACGGTCTATGAGCGGCTGTGGCGACCGACATCGTTCTACCTGGCCAGCGGGGTCACCACCGGAGCCGAGCAGCGACGCGCGGCGACCGCCCTACAATTGCGCAGCGCGACGCGGCTGCTCGACGTTGCCTGCGGGCCCGGCAATTTCACCGCACCGCTGGCTGCAAAGCTGGCCACCGGCAGCCTCGCGGTCGGGTTCGACATCTCCGAACCGATGTTGACCCGGGCCGTGCAGGACAACAGCGGCCCGCGCACCTGCTACGTGCGCGGCGACGCGCGCGATCTGCCGTTTGACGACGAAACCTTCGACGCGGTCTGCTGTTTCGGCGCCCTGTACCTGATCCCCGAACCGTTTCGGGTCGCCCACGAAATGGTGCGGGTGCTGCGTCCGGGCGGTCGCATCGCCATCCTGACCAGCTACGCCGATCAACCCCAGCCGATCAGCTTCGCCCTCAAAACCACCGCGCGGGCGATCGGACTGACTATGTTCGACGGGCACGCCTTCGTCGACCTGTTCTCCTCCGCCGGTTTGATCGACATCGAGCAGCACGCCCAGCGTGCCCTGCAGTTCGTCACCGCAGCCAAGCCGGATTGAGAGCTACGACGCAGCAGCTTCGCACACGCCGAAGAGCCGGACCACCGGTGTGCCGAATTCGTACTCCAGCACCTGGTCGGGATGGCCCTTCGAAATCAACGTAATCAGCGCGGGTTGTCCACTGCGATAAGACATCTGAGTGCATTCGACCTGGAAAAGCCGATACTTGCCGCCGTTCGGAATGGCCAGTGAGAATCCCGGCTCGACGGATTCGACGGGTACCTTGCGCAAGTAGTACTTGGTGCTCATCGGTCTGACACTAGGGGTGAGCGGGCGCCGGAACCGAGCCCAAAACCCCGATCTCAGCGAATGCTCAGCGGAATTTTTGTTAGTCATCAGCCTTCGCCCCGGCTCCCAGATCCATGCCAGTAGCGTTGGCGCCATGGATGACATCAGGGTTGGGCAGTGAGCGTCGCCGGATTCGTCCTCGGTCTGGTCGGGACCGTGCTGGCGGTGATCGCACTGGGCTGGCAGCTCGGCACATTCCTGCGCCACAGACCGCGGCCGAAACTGACGCCCCTGGTCGGTCGATTGACGCCCGACGGGCTGGTGACCAACGACGCCGGCAGCGACGTGCGCGAGGCGCTGGCCAATGCCGCCGAACGGCCCGAGGACACGATCATCGGCGTGAAGGTCGTCAACGCGGGCCGACTGGCTTTTCACGTTGCTGGGTGGGCCATCCGCTCCGATGCAGACGGCACGTCGCTGGTGCCGTTGGAGAAGCCGATCGCCGGGGCCGAGATTCCGCACGACATCCCGCCGGGGGGTACCGCCGTCTTCCTGACCGAACTGCAGCACGCTCAGCATTTCGCCGAGGGCACCACTTCGGAACCGACTCAATTCGTTCTGACGGTCTCGTCCGGAGCGCGCACGTATGCGACCAAACCCGTTGCAGCGGAACTGTTCTCAGCTGAGCGCGATGGCAGTTCGGATTAGCGGGGTCAGCTGCGCAGGGTGACGTGCGGACTCTGGCCGTAGGTCTGCCGGTAGTAGACCGCGAAACGTCCGACGTGCCCGAACCCCCAGCGCCGGGCGACATCGCCGACGGTGACGGTGGCGGGGTCACCGGCCAGCAGGTCGAGGTGGGCGTAACCCAGGCGCACCCGCCGGACGTATTCCATTGGGGTGCAGTCCTGGTGCTTGCGGAAGGTGTACTGCAAGGTCCGCGGCGTGACGTACACCGCCGCCGCGATATCACTCAGCGAAATGTCGGTGTGGGCATTGTCGTCGATGAATGCCGCGGCACGGCGCATCGTCGCACTGTCGAGTTGGTGCTCGACGGCGGGTTCCGGCACCGCGGTAGTCGGAAACGTGGCTAACAGCAAGCTCACCAGGTAGCGCGCCAATCGGGCGCCGAGTAGCGGGTTGGCCTCGGCGTCGCCGCGGGCGGCAAGACGATGCGCATGACTGATGCCCTTGGTGAGGCGTTGGCCGGCCGACCTCGACACGGGAACAGATCCGGTCAGGTGGACCGTGGTATCGGCGCCGCGGTATGCCGCCGCGAACGTACTCAACTCCCTGCGGTTCACGACGAGGTGGTTGTAGTGCCCCGGCCGGACGCGGCCGTTGTAGGACGCGCCGTCGACGGCCCCGAACGCGTAGAAGTCCCCGGGTCGATACCGGGCAACCGGCTGCCGTGCGTGGCCCGCTTCGAGCAGACCGGAGACCACCTGGCACACCAGGATCTGTTCGGGAGGGTCCATGGCGTAGCTGAAATCACGGCCGTAGTCGGCGGAATCGATGCAGACAGGTCCGACGAAATGCCGCTCCACCCGCATCGAAGTGGATTGCGCCCCAGACTTCGCGTGGATGTGCATCCTGGAGAAGTTTGCGCTCAACGCGCTCTGGGCGTGGTCTAGGTCTGTGGTATCGAGCAGAACGGTGGGCATTGCCTCACTCTTGGCCGGAATCGAGCCGCTCGGCATCGTTTCTGAACCGATTTCTACCAGTATCCACGATTTCGCGGGCGTTGACGAACCCGGCGGGTCAGTGGGAGCGGCGGGGAATTGTCAAGGCGGTTCGCAGTATCCAGGCGAACAGCAAGATCGGGATCCCCCAGGTGGTCAAGAAACCTTCGAGTGACAACGGACCGTCGTGAACGATGAAAGCGGCGAGCAGGAGCACGTGCCCAACGACGGCAACGATCGCCAGATGAGCGGTTGAGGGCGGCAGCACCCGGTGGCGATAGACCGCGGTGGCGAATGCTCCCAGGGCCACGGCTGTGGGCATTCCGGACATCGCCAACAGCCCGAAGGTCAGGTCGTAGAGCAGCGTCGCCTGCTCGGCGCCAAGGTCGCGGTAGAGCAGGAGGTTGAACGCGGTGAACCCGGCGAGTATCAGCGTGACCAGTGCGACGAAGCCGGCGGCGAATACAGGCGGCAACGGGGACCCCGAGGGTAGGCGCTCCCGCAGGAAAGCCCAGACCGCCGCCCCGAACACCAGCCACAGGGCTACACCGACCGTATAGAGAGTCTGCGTCGCCGCCAGCCGGTCGTGGTAGGTGGCGGCCCACCGCCCGACGTCGGCGCCCGGCGTGCTGGTGAGCGGGAACGACCAGATCGGATAGACAACGATCCCGAGGGCCGGGAGCAGTACCCCGAGCGTGCCTGCCCAGCGCGCCATGCGTGCCGATCCCGAGGATTCGGCGCTGCCGGCCCTGCCGTCGTCCACATGTCCCCCCGCGCTGTGCGACCAAGATCATCGTGATTATGGCCGAACAGGCGATGGGCGTTGAAAGAGCCGAGCGATCGCTGACCTGACGTGCTGGAACCCTGTGGAGCTAGGGAGATTCGAACTCCCGACCTACTCGATGCGAACGAGTCGCGCTACCAACTGCGCCATAGCCCCTGACCGCTAGCAGGCTACCAGCCGCCACCCCGATGGGCCGAACCGCGCGGCTACTGCCCGACGGCGCGCGGCAGGTCCCGCGGCCACCCGTAGTTGCGGGCGGACATCGCATATTCCAGGTGCTGGAAGATCGGGTCCTCGTCGTCGATTTCCAGGACCACTGCACCGGGGCGCCGCAACCGGGACGGCACCACGTCGTAGTCGCGGTCCTCGGTGTTCTCGACGCCCATACGGGCCCGGGCCATCCGCTTCATCCGGCGGCGACGCACCTTTTCTTCGATGCGGGTCTGTCGACGCAGGTAGGCCAGATAGAACAGGGTGATGGTGGTGGCGGTTCCGCAGATCCACCATGCCGTGTCGGTCACTTCGAAGGCGGTGATCGCCGAGCCGACCAGCACCAGCGCCATCGCGACCAGCACCCGCTTGCGGAAGGCGTACTTGCGCGCGCTGACCGCGGCGGCGGTCTTGCTGTCATAGCGGCGCCGACGCGACACACCCGAGGCGTAGACGGGCGGGGCGTCGTCCACCTCGTCCTCCTCGGGCTCCAAACCCGAAGAGTCGTCGACGTATTCGTACTCGTCGTCGGCAAGCCCCTCGTCCTGCTCAGCCGCGTCGTCGGCCGTGGGCTGCGGAGTCGCTTCCGCCTGGGCACTGGCACCCACCGGCAGCGCGGCCGCATCTTCGTCGATCACGTCGACGTCGAGGTAGTCGGGTTCTGCCGGCTCTTCGACCTTGTCCGTCTTGCTCAACGCAGTGACCACCGACCGGCGGCGCATCACCACATCGGTGTCTTCGTCGTCGAGGACGGGCATGTCCTCGTCGTGGTTCTGGTCGGCGTCCGCGTACGGTCCGTCGATCGGCTCGGTTTCCCATTCCTCTTCCGGCTTCCAGTCCGGGTCGCTGCGATGACCGGCCGCGGGTCCGGTCCGCTTGAGCAGGCGGGCACCGGCGACCCCGTTGAGCACGCGGGTGGCTAATGCCACGTCGCTGGTGCGCCGGACAGCGTCGCGTTTGCTGATCAGCATCGGCACCAACACGAACAACCACAGCACCACAAGCGATATCCACAACAACGACTGCGGGATGCTTGGCATCATGACCTGCTCTCTTCGGTTCCGATCCCCGCGAGGCCCCTCGGGTGACCTGCGCGGCCGGGTCTGTAGTGACCAGGGCAATTACACACCTGTAATTTGCCTTTTCCAAGCATCACACGCCACATATGTCACGTTAGCCACAGAATTATTTCGACTTGTGCACCATTGCCGCGTCGGTGTCACGCTGGCGTGACGCTCGGCGGGGAATGCCACGCTGGCGTGACGCTCGGCGGGGCAAGGATCCGCAACGCCCGGCCGGCGCCACGCTGGCGTGACGCTCGGCAGCGAACGCCACGCTGGCGTGACGCTCGGCGGGCGACGACCCGCAACGCTCGGGCAGGCGTGCACCCGCAACCGTCAGACCCAGCTGGCGTGACCCGCCCTGACCAGCGTCGATGCGACCGAGCCGTATACCTCTTCGACGGTCAACCCGACCAGCAGATGGTCCCGCCAGGCCCGGTCGACCTCGAGATAACGCCGCAACAGGCCTTCCTCCCGGAACCCGGCCTTGGCCAAAACTGCCCGACTCGCCGCGTTCTCCGGACGCACGGTGGCCTCTACGCGGTGCAACATCACCGGACCGAAGCAGTGGTCGAGTCCCAACGCCACCGCACCGGTCGCCACGCCCCCGCCGGTGCATTCACTGGACACCCAGTAGCCGATCCACGCCGACCGCAGCGCCCCGTGCACGACGTTGCCGACGGTCAACTGCCCGCAGAACCGTCCGTCGAGTTCGATCGCATAGGGCAGCATCCGACCTTTGCGTGCCTCGGCGCGCAACCCGGAACAGACCGCCGGCCACGCGCCCACCGTGTGCCGGATGCCCCAGTCGCCGTCGGCGCTCGGTTCCCACGGTTCGAGCTGCGCGCGGTCGGCCAGCCGGATCCGGCTCCACTGTGCGCCGTCGCGCATCCGCACCGGCCGCAACCGGATCACCCCGGCGGCGACGCGCAGCGAACCGACACTCATCGGCCAGCCAGGGTGGCGGGAGCTGGATCGCAGCAGGTTCACGGGACCGAAGCGCGCTCAGCCGTGCTGAGCCAGGAAGGCGACATCGACGATCTCCCCGGTGCGAATCTGCTCGGCGCCGCTGGGGACCACAATCAGACAGTTGGCCTCGGCCAGCGTGGCCAGCAGGTGAGACGCACCGGGCGCACCCCCCAGCGCCTGAACCAGGTACTCGCCGCTCTCCTGGTCGCGCATCAGCTGGCCGCGCAGGTAACCCTTGCGTCCGGCCACCGACGTGATCGGTGACAGGGTGCGCGCCTGCACGACCCGGCGCATCGGGTGCCGCTTACCCAGCGAGAGCCGGATCAGCGGGCGCACCATCACCTCGAACACCACCAGCGCGCTGACCGGGTTGGCGGGCAACAGGAAGGTCGGCACACCGTCGCGGCCGAGCTGCCCGAAGCCCTGAACCGAGCCGGGGTGCATGGCGACCCGCACCACCTCCATGTCACCGAGTTCGGACAGCACCGAACGCACCGCCTCGGCCGCCGCACCACCTACTCCCCCGGCGATCACCAGCACTTCAGCCCGGTTGAGCTGGCCTTCGACGATCTCGCCAAGTTCCTTGGGGTTGTTGCTGACGATGCCGACGCGGTTGACCTCGGCGCCGGCGTCGCGGCCGGCCGCCGCCAGCGCGTAGGAGTTGACGTCGTAGACCTGCCCGTTGCCCGGATTGCGCGAGATGTCGACGAGTTCGCCGCCGACGGCCATCACCGACAACCGCGGGCGCGGATGCACCAGCACCCGTTCACGGCCCACCGCCGCCAGCAATCCGACCTGAGCAGCGCCGATGATGGTGCCCGACCGCACCGCCACGTCGCCGGGCTGCACGTCGTCGCCGGCGCGCCGCACGTAGGCGCCGGACGGCGCACCGCGCAGGATCCGCACCCGGTTCATGCCGCCGTCGGTCCAGCGCAGCGGCAACACCGCGTCGGCCAGGGTGGGCAACGGCGCCCCGGTCTGTACCCGGGCGGCCTGGCGCGGCTGCAGCCGGCTGGGCGTGCGGGCCCCGGCCTCGATCGTCCCCATCACCGGCAGGGTCACGACGGCACGGGCTTCGACGCTGCCGTCGTCGGCGACGGCCGCTATGGGTTCACTCGCGCCACCGTCACCGACGCCGAGCACGTCGACGCTGCGCACTGCGTACCCGTCGATGGCGGCCTGGTCGAAGCCGGGCAGCGGACGTTCGGTCACCACCTCTTCGGCACACAGCAGTCCCTGCGCCTCGGCGATGGCGACTTTGATCGGCCTCGGGGCCACCGCGGCCGCCGATATCCGGGCCTGTTGCTCCTCCACAGAACGCACAGTGCAGCGCCTTCCTGCCCCCAAAGTGGCGGGCGCGGTCTGGCGAACCGGACCCGAGCGCCTACTGCTGTTCGGTCAGGCCCAATCGCGCCACCAACCACCGCCGCAAGTCCGGGCCGTAGTCATCACGATCCAATGCAAAGTCAACCGCAGCCTTGAGGTAGCCGCCGGGATTTCCCAAGTCGTGTCGGGATCCGCGATGAACGACGACGTGTACCGGATGCCCTTCGGAGATCAGCAACGCGATGGCATCGGTGAGCTGCACCTCGCCGCCGGCACCCCGGTCGATGCGGCGCAGCGCGTCGAAGATCGCCCGGTCCAACACGTAGCGACCGGCGGCGGCGAGCAACGACGGCGCGTCCTCGGTCTTGGGCTTCTCGATCATGCCCTTGACCCGCAGGACGTCGGTGGTGTCGGGCAGCGGGTCGACGTCGAACACGCCGTAGGCGCTGATTTCCTCGGGCGAGACCTCGATGGCACACAGCACCGTGCCGCCGTACTGGCCCCGGACCTGCGACATCGTCTCCAGGATCCCGGTCGGCAGCACCAGGTCATCCGGCAGCAGCACCATGACGGCGTCCTCGTCGGGCATCAGGGTGGGCTCGACGCAGCTGATCGCGTGCCCCAGGCCCAACGGCTCGGCCTGCACCACCGACTCGACCTTGATCAGCGCCGGGGCGCGACGGACCTTGGCCAGCATGGCCTTCTTGCCCCGCGCTTCCAGGGTGCCTTCCAGCACCAGGTCCTCGACGAAGTGCGCGACGACACCGTCCTTGCCCTCGGAGGTGATGATCACCAGGCGTTCGGCGCCGGCGTCGGCCGCCTCGGCGGCCACCAACTCGATGCCGGGGGTGTCCACGACGGGCAACAGCTCTTTGGGCACTGTCTTGGTCGCGGGCAGGAACCTGGTTCCTAGGCCGGCGGCGGGAACGATCGCGGTGAACGGGATCGATGTTTGCGGTCGTGACATCGTTCACAACCATAGCCCGCACCGGCCGCGCGGTCGGCGAGAACACCGCGCCCGCCGGGGTCTGTCATCGTTAGCACCATGACCACGGGGGGCAAGGCCGCGTTGCGCAGCCAGCTGGCTCGGGCTCGCCGGCACGTTGCGGCCGGCGTCCGCGCCGCCGAGGCCGAAATGCTGATCCGGCAGCTGGAACAGGTGGTGACCAGCGGTGTCACCGTCTGTGCGTATGTTCCGGTCGGCACCGAACCCGGATCGATCGACATGCTCGACGTGTTGCTGCGCCGCGCCGGGCGGGTGCTGTTGCCGGTGGCGCGCACCGGTCCGGACGACACCGCGCTGCCGTTGTCATGGGGCGAATATTCCCCTGGCGCGCTGAGGACCGGGCGCTGGGGACTTCTCGAGCCGCCCGGGCCGTGGCTGCCGGCGAGTGCGCTGGGCGAGGCCGGGATGGTGCTGCTGCCCGCCCTGGCGGTCGACCGGCGCGGTGTGCGATTGGGCCGCGGTCGCGGTTTTTACGACCGATCCCTGCCGGCGCGAGATCCGCAGGCGGCGCTGGTGGCGGTGGTCCGCGATGTGGAATTGGTCGACGAGTTGCCGTCGGAGCCGCATGACGTGCCGATGAGCCATGTGCTGACCCCCGCGCGGGGCCTGCTCGCGCTGCCGATCCGGGAATGACCGGCAACACGTGGCGGTTCTAGCACTTGAGACGGTAGAGTGCTAACGCAGCAGACTTACATTCACCCGGAGGTTCTTGTGCCCACGTACAGCTACGCGTGCACCGAATGCGACAACCGCTTCGACAAGGTGCAGGCCTTCACTGACGATGCCCTGACGACCTGTGACCAATGCTCAGGCCGACTGCGCAAGTTGTTCAACTCGGTCGGGGTCGTGTTCAAGGGCAGCGGGTTCTACCGCACCGACAGTCGCGAGGCCGGCAAGAAAGAGAAGAGTTCGACCAACGGCTCCTCGACGAGCGACTCGGGGTCCGCGGACGCCAAGTCTTCGAGTTCCAGTGACAGCAAATCAGCGGGCTCGGGCGACAAGGCCGGCAGTTCCAAGGCGGCCGCGGCCAGCTCCGCCAGCTAGTTATCCACAACCGGCCTCCGACGCGCAACCAGCCTGGCCCCACCCTGCCTACCCTGGGGAGGTGCGGGAATCGTCCTCACTCAATCCCTCACTGCTGAACCGCATTTCGACCGTGCTGCGGCCGGACTGGATGCGGACTGTGCGGGCCCGCCGGGTGGCCGCCGGCGCCCTCGTCGTCCTCGCCTGCGTTGCCGCGGTGCGTTCGAACCCGGACGGTGACCGGGTCGACGTATTGGTGGCCGCCCGTGACCTGAAGTCCGGCACCGCCCTCAGCGCCAATGATGTCCGGCTCGAAAAGCGTTCGGCGGCAACGGTTCCCGATGGATCTCAGGGCAAGCTCGAGGTCGTGCTCGGATCGACGCTGGCCAGTCCCACTCGGCGCGGCGAAGTGCTCACCGACCTGCGGCTGCTGGGCAGCCGGCTGGCCGATTCCGCCGCCGGGCCCAACGCCCGGATCGTGCCGCTGCATCTGGCCGACGCCGCCCTGATCGACCTGGTGCGGGTCGGCGACGTCGTCGACGTGCTGGCCGCGCCGGCATCCGACGCGGCCGCCCCCTCGCGGTTGCTGGCCACCGACGCGATCGTGGTCCTGATCTCCGCCCAGCAGAAGGCCTTGGGGCCGGGCAACGATCGGGTGGTGCTGGTGGCACTGCCGGCCCGGTTGGCAGCGGCGGTGGCGGGAGCGGCGCTGGGCCAGACGGTGACCCTCGTTCTGCACTGACGGCGAATCCGTGCCGTGCCAACGCAAAACGGCGTCGCGGCGGCGCACCCCCTACTGTTGGACCGGTGAGCATTGCACCGGGGAGCGCGCTCGAGTGTCTGCAGCTCGACGACTCCCGATTCGCCGCCGGCGTGCGCGACGGTGTCGCCCGCATCGAGGCGCTGATGAGCAGCGAGCTCACCCTGGGTGACGACATGATTCGCGATGCTATGCAGCATCCGTTTGCCGACGAACGCACTCAGCTCCGGCCGCTCTTCACGGTGCTGGCGGCGCAGCTCGGCCCCGAATCGGACGCCTGGCAGGTCAGCGTCGTCGGAGCCGCGCTCGAGCTGATCCACCTGGCGACGTTGTGTCACGCGGGCGTCGCCGACGATGCCGACGTGGCCGACGACGCCGGCGCCCGCTGGAACAGCAACCTGGCGATCCTCGCGGGCGACTACCGGTACGCGGCGGCGTCCCGGCTGGGTTCGCGGCTGGGTCCGGAGGCTTTCTCGGTGATCGCGGAGACCTTCGGCGAGCTGGTGACCGGACAGCTGCGCGCAACCCGCGGCAGCGCGGCGACCGTCGATCCCGCCGAACATCAGCTGCGGGTGGCGCAAGAGCGCTCCGGCTCGTTGATCGCCGCCTGCGGACAGCTGGGCGCCCTGTGCGCCGGGGCGCCCGACGGCACCGTGCAGCGGCTGTCGCGACTGGGCCGGCTGGTCGGCACCGTATCGCACCTCGCGTCCCACCCCGGCGCGGCGCGGTACGCCGATCTGGCCCACGCGGAACTGGCCGGTCTACCGGACTGCGCGGCCCGTCATGCCTTCTCGACATTGATCGATTGCGTGCACTCCGGGCGGGACGACACGGAGGGGGTCGTGGCAAACGCCACCAACTGAGTTAAATTTTTCCTGGGGTCAAATTCCGGGATCATCGGATGCCCGCTGCAGAAAGGACGTCCCCATGCTCAAAGGGTTCAAAGAGTTTCTCTCGCGCGGCAATATCGTCGACCTGTCCGTTGCAGTGGTCATCGGTACCGCGTTCACCGCGCTGGTCACCGCCTTCACCGACAGCATCATCAAACCGCTGGTCAGCTCGATCGGCATGAACCAGAAGCAGGAACACGGACTTCTGAAAATCCAGATTCCGGGCACCGATCAATTCATCGACCTCAACGTGGTGCTGTCGGCCGCAATCAATTTCCTGCTGGTGGCTGCGGTGGTGTACTTCCTGGTTGTGCTGCCGTACAGCAAGTTGCGCAGGCAGGGTGAAGTCGAGCAGGCCGACGACGCACAGGTCGTCCTCCTCGAAGAGATCCGCGACCTGCTCGCACAGACCAACGGTGCGGCATCGTCCGGCCGCCACGGCAGCGCACCGGCGGTCGAAGCCACCCCGCTGTCGCCGCCGCCGAACTACGGGCCCCGCGCCGACCGCTGACCCGGTCCGGAGAGCTATATCTCCAGACTCGACAGCTGGCCGATGATGTAGGCCGCCAACGGGTTCAGGGTCGCCATCCCGTCGCGTACCGCATAGCGGGATCCAGCCAGGTTGACCACCAGGGTGCTGCCGGACACGCCGGCCAGCCCGCGGGACAGACCCGCGTCGGTGATCCCGGCGGACAAGCCCGAAGCGCGGATCGCCTCAGCGATGCCGAGGATCTCCCGGTCCAGGATGTCGCGGGTGGCTTCGGGCGTGACGTCACGGGGCGTGACCCCGGTCCCGCCGACGGACACCACCAAGTCGACCCCGCCGATCACAGCGGTGTTCAACGCGTTGCGGATCTCGACCTCGTCCGCCTCGACCGCCACCACGCCGTCCACGACGAACCCTGCCTCGGTCAGCAATTCGGTGACCAGCGGGCCGCTGTGGTCTTCATCCCCGTGCGCGGTGCGGTCGTCGACGACGACGACAAGAGCCCGTCCGACCACCAATTCAGCGCCCTGTTCCATGGGTGCCACCGTATATCCGAGGTCCGACAGCTGCGCCTCGGCCTTCATCACTGGTCCGCCTTTCCGAGGGTGACCTGCACAGTGCGACTGCCGCCCGCTGGATCCTGATAAGTCAGCGACACCTTGTCTCCGGGTGCTTTGGAACGCACCGCGGCCACCAGCGCGTCGGCGCTGTTGATCGTACGGTCATCCACCTTGGTGACGATGACCCCCTTGGGCACCCCCGCATTGGCCGCCGCGCCGTTGGCCACCACTTCCATCACCTTGGCGCCCGGGGCACCCTTGTCGGTGGTGACCTGAACGCCCAGCGAGGCGTGCGACGCCTTACCGGTGCTGATCAGCTCGTCGGCGATGCGCTTGGCCTGGTCGACCGGGATTGCGAAGCCCAGTCCGATCGAGCCGCTTTGCGCGTCGCCGGAGTCGGCGCCGAGGGTGGCGATCGCCGAGTTGATGCCGACCAGTTGCGCGTTCATGTTGACCAGTGCGCCACCGGAGTTACCCGGGTTGATGGCGGCATCGGTCTGGATAGCATCCAGCACCGTATTCTGGTTGCCGGCCTCACCCGTCGTCGACACCGGCCGGTTGAGCGCGCTGACGATCCCGGTGGTCACCGTGCCCGCCAAGCCCAGGGGTGAGCCGACGGCCAGCACCGGCTGACCGACCCGCAAGCCCGACGACGATCCCATCGCGATCGGGGACAATCCGGAGACGCCCTGGACGCGTACGACGGCGATGTCGCTGGTCGGGTCGGCGCCGACCACGGTGAAGGTGGAGGTGCGCCCGTCGGAGAACGTCACCGTCGTCTTCGGCGCCGGGCCGTTGGCCGGCGGCTTGGCGGCCGCCGCGACGACGTGATTGTTGGTCAGGATCAGCCCGTCGGCGGACAAGATGACGCCGGATCCCTCTTCGGAGGCCCGGCCCAGATCGGTTTCCAGCATGACGACGCTGGGCACCACCTTGGCAGCCACCTGCTCGACCGATCCTGGCGGCATGTTGGCCGCCGGAACGCTGGGGGCCGCGCCGGACGACGCCGTGGTGCTCTTACCGCCGCCGGCCTGGTGGCCCAGTTCGACGACCGACGCGGCGGCGCCTCCGATACCGGCGGACACCACCGCGATCGCCAGCGCACCGAGGATCAGGCCGCCTGACCGCCGTCGGCGCGGCGGCGCCATCGGGGGCATCATCCCGGGCACTGGACCATGCATGGTCTGACCCGGCAGCGGACCGGGACCCGACACGGTCGGTATCGGACGCGAACCGGTACCGCCGGGTATCGCACCCGATCCGGTGTTGCCCGGTATCGGCCCGGCCCCGGTGCCGCTGAGCGGGTCGTAGGAGCGGTACTGCTGATGCGACGGCGGTTGATAGCGCCAGTCGAACGGCTGGGTGTAACTCTGCTGCCCCTGGGCATAGGCGGGCGGTACCGGCTGACTAGATGTGGCACCGTATCCCGGCTGCTGCGGCGGTGGCGAATACCTCGGGTGATTCGTCATGTCGCTAAGACGCTCTTCCTCTACTTCTAGGGGCTTACTGAAGGCCTACTGGAGCATGCGTTGCTTGCATGGCTTGGTTTTCAACACTAACTGCACAACCACCTTGCGCGCGCGGACTAAGAATCGACTGAGATGACATTCGCCGAACCCCGTGAACTCTCGGGCTCGTCGGCGGATGACGGATAGTCCGGACCAGGCAGCGGACGACCGGGCAGCAGCACGTAGAACGACGTCCCCGGCGGGTCGCCGCCCGGGTCGGTGTCCTCCACGCGCAACGATCCGCCGTGGTTGAGCACCACCTGCTTGACGATCGCGAGCCCCAGACCCGAACCGGGCATCGCGCGTGCCGACGCGGAGCGGTAGAACCGCTCGAATACCAGGCGCCGCTCCTGCGGCGGGATGCCCGGCCCGTGGTCGGCGACCACCAGTTCGGCGTGGGACGCATCGACCCGGCGCAGCCGCACCGCCACCCGGCCGCCCGGCGGACTCCACTTGGCCGCGTTGTCCATCAGGTTGAGCGCCGCCCGCGACAACCCGGCGGGGTCACCGTAGACCTGCCACGGAACCACCTCCACGTCGAAGTGAATGTCGTTGCGGCGACGTCGAACTCGCTCCAGGCTGCGATCGATGACCTCGCCCATGTCGACCGGTTCGTGTACCGCTTGACCGGCGTCACCGCGGGTGAGATCCACCAGATCGCCGACCAGCGTGGACAATTCCTCGATCTGCCCCAGCACGTCGGCGCGCAGGCCGACCATTTCCTGTTCCGGGAGCCGCGGTGCCCCCGGCGCCATCGACGCCATCAGCAGCTCGACATTGGTGCGCAGCGACGTCAGCGGGGTGCGCAGTTCGTGTCCGGCGTCGGTGACCAGACGCGCCTGGCGCTCCCGCGATTCGGCCAGCGCGCGCAGCATCAGGTTGAACGCCTCGGTGAGCCTGGCGAGCTCGTCGCTGCCGAAGACCGGTATGGGACGCAGGTCGTCGGTGCGGGCCACCCGCTCGGCCGCCTCGGTGAGCCGACCCACCGGCCGCAACCCGGCCCGGGTCACCATCCCGCCGGCCACCGCGGCCACTGCGACACCCACGCCACCGACCAGGAGCAGCACGAACCGCAGCTTGCTCATCACGTGCTGGGTCGGCTCGAGGCTTTTGGAGATCAGCAGTGAGCTGCCGTTGGGCAGGTGGATGGCGAGCACCCGCTGGCCGGCGGCGGTGCGCCGGGACATGAACAGGTCACCGCGGATGACCGCCTTCTCCGGGCTTCCGACCGGCAGTGTCTGCCCCGGCTGGTTGGCCGTGTAGATCGACCGTCCCGGGTTCACCAACATGGCGTTGACGTCCGAATAGGCGGTGCCCTCGATGGCTTTGCCAGGGTCGGCGGCCAGCGAACCACTGGCGATGAGCAACTGCGCACGGCTTTGCAGCTGGTTGTCGAGGTCGCTGTACAACGCCGCCGAAATCACCGCGTAGACGGCCACCGAGATCAGCACCACCACCATCGCCACCATGGACATCGCCAGCAGCATGACCCGCCAGCGCAGTGACAGGGAACTGGTCGCTCGCAGCGGCGCCCGCCGTTTGCGGCGCAGACCGAGCATCAGGGGGGTGTTTCGCGTAGCACGTAACCCACCCCGCGCACGGTGTGGATCAGCCGCGGCTCGCCGTCGGCTTCGGTCTTACGGCGCAGGTATCCGACGTACACTTCCAGGGCATTGCCCGAGGTGGGGAAGTCGAACCCCCACACCTCCTCCAGGATGCGGCTGCGGGTCAACACCCGGCGCGGGTTGGCGATCAGCATCTCCAGCAGGGAGAACTCGGTACGGGTCAGGCTGATGCGACGCTGCCCGCGGATCACCTCCCGGGTCACGGGGTCCAGGCTCAGGTCCGAGAACGTCATCGCCACCGACTCCGCCGCGTCTTCAGGCTTGGTGCGGCGCAGCAACGCCCGCATCCGGGCCAGCAGCTCTTCCAGGGCGAACGGCTTGGGCAGGTAGTCGTCGGCTCCGGCATCCAGGCCGGCTACGCGCTCGGAAACCGAATCACGCGCGGTCAACACCAGGATGGGCAGGTCGTCACCGGTGCTGCGCAGCTGACGGCACACTTCCAGCCCGTCCAGCCGGGGCATCATCACGTCCAGCACGACCGCGTCGGGCCGGTCACTGGAGATCTTTTCCAGCGCCTCGACACCGTCGTGAGCCAACTCCACCGAGTAGCCGTTGAAGGAAAGCGATCTGCGCAGCGACTCGCGCACCGCGCGATCGTCGTCGACGACAAGTATTCGCACGCGGTCCAGTTTCGTATGGACGCCTGAGACTGGGCTGAGAGGCGCGCCGAAACGGGCGTCAGAGACGACGCCGCACCGGCTAGCGCTTGTCGAGGTCGATCAGGCCCAGCCGAGCGGCCTTGAGCAGCCGGCGCGGCACCTTGTGCTTCTGACCGGCGACGTTGACGCCGACCAGACCGGTCTCGGTGGCCTTCCACTGCGAGCGCCGGCTGCGGGTATTCGAGCGCGACATCCTGCGCTTGGGTACGGCCATGGTCGGGCCTAACTCCTCGTTCGGGGTTTCGGTGGGGCGTGTCGCGGTTCCAGGCTGATTGGCCGCACGGCGACAGTTGCTGACCAGAATAGTCGGTCGACCTTCCCGTCACCAAAATTGGGGCAACGCGGGGCTGGAGCCGGGTTGACGCGACACCGCCGGTACCCGCTAACCTACCGGTTGGTTGGTTCGATGCACGCTGATCCGTGAGGGGAGGATGCGCATGGCATCTCCGGGCGCTGTCCGGATCGCGAACTGCTCCGGTTTCTACGGTGACCGGCATTCGGCGATGCGCGAGATGCTGATCGGCGGTGAGATCGATTTCCTCACCGGCGACTACCTGGCCGAGCTGACCATGCTGATCCTGGGTCGCGACCGGATGAAGAACCCCGACCGCGGCTATGCGAAGACGTTTCTCACCCAGCTCGAAGAATGCCTGGGCGTGGCTCACGAGCGCGGTGTGCGCGTCGTCGCCAACGCCGGTGGCCTGAACCCGGCCGGACTGGCAGCGGCGGTGCGCGCCCTGGCCGAGCGGCTGGGCGTCCCGGTCCGGGTCGCCCATGTCGAGGGTGACGACCTGCAACCCCGGGCGGCCGAGCTGGGTCTGGGTTCGCCGCTGACGGCCAATGCCTACCTGGGCGGCTGGGGCATCGCGGACTGCCTCAACGCCGGCGCCGACGTGGTGGTCACCGGACGGGTCACCGACGCCTCGGTGATCGTCGGTTCGGCGGCCGCGCACTTCGATTGGCGCCGCACCGACTACGACCAGCTGGCCGGGGCGGTGGTGGCCGGTCACGTCATCGAGTGTGGCACCCAGGCCACCGGCGGGAACTTCTCGTTCTTCACCGAGGTGGCGGACCTGACCTACCCGGGTTTCCCGCTCGCCGAGGTGTATGCCGACGGTTCGTCGGTCATCACCAAGCACGCCGGCACCGGTGGTCTGGTGAGCGTCGACACGATCACCGCGCAGTTGCTCTACGAGGTCACCGGCGCCCGCTACGCGAACCCGGATGTGACGGCCCGGCTGGACTCCATCTCGTTGTCCAGCGACGGCCCGGACCGGGTGCGGATCAGCGGCGTTGTCGGCGAACCACCGCCGCCGACGCTGAAGGTGTCGCTGAACAGCATCGGCGGATTCCGCAACGCCATGACCTTCGTGTTGACCGGGCTGGACATCGAGGCCAAGGCGGAGTTGGTGCGCCACCAGCTCGAGGCCACCTTGACCGTCAAGCCGGCCGAGCTGGACTGGACACTGTCGCGCACCGACCGTCCCGACGCCGACACCGAAGAGACCGCCAGCGCGCTGCTCAGCTGCGTGGTCCGCGACCCCGACCCCGCCAACGTGGGACGCAAATTCTCCGCTGCGGCAGTCGAATTGGCGCTGGCCAGCTACCCGGGGTTCACCGCCACCACCCCGCCCGGTGACGGCCAGGTGTACGGGGTGTTCACCCCCGGTTACGTCGACGCCGCCCTGGTGCCCCACGTCGCGGTCCACGCCGACGGCACCCGGACCGACATTCCCTGCGCCATCGAGACTTTGACCTTGGAACCGGCCGATGCGCCAGCTCTGCCCGAGCCGTGGCCGGCCGGACCGACCCGGCGCGTCCCGCTGGGCCTGATCGCCGGCGCCCGCAGCGGCGACAAGGGCGGCTCGGCGAACGTGGGTGTGTGGGTGCGCACCGACGACCAGTGGCGCTGGCTGGCCCACACGCTGACCGTGGAGTTACTCAAAGAGCTGCTGCCCGAAGCGGCGCCGCTGCAGGTCACCCGCCACGTGCTGGCGAACCTGCGGGCGGTGAACTTCGTCATCGAGGGAATTCTCGGTCAGGGCGTCGCCTACCAGGCGCGCTTCGACCCGCAGGCCAAGGGGCTGGGTGAATGGTTGCGCAGCCGTCACGTCGACATGCCGGAAAGTTTTCTATGAGCATCTGGACCACACCCGAGCGCGAACAGCTGCGCAAGACCACGAGGTCATTCGTCGAACGGGAGATCCTGCTCAACGTCGCCGAGTGGGAACGCTTCGGTGACCTGCCCCGCGCCTTGCACCTGCGCGCCGGGGAAGCCGGGCTGCTGGGTGCCAACTTCCCCGAAGCCGTCGGCGGCGGCGGGGGCGACGGCGCCGACGCGGTGGTCATTTGCGAAGAGTTCCACCAATCCGGCGCTCCCGGTGGGGTTTTCGCTTCGCTGTTCACCTGCGGCATCGCCGTGCCGCACATCATCGCCACCGGTGACCAGAGGTTGATCGACACCTACGTGCGTCCGACGCTGGCCGGTGCGAAGATCGGCGCGCTGGCCATCACCGAACCCGGTGGCGGCTCCGACGTCGGGCACCTGCGCACGTCCGCGGTGCGCGACGGCGACCACTTCGTGATCAACGGCGCCAAGACCTACATCACCTCCGGGGTGCGGGCCGACTTCGTGGTCACCGCGGTGCGCACCGGAGGACCCGGCGCGGCGGGGGTGTCGCTGATCGTCGTCGACAAGGGCACACCCGGTTTCGAGGTCACCCGCAAGCTGGACAAGATGGGCTGGCGGTCCTCCGACACCGCGGAGCTGTCCTACACCGATGTCCGGGTACCGGCGGCAAACCTGGTCGGCGCGGAGAACAGCGGCTTCGGTCAGATCGCGCAGGCCTTCGTCTCCGAGCGCATCGGGCTTGCCGCCCAGGCATATTCGAGTGCGCAGCGGTGTTTGGACATCACCGCCCAGTGGTGCCGGGACCGGGAGACCTTCGGCCGGCCGTTGATCTCCCGGCAGGCGGTGCAGAACACGCTGGCCGAGATGGCCCGCCGGGTCGACGTGGCCCGGGTGTATTCGCGCAACGTGGTGGAGCGTCAGTTGGCGGGTGAGACGAACCTGATCGCGCAGGTGTGTTTCGCCAAGAACACCGCGGTCGAAGCGGGTGAGTGGGTGGCCAACCAGGGCGTTCAATTGTTCGGCGGCATGGGCTATATGGCTGAATCCGAGATCGAACGCCAGTATCGGGACATGCGGATCCTGGGTATCGGCGGCGGAACCACTGAGATCATGACCGCACTGGCCGCCAAACTCCTGGGGTATCAACAATGATCACAGTTACCTATCGCGGCGCTCTGCATCGTCGGAGTTGGCAATGACCACACTGCAGTCCACCCTGGATCCCACCGGTGCGGCCTTTGCCGAAGCGGCGGCCGCGACCACCACCAAGCTCGACGAGATCGCTGCCGAGTTCGCCAACGCAATCGACGGCGGCGGCCCCAAATATGTTGAACGCCACCATGCCCGCGGCAAGCTCACGGCACGCGAACGTATCGAGCTACTCGTCGACGCCGACTCACCATTTCTCGAGTTGAGCCCACTGGCGGCGTGGGGCAGCGCTTTCCGAGTCGGCGCCAGCACGGTTACCGGAATCGGGGTGATCGAAGGCGTCGAATGCATGATCGTCGCCAACGACCCCACCGTCAAAGGCGGCACCAGCAATCCGTGGACCCTCAAAAAGATCCTGCGGGCCAACCAGATCGCCTTCGAGAACCGGCTTCCCGTCATATCGCTGGTGGAGTCCGGCGGTGCGGACCTGCCGACGCAGAAAGAGATCTTCATCCCCGGCGGGCGGATGTTCCGCGACTTGACTCGGCTGTCCGCGGCCGGAATACCCACCATCGCACTGGTATTCGGCAACTCCACCGCGGGTGGGGCCTATGTGCCGGGAATGTCCGACCACGTGGTGATGATCAAAGAGCGCTCGAAGGTCTTCCTGGCCGGCCCGCCCCTGGTGAAGATGGCCACCGGTGAGGAATCCGACGACGAGTCCCTCGGCGGTGCCGAAATGCACTCCCGAGTCTCGGGTTTGGGTGACTACTTCGCGCAGGACGAGGTCGACGCGATCCGCATTGGACGCCGCATCGTGGCCCGGCTCAACTGGCGCAAACAGGGACCGACACCCAGGCAGGTAACCGAACCGCTGTTCGACACCGAGGAGCTGATCGGCATCGTGCCCGCGGATCTGCGGATCCCGTTCGACCCGCGCGAGGTGATCGCCCGCATCGTCGACGGCTCCGAATTCGACGAGTTCAAACCGCTCTACGGCTCGTCGCTGGTGACCGGCTGGGCCCAACTGCACGGTTATCCGATCGGCATCCTGGCCAACGCCCGCGGTGTGCTGTTCAGCGAGGAATCGCAGAAGGCCACCCAGTTCATCCAGCTGGCCAACCGCTACGACACGCCACTGTTGTTCCTGCACAACACCACCGGCTACATGGTGGGCAAGGACTACGAGGAAGGCGGAATGATCAAGCACGGCTCGATGATGATCAACGCCGTGTCCAACTCGAAGGTCCCGCACATCTCGCTGCTGATCGGCGCATCGTACGGCGCGGGCCACTACGGCATGTGCGGCCGCGCCTATGACCCGCGGTTCCTGTTCGCCTGGCCCACCGCCAAGTCCGCGGTGATGGGTGGCGCGCAATTGGCCGGGGTGTTGTCGATCGTCGCCCGGGCCGCCTCCGAAGCCCGTGGCCAACAGGTCGACGAGGAGGCCGACGCCGCGATGCGTGCGGCCGTCGAGGGACAGATCGAGGCCGAGTCGCTGCCGCTGGTGCTGTCCGGGATGCTCTACGACGACGGCGTGATCGACCCGCGCGACACCCGCACCGTGTTGGGAATGTGTCTGTCCGCCATTGCAAATGGCCCGATCGAGGGGACGTCGAGCTTCGGCGTCTTCCGGATGTGAGCGGCATGGGAATCACGAGAGTGCTGGTGGCCAACCGTGGCGAGATCGCCCGGCGGGTGTTCGCCACGTGCCGACGACTCGGGTTGGGCACCGTCGCGGTCCACACCGACCCGGATGCCGCCGCACCGCACGTCGCCGAGGCCGACGCCACGGTGCGCCTTCCGCAGACGACCGACTACCTCAACGCTGATGCCGTCATCGCAGCCGCACAGGCCGCCGGGGCCGACGCCGTCCACCCCGGATACGGCTTCCTCTCGGAGAACGCGGAATTCGCCGCGGCGGTGCAGGACGCGGGTCTGACCTGGATCGGACCACCCGTGGACGCCGTGCGCGCGATGGGCTCCAAGATCGAATCCAAGAAATTGATGTCCGGCGCCGGGGTCCCGGTCCTGGAAGAACTGGACCCGGCCACCGTCACCGAGGCGCAACTGCCGGTGCTGGTCAAGGCGTCCGCCGGCGGCGGCGGGCGTGGGATGCGGGTCGTCCGCGAATTATCGGCGTTGCCAGGCGAAGTCGAGGCCGCGCAGCGCGAGGCCCAATCCGCGTTCGGCGATCCGACGGTGTTCTGCGAGCGCTACCTGCCCACCGGACACCACATCGAGGTGCAGGTGATGGCCGACAAGCACGGCACGGTCTGGGCCATCGGCGAGCGGGAGTGTTCCATTCAGCGACGACACCAGAAGGTCATCGAAGAGGCGCCGTCGCCGTTGGTCGAGCGGACCCCGGGCATGCGCGAGAAGCTTTTCGAGGCAGCCCGGCTGGCCGCCGCCGCGATCGGCTACACCGGTGCGGGCACCGTGGAGTTCCTCGCCGACGACAACGGGGAGTTCTTCTTCCTGGAGATGAACACCCGCCTGCAGGTCGAGCACCCGGTCACCGAGGAAACCACCGGGTTGGACCTGGTCGAGCTGCAACTCGAAGTGGCCGACGGTGGCCGGCTCAGCGCCGAACCTCCTGCAGCTCAAGGTCATTCGATCGAGGCCCGGCTCTATGCCGAGGATCCGGCGCAGGGCTGGCAGCCGCAGGCCGGGGTGGTGCACGCGCTGCGACTGCCCTCGGTGCGCGCCGAGTTCGAGACCCTGGGTCACCGGACCGGCATCCGGCTGGACTCCGGCATCGTCGACGGCTCGGCGGTATCGATCTACTACGACCCGATGCTGGCCAAGGTCATCTCCTACGCACCGACCCGCCGGCAGTCGGCGCTGGTGCTCGCCGACGCGCTGGCCCGCGCCCGGGTGCACGGCCTGCGCACCAACCGTGAGCTGCTGGTGCACGTGCTGCGCCACCCTGCGTTCCTCGACGGTGCCACCGACACAGCGTTTTTCGATACCCACGGCCTGGCCGAACTCTCGGCGCCGCTGGCCGATGCCGAGACCGTCCGGTTGTCGGCGATCGCGGCGGCGCTGGCCGACGCCGCGCACAACCGCGCCACCGCCACGGCCTTGCCCGCGCTCCCCAGTGGCTGGCGTAACCTGACGTCGGGGTTCCAGGTCAAGACCTACCGGGATGACGCCGAGACCGAGCAGCGGATCCAATACCGTTACACCAGAACCGGATTGGCATTGCCCGACGATCCGAGCGTGCAACTGGTCGCCGCGTCGCCCGACGAAGTGGTGCTGGCGGAGCACGGCGTGGCCACCGGTTTTCGGGTCGCCCGCTTCGGGGACGACGTCTACATCGATTCCGCGCGCGGACCGGTGCACCTCGTCGCGCTACCCCGCTATCCCGAACCGGAATCGGCCGTCGCGCAAGGCTCACTCATCGCACCCATGCCGGGCAACGTCATTCGCATCGGGGCCGAAGTCGGCGCCACCGTCACCGCCGGCCAGCCGCTGATCTGGCTGGAGGCGATGAAGATGGAACACACCATCACCGCACCGAACGACGGCGTCCTCGCCGAACTCAATGTCCAACCAGGCCGGCAAGTCGAAGTCGGCGCTGTGCTAGCACGCGTCGAAGCACCCGAATCAGAAGGGGATTCCCAATGACCGAAACCAGCTTCATTGAAAGCGAAGATCGTCAGGCACTGCGCAAGGCGGTGCGCGAATGGGCGTCCGGCTACGGTGCCGACTACTACCTGAAGAAGGCTCGCGCCCAAGAGCACACCAACGAATTGTGGACTGAGGCAGGCAAACTCGGCTTTCTCGGGGTGAATCTGCCCGAGGAGTACGGCGGTGGCGGTGCCGGCATGTACGAGCTGTCACTGGTGATGGAGGAGATGGCAGCGGCGGGCAGCGCGTTGCTGCTGATGGTGGTCTCGCCCGCCATCAACGGCACCATCATCAGCAAGTTCGGCACCGAAGAACAGAAGAAGCGTTGGGTGCCCGCCATCGCCGACGGTTCCTTGACCATGGCGTTCGCCATCACCGAACCCGACGCCGGCTCCAACTCGCACAAGATCACCACCACCGCCCGCCGCGACGGCAGCGACTGGATCCTCAAGGGGCAGAAGGTCTACATCTCCGGTGTCGACCAGGCGCAGGCGGTATTGGTGGTGGGCCGGACCGAAGAGGCCAAGACCGGCAAGCTGCGCCCGGCGTTGTTCGTGGTGCCCACCGATGCTCCGGGCTTCACCTTCACGCCCATCGATATGGAGATCATCAGTCCCGAGCGTCAGTTCCAGGTGTTTCTGGACGATGTGCGACTGCCCGCCGACGCGCTGGTCGGCGCCGAAGACGCCGCCATCGCACAGCTGTTCGCCGGGCTGAACCCGGAACGCATCATGGGCGCGGCCAGCGCCGTCGGCATGGGACGTTTCGCGCTGGACAAGGCAGTCGAATACGTCAAGACCCGCCAGGTCTGGGGCACTCCGATCGGCGCGCACCAGGGGCTGGCGCACCCGTTGGCGCAGTGTCACATCGAGGTGGAACTGGCCAAGCTGATGATGCAGAAGGCGGCGACGCTCTATGACGCCGGCGACGACGGTGGCGCCGCCCAGGCGGCCAACATGGCCAAGTACGCAGCCGGCGAGGCCTCGACGCGCGCGGTCGACCAGGCCGTGCAGTCCATGGGTGGCAATGGGCTGACCAAGGAGTACGGCGTGGCCGCCATGCTGACCGCATCCCGGCTGGCGCGGATCGCGCCGATCAGCCGGGAAATGGTGCTCAACTTCGTCGCTCAGACCTCGCTCGGTCTGCCCCGTTCGTACTGATGGACACCCTCGTCGAGTACGCCCGCGACGGTGCGGCCGCCAGGCTGACGCTGAACTCGCCGCACAACCGCAACGCCCTGTCGACCGCCCTGGTCAGCCAACTCCACGACGGCCTGCGGGCCGCCGCCCAAGACCCGGCGGTGCGGGTGGTGGTACTCGGCCATGCCGGTGGCACGTTCTGCGCGGGCGCCGACCTCAGCCAGGGCGCCAGCGGCGACCCCTTCGACCTCGCCGTGGCGCGGGCACAGGAGATGACCAACCTGCTGCGCGCGATCGTCGCCTCGCCGTTGCCGGTGATCGGTGCCATCAACGGGCACGTGCGCGCAGGGGGGTTCGGTCTGATCGGCGCGTGCGACATGGTGGTCGCGGGACCCCGCAGCACCTTTGCCTTGACCGAAGCCCGGATCGGGGTCGCCCCGGCGATCATCTCGCTGACGTTGCTGCCGAAACTTTCCGCCCGGGCGGCAGCCCGCTATTACCTCACCGGTGAAACGTTCGGCGCCAGCGAAGCCGCCGAGATCGGGTTGATCAGCCTGGCCGCCGACGACGTGGACGCCGCGGTGGCCGGGCTGGTCGCCGACGTCAGCCGCGGGTCTCCGCAGGGTCTGGCGGCGTCCAAGGCGCTGACCACCGCCGCCGTGCTCGAGGGGTTCGACCGCGACGCACAGCGGCTCACCGAGGAATCGGCCCGATTGTTCGTCTCCGAGGAAGCCCGCGAAGGCATGCTCGCATTTCTGCAGAAACGCGCGCCGAGCTGGGCTTCTTCGTCCTGAGACGGCGTTTCGCAGCGGACGAACGTTGCAGTTTAGCCAACACCTCTTGCAGCAAAATCGTGAAGTCGTAAGCTCGCGGGTGAGATGACCAACCCAGCCCAGCATGACGTTCAAACCTCGCGCGACGATATGGCGCGCGCGGCCGACACCGACCGCATCCAAGTCGCGCAGTTGCTGGCCTACGCGGCCGAACAGGGACGCCTGCAACTCAACGACTACGAAGATCGGCTAACCAAGGCCTACGCGGCGACGACCTATCAGGAGCTCGACGAACTGCGCGCCGACCTGCCCGGTACGGCAGTGAGCTCGCGCCGCGGCGGCAAATGCAATCCGGCGCCGTCGACGTTGCTGCTGGCCATCATGAGCGGCTTCGAGCGCCGCGGCCGGTGGAACGTGCCGAAGAAGCTGACCACCGTCACATTCTGGGGCAACGGTGTGGTCGATCTGCGTTACGCCGACTTCACCTCCACCGAGGTCGAGATCAGGGCGTACTCGATCATGGGCGCCCAGACCATCCTGTTGCCACCGGAGGTCAACGTCGAGATCGACGGCCGGGGGATCATGGGCAACTTCGATCAATCGGTGGTCGCCGGGGGCAGCCCGGGAGCGCCGAACGTGCGGATCCGCGGGTTCTCCTTCTGGGGCGGCGTGGGAATCCGGCGCAAGGCGCGCAAACCGCGCAAGTAATCCACAACGCCATTTCGGTATCCACACGGGCCACTCCTGGTGAGTGGTCCGCTGTTTTGCGCGCTGCCAATCTTTCGCCCAAAGTCACCTCGGCAGACGGGCAGATATGGCAGAACAACTACGGGCGATTCCCGACGAGCTCATCCGGGTCGGCACCGCGCTGGCCGACCACGGTCAGGTGTTGTGGAACCTGCAACAGGTGTGCCACCGCGACGCCGACGGTGCCCGGGCGGGGTGGGTGGGTTCCTCGGCTACCGCCTTATCGACGTTGCTGGACCATTGGGCGGCGGCCAGCGATGTGCACATCAGCCGACTCGGCGAACATTCCGTCGGCTTGCATGTCACCGCCGGCGGTTTCGCCGAGTCCGAGCAGCACAGCGCTGCGCGCCTGGCCGGCCCGTCGGCGTCATGACGGTCACTCTGGCCGACGTCGACCGCTGGGATCCCGAGGCGATCCGGACGGTGTTCGATGCCGCGATCCGCCGCGCACACGGCACCCGCACCGCATCGGCCGCGGTCGCGGAGATGATGCGGCTGCTCAACTTCGGCGGTGTCGCCGCCGAAGCCGCGCAGGCGGCTACCCAGCACACCAACGTCGTCCTGGACGACCACGCCGGCGCCTGTGAAGCTGTCGCACGGGCGGCTGAACAATCCGCCGACGAAGTGACCGGCATCAAGTCTCGGCTGCGGGCGATGCGCGACTTCGCAGCGGAAAACCAGCTGGCCATCGACGACCAGACCGGCGCGGTCCTGCCACCGTCCAACGTGTATTCGCGGTCCGCCGCAGAACTGCAACGCATATTCGACGCAGCGCTGCGGCTGGCCGAAGACGTGCGCACCCTGCTGGCGGCCGCCGAGCTCGCCGACGAGGATCTGGCCGCGGCGATCCGCGGCACCGACGGCGACCTCTCGCCGACTCAGATCGACGCGCAACTCAGCCACCAGCTGCCTGCGGTCCCTGCGGTACCCCCGGACCACAGCACCGCCGATCAGGTGAGCCGGTGGTGGCATGCACTGCTGCCCGGCCAGCAGGATCAGGTCAGGGAATGCCTTCCGTCCGCCATCCGCAACCTCGACGGTATTCCGGTCGCTGTCCGCAGCCGGCTCAACAGGACTGAGCTGCAACACGAAATCACCCGGCTAGGGCAGGGATGGTACGACGGGGCCGGATACTGGCGCACCGATCCCGAGAAGCTGGCCGACCTGCAAGCGCTGCGGCACACCCTGGAGACCGTTCCCGAGTCCGGTCTGATTCTGCTGGACACCACGGGGATCCCGGGGAAGGTGTTGGCGGCGGTCGGAGTCGGCGATGTCGACAACGCCGAATGCGTGGGGGTCATGGTGCCCGGCCTGAACTCCAGAGTCAGCGCCACTGCCGCAGATTTAACCAATCAGGCTGCCCTGCAACGGGATAAGGCGCGCGACTTGCGGGCCTCGGCACACCGGCGCAACCCCGGTGCTGTCGCATCGATCGCCTGGTTGGGTTATGACGCACCGGACAGTCTGCGGGATGTGACGCACGACTGGCATGCCCGCGACGGTGCGCGCCGGTTGAACAGCTTCTACCAGGGCTTGGCCGCGGCGAGCAACGTTGCAGACCAACACATCACGGCGTTCGGGCACTCCTACGGCTCGCTGGTCACCAGCCTGGCGTTGCAGCAGGGTGCGCCGGTGAGCGACGTGGTGCTCTACGGTTCGCCCGGGGGTGAGCTCAGCAACGCCTCGCAACTCGGTGTGCAACCCGGTCATGCCTACTACATGATCGGTCGCGAAGACGTGGTGGCAGAGACCATTCCCGGCTTCGGCGCATTCGGCGCCGGGCTGCAGGACGTGCCCGGCATGGTGCCCTTGTCGACGGCCACGGGGGTAGCGCCGCCGAACGCGTACGGCGACGGGCAACTGCACGAGCGGGCCTACGGTCACTCGGATTACGGCCGGCTGGGCAGCAACGGGCAGCTGCGGATGAGTGCCTACAACATGGCGGCGGTGCTGGCCGGTCTGCCCGACGACCTCATCCGGCCACCCGCGCTGGGCCCGCGCTAGTCAGCGGCGTCGCCGCGACCGCAGGTAGTCGCCCACCACGGCGGCCCCCAGCCCGTCCAGGTCGGGCACCACGACGCGACCCTCCACCCGTCGGGCAACCTGATCGATGAAGCGGGCCAGGCCCGGATCGCTGCCCAGCCGGAAGATGGTGACCTGCGCACCCAGCCGGGCCATGTCGTCGAATCCGCGCACCGTGTGCGCGATGGTCCGCGGGTGCGGCGGGTAATCGAAGAAGACCGACGTGCCCTCGCCGCCGAGGTCCTCCAGGTGTGCGGTGGGTTCGCCGTCGGTCACCACCAGCAGCACGGGTTGCGCGTTCGGGTGGCGGCGCAGATGACGTCCGGCCAGGGCCAGCGCATGATGCAGGTTGGTGCCCTGTTCGTACACACCCTCCAGGCCGGTCAGCTCCGCAGCGGTGACGGTGCGGGCATAACGGCCGAATGCAATGATCTGCAGGGCATCCGAGCGGAACCGGGTGGACACCAGATGATTCAGCGCGATAGCCGTCTGCTTCATCGGCAGCCAACGATTCTCCATCACCATCGAGAACGAGGTGTCCACCAGCAGCGCCACCGCGGCCTGGGTGCGGGTCTCGGTCTCGGAGATCTCGACGTCGTCGACGGTGATCTTCAGCGACGGGCGGGCACCATCCAGCGTGTGGGTACCCGCTTGGCGCAGTACAGCATTGGTGAGGGTGCGGGGGATGTTCCACGGCTCGGTGTCCCCGAACTGCCAGGGCCGGGTCCCGCCGGTCAACTCCCCGGCCGCCCCCGCACGCCGGTGGTCGCGCTCGCCGTGCCGACCGGAAAGCTGTTGCGCCACATCGCGTAACGCGGTCTCACCCAATCGGCGCATCGCTTTCGGGGACAGCCGCCACTGTCCGTCGGTACCGCGATCCAGAAAGCCCTGGCTGAGCAGCGCGCGTTCGAGTTCGGATAACGTCCGGGCGTCGAGGGCAGCTTCCTCACCCAGTTGCCGGGCCAGCGCGTCGAGGTCGACGTCGTCCATCGTGGCGCCGGGATAGGCCTGCGACAGCTGCTCGGCCAGTTGTTCGAGCTCACCGATGTCAGCCAGCGCCTGGGCCCCCTCACCCATGCCGAACGGGTTGTCGCCGGAGAACTGCTGGGATCCGGTCCAGTCTTCGCCCGGACGCGCGGCCTGCAGGTGGGAGTCCAGGCGACTCAGTGCCTGCATCAACGACGGTGAGCCGAACGCCTGCTGCGCCAACGCATCCAGCTCGTCGCGCTGCTCTTGACTCAAACTGTTGCGGAATCGCTGCGCAGCGGCGGCCCGTTTTGCCAGCGAGTCCAGCAACTCGTCGACGTCCTTCGGGTTCTCCGGAAAGAACTCGCCGTGGGAGTCCATGAAGTCTTGGAAGTCCTGCTGGGTGTCCTCACCCCGAGAGTGCTTGTCCAGCAGGTTGTTCAGATCGTCGAGCATCTCGTTGACGCGCTGGCGGTCCTCGTCGGTGGCGCCGGCCAGCGCCTCCTTCATGCCGGCGAACCGCTGGTCCAGCATCTCGCGGCCCAGCAGGTCCTTGATCTGCTCGTACTTCTGCCGCGCCTCGCCGCTGCGCCAGTCGTATTGGGAAAGTTCCTGGACCGCTTTGGCGGGCGACGGCGGCAACGCCTCCAGTTGCAGTTCGCTGAACCGGGCGTCGTCGTCCAGGGCGCGGGCCAGCTCCTTGCGCTCGGCGAGCACGGCCTCATCCAAGAGTTTCTTGATGTCCTGCAGCGTGCCGTCTAAGTTATTGCGCCGCAGCAGATCCCGGCGGCGACGATTCGCTTCGGCGGCCAGCCGGTCGGCACCCCGCATGTTCTCGGTGCCGCGACGCAGCAGCTCGGACAGCGCCCGTCGCGGCGAGGTGCCCGCCATGACGTCCTGCCCGATCGCTTCGAGCGCCTCACGCAGATCCACCGGCGGAGCCAGCGGGTCGGGCCCGCCGGTGTACGCCGAATACCGCGCGGAGTGCCCGCTGCTAGCCATAGACGGTCTGCCCTTCCCCGGACACCTTGTCGACCCGCTTGGCCAGGTACAACGCCTCCAGAGCCAATTCCAATGCCGCCGCGCGCTCCCCTTCGGATTCCGCGCCCAGTTTCGCTGCGATCTTGTCCACCACCGGCAGGCCCGGCACGGCGGCCAGCACATCCTTGGCCGACACCCGCTCACCCGTCGTCACCGCGGAACCGCGTTCGACGGCGGTCACCAGGGTGGCGACGTCGATACCGCCCAGCACCCGCGACGCAGTGTCGGCGGTGGCGCGGCGCAGCAAGTGCTCCAGCACGGCCTGTTCGCGGCCCTCCTCGCCGGACTCGAATTCCAGCTTGCCGCGCAGCACGTCGATCACGGTGCCCAGATCGACCACCCGCGCCACCGGATCGGACTCGCCCAGGATCGCCGCGCGGTGCCGGGCCGCGGCGGCGACCGTCTCGGCCGCTGCGATGGCGAATCGGGCGGAGACGCCGGAGCGCTGATCGACCGAGCTGGACTCGCGCAGATACCGCGCGAACCGGGCGATCACCTGCAGCAGGTAGTCGGGAACCTGCGCGCTCAGGTGCGCCTCCTGGGCGATCACGCCGATCTCGGCGGACAGTTCCAGCGGATAATGGGTGCGGATCTCCGCACCGAACCGGTCCTTGAGCGGGGTGATGATGCGGCCGCGGTTGGTGTAGTCCTCGGGGTTGGCGCTGGCGACCACCAGGACGTCGAGCGGCAGCCGCAGCGTGTAACCGCGGACCTGGATGTCGCGCTCCTCCATCACATTGAGCATCGACACTTGGATGCGCTCGGCGAGGTCGGGCAGCTCGTTGACCGCCACGATGCCGCGGTGCGCGCGCGGGATGAGGCCGTAGGCGATGGTCTCGGGGTCGCCCAGGCTGCGCCCCTCGGCGACCTTGATCGGGTCGATGTCACCGACCAGGTCGGCGACGCTGGTGTCGGGGGTGGCCAGTTTCTCGGTGTAACGCTCACTGCGGTGTTTCCAGGCGATCGGCAGATCCTCACCGGACTGGGCAGCCCGCTTGATCGACTCCGGGGTGATCGGGGTGTAAGGGTGCTCGCCGAGTTCGGCCCCGGCGATCACCGGCGTCCACTCATCGAGCAGACCGGTCAGCGCGCGCAGCAGGCGGGTCTTGCCCTGGCCGCGTTCGCCCAACAGGACGAAGTCGTGGCCGGCGATCAGGGCCCGCTCCAACTGCGGAATCACGGTGTCGTCGAAACCCAGAATCCCGGGCCATACGTCGTCGCCGTCGGCCAGTGCGGTCAACAGGTTCTCGCGGATTTCCTGCTTGACCCCTCGCTCGCGATGACCGGAAGCGCGCAGCTCGCCGACGGTGCGGGGCAGATTGTTCGGTGAAGTCACCTCTCCACGCTACGGCGGTGCGATGGATTCGGCACAGGCGCGCTGGCCGGAATGCACTGAAGGCCGGAGACGGACGACAAGGGTTCAGTGCGCGAAGTGGCGCGCCCCGGTGAGGTACAGCGTGATCCCGGCGTTGGCTGCCGCGGCGGTGACCTCGTCGTCGCGCACCGAGCCGCCCGGATGCACGATCGCCTGGACGCCGGCGGCGGTCAGGGTCTCGAGGCCGTCCGGGAACGGGAAGAACGCATCGGAGGCCGCCACCGCGCCCCTGACCCGATCGCCGCCGCGTTCCACCGCGAGCCGGGCGGCGTCCACCCGGTTGACCTGACCCATGCCGACGCCGATGGTGGCACCGCCGGCGACGATGACGATCGCGTTGGACTTCACCGCCCGGCAGGCCCGCCAGGCGAAAACCAGGTCGGTCAGTGTGTCCGGATCGGCGGGATCCCCGGTGGCCAGGGTCCAGTTGTTCGGGTCGTCGCCGGGGGCGTCGAGCTGGTCGCGCTGCTGGATCAGCAATCCGCCGCTGATCGGCCGCAGTTCGTGGCCACCGGCCAGCGGTTCGGAGGCCACCAGCACCCGGATGTTCTTCTTGCGCGTCAACACCTCCAGGGCACCCTGTGCATAGGCGGGCGCCACGATCACCTCGGTGAAGATGGTGCTGACGTATTCCGCCATCTCGACGCTGACCTCGGTGTTGGCCGCGATCACGCCGCCGAAGGCGCTCAGCGGGTCGCATTCGTGGGCCTTGCGGTGCGCATCGGCGACCGACACATCGGAGATGGCGATGCCGCAGGGGTTGGCGTGTTTGATGATCGCCACACACGTTTGTTCGTGGTCGAAGGCGGCCCGCCAGGCCGCGTCGGCATCGGTGAAGTTGTTGTAGGACATCTCTTTTCCGTGCAACTGCTCGGCCTGCGCCAGACCCGGCCACGCCGCCGGGTCGGAGTACAGCGCGGCCTGCTGGTGCGGATTCTCGCCGTAACGCAGCGTCGCCTCGCGCTGCCAGTTGCGGGCAAAGAAATGCGGGAATTCCTGCGCGGGCTCCTCAGGCGCCAACGTCGACTGCATCCAGGTCGCGACGGCGATGTCGTATTCGGCGGTGTGCTGAAATGCCAGCGACGCCAACTTCTTACGCTCACCGAGGGTGAATCCCCCGGCGCGGACCGCGGCCAGCACACCGTCGTAGCCGCGTGGATCGGTGACCACGGCGACGCTGGGGTGATTCTTGGCGGCGGCGCGCACCATCGACGGACCGCCGATGTCGATCTGTTCGACGCACTCGTCTTCGGACGCCCCGGATTCGACGGTCTGGGTGAAGGGATAGAGGTTGACGACGACGAGCTCGAAAGCCTGGATGCCCAGTTCGGCCAGTGCCGCCTCGTGCTGGGGCTTGCGCAGATCGGCCAGCAGCCCGGCGTGCACCCGAGGGTGCAGCGTCTTGACCCGGCCGTCCAGCACTTCCGGGAAACCGGTCAGTTCCTCGACCCGCGTCACCGGAATCGCTTTATCGGCAATGGTTTTCGCCGTTGATCCGGTTGACACGATTTCGACACCGGCGGCCGCGAGACCTTGGGCGAGGTCGATCAGGCCGGTCTTGTCGTACACGCTGATCAGTGCGCGACGGACCGGTTTCTTGCCGATGCTCATGTTGTGCTCATCCCTAGGGTCGCCTTCCTCGCCGTCACCGTCACGCCGCGTGTCGCTATTGCGGCCACCACGTCCACCAGCAGTCGCCGCTCCACGACCTTGATCCGTTCGTGCAGGGTCTCCGGATCGTCACCGTCGAACACCTCGACGGGTTGCTGCGCCAAAATCGGTCCGGTGTCCACGCCGGCGTCCACCAGGTGCACGGTACAACCGGTGATCTTGACACCGTATGCCAGCGCTTCGGCCACACCGTGTGCGCCCGGAAAGGCCGGCAGCAACGCGGGGTGGGTGTTCAGGGTGCGCCCGTTGAACCTCGAAAGAAATTGCGGTCCAAGGATTTTCATGAATCCAGCGGACACCACCAGGTCTGGGCGGTGGGCAGCGGTGGCTTCGGTGATCGCCGCGTCCCAGGCATCGCGGCTCGGATAGTCGCCGACGCGCACGGTGAACGACGGTACCCCGGCGTCCGCGGCGACCCCGGTGGCCCGGCAGTCGCGATCCACCCCAACCGCCACGACGCGCGCCGGGTAGTCACCCTGGGCCGCATCCAGCAGAGAGTTGAGCAGCGATCCGGTCCCGGACGCCAGGACTACCAGCCGCGCCGGTGCACTCGGGGGCACACGGAGCGGTTCTGGCACACGGCGACAATACTCAACTCTCGCGCGGCTGTTCCTGTGGCTCCTCGGCGTCCTCGTCGCTGGGCGTTTCGTCCTCCTCGGCCAGATCGGCCGACTCCCCCGGCTCCAGATCGTCGTCGAACGATCCCAGCACCGGTTCGGCCACCGGTGTGGGTCTGGGCCGTCGCGGGCGCCGCCTGATCCCGCCGGCCATCACCACCGTCATCGCGCCAACGACCACGAACCAGAAGAGCGCGCCGAGGAACAGGCTGCTCAACTCCACGCCGACGTCACCGAAATTGCCCAACCGGCCACCCCCGCCGTACCCGAGCACCGTGATCGCCGATGCCCCCACCAGCGCGGCGACCAGCAATTTGGCGATCGCGGCGACCAACGGCAGCGCCCGGCGCGCGCATTGCTGCCCCAGTGCCACCCCCGAGGCCGCGCCGATGATCAGCAGCGCAACCCACACCGGCCCGAGGCGGGGGGTGGGCACGGCGGCCAGGATCGGCAGGGCCGGCACGTCGCCGCCGAACACCGTGAAGGAGCTGAAGGTCGCGTAGCCGATGTGCGCGCTGGACCCGACCGCGATCGCCGACGCGCCGACAATGACGTTGGGGGCGTACAACAGTGACAGCACCGTCAGATTGAACTGGCCCCAGATGGAGTCGGTGATTGCGAACAGGTCCTGCATGGTCGACCAATGGACCACCAGCGAGCCCGTCGTCACCACTCCGGACAGGCCCAGCAACGCCAGCACCCCGGCGACCGCGGCGCGTAGCGAATCGCCCAGCCATCCCGGCAACGGGGAGGCGGCCAGCGCTCGTCGTCCCACCCGGGACCACACCCCGATCGCGGCCCCGATGGCATGCACCACCAGCACGCTGGTGAACGCGCGCAGCGCGCTGGGCGTCTGCAGTTCGGTGAGCACCGAGGACGCGTCGTGGATGACCGCCAGCGCGATGGCCGTCATCAACAGCGGCCCGCCCAGTGCTGAGGCGATCACCCACCGCACCACCAGGAACGACGAGTATCGCGTGGTCGCCCGCGCCGTGGCGCGAGCCGTCCCCCACACCATCAACAGCGCCGGCAGCAACGGCATGACGCCAAGCTCGCGGCCGGCGATCGAGATCGGCACCTGGTGCACACCGAGCCACATGCTGGCGACGGCGCCGAGCGCACCGGTCATGTCGCTGTTGGCGATCAACAATTCCAGCAGCGTGACCGCGGCGATGACGACCAGCGCCACCACGGCGGGCGCAAACGCGACCCTGGCCAGGTCACGTGCCTGACGGGCACCCGCGGTCCGGTTGTCCTCGCTTGCCGACACCCTTGTCACTCTTCGCGCGCGAACCGGGCTGGGCGCGAGAGCGCAGGCTTAGACCGGTGCCCCACCAGGCGACTGCTGACCCTGCCCGTAGGACTGCGGTCCGCTGGGGGGGTTGGAGTAGTTGACCGGCGCTGAACCAGCCTGCGATCCGCCGCCGGCGCTGACCGGAGGTGGCGGGCTGAAGCTGGGGAACCCGGTGGGCGGTGTGTGACTGGCCGGCGGCTGGTGCTGCGGCTGGGACACCACCTGGGTGGCCTGCTGCGCCGGGAAGCCGCCGGACTGCGGGTTCGGTCCCGAGTAGCCGCCGTACTGCGACCCGTACCCGGGCGGCTGCGCCCCCTGGGCCGAGTTCGGCGCGGACTGCTGTGCACCCGGCTGACCGTAGTACCCGCCCGGCTGACCGCCGTACTGGCCATACTGTCCGTACTGCTGGTAGCCGCTGAACGGGTCATACTTGGGCCGCGGAGTCGGCGCGGTGATGACGCCCGCTTCCAGCAGCAGCGCGGCCACGGCCGCCACCGCCTGGAACACCACGCACGCCAGCACGATCCACAGGGCCCAGCCGGCGGAGTAAGAGTCCGGCCGACTGAACGTGAAGGAAATGACCATCAGCACGCTCACGACCGAGAGCACCGCAGATATCGCGACGTAACTCCTGGCCTTGGGTAGCAGTCCCACTCCGGCCAGCAGCGCTGCCACCACGGCCACCGGTACCGCGTAACCGACGTCACCGGACACGTCGCTGCCGATGCCGCCCATTTCAGACTTGAAGGTGAAGATCGGGCCGAAGCTGAAGAAGTAGGCCAACAGACCCAGCGCCGCCACCGCGATGGACAGGTACAGGCCGAGCTTGCTTTCCGCCGGGGTGGCGGGCTCGGCCTGCCCGGACGCTGCGGCCGGGGCGCCGGAACCGTAGGGGCCGGCTGGCTGGCCGGGCGGGTAGCCGGGGCTACCAGGCGATAAGGTCATGGACTCCTCCTGTTGCTTCCGGTGCCTTCGGCTGCCGGGCGGCGTCGGTGCGCATGCTGCCGTGCGACGCCATTCGATCAACCACGCTAGCGCACCCCGGAAAGTAAATGCCCGTAGCCGCGCGCCGCTGCCGGCCTGCATCTGCGCCGAGACGGCAGGGGCGGCTGCGGACAAAATTAGAACACGTTCTAAATTGAGGCATGGACTACGGCCTCGTTCTGTTCACCAGCGACCGCGGCATCGCCCCGGCGCCCGCCGCCAAACTCGCCGAGGAACACGGATTCCACACGTTCTACGTGCCCGAACACACCCACATCCCGATCAAGCGCGAAGCGGCCCACCCCACCACAGGCGACTCCTCGCTGCCCGACGACCGCTACATGCGCACGCTGGATCCCTGGGTGAGTTTGGGCGCGGCATCGGCGGTGACCTCCCGCGTCCGGCTGTCGACGGCCGTGGCGCTGCCCGTCGAACACGACCCGATCACCTTGGCGAAAAGTATCGCCTCGCTGGACCATCTGTCCGGCGGGCGGGTCAGCCTGGGCGTCGGCTTCGGCTGGAACACCGACGAACTTGCCGACCACAACGTGCCGGCCGGTCGTCGGCGCACCATGCTGCGCGAATACCTCGAGGCGATGCGGGCGCTGTGGACTCAGGAAGAAGCCGAATACGACGGCGAGTTCGTCAAATTCGGTCCGAGCTGGGCGTGGCCCAAGCCGGTGCAGGCGCACATTCCGGTGCTGGTGGGCGCAGCGGGCAACGAGAAGAACTTCAAGTGGATCGCGCGCAGCGCCGACGGCTGGATCACCACGCCGCGTGACATCGATATCGACGAGCCGGTGAAACTGCTCCAGGACACGTGGGCCGCTGCCGGGCGTGCGGGGGCGCCACAGATCGTCGCGCTGGACTTCAAGCCGGACGCCGAAAAGTTGGCGCGCTGGGCCGAGCTGGGCGTCACCGAGGTGCTCTTCGGCATGCCGGACAGCGACGAGGCCAAGGTTGCCGCGTATGTGGAACGGCTGGCCGGCAAGTTGGCTTCGTTCTGACCCTTGCGATCGATTTCGCGCCGAGCGTCACACCAGCGCGACCCCCAACGCCGAACGTCACACTGGCGTGAGCTCTCCCGCAAGCGGCGGCGCCCCCACGATCGGTTCGCGGGCCGAGCGTCACGCCAGCGTGACGCCGCACGCCGAACGTCACACTGGCGTGAGCTCTCCCGCAAGCGGCGGCGCCCCCACGATCGGTTCGCGGGCCGAGCGTCAC
>NZ_JBVAXK010000007.1:0-234242 GCF_055419285.1 Mycobacterium sp. IDUB_28 | reverse complement strand
GGTTCGCGGGCCGAGCGTCACGCCAGCGTGACGCCGCACGCCGAACGTCACGCTGGTGTGGCCCCCACGAGCGCCGGGGCGCCCCCGCGATCGGTTCGCGGGCCGAGCGTCACGCCAGCGTGACGCCGCACGCCGAACGTCACGCTGGTGTGGCCCCCACGAGCGCCGGGGAGGGTGGGATCGAGCGCCGGGGAGCCGTCAGCGCGGCAGGCAGCGGTTTCCGTAGTCGAACGACTTCACCTGCACGGCCGACCCGAGGGGTTCGCCGTCGGTCAGCAGCGAGATCAGGTCGTCGTCTTCGGTCGTTGCCAGGAAGCGGCTGCCGTCGGTGTCCAACCGCCCGATGACGATCCCGGTCAGGCGGCCGTTGTCGCGGCGCACCGTGTAGGTCTCGACGGTGCCGACGCCGTCGGCGTTCTCGGTCACCGGCACGCGGGGCGCACCATCGATCTGCGCCTGTAGCTCGGAGCTGCGATCCGCACGCCAGGGTCCCGGCGCGGTGGAATAGATCCCGACCGAATACTTGCTCTGAATGCCACCGTTGGCGCCGACGAACCCGAATTGTCCTGGCGCGCTTCGCATCCGCGCGACCGTCTCGGCCACGCCGTGCATCGAGTAGTTGTTGCCGGCGCCGCCGAAGAACGGCAGTCCACCGGTCAGCGTCAGGCCACGCGGGTCGTCGGGGGCGATGCCCAGTCCGTCGCAGATGTTGAAGACCGGCACCGCAAAGCAGCTGTACAGGTCGAACGTCGCGACCTCGTCGACGCCGATGCCGGCCACGTCCAGCGCCTCGCGGGCGGCCAGCACCGCCGACGGCGCGTGCCCGAGGTCCGGACGGTCGAGAAACGGCGGCGCTTCCAGGTCCGCGTGACCACGCAGGTACACCCACTTGTCTTCCGGCACACCCAACCTGCGCGCCGCCCCGACCGACATGAGCAGCGCCGCCGCGCCCTGGTTCACCTGGTCGCGGGCGACCAACAGTCGCGGATACGGCTCGGTGATCATCCGGTTGCTGTCGGTGACCGTGATCAGTTCGTCGACGGTCCGTTCCACCGGTGAAGCCGAAAACGGGTTCGCCGCAGCAACTTTGGTGAACGGCGCGAACAATTCCCCGATGCGGCGCAGATACTCGACCGGGCTAAGCCCGGTGCCCGCGCGGCGGGCGTTCTCCATCAGGGCGTACTGGGTCGGTGCGTCGACCAGACCGTGGATCACCATGTAGCGGTTGATCAGCTTTTCGATGCCGGACCCGCGGTCCTCCAGGTCCCCGTCGATGGTCTCGCTGAAGTCCGGCTTGTCCTCGCGGTCCGCGAAATACCGCAGGGTCGACGTCGCGTCCGACCCGAAGATGAGCGCGACCTCCGAGCGGCCGCCGGCGATGTCACCGGCCAGCTCGGTGATCAGGTGCTGAGGCCCCTGCCCGCCGATGATCTCCAGGATCGCCCGCCGCGGTTCGGCGCCGACCCGCTTGGCCACCGACCGGGGGTAGTTGTTCGATCGGCCCAGCGGGGCGGTGGCCACCGGTCCGGAGATCTCGAACTGCCGGATGGCCGCGATCGTGTCGATCTCGGCGGCGACAGCCTTCGCGTCGCAGTCGTCCAGCGCAGCCTGCGCCGCGGCGGCGGCCAATTCCACCGGCGACATCGCCCGGTAATCCGGATCGTCGATACGCTCGGCAGCCTGCCCGACGCCGACGACGACGGGCGTCCGCGGATCAAGATTCATAGATCTACTATCTACCGCAGTGCCGAGCAGACGCAAAATCGCCCCGGAGCACATGTTCCAGGGGGACTTTGCGTCTGCTCGCCGGCAGTTCTCGCGCCAGCACGGGCGCCAGCGGGTGCTACAGGCTCTGCAGGATCTCCCGGGCCAGCGCCGCCGTCTCCGACGGTGTCTTACCGACCTTGACCCCGGCCGCTTCCAGCGCTTCCTTCTTCGCCGACGCGGTACCCGAGGAACCGGACACGATCGCTCCCGCGTGACCCATCGTCTTGCCCTCCGGGGCGGTGAATCCCGCGACATAGCCGACGACCGGCTTGGTCACGTTGGCCTTGATGAAGTCGGCTGCCCGCTCCTCGGCGTCGCCGCCGATCTCACCGATCATCACGATGAGCTTGGTGTCGGGATCTTTCTCGAACGCCTCGATGGCGTCGATGTGGGTGGTGCCGATCACCGGGTCACCGCCGATGCCGATCGAGGTGGTGAAGCCGAAATCGCGCAGCTCGTACATCATCTGGTAGGTCAGCGTGCCCGACTTGGACACCAGCCCGACCGGCCCCGGCCCGGTGATGTTGGCCGGGGTGATGCCGACCAGCGACTGTCCGGGGCTGATGATGCCCGGGCAGTTCGGGCCGATGATGCGGGTCTTCTGACCCTTCGCGACGTTGTACGCCCACGCATAGGCGCTGTCCTGCACCGGGATTCCCTCGGTGATGACCACCAGCAGCGGGATCTCGGCGTCGATGGCCTCGGTGATCGCGTCCTTGGCGAACTTCGGCGGCACGAAGATGATCGAGACGTCCGCGCCGGTCTTCTCGATGGCCTCGACGACGGTGCCGAACACCGGCAGTTCGACGTCGTTGTCGTCGGCGTCCTTGTGCGCGACGGTGGTGCCGGCTTTACGGGCGTTGACGCCGCCGACGATCTGGGTACCCGCCTTGAGCATCCGCGCAGTGTGTGTGGTGGCCTCGGCTCCGGTGATGCCCTGGACGATGACCTTGTTGTCCTTGTTCAGGAAAATAGCCATGGGTCGGTTCTCCTCTGCTCAGGCGTTCGCCAGCTGGGCGGCTTTGTCAGCACCGGCGTCCATCGTCTCGGCCTGGATCACCAACGGGTGATTGGCCTCGGCCAGGATGCGCCGACCCTCCTCGACGTTGTTGCCGTCCAACCGCACCACCAGCGGCTTGTTGGCCTCGTCGCCCAGGATCTCCAGCGCCTTGACGATGCCGGTGGCCACCGCGTCGCAGGCGGTGATGCCGCCGAAGACGTTGACGAAAACGCTCTTGACTTCCGGGTCGCCCAGGATCACGTCCAGTCCGGCTGCCATCACCTCGGCCGAGGCGCCACCACCGATGTCCAGGAAGTTGGCCGGCTTGACGCCACCGTGCTTCTCCCCGGCGTAGGCAACGACATCCAGCGTCGACATCACCAGGCCGGCACCGTTACCGATGATCCCGACCTCGCCGCTGAGCTTGACGTAGTTGAGGTCGTGCTGCTTGGCCTTGAGCTCCAGCGGGTCGGTGGCCTCGCGGTCCTCGAACTCGGCGTGACCGGGTTGGCGGAAGTCGGCGTTGGCGTCCAGCGTCACCTTGCCGTCCAGCGCCAGGATCTTGTCGTCGGGAGTGCGTACCAGCGGGTTCACCTCTACCAGCGTCGCGTCCTCGCCCACGAACACGGCCCACAGCTTCTCGATCGTGACGGCCGCGGCGTCGAGCACCTCAGCGGGCAGGTGCCCCTGCTCGGCAATGGACCGCGCGAAGTCCCGGTCGACGCCCTTGACTGCGTCGACCGCCACCTTGGCGAGTCGGTCGGGCTTGGTCGCGGCGACCTCTTCGATCTCCATACCACCTTCCACCGAGCACATGGCCAGGTAGCTGCGGTTGGCCCGGTCGAGCAGGAAGGACAGGTAGTACTCCTCGGCGATGTCGCTGGCCTCGGCGACCAGCAACTTCTTCACGATGTGGCCTTTGATGTCCAGGCCGAGGATGTTCTTGGCGTGCTCGTAGGCCTCGTCCGGGGTGGCTGCGTACTTCACACCCCCGGCCTTGCCGCGGCCGCCGGTCTTGACCTGCGCTTTGACCATGACGGGCTTGCCGACTTCCTCGGCGATGGCGCGCGCGCCCTCGGCGGTGTCGGTCACCCGGCCTTGCGTACCGGGCACCCCGTGCTTGAGGAACAATTCCTTGGCTTGATACTCGAACAGATCCATGGGCGTCACTGCCTTTGCTCGGCTAACTTGCTAGTCCACTAGGGCGGCGGTGGCCCCAAATCGGCACCGCGCCCGGAGGAACTGTATCGACACCCGAAATGGTCTCCGCCGCCGCATCCACCGCTGTGGCGCAGGTCACCGAATGTATCCTCGCCCGAAACCGTGATCCAAGTCACAATTTCGACGGGATTCCATACCGAGGTTGCTAGTTTTACCCCTCAGCCGTTACCGTCTCATGGTCCAGATAACGTTATGGTCACGATCCGAGGACATCCCAGCTTTGTCCCAGCACCGAATTTCCCGCGCTGCCAGCGCAGTAGCGGCTCGCCCGTCCCGGGACCGCTGGCTGCGTCACCACCCCAACGAAGTCACCGAGATCATCCCGTTAGATGGCTTTGATGAACTCGACGACATGGAACTCGCCGATCTCGACGAGCTCGACTTCGGGGAATCCGAGTTCGACGTGTCAGAGCAGCTGCTGCACGCGCCCGAGCTCGACGATCTGGATGACACCGACGACCTGACGCCGCTGTGGCTGGCCGCTCCCGTCACCGAGGTGCTCGCCCGGGTCATCATCCCCGCGCCGGAGCCGGTCTCGGTCCGGTCGCTCACGACGGACGTCCCGTCGGTTCCGCGCCGGGGCGGCAGTCACCGCAAGCAGCCGACCAGCGCGGCCAAGGGTCGGCTACTGATCGGCGCGATGGCCGCCGGTGCGGCCGCTGCTGCCACGCACACCGCACTCACCCAATCCGAGACGCCCAACATCGAGACGGTGCTGACCGCGAATGCGTCGTCGATGTCCGGCGGGTCCGGGGCGACCGCGCCGCGGGGCGCCCAGGTGATCGCCGCTCAGCCCGGCAACGTCAGCGTGCACAACGAGGAATTCGCCCGCGGCGTGGCCTTCGCACAGGAACGCGCCCAGCGTGAGGCACGGCTGCAGCAGCCGCTCTACGTCATGCCGACCAAGGGAATCTTCACCTCCAATTTCGGCTACCGCTGGGGTGTATTGCACGCCGGCATCGACCTGGCCAATTCGATCGGCACCCCGATTTACGCGGTCTCCGACGGTGTCGTCATCGACGCCGGACCGACCGCGGGCTACGGCATGTGGGTCAAGCTGCTGCACGCCGACGGCACCGTCACCCTGTACGGCCACGTCAACACCACGTTGGTCAGCGTCGGGCAGCGGGTGATGGCGGGTGACCAGATCGCAACGATGGGCAACCGGGGGTTCTCCACCGGTCCGCACCTGCACTTCGAGGTTCACTTGAACGGCTCTGAGCGCATCGACCCGGTACCGTGGCTGGCCAAGCGCGGGCTGTCGGTCGGTAATTACGCCGGCTGACCGGTGAGCGCGCCGACCGACCCTGCCGGACGCGAACCTCCCGAACAGCCACGAACCCGGATCATTCGCCGCGCGCCCACCGAGCCGCTGCCGGTGGTGCCCGACTCAGCGCAGCCCACGCAGATCATCCGGCGTGCGCCATCCTCCGGTGCCGCCGCGGCCCCGGTGGACCCCATTGCCGCGCTGCCCGGTCTCCCGCAGCCCAGCCCCCGTACTGCGGTCGCGGCCGGCGCCGTGAGCATCGTCAGCGGATGGGCCACCTCGGTGGTGGCCACCGACCTGATCGCCGGCTGGTGGCGCACCGACCGGCTGTTCTGCATCGCGGTCGGGTTCCTTGCCCTGGTCTTTGCGATCACCACCGTCTCCGGGGTGATCGCGCTGCTGTTGCGCCGGCCGGTCGGGCGTCACCTGATCACGGCCGGAGCGGTGGTCGCGCTGCTCACTTACCTCGGCGTGTTCATCGCGGGCGCCCGGGTGGCGTGGTTGGTGCACGCGCTGCCGCTGCTGCCGGTCGCCAGCGCGGTCCTGGCGGCACTGCCGGAGACCAAACGGTGGACCGACTGAGCTTCAGCAGCGACAAACGTCTGGCCCGCCGGTGGCCACCGGCGGCAGCCGTCACCTGAATCCGGTCTGTTCCCCGGGGCGGGTCAGAGCTTGCCGATCGGGGCGTGGTTATGCATCAGTTTGACCCGCCCGGCACTGCCGAAATCGATCAACGACATCGCCGATTCGCCGGTGCCGGTCACCTCTTCGACCCGGCCCAGGCCGTACTTGTCGTGCGTCACTCGGTCGCCGGGCTCGAGCACGATGAGCGGGCGCTTGCTCGCACCCGAGCGGGTCGGCGCGGCACGCGGCGTGCCGAACCGGCCCGCACCGCTGACCGGCGCGCTGAACGACGGCTTAGGCGCGGTTCGTCGCCAGTCGATGAGCTGCTGGGGAATCTCGCGCAGGAAGCGCGATTCCGGATTGAGCATCGGCTGCCCCCAGGACGAGCGGACGATGGCCCTGCTCAGGTAGAGCCGCTGCCGGGCCCTGGTGATCCCGACGTAGGCCAGCCGGCGTTCCTCGGACAGCTCGCCCGGGTCATCCAGCGCCCGCATGTGCGGGAACATGCCGTCCTCCCAGCCCGTGACGAACACCACCGGGAACTCCAGCCCCTTGGCGGTGTGCAGCGTCATCAACGTGACCAGACCCGCGCCGTGCTCGGGAATCTCGTCAGTGTCGGCGACCAGGGAGACCCGTTCCAGAAAAGCCGCCAGGATTCCGGTGTCCGGCACGTCCTCGTCGTCGGTGTCGCCTTCGGCTGCCAGTGCCGCCGCGTTTGCCCGATCGATGCTGAATTCGTGTGCGACGCTGACGAGTTCGTTGAGGTTGTCCAACCTCGCGAGCTCCTGCGGATCGGTCGACGACTCCAGCTCGCGGCGGTACCCGGTGCGTTCGAGCACCGCCTCGACCAAGTCGCCGAGATCGTCGTCGAGGTGTCCCCGCAGCTCGTCGAGCAACTCCACGAAGCCGGCGATGCACTTCTCCGCGCGGCTGTTGAGCATCGGCACTTTGCCCGCGGCCGCCGCCTGCAGTGCGTCGGCGAAGCTCGCGCCGGTGTTCTCGGCGTACACCGCCACACACGCCTCGGCGCGGTCACCGATGCCGCGGCGCGGGGTGTTCAGGATGCGCCGCATGCTGACGGCATCGCCGGGATTGTCCAGTACCCGCAGGTAAGCGACGATGTCGCGAATCTCCTTGCGTTCGTAAAAACGAACTCCCCCAACGACTTTGTACGGAATCCCGGCGCGGATGAACACCTCTTCCAGGGATCGCGACGAGTTGTTGGTGCGGTAGAAGACCGCGACGTCGTTGTAGGTGATGTCGCCGCGGTCGGCCAATGCGTCGATTTCGTCGGCGACGAACCTGGCCTCGTCGTGCTCGTTGTCGGCGACGTAACCGACGATCAGTTCACCCTCGCCGGCGTCGGTCCACAGCCGCTTCTCGCGGCGCCCCGTGTTGCGGGCGATCACCGAGTTCGCCGCGGACAGGATGTTCTGCGTCGAGCGGTAATTCTGTTCCAGCAGAATCGTTCTCGCGTCCGGGTAGTCACGTTCGAAGTCTTCGATGTTGCGGATGGTGGCACCGCGGAACGCATAGATCGACTGGTCGGCATCCCCGACGACGCACAACTCCCCGGGTGGCACACCATCCTCGGTGTCGCGACCGACCAGTTCCCGCACCAACATGTACTGCGCGTGGTTGGTGTCCTGGTACTCGTCGACCAGAACGTGGCGGAACCGGCGTCGGTAGTACTGCGCGATGTCGGGGAATGTCTGCAGCACCGCGACGGTCTCGCCGATCAGGTCGTCGAAGTCCAAGGCGTTGGCCGCCCGCAGCCGGCGCTGATACTCCCCGAAAACCGATGCCACGGTGCGGGACAGGTCGTCGGACTCGTCGGTGAGGTTGGACACCGCCTGGTGCGGATCGATCAGCTCGTTTTTGAGGTTGGAGATGGCGTTGGCCAGCAGCCGGGGCGAATACCGCTTGATGTCCAGGCCCATGTCGCGGCCGATCATCTGCAGCAGCCGGCGGGAATCGTCGGCGTCGTAGATGGAGAAGTTGGAGTTGAGCCCGTCGATCAGCGATGCCTGGTTACGCAAGATCCGCACACACGACGAGTGGAACGTCGACACCCACATGTAGCGGGCCCGCGGACCGACCAGGTTGACCACACGTTCACGCATCTCGGCGGCCGCTTTGTTGGTGAACGTGATCGCCAGGATCTGACCGACGCTCACGCCGCGCTCAGCGACCAGGTAGGCGATGCGGCGGGTGAGCACCGCCGTCTTGCCCGAGCCGGCACCCGCGACGATCAGCAGCGGCGAGCCCTCATGGACCACCGCCTGGCGCTGTTGCTGATTGAGACCGTCGAGCAGTTGCTCGGCTTCGGATTTTGCGTCAGTCGCGTGCACACTCATGTCCGTCCAAACTTACCGCCGCTGCCCGACACCCACGCCCTTCCCGCCACTAATTACCGAGTTTTTGCGTGCGTGCGGCCATTGGTGGCACACTCGGTTGGTGCTCAACGTGCAGCCCCGATTTTTCTACGGGTACCCGTCAGCGGTGCCCGTGGCGTAGCTGCTTTCGCAGAGCCCCGTGGTCCGCTTCGGCGATCGGGGCTCGTCTTTCGTGTGAGGCCCGAACCGGATGAGACCAGACCCACCACCTCACGAAAATGCGGAGATAGCAGAAATGAACACCGAGACCATCGATACCGCAGAGCTCGATATCGACGAATTGCGCGAAGAGATCGACCGGCTCGACGCTGAGATCCTTGCCGCCGTCAAGAGACGCGCCGAGGTGTCCCAGGCGATCGGCAAAGCCCGGATGGCATCCGGCGGCACTCGGCTGGTGCACACCCGGGAGATGAAAGTCATCGAACGCTACAGCGAGTTGGGTCCGGAAGGAAAAGACCTCGCGATGCTGCTGCTGCGTCTGGGCCGGGGACGACTCGGCCACTAATCGGTTACTCCTGCCGTTACATTCGGCAGTTTGCTGATTTGCCCCGGTAAGCTCCGCCGGACATGGCTGCGTCGTCAAGAGCTGCACTTTCACCGTTACGTCGGCTGATGTCGCTATCAGCCGCAGCGTTGCTCGCCGTCACGGGTGGGTTCTCGGCCAGCACGGCGATCTGTTCCGCCTGGTCCCGCCAGGGTCAACCGATCGAGTACCTGATGGTCCCCTCGCCGTCGATGAATCGCCAAGTCAAGGTGGAGTACCAGGGCCGGGCAACCGGCGGGAGCTCGCACGCGGTGTATCTGCTCGACGGGATGCTGGCCCGCGACGACTTCAACGGGTGGGACATCCACCTGCCGGTATTCGAGTGGTTCGGCCAGTCCGGACTGTCGTTGGTGCTGCCGACCGGTGGCATGGCCAGCTTCTATTCCGACTGGTATCGGCCGGCAGTCGGCAACAAGGGCATGTGGACCTACAAGTGGGAGACATTCCTGACGCAGGAGCTGCCGGCCTGGTTGGCGACGAACAAGGGCACCAGCACGACCGGGAACGCCGTCGTGGGCGCCTCGATGAGCGGTTCCGCGGCATTGATCCTGGCGGCCGATCATCCGCAGAACTTCGCCTACGCCGCGTCGATGTCGGGTTTCCTCAATCTGTCCGCGGGTAACTGGCCCACCCTGCTCAGCGCGGTGCAGATGGGAGCAGCCGGCTTCCGATCCGACGCCATGTGGGGGCCCGCCGGTGACCCCGCGTGGGCCGATCACGACCCCACGGTCAACGCCGCCAAGCTGGCCGCCAACAACACCCGCATCTGGATCTACACCGGCAACGGTGGCGAGTCAGACCTCGGCACCAAGCTGGACGCCAGCCTGCTGGAAAGCGCTACCCGCATCAGCAACAAGGTCTTCGCGGCCCGCTACAAACTCAAGGGCGGCCACAACGGCGTATTCAATTTCCCCGCCAACGGCACGCACACCTGGCAGTACTGGGGAGAGCAGTTGCAGGCGATGCTGCCGGATCTGCAGCAGGTGCTGGGCAGCACGCCCGCACGCTGAGAGGTCTCTGGCTGCAGATCGCCGGATGAGTCTCGAGCCCTGACCGTCCCGGCACTAGGGTCGACTTATGACCTCCGCGCCATCAGACATCACCGCCACCCCGGCCTGGGACGCCCTGCGCAAGCACCATGATCAGATCGGAGAAACCCACTTACGGCAGTTCTTCGACGACGATCCGGACCGCGGTCGCGAGCTCACCCTGACGGTGGGAGACCTCTACATCGACTACAGCAAGCATCGGATCACCCGCGAGACGGTCGGACTGCTGATCGACCTCGCGCGCACAGCCAAGCTCGAGGAGCGCCGGGACGCCATGTTCGCCGGTGAGCGCATCAACACCTCGGAGGATCGGGCGGTGCTGCACACCGCGCTGCGGTTGCCGCGTAATGCCCACCTGATCGTCGGGGACCAGAACGTGGTCAGGGATGTCCACGAAGTGCTGGACGCGATGGGCGACTTCACCGACCGGCTGCGTACCGGGGACTGGAAAGGTGCCACCGGCGAGCGGATCCGCACCGTGGTCAACATCGGCATCGGCGGTTCCGACCTGGGCCCGGTGATGGTGTACCAGGCACTGCGCCACTACGCCGACGCGGGCATCTCGGCCCGCTTCGTCTCCAACGTGGATCCCGCCGACCTGGTCGGTGTACTGGCCGACTTAGACCCTGCCACAACACTTTTCATCGTCGCGTCGAAGACCTTTTCCACTCTCGAGACGCTGACCAACGCGACGGCGGCCCGCCGCTGGCTCACCGACAAACTCGGGGATGCCGCGGTGGCAAAGCATTTCGTGGCCGTGTCCACCAACAAGCGTCTCGTCGACGAATTCGGGATCAACACCGACAACATGTTCGGTTTCTGGGACTGGGTGGGTGGCCGCTACTCGGTGGATTCCGCAATCGGGTTGTCGGTGATGGCGGTGATCGGCCGAGAAGCGTTCGCGGACTTCCTGTCCGGATTTCACATCGTCGACGAACATTTCCGGACGGCACCGCTGGACGCCAATGCGCCTGCGCTGCTTGGGCTTATCGGGCTGTGGTACAACAACTTCTTCGGCGCCCAGTCGCGGGTGGTACTGCCCTACGCCGACGATCTGGCGCGGTTCGCGGCCTATCTGCAGCAGCTGACCATGGAGTCGAACGGCAAGTCGACGCGCGCCGACGGCACTCCGGTCACCACCGACACCGGCGAAATCTATTGGGGCGAGCCGGGAACCAACGGCCAGCACGCGTTCTACCAGTTGCTGCACCAGGGCACCCGACTCATACCTGCCGACTTCATCGGCTTCAGTCAGCCCCTCGACGACCTGCCGACAGCAGAAGGCGACGGCAGCATGCACGATCTGTTGATGAGCAACTTCTTCGCCCAGACCCAGGTCCTGGCATTCGGCAAGACGGCCGAGGAGATCGCTCAGGAGGGCGCCCCGGCCGAGGTGGTGCCGCACAAGGTGATGCCCGGCAACCGGCCGTCGACCTCGATCCTGGGCACCCGGTTGACACCGTCGGTGCTGGGCCAGCTGATCGCGCTCTACGAGCACCAAGTCTTCACCGAGGGTGTCATCTGGGGCATCGATTCCTTCGACCAGTGGGGTGTGGAACTGGGTAAGACGCAGGCCAAGGCGCTGATCCCGGTACTCACCAGCAACGAATCCCCGGCCAAGCAGTCGGACAGCTCCACCGACGCGTTGGTGCGCCGCTACCGCGCCGAGCGGGGCCGCGCGGAATAGCGATTCGCCTGCTGTTGCGCCGAGTGTGCATCCCACGACGCGACACGCCGCTCAGGTGTCGTGGATTGCACAGTGGGCCTCAGAAGGGTCAGGCGAAGCGCTTGGTCAGCGGTGGTGGCATCACCCGCAGCAGCTGGACCAGCGGTGCCCACGGCCAGCGCGGCACCACGGCGCGGCCCGGCTCGCGTTCGATGGCGGCGACGAGTGCCTTGACGCCGGTTTCGTTGTCCACCATCAACATTGTGCTGTTGGATTTGGCCGTCATCTCCGACTCGATGTAGCCCGGCTCGATGGAGGTCACCCTGATGGGACCTTTGGCGTACTCGGCGCGCAGCGACTCGCCCAGCGACGTCAGCCCAGCCTTGCTGGCGCAGTAGGCGGCTTTGACGCCCGGCACACCGCGGTTGCCCAGCACCGAGGAGATGAGCACCAGGTGACCGGATCCGCTCTTGTTGAAGATCTCCAGCGCGGTCTCGATCTGCACCAGCGCGGCGATCAAATTGGTCTCCAGCGTCGCCTTGTTCGCCCACACCTTGCCCGAGCCCAGCTTGGCGCCCTTGCCGATACCGGCATTGACGATTACCCGGTCGATACCGCCCAGCGCGTCGCTGAGTTCGGCGAACACCTTCGGCACCTGTTCGTGGTCGTTGACATCCAGCGCCGCCAGCGCGATCTTGACCGACGGATACTGCTGCGACAGTTCGGCTTTCAATTCCTCGAGCCGGTCGGTGCGGCGGGCACACAAGGCCAGGTCGCGGCCTTTGGCGGCGAAGGCGCGGGCCATGCCGGCGCCCAGGCCGGAGCTGGCTCCGGTGATCAGGATTCTCTGGCGAGTCACCCGGGCAGCATATCGGGGCTATTTGAGCAGCCGGGACATGCGCCGGTCGGCCAGCACTTTGCCGCCGGTCTGACAGGTCGCACAGTATTGAAAAGACTTGTCCGCGAACGACACTTCGCGCACGGTGTCGCCGCAGACCGGGCAGGGCAGTCCGGTGCGGGCGTGTACCCGCAGCCCAGAGCGCTTCTCTCCTTTGAGCATGGCAGCGCCCTGCCCGACGGACCGGCTCACCGCGTCGGTGAGGACGGAAATCATCGCGTCGTGCAGGACGGTGAGCTGCTCGTCGGACAGTTTCGCCGCGGTCGCGAACGGTGAGATCCGCGCGACGTGCAGGATCTCGTCGCTGTAGGCGTTGCCGATGCCGGCGATCACCTTCTGGTCGGTGATGACGGTCTTGATCCGCCCGGTGTTGCCGGCCAGGATGCGGGCCAGGTCATCGGGGCCGAGTTCGAGCGCATCGGGTCCGAGTGCGGCGATCTGCGGCACCTGCCGGGGATCGTTGACCAGCCAGACCGCGAGCCGTTTCTGGGTGCCGGCTTCGGTGAGGTCGAAGCCTGGCGCCGTACCGGGGGTGCCCAGATGCACCCGCAGCGCGATCGGCCCCTTGCCCGGCCGTAACGGAGCCGCGGCCAATTTGTCCGACCAGCGCAGCCAGCCGGCCCGCGACAAATGCGTGATCAGCCAGAGGTCGCCGGCCTGCAGGCCCAGGTACTTGCCCCACCGGCCGGCGGTGACGACGGCGCGGCCGTGCAGCGCGTTGACGGGCGGATCGAAGGTCTTGAGCACACTCAGCGCGGCGACGTCGACCCGGCCGACGGTCAAGCCGACGGCATGCCGGCGCAGATGATCAGCCAGCGCTTCGATCTCGGGGAGTTCGGGCACCGGTCCAGTGTGCCCCTACAGGGGCGCGCCCGGTGTTCCGGCGGTCCCCGAAATCAAACCCATATTGCCGCCGGCAGCCGGCGGGTTGCCGTGACCGCCACGGCCGCCGTTGCCGTACAAGCTGGCGTTGCCACCCTGGCCGCCGCTGCCGTTGGCGCCGGTGTTGCCGATATACGTCGTGCCATTCACCGTTCGCTGGCCCGGGACCCCTCCCTTGCCGCCATCGCCGCCATCGCCGCCGTTGCCGATCAACCCCGACGCCCCACCCGCGGCTCCGGAGCCGGCGAGGCCACCATTGCCGGGCACGGGAGTGATGGCGGCGCCGCCCGGGTTGCCCCCTTGTCCACCGCCTCCACCGAATCCGCCGGCACCGCCGTCGCCGAGGAAGTAGCCACCCCGGCCGCCAAGTCCGCCGTTGCCACCGGCACCGCCGTCGCCTCCGTCGTAAGACGTCGCACCGACACTGACACCGGCCGCACCGAGGCCCCCATTACCGCCGGCACCTCCCCTGCCAAACAACCCGGCGTTGCCTCCGGCTCCGGCCCTCAGACCGGCCGATCCACCATTGGCACCGTCAACTGCCGGAATCCCGCTGGTGTTGGCGCCGCCACCAGCACCGCTGTCCCCGCCTCGACCGCCGTTGCCGGATAGCCATCCGCTTTGACCACCGTCGCCGCCCAGGCCGCCGGTCCCGCCGGTGCCCGCCACCGCGGAAGGACTGTGACTTGTGGCGCCGGTTGCCTGCCCGCCGGCACCGCCGGCCGCCCCGCGGCCACCGTCACCGAAGAACAAGCCACCGCGACCACCGGCCCCACCGTTGCCGCCGACGCCGCCGTTGGCTCCAGATCCCCCACTGCCGCTGCTGAATTCAGTCGCGTTTCCCCCGACGCCGCCGAGTCCGCCGCTGCCGCCGTTGCCCCACAGCCAACCGCCGGCACCTCCGACGCCACCGTTGCCACCGGCCAGGCCCGCCGAACCCGCAGTGGCACCGTTGGCACCCGCTCCACCGGCTCCGCCTGACCCGCCGTTGCCGAAGAAGCCAGCTGAGCCGCCGTTGCCACCGCTTTGGCCGGCCGCGCCGATCGCACCGTTCCCGCCGTTGCCCCAGAGGATGCCGCCGTCCTGACCGTTGGCTCCGGGGGTGGCGCCGTTGGCGCCATTGCCGATCAGCGGACGGTTCAGCAACGCCATCGTGGGCGCGTTGACAGCGCCGAGCACTTCCTGCTCCGCGGTCTGCAACACATTGGCCGCCTCAGCGGCCGCGTACTGCGCCGCACCACCGCTCATCAACTGGACAAACTGCTGGTGAAACTGCGCCGCCTGGGCACTCAGGGCCTGGTAAGCCTGGGCGTGGGCACCGAACATCGCGGCGATGGCCACCGACACCTCGTCCGCGCCGGCGGCGAGCACGCTCGACGTGGGGAACGCGGCAGCCAGATTCGCCTGGCTGATTGTCGATCCCACACCGGCCAGATCGGACGCGGCTGCCGCGACCAGTTCCGTGGCAGCGTTCACAAACGACACAAGCGGACCTCCTCAACCGATCCGCATGCTACGGCGATCAAGGATGATGTGTGGGCCGATTCGCCTGAATTCGTTCGCGCTTAACAGAATTCGGCGCCACATCGTTCGCTTTGCGAACTAGGTCTGACCCGGCTGTCCGTTCTGGCCGAACAGCGCGCCACCAGTGCCAGCCCGGCCACCCGGCTGCCCATTGGCGCCGTCGCCGCCGTCACCGCCGTTGCCGATCAGCTGTGCATTACCGCCGCTGCCGCCGCGTCCGTCCGGACCGATGCCCACCGGGCCGGCGTTGCCCCCGGCACCCCCGTCGCCGTAGAACAGACCGCCGTCCCCACCGTTTCCGCCGTTACTGCTCGAAGCCAGGACGCTGCCGCTGCCCGTGGTACCGCCGGCGCCCCCCGCGCCGCCGCGACCGACCAACGCGGCGTCTCCACCGTCACCGCCGTTGCCGCCGGGCGCCGCGAAGCTGGGACCGGTACCGAAGAAGTTTCCGCCGTTGCCGCCGCCGCCGCCGTTCCCGGCGCTGCCGAACAGGCCGGCCGAGCCACCGTCACCGCCGAAGCCGCCGCGGGCACCGGAACCGGAAAGCGACGGATTCGTAGCCAGCCCGCCGGTACCGCCGGTCCCGCCGCGGCCGCCGTCGGCGCCGTTTCCGTAGAGCCAACCACCCCTGCCACCTTGACCACCGAGCGCGCCCTCGCCGCCGTCACCACCGGTGTTCGTGCCGAGTGCGCCGTTGCCGCCCAGCCCGCCGTTGCCGCCGGCACCACCGTTACCGAAGAAGCCGGCGTCGCCACCCCTGCCGCCCAGCACGCCGGTGTTCGAACCGCCATGCGCGCCAACAAGTACCGCGGGGCTGTTGTCCAGGCCGTTGCCGGCGTCGCCGCTGTTGCCACCCGCGCCCCCGTCACCGGAGAACAGGCCGGCCCGCGCGCCGTCGCCACCGGAACCACCGGCTCCGGCTTCGCCCCCGAATGAGCTGGACGTCAGAGCGCCGGTGCTGGCGCCGCCCTTGCCACCATCTCCTCCGGCGCCGCCATTGCCGACCAGCAGTCCCGCGCGACCGCCGACTCCACCGTCACCGCCCTGTCCCCCGTTGTTGCCTGCGCCGGACGGGCCGGCATCGCTGGCTTGGCCGCCGACACCACCGGCACCACCGGCTCCGCCGACGCCGGTGAAGAACCCGCCGGCACCACCGGCGCCACCGTCACCTGCCGCACCACCGGCTTGACCAGGGGCGCCGATTCCGCCGTTGCCGCCGAAACCGCCACTACCGCCCGCGCCGTAGAGCCAGCCGCCGGTACCGCCGGTACCGCCGGTGCCACCAGCCACGCCGGCGACTCCGGTCATTCCGATCCCACCGGCTCCGCCGCGGCCGCCGTTACCCAACAAGCCCGCGTTTCCGCCATTGCCACCGCTCTGGCCGACGCCACCGGTTGCACCGTTGCCGCCATTCCCCCAAAGGATGCCGCCGTCCCTGCCATCGGCTCCGGCGGTCGCGCCGTCCGCGCCGTTACCCACCAGTGGACGGTTGAACAGCGCCATAGCCGGTGCGTTAACAGCACCGAGGACGTTTTCTTCGAGGGACTGCGTGCTCACGTTAAGGGCTTCAGCAGCGGCGTATTGCGTCGCTCCGCCGCTCATCAGTTGCACGAACTGCTCGTGAAAGAGCGCCGCCTGGGCACTGAGTTGCTGGTAGGCCTGGGCGTGCGCGCCGAAGAGCGCGGCGATCGCCGTGGACACGTCATCGGCGCCGGCAGCCAGCACCGACGCTGTGGGCGCGGCCGCGGCCGAGGTGGCGGCGTTGATCGACGAACCGATGCTCGCCAAGTCCGTTGCCGCAGCAGTGACCCACTCCGGCTGAGCGAACACGTAGGACATACGCCGACCCTTCTCAACCCTACGACGAGCCCGCGATTAGGCACGTGTTTAGCACACTAGAGGGGATCGTAACCCGTCACCCGGAATCCGGAGCACGTGTTCTTGCCGACACGTCAAATTCGCGGCAGGAAATCCGCGACGCACCAGCCGGCGCAGCTGTACAGAAGTGTCGACGGGGCCTTGCACGCCAACGGCTAAGCCGGTTGGCCGGGGGGCCGCAACAGATAGGTATCCATGATCCAGCCGTGCCGCGCTCGGGCCTGCGTGCGCTGCTCGACGATGCGCGCGCCCACCTCGCCGACGGGTCCCGCCATCAGCATCTCGTCCGCGGTCCCCAGGTACGCGCCCCACCAGATCCAGGTGTCGGGCGCACAGGTCTGGAACGAGCAGTCCGCGTCGAGCATCACCACGGCCGCACCGGTCAGCCCGTGGGCACGCAACTGCCGACCGGTGGTGACGAGCACCGGTTCGCCGACGTCGTTGAGCGGAATGCGGTGACGCGCGGTGAGTGCCTGTATCGCGGTGATGCCGGGTATCACGTCGTAGCTGATCTGCACCTCGGCGGCGACGAGATCCAGGATGCGCAGTGTGCTGTCGTAGAGCGACGGATCACCCCAGGCCAGGAAGGCTCCGACGCCGTCGGGCTCCAGTTCTTCGGCGATGGCAGCCGCCCAGAGCCGGGCGCGCGCCGCGTGCCAGTCCGACACGGCGGCCCGGTAGTCGGTGGCGGTGGATCGCCGCGGATCCGGCAGCTGGACGAACCGATACCCGGGCTCGCGGATGAACCGCGCGCAGATCTGCTGGCGCAGCGCGACCAGGTCGCTCTTGACCTCTCCCTTGTCCATCGCGAAGAACACCTGGGTGTCGTTGAGCGCCTCGATTGCCTGGACGGTCACGTAGTCGGGGTCGCCGGCACCGATCCCGATCACATGGATGTGCCGACTCATGCAGCTCAACCTAATTGAGACCGCGCGCCATCTACCGGGGACCGTCGGTACCCGGTACCGTGGGTATTGACTAGAGAATGTGATCTGCCTAACGTCTGAATCAGCCCCCGGCCACCGGGACACGAAGGGACGCCAACGATGACCACTGCGGTGCGACCAAGCGGACCGAGTCGCGAAGAATTCTCCGAGCGTCTGCTCAAAGGGTCGGTCAAGAAGTCTTACGAACCGGTCGTCGACATCGACTGGGACGCTCCCCTGGACCCGGACAAGTTCTTTCTGCCCGCCAAGCTGGTGTCGCTGTACGGCACACCGATGTGGGAGGAGATGTCCCGCCAGCAACAGATCGAACTGTCCCGTCAGGAACTGGTCAACACGCTATCGGCCGGTATCTGGTTCGAGAACATGCTCAACCAGTCGCTGCTGCGCACCATCCTGCACGAGGACCCCACCAGCCGGTCCACGCATTACAAGCTGACCGAACTGGGCGACGAAACCCGCCACATGGTGATGTTCGGCAAGGCCATCGAGCGTATCGGCGCAAAACCGGTGCGGCCCACCCGGTTTCATCGCTACATCATCAATCTGCTGCCGCTGGCGTTTCAGCGCGGCTCAATGCTGTGGGTGGCCGCGCTGATCGGTGAGGAGATCTTCGACTCGCTGCAGCGGCAGATGATGGACGACCCCGAACTGCAACCGATCATCCAGCGGCTGATGCGGATTCACGTCACCGAAGAGGCCCGCCACATTCAGTTCGCGCGCGACGGTGCCCGCAAACGGGTTGCCGAGATGCCGCGGCTCAACCGGTGGTTCATGGCCAACATCAACGGTCTCGGCGGATATTTCTTCAACTACCTGTTCAGCAACCGCGTGCAGTACGCGCGCGCCGGCCTGGACGTCAAACGGGCACGACACCTCGCCCGCACCAGCGCACACCGCCGAGAGGTTCAACAGGCCGGATTCGCGCCGCTGGCAGCGTTCTTGACCGAGGTAGGCCTGATGGGCCCGATCGCGCGCCGCGGCTGGAAACGCAGCAGGTTTCTGTGACACTGGTCGTCGGAGCGGGCGCCGCCGACCTCGCCTCCACGCTGCACACCGCCGGTCTCACCGAGGTCGCGACTCTCGAGGCCGAGATCTCGCATTCTGAGTTTCACGACGACGCGTGGGTGCTGCACACCGCGGCCGGCGAGCACGTCCGAGCTGATGTGGTCATTGCCACGAACCCCCGTTTGTTCGTCCCGTGGGTGCCGGACATCAATGGCCGCAACGACTTTCAAGGCGAGTCTTTCCATGCGGCAGCCTGGGACCCCCGGTTCCGCCCGGCCGGCAAGTCCATTGCACTGGTGGGCACCGACTCCTGGGCCGCGCACCGCCTCAGCCAACTTGTCCGAGCCGCGGGAACGGTGACCGTGTTCGCGCACGCACCCCGGCGCATGGTCTCCAGCGCCCGGCCCTGGACGCCGCCCTGGCGCCGCCGCCCACAGCCCGGACCACCAGTGGTGACGTCGGCGATCGACGCCATCACGGCGACAACCATCCGGACCCGCGACGGCGTCGAGCACCCGGTCGACGCGATCATCTACGGCACCGGATTCGCAATCGGTGACCAGGCGGCGGTCGGTGAGTCCGTCCGCGACAACTGGGTCGACGGGATGGAACCCTTCCACGGCGTGGCCGTGCGCGGTCTGCCCAACTACTTCTTCCTCACCGGGCCGGACACCGCGGCGCAGGCGCGCTACGTCGCTTCCTGCCTCGACGTCATGACGCGCACCGGCAGCCGTCGTATCGAGGTGCGCCGTTCCAGCCAGCAGGTGTTCAACGAGCGGGTCCAACTCGCTGCGGCCCAGCCCCCCGCGGTGCTCGGAGCGTTCGACACATTCGACTTGTCGTCGAGCGCACCCGACTACGAGGACACCTACGACGGCGCCGCGACGCTGGAGATCGGCGGCGCCCGCTATCCGGTGCGCGTCCGCCTGGTCGGTCACCTCGACCCACTCGACGGCAACTACCACTGGCAAGGGACCGTGCTGGACGCGGTGCCCGACTCCCTCACACGGGCGCGGGCGGTCACGCTGAGCGTTGGCCAGCACAGCGTGCCCGCCCGCATCGTCGAACAGACACCCTGGGGCACCCACTCGGTCGCCGGCGTGGGCACACCCCCGTACGCACTGGCCTGAGACTCTGGGCGTCCTACCGGCGATTCGTGGGCCGGGGATTGACTGTCGGCGACGCTGGGTAATTAGCCATAGGTGTGCGCGCTGGGCAGCAACGATGAGTTCGGCGCAGTAGCGATCGGGCGCCTGGCACGACATAGTGAGGCGGACCGGTTTCGCACCGGATACTGCTTCGCGGTCTTCGATGTCCGACCCGTTCCCCTTTCGCAATGGGGGATGTTTACCCGAAGATGGAGCTCTCAATGTCGCGGCAAGGCCGGTGACGTGGGGGACCAGTAGACGGCGGGGAAGGTGTTCAAGGAGCGGGACATGGAACCGGATGACATGGCGCAATCGGCACGCGACCTGAGGGTCCGCTGCCAGGGAGGGACCATATGAGTTCGGTGGCGAAATCGTCCAACTCCCTCGCGGTGGTATCTCGGGCCGAGGAATCAGTGGTGTTGTTGACCGCCGACGGCGTGCTCGACGCCAAGAACACCGCCGAGCTGCGTGACGCGGTCACCAGAGCCACCCTTGACGTGCCCACCGCGGTCATCGTCGACGTCAACGCCCTGCAAGTTCCCGACGAGGCAGGCTGGTCGGTGTTCACCAGCGCGCGCTGGAATATGGACGCCCGCCCCGACGTGCCGATCGTGCTGGTCGCCGCGAACCGCGCCACCCGCGAGGCGATCGAGCGCAGCGGAGCGGCCCGCTTCATGCCGGTCTATCCGACGGAGAAGGGAGCCACCAAGGCCGTCACCCGACTTGGGCGCCGCAAGCTGCACCACGCGCAGGCCAAGCTGCCGGCCAATCTGACCAGCCTTCGCGAGTCTCGCCAGCTGGTCCGCGAGTGGCTCACCAACTGGTCGAAACCGGGACTGATCCCCGTCGCACTCGTGGTGGTCAACGTGTTCATCGAAAACGTGCTGGAACACACCGGCAGCGAACCGATGATGAGGATCGAGTGCGACGGCCAGGCGGCGACCATCGCGGTGTCCGACACCAGCACCGCGCCCGCGCTTCGCCTGGCAGCCCCGCCCAAAGGTATCGATGTGTCCGGTCTGGCCATTGTCGACGCGTTGTCGCGTGCCTGGAGCAGCACGCCGACATCGACGGGCAAGACGGTCTGGGCGATCATCGGTCCCGAAAACCAGCTCTGAGATGCGGTTCAGTTACGCGGAGTCGTTGACCGACCCGCAGTTTTACGTTCCCCTGGCCAAAGCAGCGGAAGCAGCCGGCTACCACAGCATGACCATTGCCGACAGCCTCGCCTACCCCTTCGAGTCGGACTCGAAGTATCCGTACACGCCCGACGGCAGCCGCGAGTTCCTGGACGGCAAGGAAATCGTCGAAACCTTCGTGTTGACAGCTGCTTTGAGTGCGGTGACGACGACGCTGCGGTTCAACTTCTTCGTCCTGAAGTTGCCGGTGCGGCACCCGGCGCTCACCGCCAAGCAGGCCGGTTCACTGGCGGTGTTGAACGGCAACCGGCTCGGTCTGGGCGTGGGCACCAGCCCGTGGCCCGAAGACTACGAGCTGATGGGTATTCCATTTGCCAAGCGCGGCAAACGAATCGATGAATGTATCGAGATCGTCCAAGGCCTGACCACCGGCGACTATTTCGAGTTCCACGGCGAGTTCTACGACATCCCCAAGACCAAGATGAGTCCCGCACCCACTCAACCGATCCCGATCCTGGTGGGCGGACATGCCGACGCCGCGCTGCGCCGGGCTGCCCGCCTGGACGGCTGGATGCACGGCGGCGGCAGCGATCCCGACGAACTGGACCGACTCATTGCCCGGGTCAAACAGTTTCGTGACGAAGCAGGACAGACTGGACCGTTCGAAATTCACGTCATCTCGGCGGACGCCTACACCGTCGACGGCATCAAACGACTGGAAGACAAGGGCGTCACCGATGTGATCGTCGGGTTCCGCTGGCCCTACGTTGAGGGACCCGACCCCGAACCGTTGCAGACCAAGATCAAGAACCTGGAGAAGTACGCCGAGAAAGTGATGTCGAAAGTCTAAGATTCACAACGTATCCCAATTTGGCGCCCGCTTCTCGCGATGCGCCTTGGCCGCTTCGGCAGGGTTGTTGGTAAAGCCGGTCAGGATCTGGGTGCGGTTCTCGATCTCGATCGCATGCCGCAGGCTCGGTGCATCCAGTGCCGCGTTCAGGCCGATCTTGGTCTGCCACACACCGAATGCGTTGTTGCCGGCGATCTCGCGGGCTTTGTTCACAGCGGCGGCCATCAGATCCTCGGCGGGCACCACGTCGTGCACCAGCTTGATGCGGTACGCCTCGTCGGCGTCGATCATCCGCCCGGTCAGCATCAGTTCCCGCGCCACCCCGGCACCGACCATCTTCGGCAACAGGTAACTGGTGCCCATGTCCATCGAGGAAAAGCCGGCCTTGATGAAGGCAGAACCGAATCGTGCCGTCTCCGAAGCGATCCGGATGTCGGAGTGCAACGCGAACGCCAGCCCACCGCCCACCGCGACGCCGTTGACCGCGGCGATCACCGGGATCGGCAGCTCGTAGAGACGGGTGAACAGGTCCGCCAGTCGCACCTGCGCGTCGTAGCTGACCTTGAAACCCGGAGTCGACGGTTTGACCTCGGTCCACGCTTCGCCGGTACCGCTCAGGTCGGCGCCGGCGCAGAAACCGCGCCCGGCCCCGGTCAGGATCGCCACCCGGTGCTCACCGCTGCTCAGGACATCCAGGGCGTGGTCGGTGGCGTTGATCAACGACCCGTCGATCGCATTCAGCAGCCTGGGCCGGTTGAGGGTGACACAGGCGATGCCGTCGTCGATGGTTTCCAGCAGCACTGCGGGTTCGGATGCCATACCGGAACGGTAGGCGACTGCTGAGGAGTCCCGGAACCGGGCCTGTTTTCCTGGATGCCGCTAATTCTGCCGCTTGGCCAACCACTCCGCCTGCATCGCGAACAGCCCCAGCAACTCGGGCTGCGGGGTGTCGGGATCGAGTTCGCAGTACCGCCGGAACATGTTGACCACGATGCGTTCGGAGTCCAGCCACGACGCATACTCGCCGAGGTCGACGGTGTCGATCGCTTCGGCCAGTGACAGGCCTTTCCCGTGAGCCGCGTCGGCCTGCTCGATGAGGTGCACGAAATAGCCTCGCACGCCGCGGATTCCGTCCGGGTCCGTGATCGGACCGTGCCCCGGCACCACCACCGGCGCATCCAGCGCAATCATCGCGTCACATGCCGCGATCCAGTTGGCGATCGGCCCGGCCCACACGATCGGTGTGCAACCGATGAACAGCAGGTCCCCGCCGAACAGCACACCGGCGTCGGGCACGTGCACCACCGAGTCGGCGGCGGTATGCGCGGGCCCCAGGTTCAACAGATCGACCCGGCGGCCACCGACGTCGATGCTCATCGAACGGTCGAAGGTCTCGTCGGCGTTGCGCACAGCGATGCCACTGAAATCGAAGTGGCCGAATCGATCTCGGGCAAACGACGTTGCGACCGGTCCGAGGTCTGCCAGCTGGATACCCCGGAGCCGGTCGGTGCCTGTTTCCTGCGCGATCTCCTCGGCGGTGCCTCGCGCCGCGATGATCCGGACCGCGGCGTCCAGTAGCTGATTGCCGTGCGTGTGGTCCCCGTTGGAATGGGTGATCAGCGCATCAGTGATCGGCGCACCGTCGATGATGGGCCGCATCGCCGCGAGCATCTCCCGGGTCAGACTCAGGTCGAACAGTGTGTCCACCAACAGCGACGCGCCGTCGCCGGCCACCAAACCCGCGTTGCTCCAACCGTATCCGCCGTCGGGCAGGGTCCAGGCCCACACCCGGTCGCCCACCTGGTGCAACCCGCGCACGTAGGGCACCTTCGCCGGTGCCGGGTTGACCCGTTGCGGGCCGGGGGCCGTCGCCGGATTGAGCCGCGGCGCCAGCGGATACGGCGCCGGCGAAGCCCGCACCGTCTGCCGGGTCTCCCCCAGCGCCTGCACCTGCAGCCGCACCTCATCCCCGTCGCGCAGCCAGCCCGGGAAGCTCGGCTTGGTCAAGTGCTCGACGAGTGTGCACGTCGGCACCGTGCCCGAGCCGATCACATCACCCGGGCGCAACGGCACACCGCGCGAGATGTAGGAGATGACCTCGCCGAAGGTCCAGTCCATGGTGCCGGTCGATCCGGACCCGACGACGGTGTCGTTGACCAGCGCCGTCACCTCCAGGTTCAGTCTGCCGTCCCGGCTGAAAGGGGCCAGCTCATCGGCGGTGACCAGGTACGGGCCCAACGTGACACCGCTGTCCTTCCCCTTCGCCTGCCCGATCCGCAGTTGCCCCTCGAACGTCTGCAGGTCGCGTGCGGACCAGTCGTTGAAGATCAGGTAGCCGACGATGGCCTGTTCGGCCTGCTCGACGGTCAGGTCCTTACCGGCGGTCCCGATCACCGCGGCAATCTCCAACTCGAAGTCCTGCCACACGCTCCCGGGAGCCATCGGTGCGTCGTCATATGGGCCCAGTACCGTTGCCGGACAGGCGAAGTAGAACGCCGGGATGCGATACCAGGTGTCCATCAACACCCGGCCGCCGCCGGCGGCCTCCTGGCAGTTGCGCATGTGGTCCAGAAAGCACAGCGTGTCGCGGATCGACGGTGGGCGCGGGATCGGGGCTGCCAGCGACACATCGGCCAGAGCCACGACATCCGTCGGCGAACGCAGCGCCGTCTCACCGGCCGCATGCAGACTACCGCTCTCGAGCAATGCCAAAAGCGTTGCCCCCGAGGGCAGTGCGTGAATATCTGTCCCGGAGAGCACCCCGACGCGCTCGTCATCTCCGTCCCGGTAGGTCACCCACTTCATTCGCGCACCACCTCACTTGGTTTCTTGTCCGGTCGCAACCCACGCCAGCTCGATTGCCGCAACCGGTTGTCCGGAGTCCACTCGCTGTAGCGCACTTCGCCCACCAGCACGGGTTCGACATAGGTCACCCCGCGTGCCTCCCGGGCCGGAAGCTTCGGGTGGAACGGTGATTCGTCGGTCTGCAGGGGCGCCAGCGTCTTCTTCAAACTTGCCAGCTCGAGATCGGTGAATCCGGTGCCCACCCGTCCGGCGAACTGCAGTCCGTCCGGACCGGGAATTCCCAGCACCAGCGCCCCGATCCCGCTGCTGCGTCCCCCCTCCCCGACCCGCCAGCCACCGATCACCACTTCCTGGGTGTTCCAATGCTTGTCCTTGATCCAGGACGCCGAACGGCGGCCCGGCTGATAGCTCGAGTCGCGTCTCTTGGCGACCACACCTTCCCATCCGTGCCGGCGGGAATAGTCCAGCGCCTCGGCGCCGTCACCGGGCAACAACGCCGGAACGATGAGATCCCCTGCACTGCCCAGGGTTTCCAGCAGCTTGCGCCGGTCGGCGTACTTGGCGCGCAGCAATGAACGCCCGTCCAGGTAGAGCAGATCGAAGGCCCAGAATTCGATTCTGGTGGCGCGCACCCGGTTCTGCATCTCGTTGAAGCTGGGCACTCCCGCATCGTTGAGTGCCACCACTTCACCGTCCAGCACCACGTGGTGGTCAGCGAGATCTGCTGCCAGTGCGCGTAATTGGGGGTACTCGTGCGTCATGTCCCGACCGCTGCGCGAGCGTAGCCGCAGCGCACCGTGCTCGGCGTCGACCAATAACCGGTAGCCGTCCCACTTACCTTCGAATGCCCACTGGCCCGGTTTGAGACCTGCCACCGACCCGTGGGTGGCGAACATCGGTGCCAGCCCGTCGAAATCGAAGACTTTCTGGTCCTTCATCCGGTGCGCCAGCCACTGGTCACCGTTGGTCTGGATCAGTGCGTACCGGCCGGAGATCTTGCTGCCATGCAGGTTGACGATCACTTCGTCGTCCAGGAACTTCTCCGCCTCATAGGTGCCGGAGTCCCAGATGACCACCTTGCCCGCGCCGTATTCCCCTTTCGGGATGGAGCCCTCGAAGCTGCCGTACTCCAGCGGATGGTCTTCGGTGTGCACCGCCAGATGGTTCACCGACGTGGTCTCGGGCAGGTTCTTCGGCACCGCCCACGACACCAGGACGCCGTCTCGTTCCAGCCGGAAGTCGTAGTGCAGCCGCCGGGCATGGTGCTCCTGGATGACGAACGTATTGTCCTGTCCGATAGCCGGTTTGGCGCGCGGCACCGGCTCCGGGGTCTTTGCGGCGTCGCGCATGCTGCGGTACTTGCTCAACCGGTCCGGCAACGGGACATCGGCATCCAACTCGGCGAGCAGGTCGCCGTCGCGGGCGACGCGCTCCAACACCTCGTCGTACCGCAGCTGCCGCAGTTCGGGGTCGTCCAGTTCGTCCCAACTGCGGGGCGCGGCGACGGTGGGCTGTTCGCGGCCACGCAGTGAGTAGGGCGCGATGGTGGTTTTCGAGCCGCTGTTCTGACTCCAGTCCAGAAAGACCTTGCCCGCCCGCACGTTCTTGGCCATCACCGAGGTGACCAGCTTCGGCATCGACTTTTCCAATTGCTGCGCAACACGTTTGGCCAGAACCGTGGCCCCACGACTGCTCACCGGCTCGGCCAGCGGCGCATACAGGTGCAGGCCTTTGCTGCCGCTGGTCAGCGGGTGGACGGTGAGCCCGATGTCAGTCATCAGCTCCCGCACCGCGCGAGCCACCTCGGACAGTTGGGTCATCGTCACCCCCGGGCCGGGGTCCAGATCGAACACCAGGCGGGTGGCCGGCCCGGGTTTGAATTCTTCAGCGCCCTTCCGCGTCCATTCGGCGACGAACCGCCACTGCGGCACGTGCACTTCCAGCGCCGCCTGCTGCGCGATCCAGGCCAGCCCGTCCGCGCTGTCGATGATCGGGTATGTCGTGGTACCGGACCGGTGGGTGACACTGGCGCGCGGCAGCCACGCGGGCGCCGACGACGCCAGTTGCTTTTCGAAGAACGCCGGCTCGTCGACGCCGTTGGGCCAGCGCTTGCGGGTCGCCGCTCGCCCGGCGATGTGCGGCACCATCACCTCGGCGATGCTGGTGTAGTACTCGAAGATGTCCTGCTTGGTGGTCCCCGTTGCCGGATAGAGGACCTTGTCGGCATTGGTCAGCTTCACCTGCTGCGCCGGTGCCGAACCCATAGAGTCAACGTAACCTGTCCGACATGGGGCACGGCACGTGAAGGGCCTCGTGATCGGCGAAGCACTCATCGACATCGTCGCGGGGGCGACTCGCACCGAGCACGTCGGCGGCAGTCCACTCAATGTCGCCGTCGGATTGGCCAGGCTGGGACGCGGTGTCGACTTCCTGACCCACATCGGCGATGACCCGCCCGGCCGTCGAATCGCGGACTACGTCAAAGCTGCTGGGGTGCAGCTGGTTTCGGGCAGCGTCGACGCGGCCAGGACGTCCACCGCGGTGGCCACGATCGGCGCGGACGGGTCGGCGACGTATTCGTTCGACCTGGATTGGCAACTGTCGGGCACCCCACCGGTCCCGCCGCCGCTGTTCGTGCACACCGGCTCCATTGCCGCCGTGCGCGAGCCGGGCTGCCTGGCGGTGGCCGCGCTGCTGGATGCCTACCGGGTCTCGGCCACCATCACCTTCGACCCGAATGTTCGGCCGTCGTTGATCGTCGACCGCGAGCAGGCCAGAGACCGCGTCGCCAAGTTCGTGCAGCGCAGTGACCTCGTCAAGGTCAGCGACGAGGACCTGCATTGGCTCGCACCCGACCGTTTACCGCGGGACACCGCGCGCGGCTGGCTGGCCTCCGGACCCGCGGTGGTGGTGGTGACCATGGGCGCGCAGGGCGCGCTGGCGCTGTGTGCCGCCGGCGAGGTCGCGGTGCCGGCGCGTCCGGTGCAGGTGGTGGACACCGTCGGCGCCGGCGACGCGTTCATGGTCGGCCTGCTCGACTCACTCTGGGAGCACGGGTTGCTGGGCGGGGACCGGCGAAATGCCCTACACCAGATCGGACTCGACGCGCTGACATCGGCTCTCGATGCGGCGGCCCTGAGGTCGGCGCTGGCCATCGGGCACGCGGGCGCGCACTGAGCAGGCATGCCCACCTGACGCGGGTGGCCGTCAAGTAGCGGCATACTGGCCAAATGCGCTCCATTTGGAAGGGCTCGATCGCGTTCGGGCTCGTCAACGTCCCGGTCAAGGTGTACAGCGCCACCCAGGACCACGACATCAAGTTCCACCAGGTGCACGCCAAGGACAACGGCCGCATCCGCTACAAGCGGGTCTGCGAGGTGTGTGGCGAGGTCGTCGAATACGGCGACATCGCGCGTGCCTTCGAATCCGACGACGGTCGGTCGGTGGTGATCACCGACGATGACATCGCCACCCTGCCCGAGGAGCGCAGCCGCGAGATCGAGGTACTGGAATTCGTGCCGGCCAGCGAAGTCGACCCGATGTTGTTCGACCGCAGCTATTTTCTGGAGCCGGACTCCAAGTCATCCAAATCGTATGTGCTGCTGGCGAAAACGCTCGCCGACAGCGACCGGATGGCGATCGTGCACTTCTCGCTGCGCAACAAGACCCGACTGGCCGCGTTGCGCGTCAAAGACTTCGGTAAGCGCAACGTCATGGTGATCCACACCCTGCTGTGGCCCGACGAGATCCGCGACCCCGACTTTCCGGTGCTGGACAAGGAAGTGGAGGTCAAGCCGGCCGAGCTGAAGATGGCCGGTCAGGTGGTGGAGTCCATGGCCGACGAGTTCGACCCCGATCGCTACCACGACGATTACCAACAGCAGTTGCAAGAATTGGTCGACGCCAAACTCGAAGGGGGGGAAGCGTTTACCGTCGACGAAAAGCCCACCGAGCTGGACGAGACCGAGGACGTCTCCGATCTGCTCGCCAAGCTGGAAGCCAGCGTCAAGGCGCGCTCGGGTGACAGCACGGCTACGGCCAAGAAGTCGGCAGCCAAGAAGACGCCCGCGAAAAAGACGGCGGCCAAGAAAACACCGGCCAAGAAAGCCCCCGCCAAGAAGGCGGGTTCCAAAGCGGCTTCGAAATCCTGATAGACCTTGACCGGCACGGGGTCACCAGTGACATCCTGAGTTCACCTTCAGAGGGTCGGCTGTTCACATAAGCCCGTCGCGTGCTGCCGGCCCTGAGTCTGCAGAGGAGTTGCCGTGAAGTTCACCCGATCTGGCGTCGCACTCAGCTTGCTGGTGGTCAGCGCACTGCTGCTCGCCGGTTGTGGCGGCAGTTCCAACAAGGCGACGTCGTCGGGTTCGGCAACTCCCGTCGTACCGGTGGACTGCGGCGGCAAGAAGAAGATTCTGGCAGCAGGATCCACGGCACAGAAGAACGCGATGGAACAGTTCGTCTATGCGTTCATTCACGCGTGTCCGGGTCACACCCTGGACTACAACGCCAACGGGTCGGGCGCCGGGATGGCATCGTTCATCGGCGGCCAGACCGATTTGGCCGGTTCCGACTCCCCGATGAACGCCGACAAAGGTGAGCCCGACCGCGCGCGGGAACGCTGCGGTTCGCCGGCCTGGGACATTCCCGTCGTGTTCGGCCCGATCGCGGTCACCTACAACATCAACGGCGTCAGTTCGCTCAGCCTGGACGGTCCGACCATCGCCAAGATCTTCAACGGCGCCATCACCAAGTGGGACGACCCCGCGATCAAGGCGCTGAACACCAACACCGCCCTACCCGCGACGCCCATCCACGTCGTCTTCCGTGCCGACAAGTCCGGCACCACGGACAATTTCCAGAAGTACCTGGACGCGGCGTCCAACGGCGCCTGGGGCAAAGGCGCCGGTCAGGTGTTCAACGGCGGCGTCGGCGAAGGCGCCAACGGTAACGACGGCACCTCGCAGGCCATGAAGCAGACCGACGGTTCGATCACGTACAACGAGTGGTCCTTCGCCGAGGGCCACCAGCTCAGGAAGGCCCAGATCATCACCTCGGCCGGCCCTCAGCCGGTGTCGATCAGCGCGGAGACGGTCGGCAAGACGATCAGTGGAGTCAAGTTCAAGCCCGGCAGCGACGAGCGCGACCTGATCGTGGATACCTCGTCGTTCTATCTGCCGACGACACCCGGTGCCTATCCGATCGTGTTGGTCACCTACGAGGTCGTGTGCTCGAAGTACCCCGACACCCCCACCGGGCAAGCGGTAAAGGCGTTCATGCAGGCCACAATTGGCGACGGCCAAGTCGGTCTGGACGAATACGGTTACATCCCGCTGCCGGAATCGTTCCGCTCGAAACTGGTGCCGGTCGTCAACGCGATCGCGTGATCGGCCACCGCGGCGACGGGCCCCGGCTCAACGACGTTGCATCCGAACGGCTTTGGCCATCTGCCGCGTATGTCGGCCACGGTCGGCGCCATGCCCCGCCGCCGGCATTGTCCGGGTCCGTTACGCACTCGTGATTGGAAATTCACGTCGAGTCCCGAGATTGTGTTGTGTGCCTGCTCTCCTAGGATTTACCGTGTGTTAACCATCAGTTTGGGTGCGACCTGCGCTGACCGCGTCCGAATGTCGTCGCTGCCGTAGCGGTCACGCCGCCGGGTGGCCGAGGAAGGGAGCAGCGAACGGTGACCAGTACCGGGTCGGAATCGCGGGTGGGGTCGCAGTTTGGGCCCTACCAGTTGGTGCGTCTCATCGGTCGCGGCGGCATGGGCGAGGTGTACGAGGCCGAGGACACCCGCAAACACCGCGTCGTCGCGCTCAAGTTGATCTCGACGGCCTACTCCGACAACCCGGTCTTCACCGCCCGGATGCAGCGCGAGGCCGACACCGCCGGCCGGCTGACCGAGCCGCACATCGTGCCGATCCACGACTACGGCGAGATCAACGGTCAGTTCTATGTGGAGATGCGCCTGATCGACGGGGTGTCGCTGCGCTCAATGCTGACCCAGTACGGTCCGCTGACTCCGGCGCGGGCGGTGGCCATCGTCAAGCAGATTGCCGCCGCGCTGGACGCCGCCCACACCAGCGGCATCACCCACCGCGATGTCAAACCCGAGAACATCCTGATCGCCAACAACGACTTCGCCTACCTGGTGGACTTCGGCATCGCCCGCGCCGCCCACGACCCGGGCCTGACGCAGAGCGGGATGGCGGTGGGGACCTACAACTACATGGCCCCGGAACGGTTCACCAGCGACGAGGTCACCTACCGGGCTGACATTTATGCGCTGGCCTGTGTGCTGGGCGAGTGTCTGACGGGTGCACCCCCCTACCGGGCGGACAGCGTCGAACGACTGATCGCCTCGCATCTCATGGAGCCGGTGCCACGGCCCAGCGTGCTGCGGCCGGGTCGCGTGCCGGAGGCGTTGGACCAGGTGATCGCCAAGGGCATGGCCAAGAACCCCAACGAGCGCTACTTGACCGCCGGGGATCTGGCCAGCGCCGCCCACGACGCGCTCACCACGCCCGAGCAGCGCCAGGAAGCCACCATCCTGCGGCAGGGCGACAACCAGACGCTGATCGCGCCGGTCGTGGACCCGAGTTTGAACGGCGGCTGGAACAGCCAGAGCGGCGCAGGTCCGCAGTCGTCGGGTGCGCAGACCATGCACTCACCTGCCCCCGGCTACCACACCGGAGGAGAAACCCAGCGCACCCCGGTTCCGCCGTTCCCCACCGGCGATCAGACACTGCGGACCCCGGTTCCGCCGTTCCAAAGCGGCGATCACACCCAGCGGTTGCCGGCCGCCCAGTATCACAGCGGGGACCAGACCATGGCCCAGCCGTTGCCGTCGAATGCCGGCGGCTGGCCTCCCGCCCCGGCCGGCAACTCCGAGCAGTTCACGCAGGCCGCCCCGGTGGGAGCGGGCTGGGCAAGCCAGCCCGGAGCCGCCGCCGGACGCGGCGAGAGCGGCCCGCCGGCGTACCACCAACCGTCCGGCCCCCATGCCACCACGACGCCACCCCCGGCCGGCAAGTCGCGCAAGCCGCTGATCATCGGCGCGGCGGCGGCCGCGGTCCTGTTGGTGGTGGCGGCCGTCACCGGGTTCCTGCTGTTCGGAAAGGACGACGGCGGGGCGGGCGGCGACTCGGGGCAGGCCAAAGGCCAGGTCGTGATGCCGTTCAACGGCCTGAATTTCCGGTTCGCGCCGGGCGGGGTTGCCGTCGACCCGAGCGGCGCCGTCTACGTCACCAACCAGACCATGTACGGCAAGGTGGTGACGTTGCCCGAAGGCTCGTCCTCACCGACGGTCAAACCGTTCAACGGGCTCTACGAACCCCAGGGCATCGCGGTGGATGCCTCCGGGAAGGTCTACGTCAGCGACTTCAACAACCGGGTGGTGTCGTTGTCGGCCGGCTCCAACAACCAGGTGGTGGTGCCGTTCAAGGGCCTGAGCTACCCCGAAGGTGTGGCGATCGATGCTCAGGGCAACGTCTACGTCGCCGACCGCGGCAGCAGCAAGGTGTGGAAGATGCCGGCCGGTGCCACTGAGCAGGTCGAGGTGCCGTTCAACGGGTTGAAGAGCCCCGACGGGGTGGCGGTGGACAGCGACGGCAACATCTACGTCACTGACACCGACAACCATCGAGTGCTGAGGTTGGATGCGGGGACCACCAACCAGGTGGAGTTGCCCTTCACCGGGTTGACCGCGCCGTGGGGGATCGCGGTCGACGGTGCCGCCAACGTCTACGTCACCGACCACGACAACAACACGGTGCTGAAACTCCCCGCCGGCGCCACCACATCGGTGGAGTTGCCGTTCACCGGTTTGAACACGCCGTTGTCGGTCGCGGTGGACAAGAAGGGCAACGTCTACGTCGCCGACCGCGGCAACGGCAGGGTGCTGCGCATCGCGCAGTGACCGATCAGGCTCGCCTGGTGGAAAGGAACCGCACCACCGCGGCTACCACGTTGATCACCGCAACGATGATGATCAGGGTGAGCGCGGCTCCCCAGACCCGCAGAAATCCGGCGCGCTGGGGATTGGTGAGCTCGGTGTAGATCAGCAGCGGCAGCGAGGCCATGTTGCCGCTGAAGATGTCGGTGTTGATCGATCGGGCGTACCCGACCAGCACCAGCACCGGCGCGGTCTCCCCGATCACCCGGGCGACCGCCAGCAGCACGCCCGACACGATGCCGGGCATGGCGATGGGAGTCACGATCCGCACGATCGTCTTCCACTTCGGAACGCCCAGCGCGTAGCTGGCTTCGCGCAGTTCGTCGGGGACCAGCCGCAGCATCTCCTCGGTGGAGCGCACCACCACCGGCAACATCAGCAGCACCAGCGCCAACGACACGGCGAATGCGCTCTGCTGAAATCCCAGGGTCGCGATCCAGAGGCTGAAGATGAACAGGGCCGCCACGATCGAGGGCACCCCGGCGAGCACGTCGACCATGAAGGTGGTTACCCGCGCCAGCCGGCTGGTGCCGTACTCCACCAGGTAGACGGCCGTCATCAGCCCGAGCGGCACCGCGATGACGGCGGCCATCCCGGCCTGCACCAAGGTGCCGTACAGGGCGTGGTAGACGCCCCCGGTGAACTCTTCGGGCAGCACACCGCGCAGCGAATGGGTCCACCATTGCGGACGGATGACTGCGTAGTAGCCGCGGATGACCACTACCCCGAGCAACCAGATCAACGGCACCAGGGCGATCAGGAAGGAGGCAAAGAAGAAGACCGTCGCCGCAGAGTTCTTGACCCGACGCGCGGTGCTCAACGGGCGGAAGACGACGGCCTTGACCGGCCGCTCGAGCGCGTCGGCGCTGAGCTGGCTCATCCGTTGACCTTTCCGCCGGCGATGGCGCGAGCGGCGGCGTTGACCAGGAAGGTCAGCACGAACAGCGCAAAACCCGCGGAGATGTAAGCACCGGTAGGCAGCGGCCGGCTGAATTCGGCTGCCGCCGAGGCGATCTTGGAGGCAAACGTGTGGCCGCCGTCGAACAGCGACCAGTTGCCCGGGCGGGCGCCGGCACGCAGGATGACCAACACCGCGACGGTTTCTCCCAAGGCGCGGCCCAGCCCCAGCATCGAGGCGGCCACCACGCCGCTTCGACCGAACGGCAGCACGGTCATCCGCACCACCTCCCACTTCGTGGCACCGAGCGCCTGCGCGGCTTCGATCTGCATCAGCGGTGTCTGCCGGAACACCTCGCGCGACACCGACGTCACGATCGGCAGGATCATCACGGCAAGCACGATGCTCGCGGTGAAGATCGTGCCACCGCCGGCCAGCGACACATTGCCCTGCTTGAACAGGAAGAGCCACCCCAGATTCCGGTTCAGGAACCTCGCGATCGGCTCCAAATAGGGCGCCAGTACGGCGATGCCCCACAACCCGAAGATGATCGACGGAACCGCCGCCAGCAGATCCACGATGGCGCTGAACGGGCGGGAGAGCCGGTTCGGCGCGTACTGGGTGACGAACACCGCGATGCCGACGGCGATCGGCACCGCCAACGCCAGCGCGGTGACCGAACTGAGCACGGTGACCATGAACAGGTCCCGGATACCGAACGCCAGTTTGCGGTCGCTGGCGGTGTCGAACTGCGCGCTGGTGAAGAAGTTCACCGTGTTCACCCGCAGCGACGGAATCGCCTTGATCAACAGAAATACCGCGATCAGCACGATCGCCACCACGATGGTGGACCCGGCGGCCGCGGCGGCCGACTTGAACAGACGGTCGGCCCGCCGCGCCGCGCGAGCGTTCACCTCCGCTAGCGCTTCTTTTGCCAGCGGGGCTGTGGTCATGTCAACTCAGCTCAGGAGATGGCGTTGACGGCGGTCGACAACCTCGGCTTGAACGAGTCCGGGATCGGGACATACCCGTTGTCCGCCAAGCCATTCTGGCCGGCACCGATGGTCGATTGCAGGAAGGCCTTCACCGCCATCCCGACCTGAGCATCGGGGTACTTCGAGCAGACGATCTCGTAGGTGGCCAGCACGATCGGGTACGAACCCGGCTGGGTCGGCCGGTAGAACGAGATCGTGTCCAGCACCAAGTCGTTACCCTGGCCCGCGATCGTGGCTCCGGCGATCGTCTTGCCGACCGATTCGGTGCCGATGGTGACCGGATCCGGACCCGCCGACGTGATGATCTTGGCGATGCTCAGCTGCTGGGCCTGAGCAAACGACCACTCGACGTAGGAGATCGAACCGTTGGTGGTCTTGACCGCCTGTGCGGTGCCGTCGTTCTTGGCCGCACCCTCACCGACGCCACCCTTGAATGCCTTGCCGGCGCCCTTGCCCCAGGCACCGTTGGAAGCAGCGTCCAGGTAACGCTGGAAGTTGTCCGTCGTTCCTGACTCGTCACTGCGGAAGACGACGTGGATCTCGGTGGCCGGCAGGTTGGTCCCCGAGTTGAGCGCAGCGATCGCGGGGTCGTTCCAGGTCTTGACCTCGCCGCTGAAGATCTTGGCCAGGGTGGGCCCGTCCACGTTCAGCGAACTCACGCCGTCGAGGTGGTACGTGACTGCGATGGGCCCGAACACCACCGGCAGGTTCCACGCCGGGGATCCGCACCGCTGCTGCGCCGCGGCCGCTTCATCCTTACTCAGCGGCGAGTCCGAACCGCCGAAATCGGTTTGGTTGCCGTTGAATTCACTGATGCCGGCGCCCGAGCCGTTGGATGTGTAATTCAGGGTCTGACCGGGACATGCCGTTTCGAAGGCTTTACCGAAGCGGGTCATCGCGTTGTTCTGCGCGGAGGAACCGCTGGCCTTCAGCGCCTTTTTCCCGCCGCAACTGACGTTGCCCGAGGACGAGCTCTGGCCTCCCCCGCCTGCGTTGTTATTGTCGCTGCCGCACGCCGACAACACGAGTGAGCCTGCGGCCAGGACACTCAGCGCGGCACCAAATCGGTTGAGTTTCAATCCAGTTCCTAACGGTAGTGATGAAACATATCAGATGCCGCCCACCCGTCGCGGCTCGCAATAACCCCTTTCATTGCAGCCTTTCAGCTACATTAACAACAGGTTACGCAGGGTGAAAGAGTCGATGATTCCCGATCCTCGGTATCCGGCCACGTCATCTTCACCTGTGACGCCGGTTATTGTGGGCCGCAACGGTATTGGCAGCCCGAACGCCCGATACCGCGCCACCGGCCGCCGGTCCGAGCCGCTGTGCGAAACTAGAACCTGTTACAGAACTCCGCCGACGTGGTGGCGAGCCCGCCGTGGCGGCCGACAGTGAAACGAGACCGCAGTGATCCTCGACAGCTTCCGCCTCGACGACAAGGTCGCCGTCATCACCGGCGCCGGACGCGGTCTGGGTGCGGCCATCGCACTGGCGTTCGCCGAAGCCGGAGCCGATGTCGTCATCGCCTCACGGACTCAGTCCCAACTCGACGAGGTCGCCGAGCAGGTCCGCGCCGTGGGTCGCCGCGCGCATGTCGTCGCCGCCGACCTCGCCCACCCCGAGGACACCGCGCAGTTGGCGGCACAGGCGATCGACGCGTTCGGGAAACTGGACATCGTCGTCAACAACGTCGGCGGCAGCATGCCCAACACGCTGCTGACCACCTCGACAAAGGACCTCCGGGACGCCTTCACGTTCAACGTGGCCACCGCGCATGCGCTCACCGTTGCCGCGGCGCCATTGATGCTCGAGCACTCCGGTGGCGGCAGCATCATCAACATCACCTCAGCCATCGGCAGGCTGGCCGGCCGCGGTTTCGCGGCCTACGGCACCGCCAAGGCCGCGCTGTCGCACTACACCCGGTTGTCGGCGTTGGACCTGTGCCCGCGCATCCGGGTCAACGCGATCGCGCCCGGGTCGATCCTGACTTCAGCGCTCGACGTGGTGGCCGGAAACGACGAGCTACGTACGCCGATGGAGCAGGCCACACCGTTGCGCCGGCTCGGCGATCCTCTCGACATCGCCGCTGCCGCAGTCTATTTGGCCGCACCAGCCGGCAGCTTCCTGACCGGCAAGACGCTGGAGGTGGACGGCGGTCTGACCTTCCCCAACCTGGAGATCCCAGTCCCGGACCTGTGACGGGTAAGCCGGGGCAGCCCGGCCGCTGGCTACGCCCGGCTGGTTTCGGATACCCTCACTTTTTTATTCGGTCATGTGGATCAAGAAGGGGTGGTGAGTTGGCGCAGGTAACAACCACCCCGGGCAAGGCGAGCTGGTACCTGCTGGGTCCGGCGTTCGTTGCCGCGATCGCCTACGTCGACCCGGGTAACGTCGCCGCCAATGTCAGTTCGGGCAGCCAGTTCGGCTACCTGCTGCTGTGGGTCATCGTCGCGGCCAACGTGATGGCCGGGCTGGTCCAGTACCTTTCGGCCAAACTCGGCCTGGTGACCGGGCACTCGCTGCCCGAGGCGATCGGCCAGCGGATGGGGCGGCCGGCCCGACTGGTGTTCTGGGCACAGGCTGAGATCGTGGCCATGTCCACCGATGTCGCCGAGGTGATCGGCGGGGCCATCGCGTTGCGCATACTGTTCGGTCTGCCGTTGCCGCTCGGTGGGCTGATCACCGGCGTGATCTCCCTGCTGTTGCTGATGATCAAAGACCGACGGGGCCAGCGCCTTTTCGAGGTGGTCATCACCGGGTTGTTGCTGGTGATCGCGCTGGGCTTCACCGCCAGTTTCTTCGTCGCCACCCCGCCGGCCGCCGACGTGCTGTCCGGGTTGGTGCCGCGCTTCCAGGGCACCGAAAGCGTGTTGCTGGCCGCAGCCATCCTGGGCGCCACCGTGATGCCGCACGCGGTGTACCTGCACTCCGGACTGGCGCGCGACCGGCACGGCCAACCCGACCCCGGCCCCCCCCGGCGCCGGATTCTGCGCATCACCCGCTGGGACGTGGGTGTGGCGATGGTGATCGCCGGCGGGGTGAATGCCGCAATGCTGCTGGTGGCCGCGTTGAACATGCGCGGCCACGGTGACGTCGGGTCTATCGACGCCGCCTACGCCGCGGTCCGCGACACCTTGGGCCCGAGCATCGCCGTGCTGTTCGCCCTCGGGCTGTTGGCCTCCGGTCTGGCTTCCTCGTCGGTGGGCGCCTACGCCGGGGCGATGATCATGCAGGGTTTGCTGAACTGGTCGGTCCCGATGCTGGTGCGCCGCCTCGTCACGGTGACTCCCGCGGTCGCACTGCTCGCGCTGCACGTCGACCCCACCCGCACCCTGGTGCTTTCCCAGGTGGTGCTGTCCTTCGGCATCCCGTTCGCGGTGCTGCCCCTGGTCAGGCTCACCGCCGACCGTGGGCTGATGGGTGTCGACGTCAACCACCGGGTCACCACCGTCATTGGCTGGGTGGTCGCAACGATGATTAGTCTGCTCAACGTGGCGCTGATCTATCTGACGGTGACCGGCTGAATGCCGGTCCGCCGGCACCCCTACTTCGCATACGGATCCAACCTGTGCGTACAGCAGATGGCGGCACGCTGTCCCGACGCAGGCCGCGCACAGCCGGCAGTGCTGTGCGACCACAACTGGTTGATCAACGAACGCGGAGTGGCCACCGTCGAGCCGCGGGCCGGCGGCGAAGTACACGGCGTGCTGTGGTGGCTGTCCGACTACGACCTGGCGCGCCTGGACAGCGCCGAAGGAGTGCCGGTGCGCTACCGGCGGGACCGACTGACCGTGCAGACCCGCGGCGGACCGGCACCGGCCTGGGTGTACATCGACCCGCGGGTGACGACCGGCCCGCCGCGGCAGGGCTACCTGCCGCGCATCCTCGACGGCGCCGTCCACCACGGCCTGCCGCAACATTGGATCGACTTCCTGCGCCAGGTTTCTTCGGACTAGATGGAGGTTATTGGTGGCCAAGGATTTTCGCTTCGGGTTGAGCATGCGTTTCTTCAAGTCCCGCGATGCGCTGGTGGACACCGCCCGGCGTGCCGAAGATAACGGATTCGACATCCTCTGTGTGCCAGATCACCTCGGCGCCGCAGCACCCTTCCCGACGTTGACCGCGGTCGCCATGGTCACCACCAGGCTGCGGTTGAGTATGTACGTGCTCAATGCCGCCTTCTACAAGCCGGCCCTGTTGTCGCGCGACCTGGGTGGGCTCGATCTGATCAGCGGGGGGCGGCTCGAGGTGGGCCTCGGAACCGGTTACGTGCGAGAGGAATTCGAGGCCGCCGAGTTGCCGTATCCCAGTGCCGGGGCACGGGTCGATTACCTCGGGCACATGACGAGGTATCTGAGCGAGCACCACCCGCAGATGCCTATCCTGATCGCCGGCAACGGAGACCGGGTGTTGACGTTGGCCGCGCGGCACGCGCACATCATCGGGCTGACCGGAGCCCGGGTGCGCGATGTCGAGGACCCGTTGGCCGAACGGGTCGAGTTCGTCCGTGCCGCGGCCGGCGACCGCTTCGACTCGCTGGAATTGAATCTGGCGGTCACGTCGATGCCTCGGGACGGCGAAACTCAACCCGACTTGGCGATGACGCGCCGGTACACACCGGGCCTGTCCGACGAAGAACTGCTGGCGTTGCCCTCAGTGCTCAGCGGGTCGCCACGCGAGATCGCCGACACGTTGCGGCAATACCGCGATATCTACGGAATCACGTCTATTACCGTGCAGGACAACAACATTGAGAACTTCTCCAAGGTGATCGCCGAATTGCGCTGAACGCTGCACGGCCATGACCGCCGTCCCCGACCGTGGATATCGCGGCACGACACGCCGAGTCGGCGGCGCGCCGTTCACGCTGGGCGCCGCCGCGGCACGAAGTTGCCGTGGAATCCCTGCGGGATGTGCTGGGTGAGTTGGGCGCTGGCGATCGGGCCACGGCCGGGGTCCCTGGCGTCGAAGATGACCAGCCGGGACACGTGTTGGCCGGCCTGGTACTCGACGGTCAACAACCACCCGTCGTCCTCGCTGTCCGCCTGCGGACGGGGCACGAAAACCGGTTCGCAGAAACTGTTTCCGGGCCCGGCGGCGGTGAACGTCGTCTCAGTACCGTCGTCGAGGTCGAGTTTGGTGACGGAGTCGTACAGCGACGACAGCTCCCGGCGGGTGTTGAGATATGCGTAGCGGTACGGGCGGCCCTCGCGGTCCGGATGGTGACGCGGAAACTCACAGACGCTGTTGCTCAACCTATCTCGGATGACGCGGCCCGACCTGGTGAGACGGAACCGGGTGAATTCCGACGGCGACCCACGCAGCGGCGTGGTCTGGAACCGCGCGATGCTACGCAATAGGCGCGGGTTCTCGTAGGTGATGACGTCGACGACGACGTCGTCGCCGTCGTCGTAGGCGTTGCTGAGGTGAAATTGCAGCACCGCCGGTGTGTCGATGTGACGGATCCGGCCGCCGTCGCGCGGCACCAGGATGAAGGCGCTTCCCCGTTCCGGCCGGTAACACAACGCATCGCCGATCGGCTTGCGGCCCAACCCGATGTCCAGCAGATTGGCGACTATCGGCGAAACCAGGAAGACCAGGTAGCGCTGCGTGATGGCGAAATCGTGCACCATCGCCAGATAGGGCAACCGGGCCGATCGCTCATGTCGCAGGGCACCTCGCGGATCGGCGCGGTAGATGCGCAGGTGCGGCCGCGGCAGGAATTCGACACCGAAGTTGAACATGTCACCGCTGTCCGGACAGACGCTGGGATGCGCCGAGAACGTCGCCATCGGGCGTAGTTGCCCGTCGAATCGGCATACCCCGACCGTCTCCAACGATTCGGGATCGATCTCGTAGGGAGCGCCACCCTCCCACAGCGCATAGATGTGCCCGGCATGCTCGATCACGTTGGTATTGGCCAGGTTTGGTGGCGTCTTCGCAATATTCGCTCGCCAACCGCCCGGCGCTGCGGTGCCGAGATGGGTGGTTCCGGACCTGCCCCGGTAGTGGCGGGTACGCACGTAGCGGTTTCGATAGTGGACACCGCCGTCGCCAATGGTGAAGGCGGAGAGCATGCCGTCGCCGTCGAAGAGGTGGTGAAGTGGTCGGCCGGCGTGGTCCTCCCAGCGTCCGGGACCGTTGCGGTACAGGGTGCCACGCAGGTCCGGAGGGATGGTCCCCTCGACGTCCTCCACCTGGTAGTCGTATTCGGTGTACTGCGGTTCGCTGACGCCGAGACTGAGCAGGTCTGCGCTGGACAGCGCTGCGAGTCGGTCGGTGGCCTGCGCCTTTTCACCTGGTGACAGCGACGCCAGGTAGCGGCGCAGCGCCGGCAAGTCCGTCAGGTCGAGGTCGGGCGTCTGCGTCGAGTTGACCACCAGGCAGACTCCTCGCTGCTAGTTACTGAGACTGATGTCGACGTTAGTCTCAACAGGAGTGGCCGTCAACAGTCCGCCACCGGTGTCCTGCGGTACAAATACCGGTGATGGCCTCAACCCGTTCGTCCGAATCCCTGCGACAGGCGACGCTGGTATTGATCGCCGAAAGCGGCATCGATTCCCTGACCCTGAGCCAGGTGGCTGCGCGCGCGGGCGTCTCCCGCGCCACCGCTTATCGCGAATTCGGCGACAAAGACGGATTGATCTCCGCGGTGGCCCAGCACGAAATTCAGCACATGGCCAGCGATGTGATGACCAGGGTCGGTACGGACGCGGATCCGACGACGATAGTCTCGTCGACCGTCCTTGCGGCGCTGCGGTACCTGCGAGACCACGCCGCCTTCAGCTATGTGCGCGACCACGAACCGCACTACTTGCTGCAGGCAGTGCTTCGGATCGGCGACGCGAGGCTGAACGTCGTCCAGACCGTAGCTGCCACCGTGGCCCCGGCGATTGCCGCCACCGAATACCCGCGTCCCTTATTGCCGGCCATGCAGGCGGCCGAAATCATTGTTCGCACAGTGCTTTCACACACGCTGATCGAACGCAGCACGCTGACCGACGACGAGGTCGCCGCCGCGGTGACACGCGCGATCACCGTCGGTTGAACCGGCCCGATTCGTCGCCGGCGGTGTCTGAGGCGCGGACGGGCTGCGCCGACCCGGCAGCGCTACGACGCCCGCTGGCGGTACGCTGAGGCCGCACGCCGCGATGCGAACGTCGCGGAGTGCCGCAACGCAAATCGATCAGTCGGGCGTTTGCCGCCAGTCCGACGGTCGCCCCGCCCTCGTAGCTCAGGGGATAGAGCACGGCTCTCCTAAAGCCGGTGTCGCAGGTTCGAATCCTGCCGGGGGCACCAAATGTCGGTATCGCGTTGCGCGACAGGCGCTAACGTGTCGAGGTCCGCGCCTCACCGGGCTTGTTGCGGACGCACCGCCCGACGCCGCCGAGCGCCCTGACGGCTGACCGCCTCGGCACTCACCGTCCCCTGGACACGATGCGGCGACCTGCGCTGCTGCGGAGTCGCGGACCGCCGCCTGCGGGACCCACCACTCTTGGGAGCCTGCACTGCCACCGGTGCCGCCGGAACGAACGGCCGTAACGGGGCAACCTCACCCACCAGGGCATGCACCGGCGCGGAATCAACGGTGACTTGTTGCGGCCGTACGTCGATACCCGCCTTACGCATCAACAACTGGTGTTCTCTGCGCTGTTCAGGAAGCACCACGGTGACCACGTCGCCGGCGTTGCCGGCGCGCGCGGTACGACCGGAGCGGTGCAGATAGGCCTTGTGGTCGGCGGGCGGATCCACATGCACGACGAGTTCCACCGCGTCCACGTGCACGCCCCGCGCTGCGATGTCGGTGGCCACCAGGACGCGCGCCGCGCCGGTGGTGAAAGCTGCCAGGTTGCGGTCCCGCGCAGGCTGAGACAGGTTGCCGTGCAGGTCAACTGAAGGCACGCCGGCCTCCGTGAGCTGCTTGGCCAGTTTCCGGGCCTGATGCTTGGTCCGCATGAACAACACCCTGCGGCCGTTGCCGGAGGCAAGTCGATGCACGAGCTCTCTTTTGGCTGTCACGCCGTCGACGTGGAACACGTGATGGGTCATGGCTGGTACCGGCGAGTCGGCAGCATCGACACTGTGTGTCACCGGGTTGCGGAGGAATCGCCGGACGAGTTTGTCGACGTCGTTGTCCAGCGTCGCCGAGAACAACATCCGGTGGCCGTCCGCCGGCGTCGCGGCCAGAATGCGCGTGACGGCCGGCAGGAAACCCAGGTCGGCCATGTGGTCGGCCTCGTCGAGCACCGTGACCGCGACCGCATCGAGACTGACCAGCCGTTGCTTCATCAGGTCTTCGAGTCGGCCCGGGCACGCGACGACGATGTCGATGCCGCCCCGTAGGGCTGCCACCTGCCGGCCTTGGGGCACCCCACCGAAGATCGTGGTGACCTTCAGTCGGTGTGCGGCTGCCAACGGTTCGAGGACCGCGGCGATCTGGGAGGCCAATTCCCGGGTGGGCGCGAGCACCAGTCCTCGTGGTCCGCGGGACGGGCGCTGCTGGGCCACTCGCTCCACCAGCGGAATGGAGAAGGCCAGTGTCTTACCGCTTCCGGTCTTGCCGCGACCGAGCGCGTCCCGACCGGCCAGCGTATCGGGAAGCGTCGCAACCTGAATGGGAAACGCAGTGGTGATGCCGCCGGCTGCGAGCGCGCGGACAATCGGCTCGCCGACACCGAGGTCGGCGAAGGATGGAGTTGTTGTCATAGGAGAGTGCTTTCAGAGTCTTCGGTTCGGACCGAGGTGGCGAGATTGCCGGTGGGCAAAATCGATCGCCGCAATAGCGCCGAAGCGGTTGCCCGGCAACTACGTTCAAAGCTTCGAGGGCTGGATGATTGGATAAACCCAGTTTCGCCAGCGAGAGAACGGTCTACGACGCGCAGGCGATTGGCACGTCAGACGGTTAACTGCACGCTATCACGATGCCCACGCCCGGCCTGCGGTAGGTAAGCATTGTCACAGCCGGTCCGCTCAGTTGGCCGGGACCGATTCGACGGCGTCGTCGCGCTGGTCATCGCGATAACTGCGGCTGTACAGCACGCTGGCGACCGCTACCGCGACGCAGGAGGCCGCCGGTATCAGCAGGGCGTGCACGCCTATCCGGGCGCCGAACAGCAGCCCGATCGCGCCACCGGCGAGAAACAGCAACAGCGTGGTGGACAGGATCGCCGCCTTCCACTTGTCGATTCCGTGCTCGCGACTGCGGCCGAGCAGCAGCCCGAGGTCGGTCACGGTTCCGGTGAAATGGGTGGTGCGCACCGACATTCCGCGGATGCTCGATGTCAAACCGTTCTGCAGGCCGAGTGCCGCGGCCGCCAGCATCGCCTGCACGGACGCGGGCTCGATGGGGGTCGCGGCAATGAAATCTTTGATCGGGCGCAACTCCACCCCCACCACGGCGAGCACCAGCAGCACCGCCTCGAGAATGAGCAACACGGCATGCCGTCGACCGGTGAGAGCCTGGGTGGGCGCCAGCAGCACCCCCGCGAGCGTGGCGCCGCCCAGGAATCCGACCAGAATGGCGACCAGGATGTAGCCCTCGTAGAGCCACGGGTTGGCGGTTTTCATGCCCAGCTGGGTCGTTACTGCTGTGAGATTGCCCACCGGGAAGGCCAGGATCAGCAACGCCACCGCGTTGACGAAGCCGGCGATCAGCGCCAGAACCGCGGTGTAGCCCAGCGTCAGCCCACGCGGCGGCGACCCGGACTCCCGGGTTTTGGACTGCGGCATTACCGATGCATACCCGGTGGTGCCGTCCGGTGAAACACCGCCGCCTGGCGAACTCGCTAGCCCAGGGACGAAACCATAAGCCACCCTTGTGTTTTCGTCGCAGGTATTTCCTCGAGCTCAGGGTCGACCTAGGCGGCCCGACCGACCGGACGCGGACTGCCGACGTTCAACTCGCCGGCGATGGTCCGCACTGCTCGGCGCGGGAAATCGTTGGGCAACGAGAGCTTGAAGACCTTCTTCCACGCCGACGCCACCTGACGCGGCAGGCTACCGGTGGTGTAGGTGAGCCCGTAACGCTCGAACAACTCCTGCACCTTCGGTGCGATCTCCTGGTAGCGATTGCTGGGCAGGTCGGGGTACAGGTGGTGCTCGATCTGAAAGGACAGGTTGCCGGTCATGAAGTGCAGGAAGGCATTCCCGCTGATGTTCGCCGAACCCAGCATCTGGCGCAGGTACCACTGACCGCGGGTTTCGCCAACGATGGACGACTTTTCGTAGGTCTGCACGCCGTCCGGGAAGTGCCCGCACATGATCACCGAATGGGTCCACCAGTTGCGGATCAGGTTGGCGGTCAGGTTTGCGGTCAACGTCGTCACCGCTGCGGGTCCGGACAACAGCGGGTGCAATACATAGTCGCGGGCCAGGTGCTTGCGCACTTTGGCCAGCACCTGCCTGCCCTGGCGGCGGAACTCGTCCTTGTCGCTGCGGCCTTGCAGATACTTGCCGATCTCCAGATCGTAAGCCGCGATCCCGTATTGGAACAGGCAGGCGTTGATGAAGTTCCACAGCGGCTGGGCCAAGTAGAACGGCTTCCACCGCTGATTCTCGTCGACCCGCATGATGCCGTAACCGAGGTCGTGGTCCTTGCCCAGCACGTTGGTGTAGGTGTGGTGCACCTCGTTGTGCGAGTGCTTCCACATGGACGCCGGCGATGCGTTGTCCCATTCCCAGGTGGTGGAATGAATCTTGGGATCACGCATCCAATCCCACTGTCCGTGCATCACGTTGTGTCCGATTTCCATGTTCTCCACGATCTTGGAAATCGCCAGGCCGGCCGTGCCGATCACCCAGGCCGGCGGAAACAGCGAGAACAACAGTATTGCGCGACTGGCGAGTTCGAGTCTGCGCTGACCGGTGATGACCCGGCGGATATAGGCGGCGTCCCGTTCGCCGCGGCTGGCCAGGATGTGTTCGCGGATCGCGTCGAGTTCGCGGCCCAGCTCCTCGATGTCGCGGTCGGACAGGTGAGCGGTCGGGTCGGTCTGGGACACAGTCATATTGGCTCCTCTAAAGTTCGAGCTCGCAAGCGCCGGCGGCAGCTGACACGCAGGTCTGGACCTGCACCCGGGATCCGGGGTCGCCGCCGTCGTCGGTGGCCATGGTGATCGCGCCGTTACGCAGATCGCGTACGGCACCCTTGTTGAGGGGGACGACGCAGCCGAAGCAGATGCCCATCCGGCACCCGGAAGGCATCAGCTCTCCGGCCCGCTCCCCGGCGTCGAGCAACGTCTGGGAACCGTCGGCCTGCACGACCCTGCCGCTCTTGGCGAATGTGACGGTGCCACCTTCTCCGGTGGCGACGACGGCCGGGCGGAATCGTTCGATGTGCAGCCGGTCGGCGATCCCGTCAGCGGCCCAACGCTGCTGGATCGCGTCGAGCAACCCGGCTGGACCGCACGCCCAGGTGTGGCGCTCGGATAAGTCCGGGACCACCTCGGCCAAGCGCGCCACGTCCAGCATTCCGTCGGTGTCGGTGTGCCTCTCCACCAAGCGAATTCGGCCCTGCCGCGCCAGCATCCGCAGATCCCAGCCGAAGATGACGTCGTCGGCCGTGGGTACCGAATGCACCACCACGATGTCGGGGCTGCCGTCACCGACGTCGGCCATGTTGCGCAACATCCCCATCACCGGTGTGATGCCGCTGCCCGCGGTCAGGAACAGAATCTTGGCGGGCGGCCGATCGCCGAGGGTGAAATCACCGGCAGCCCGGTCGAGGTGGATGACGGTGCCGACGGTGGCGCGCCGCACCAGATGGTTGCTGACGACGCCACCCGGGATGGCCTTCACGGTGATCGCGAAGCAGCCGTCCCGCCGGTGAATCGTGGAGGTCAGCGAGTAGGCCCGCCACTGTCGGACGCCGTCGACATCGACCCCGACCCGCACGTACTGACCGGGCAGGTGCGGGCGCCAGCCCCGACCGGGCTTGATCACCAGGCTGGCGGCGTCGCGCGTTTCTGGGTTGATCGCGACGATCCGACCCCGCAGCGTCGTAGCCGAGCGGAGCGGGTCGATGACGTCGAGGTAATCGGCCGGGACCAGCGGCGTGGCGAGCGGCATCGCGATCCGCTCGGCAAACTTCATCACCCGCGAACGCAATGCACCGCCGACGTTGGGTCGAAGCGCCGTGATTGTCATGACTCCATCGTCGTTGTGCCTAGATGTAAAGTCTTGACTTACCTGAGTGAATATTCAGGACATATTTGTTCGAAAGGAACAATCTTGCCGGATCTGTCCCCCCGCCTGACCGGGCTGCACCTGGACGAGCCCGTGGTCAGAGCGTTGGAAGCGACGTTGCCGGCCATGGCCGAGCGAACAGTGACAGCGATCACCATTGAAGTGCCCAGTTATGCCCGCGCGTTCAGCGGGCGGATGGGCCAGAACATCGAGGACGCGGTGCAGACCTCGCTGGGCGTCTTCCTGCGCCTGGCGACCCGGGCAGACGACGCCGATCCCGGTCCGCCGCTGTCGCCCGCGCTCGATGGTGCCTATGAGCTCGGTCGCGGGGAGGCGCGCCAAGGCCGCTCGATCGATGCCCTGCTGTCAGCTTTCCGGGTGGGTGCGCGGGTGGCCTGGCGCGAGTTGTCCACGACCGCAGTGGCAGCCGGTGTGCCCGCAGACACTATCGCCAGATTCGCCGAATTGGTGTTCGCCTACATCGACGAACTGTCCGCGTCCAGCGTGTCCGGCCACGCCGACGAATTGGCGACATCGGGACGCGTTCGACAGCGCTACCTCGAACGGCTGGCCCAGGATCTGCTGGTCGGCCAACCCGAGTCGACTCTGCTCGCCGATGCAGAGATGGCGGGCTGGCAGCCGGCCGACACGCTGACAGCCGTGCTGCTGCCGCAGACCCAGACGCGCGGTCTGGCCGCGCAGTTCGGCCAGTCGACGCTGCAATTGTCCGAGGACCTGCCCGGGGTGGACAGGTCAGAAGCCCTGGCAGTGTTGCTGGTGCCAGACATGGCGGGAATCCAGCGACGTCACCTGCTGTCGGCAGTGACGAACCGCAGGGCCGTGGTGGGGCCGGCGCGACCGTGGCATCGCGTCCAGGTGTCCTACCAGCGCACGCTGCAGGCCCGCACGCTGGTGAGCACCCACACCGCGGTCGACACCGACGACCACCTGGTGGAAATCGTGCTCGGCGCCGACCCGGAAGCTGCTGACGATCTCAGCGTCCGCGTCCTGGCACCGCTGTCCGGGCTGTCGCCGAACACCGCCGCACGGCTCACCGAGACGCTCCGTTCTTGGGTGCTGAACCAGGGTCGGCGCGAGGCGATGGCCGCCGATCTGTTCGTCCACGCCCAGACCGTTCGCTATCGGATGACCCAACTTCGCGAACTGTACGGCGACCGGCTCAGCGACCCCCGCACCGTGCTGGAGCTGACCGTCGCCCTCGGCGGACACGCGTAATCCCTTGCCATAGCAGCAGATACCAGCGTTCCGCCTTGAAGGTCGGCAGACCAACTGCACCGGCACCCCGATGCGAGTTCGTTAGCCAGAGAAATCACCCAACATGTTTGTCAATCGACATTGCTGGCAATGACCCAAAAGAGGTGGGCATATCGGCCGGCCAATATGCCCACCGAGGTCCCGTCGGTTCAGCCCGAGAGCCGACGGGACCGCTTTAATTTTCGGCCCCTTCGTCGGGTCGGGCGAAGCCCCGATCAGGTCCTGCACGCGGGAGTACCGTGCCGGTATGGACGGTGTCACCGGCGTGTGGGTTCTGGGCGGCTACCAGAGCGACTTCGCTCGCAACCTCACCCGGGAGCGGCGTGACTTCGCCGCCCTGACCGCCGAGGTGGTGCGCGCCACGCTGGCTGCGGCGCGGTTGACGGCGGCCGACATCGGCGTCGTGCACGTCGGGAACGCATTCGGCGAGATGTTCGCCGCCCAGGGCCACCTGGGTGCCATGCCGGCCACGGTGTGCGACGGGCTGTGGGACACACCCGCCTCCCGGCACGAGGCCGCGTGCGCCTCAGGCAGCATCGCCGCCCTAGCGGCGATCGCCGACCTGCGATCCGGGGCCTACGACACCGCGCTCGTGGTCGGGCTGGAATTGGAAAAGACCGTTCCGGGCGATACCGCCGCGCAGTATCTCGGCGCGGCGGCCTGGACCGGGCATGAAGGGGCCGGGGCGCGCTACCTGTGGCCCTCGATGTTCGCGCAGGTCGCCGATGAATACGACCGGCGGTACGGGTTGGACGACACGCATCTGCGGGCACTCGCCCAACTCAACTTCGCCAATGCGCGTCGCAATCCGAACGCCCAGACCCGCGACTGGGCCGTCCCGAACCCGATCACCGACGACGACGAATCCAACCCGGTGACCGAGGGCCGGTTACGCAGGTTCGACTGCAGCCAGATGACCGACGGTGGCGCGGGTGTGGTGCTGGTCAACGATGCCTACCTGCGCAAGCACCCGTCGGCCCGGCCGATCGGGCGAATCGACGGCTGGGGGCATCGCACCGTCGGCCTGGGACTGCGGCAGAAGCTGGACCGTGCGGCCGAGGATCCCTACGTGCTGCCGCACGTGCGGTCGGCGGTGCTCGACGCGCTGCGCCGCGCACAGGTGAGCCTCGACGAGGTCGACGGGTTCGAGGTGCACGACTGCTTCACACCTAGCGAATACCTGGCCATCGACCACATCGGGCTGACGGGGCCGGGTGAATCGTGGAAGGCGATCGAGAACGGCGACATCGAGATCGGTGGCCGGCTGCCGATCAACCCCAGTGGCGGCTTGATCGGTGGGGGGCACCCGGTCGGGGCGTCCGGGGTGCGGATGTTGCTGGACGCCGCCAAACAGGTCAGCGACGCAGCCGGCGACTACCAGGTGGAAGGCGCGCGGAGATTCGGCACCCTCAACTTCGGGGGCAGCACCGCTACCACGGTCAGTTTCGTTGTCAGCAAAGGCGTTTGACGATGGATGTGGACATCGTCGGGAAATATCTGTCGACGCTGCCCGAGGACGATGACCACCCGTACCGCACGGGTCCGTGGCGACCGCAGACCACCGAATGGGATGCCGACGACCTGACTGTGGTCGAAGGTGCGATTCCCCGCGACTTGGACGGCATCTATCTGCGTAACACCGAGAATCCGTTGCACCCGGCGTTCAAGACCTATCACCCGTTCGACGGCGACGGCATGCTGCACGTCGTGGGGTTCCGCGACGGCACCGCCTTCTACCGCAACCGGTTCGTCAAGACAACCGGATTCCTCGCAGAAAATGAAGCGGGTGAACCGCTTTGGCCCGGACTGGCAGAGCCGGTGCAGTTCGCCAAGCGGGAAACGGGTTGGGGTGCACGGGGGTTGATGAAAGACGCGTCCAGCACCGATGTGATCGTGCACCGCGGCGTCGCGTTGACCAGCTTCTACCAGTGCGGTGACCTGTACCGGGTGGACCCCCGCTCGGGAAACACGCTGGGCAAAGAGAACTGGAACGGCGCCTTTCCGTCCGACTGGGGGGTGTCGGCACATCCCAAGGTGGACAGCACCACCGGCGAACTGCTGTTCTTCAACTACAGCAAGCAGGATCCGTATCTGCGATACGGCGTGGTCGACGCGAACAACGATCTGGCTCACTACGTCGACATCCCGCTGCCCGGCCCGCGGCTCCCGCACGACATGGCGTTCACCGAAAACTACGCCATCCTCAACGATTTCCCGCTGTTCTGGGATCCCCGGTTGCTCGAGCATCAGGTCCACCTGCCGCGCTTCTACCCGGACATGCCGTCGCGGTTCGCCGTGATACCACGCCGCGGCGACACTGCCGACATCCGCTGGTTCGAGGCCGACCCGACGTTCGTGTTGCATTTCACCAATGCCTACGAGGACGGCGACGAGATCGTGCTGGACGGCTTCTTCGAAGGGGCTCCGCAACCGCTGGAGAGCGGTGCCGGGCCAAGCGGCAAGTGGGAGAAACTGTTTCGCTTCCTCGCCTTGGATCGCATGGAGGCCCGCCTACACCGGTGGCGGTTGAATCTGGTCACCGGCCAGGTGCGGGAAGGTCCGCTGTCCGAGTCGATCACCGAGTTCGGGATGATCAACGCCGACTACCTGACCCGCGACTACCGCTACGTGTATGCGGCCAGCGGCAAACCCGGTTGGTTCCTGTTCGACGGGCTGGTCAAACACGATCTGCGTACCGGCAGTGAGGAGCGGTTCGACTTCGGCGACGGTGTGTACGGCAGCGAAACCGCCATGGCACCACGGGTGGGCGGTGCCGGTGAGGACGACGGGTACCTGGTGACGTTGACAACCGACATGAACGCCGACGCATCGTATTGCCTGGTGTTCGACGCGGCCCGGGTCAGCGCCGGACCCGTCTGCAAACTCGCACTGCCCGAACGTGTTTCCAGCGGCACGCATTCGACGTGGGTGGCCGGCGCGGAGCTCCGCCGGTGGGACGATGTGGAGTCGGCAGCATCAGCGATCGGGCTGTGAGCCTCGTCGGGTTCTCCTGCGAATCGGTGATGTCACCGCCGGACTACCGTTCGGACCGACCCCGCAATGTCGCCGCGACCACCGCCCACAGTGCGCACACCACCGCGCCGGCAGCAGCGCCCGCTGCGACGTAGAGCCCGTACTCGGCCGATACCTGCGCACTGACATTGCGCTGGTAGTAAAGCACCAGCGAGCCACTGATGAGCAATGAAATCACAAGTGCCGCAACCGAAGCCGCCCGCGCCGACAAATCCCGGCCAACCATCGCACCGGCCACCAACAGCGCCGATGCCAGCAACACGATGAGCTGGCCGGCGCCGAATCCACGCGGCAGCTCCAGGCTGCCGTGGGTGCCGCCGATCGCGTTCGCCCAGCCGCCGCCGTTGACCTTCGTCGTCAACCACGGCATCCAGGTGCTGGCCGAGAGCACCACGGCACACAAGGCCACCATCCAGCCGGGGCGCGGGCGGCGACTCATGGGTGCGAGGTTATCTGACGCGATCCGCGCCGCCGGGTGTCAGCCCTGCAGCGACGACAAGTTGAACCGTGCACCGGTGTGGTCGGTGACAGCGGCGAGTCGCCCGTAGGGGGTGTCCTCGGCCGGCCGCACCACCGCCCCACCCTGGTCGACGACCATCTGCAGGGTTTTGTCGACATCCTCCGCGCCGAAGAAAATGCTCCACTGCGACGGCGTGCCCGCGGGCAGGACCGCAGCGCCGTCCATCACACCGAGCAGCTGTTGATCACCGAACCACGCGGTGGTGTAACGGAATTCGTCGGTGTCGCTTTCCTGCTGAGTGTGCCAGCCGAAGACCTCGCGGTAGAAGTCGACGGCGGCGCGATAGTCGCGGGTGGTCAACTGATGCCAGACCGGAGCGCCGGCCTCGCCGATCACCTCGAAACCGCGGTGCTCGAGGGGTTGCCACAAACCCAGGGTCGCCCCCGACGGGTCAGTGCCCACGGCCATGAAGCCCTGGTCGGGCACCTCCATCGGTTCCAGGCATCCCTGGCCACCGGCGGCCTTCAGCGCCGCGACGCCGGCCTGGATATCGGCGGTGTGGAAGTACGTGGCCCAGGTGTCGGGCATCTGCCATTCCGGGTTGTTGGCCATCATGCCCGCGACCGGGCGACCGTCCTTGGCGGCGTTGATGTAACCGCCGTAGTCGGGTCCGGCGGACTCGAAGGTCCAGCCGAACACGGTGCCGTAGAAGTCCTGGGCGCGGTCGACGTCCGATGTCGTCAGGTCGATCCAGCAGGGGGCGCCCAGCGGGGCGTCGGTACGGGTTGGCACGAGTTTCCTCCTCGGTCGGTTGGGGGTCGCAAGTAGTGACTCGGCCCGACCCGGAAACTCATCGACAGCTCAGCGCTGCGCGACTCGATCGCCGTTCATACCCGGGTCGGGACGGGTGAACACCCGGACGAAATTCTGCAGCGAGTCCCGGATGTCGCTGCGCAGTGCCGCAGCCACCACCATGCCGATCGGTCCGAACAGAGCCGGGCCGCCGAGGTGCACGTCGAAGCTGACCACGGAGGTCCCGTCGTCTTTGGGTGCGACCTTGGCGATCAGCTTGACCTTCACACCGCCCACGCCGTCACCGTTGAGCGTCATGCCTTCCGGCGGCTTGTAGCGCACGATCGTCCATTTGATCCGGTTGGTCATCCCTTTGACCTCGACGTAGGACTCGAGGACCGTGCCCTTCTCGATCACCTCGGGCAGCTTGCTGCGCCAGACCTTGTGGATGGTCAGCCAGTCCTTGTACCGCGTCAGGTCCGAGGCGTGCCGCCACGCCTCGTCGGGCGAAAGCGGGACGTCGATGGCCCCGGAAAGTTTCGCCATCTGCCGCTAGCCCTGCCGGCCGCCGGGGCCGGCCGCCTTCTTGGCCCCCTCCTGCACCTTGTGGATGGTGTCGGAGTATTTGTGCTGCGTCTTTTCGTTCACGAAATCGCCGGCCTTGTCGATCACGGTCTCGACCTTGTCGGCGTTCTGCGACAGCAGGTCCTTGGCTTTGTCGATGAATCCCATGCCATTTCCCTTTCCCAGGGTCTCCTCCCCGGGGAAACCCTGATTCGCCGGTCCACCCTACTTGCCGCCGCTATCGATGCCACACCTGCGGTTTGACGCCGAGGATCCGGGCCCGCAGCCACCAGATCGCCTCGATTGCCGCCGCCCCCAGCGCACCGATACCCAGCGCTCTGGTCGTCGCCCAGAGATTCGAGGGATCGAGGAAGAACTTCTGCTGCGCCCACGGCAGGCTGAAGATCAGCACGTAGGCCAACACCGAAACGATCACCAGCGCCAACCGCCACCATTTATAGGGTCGCGCCGCCACCGCGAGCACCCACACCGCGGTGACCAGCAAGGTGATCAACGCCGTGGTCGACGCTTGGTCCTGCTGTACCCCGGTCGCGTGGCGGCCGTGATAGGCGGTCAGATACGAGGTGAAGGTCGCGATTCCGACCACCAGGCCGGACGGCAACGCCGACGTCACCACCCGCCGAACGAAACCCGGGTAGGCACGCTCGTCGTTGGGCGCCAGCGACAAGATGAACGACGGAATGCCGATGGTGAACCAGGCCGCGATCGTGACGTGAATCGGTTGGAACGGAAACAGCAGCGGATCGGCCCCCAGCGGCTTGGCGAGCAGGCACTCGATCCCCACGAGCAAGGCCAGCAGCGCCGAGTACACCGTTTTGGTCAGGAACAGACTGGCCACCCGCTCGATGTTGCCGATCACCCGGCGGCCTTCGGCCACCACATACGGCAACGTCGCGAACCTGTTGTCCAGCAACACCAATTGGGCCACCGCGCGTGCCGCGGGACTGCCCGCTCCCATCGCTACGCCGATGTCGGCGTCCTTGAGGGCGAGCACGTCGTTGACCCCGTCGCCGGTCATTGCCACGGTGTGCCCGCGTGTCTGCAGGGCGTGCACCATGGTGCGCTTCTGGTCGGGCCGGACCCGGCCGAAGGTGGTGTGGGAATCCAGCGCGTCGGCCAGTTCAGCGGGTTCGGAGGGCAGGCGACGGGCATCCATCGTCTCGCCGTGCAAGCCGAGTGCGCCGGCCACCGCGCCCACCGACACGGCATTGTCGCCGGACATCACTTTGACCGTGACACCCTGGGCGGCAAAGTATTCCAAGGTCTCGCAGGCATCCGGACGTACCTTCTGTTCCAGCACCACCAGCGCAGCCGGGGTGACGGCGCCCGGCGCGTCAGGATCGTTCACCGCGGTGGCGCTCGCCCCCAGCAGCAGCACCCGCAAGCCCTGCCCGCCGATCTCCTCGGCCCGCGCGGCGGCAGCCGAATCCGGTTCGAGCAACACATCGGGCGCACCGATCACCCAGTCGCCGTGGTCGCGGTAGGACACCCCGCTCCATTTCGTCGCGGACTTGAAAGGCGCTGTGGCCGTGGCGGTCCAATTCGGTGCGGTGGGATACGCCTCGGCGATCGCCTGCATGCTGGCGTTGGGGCGGGGGTCGGCCGCGGCCAGGGCGGCCAACACCTCGTCGAGGCTCTCCCCGGCGGGGTCCAGCTCTTCGACGTCGGCGACCCGCATGCCGTTTTCGGTCAGCGTTCCGGTCTTGTCGGCGCAGACGACGTCGACCCGGGCCAGCCCCTCGATGGCGGGCAATTCCTGGACCAGGCACTGCCGCCGGCCGAGTCGGACGACGCCGACCGCGAACGCGATCGAGGTCATCAGCACCAGACCTTCCGGCACCATCGGCACCAGCGCTCCCACGGTCGCCAGCACGGACTGGCGCCAACCCACGTTCGTGGTGAACATCTGCGTGTAAATGGTGAGCAGGCCTGCCGGTATCAGCAGGTAGGTGATGAACTGCAGAATTCGGTTGATGCCATTGCGCAGTTCGGATTTGACCAGGGTGAACTTGCTGGCCTCGGCGGCCAGGCGGGCAGCGTAGGCATCGCGGCCGACCTTGGTGGCGCGGTAGGCTCCGGTGCCGGCGACGACGAAACTGCCCGACATCACCAGGTCTGCGGGTTCCTTGACGATCGGGTCCGCCTCGCCGGTCAACAGCGATTCGTCGACCTCCAGGTTGTCGGCTTCGAGGATTTCGCCGTCGACCACGATCTGGTCGCCCGGGCCGACCTCGATGACGTCGTCGAGCACCACCTGGTCGGGAGGGATCTCGCCAGTCCCAGACTGCCTGCGCACCACCGGCTTTGCCTGACCCACGATGGCCAGCTTGTCCAACGTCTGCTTGGCGCGGATCTCCTGGAACATCCCGATGACGCTGTTGGCGACGATGAGCAGCCCGAACAGCCCGTTGATCACCGAGCCGGTCACCAGCACGATGGCGAACAGCACACCCAGGATGGCGTTGATCCGGGTGAAGACGTTGGCCCGCACGATGTGCGCGATGCTGCGGGTGGCGCGTTCCGGGATGTCGTTGCTGCGGCCGTCGTTAATCCGTTGCGCCACTTCGGCATCGGTGAGTCCGGCGACGGACGGCGGGGCGGTCATCTGTGGAAGGTTCCGAGTTTGTCGGAGTCGTAATACTCCAGGTTCAGTTCGCCGCCGGTAAAGGTGGCCTTGGAAATCGTTCCGGGCAATGCGTTTTCGTTCGAGAGCCCGAAGGTGAAGATGTCGCCGTCCCAGTGCGACAGGTCGTATATCTGGTTCTTCGGCCCCAGCATCAGCTGCAATCGGCCGTCGTGATCGGTCACGGTGGCGGGCCCCCAATAGTCGCTCGCGTACACCCCAACGTACTCGCTCAGCGGCCGGGCCGGGGCAGGGCTGACCGGTGGTTGCTTACCGACCAGGGAACCGTCCGGATTGTTCATCGGGGCGAGTTGCTGACGGTACAACGTGGCCCAATCCTCCCGTACCTGGCCATACTGCACGAGATCCATGAACTCGGCGGTGAGCGCCTCCGGCACGCCGTACGGGGCCGCGTTGGTCAGGGCGACGATGGCGATGTCCTCGGCCGGCAGCGCTACGAAATTCGTTGCGGCGCCGAGTCCGAAAGCGCCGGAATGGCTGTACTCGGTGCGCCCCGACGAGGTCACCGACACGTTGAATCCGTATCCGTAGGTGCCGGACCGTGCCTTCGGGTTCCGCGTCTTGGTCGAGATCACCTGCGGGGTGTACGCGGAGAGCAACGCTTCGGGCGAGGCGATCCGTTGCCCGTTGTAGGTGCCGCCGGCCAGCAGCATGGTCAGCCAGCGCGCCATGTCGTTGACCGAGGAACTCACCCCGCCCGCCGGGGTCTGGGCATCGGGGTCGCGCTGGAAGCGGGCCTCCCATTTGTCACCGACCTTGAGGTGGCCGACCGCCCGGTTGGGGCGGGCCAGGAAATCGGCGAACCGCGAACTGGTCGACTCCATGCCCAGGGGCCGGTAGAGCACCTCGCGGGACAGGTCTTCCCAGGACTCACCGGCCGCAGCGGCTACCGCGCTGGCGGCGGCGGTGACACCGAAATTGGTGTAGGCGTAGCTGTTTCGAAACGACGCCAGGGGCAGGTACTTCAGTCGTTCCAGCACCTGCCGACGGTCGTAACCCAAGTCCTCCAACGCATCGCCGGCGTGATCGGGCAGCCCGGAGCGATGCGAGTACAGGTCAGCGACGCTCACGTGCTCGGTGACGTAGGGGTCGCTGAGCGCGAACCACGGCAGCTTCGAAACCACCGGGGTGTCCCAGGTGATCGAACCGGTGGTGACTTCGTGCGCCACCACCGTCGCACCGACCGACTTCGAGATCGAGGCCAGCTGGAACACCGTGTCGGCGTCCACCCTGTTCTCCGGGCTGTCCGGTCTGCCGGCATCTCTGATACCGAAGCCCTTGGCGTACAACGTCTTTCCGCCGTGCACGATGGCCACCGCCAGCCCCGGGATACCGCTGTTCTTCATCAGCTCGGCCACCAGGCCGTCCACCCGGGCGACGGCTTCGTCGATGCGGCTGGCCGGGATCTGCAGGCCCGAGAATTCGTTGGGGGGCACCTGGGGCAGCGGAGACGAGGGGTTGGCTGCCGGCTGCCCGGGCCCGCATCCGACGAGAGCCGCCATCAGCAGTACGACTGCGGCTGCCGCCGCGCGATTCGTCATGGCCGCACACTAGCCCGACGACGATGCGCGCCGGCCACGGCGCACATCACTTACCGACTCAGAGCCGCCACCACGGGTTGAACCGCACCGGCGAGACCGTGTCGATCCGCTGTCCCGGGTTGGGTACCGCAACCTGAACCCCATCGGGCTCGGCCGCTTTGAGTACCCGCTCGACCGGCTCGGACCACGGATGCGGCGCCAACCGGAACGTCCCCCAGTGAATCGGCACCAGCAGGCCCGACCCGGAGTCGGTGACATCCAGATGGGCCCGCACTGCCTCTTCGGGGTTCATGTGGATGTCCGGCCACGCGGTGTTGTAGGCACCGATCGGCATCAGAGTCAGGTCGAACGGTCCATGCTCGGCGCCTATTTCGGCGAAGCTCTTGGTGTAGCCGGTGTCGCCACCGAAGTAGGCACGACGTGATGGCCCGACGAACGCCCACGACGCCCACAGGGTGTTGTTGCGGCTGAGGAAACGCCCGGAGAAGTGCCGCGCCGGCACGCAGACGATGGTGAGCTCGTCGACCTGGGCACTCTGATTCCAGTCGAGTTCGACGATGCGCTGCTCGGGGATGCCCCAGGAGCGCAGGTGTGCGCCGACACCGAGCGGTACGAAGAACGGCGCCCGCTGCATGCGGGCCAGCGCGAGCACGGTGTCGATGTCGAGGTGGTCGTAGTGGTCGTGGCTGATCACCACGGCGTCGACCGCGGGCAGGCCTTCCACCTGCACCGGCGGCGGATGCAGCCGTTGCGGGCCCACCAGATCCGACGGTGAACACCGGTCGCTCCACACCGGGTCGGTGAGCACGCGGTAACCGTCGATTTCCAGCAGCGCCGTCGAGTGACCGAACCAGCTGACCGCCAGCTGCGCCGGCTCACCCTGATAGATGGCGGGCGAGGCCAGCGGGATGGGACGCGCGGGGCGGCTGTGCACGCGCGCTCCCACCAGCTCCCAGGCGATCTGACGCAGCTGTTCACGGTTCATGACGTACAGCGAGCCGGGGTCGATGTTGACGAAGGCCCCGTCGCGGTAGTTCGGTGACCCCGCTGCGGCGGCTTCGAGGGCCGCGGGGTCGGCGCCCAACGCCGAGGGTGCACCGTGCAGGGCCCGCATCAACCAGCCACCTGCCGCCAGCGAGGCGGTGCCGGCGGCCAGTCGCAGCGCCCGGTTCGTCATGTCCGTCAAGCTCCCTGGAATTTCGGTGGCCGCTTCTCGATCCTGGCCACCTGCGCCTCGATCACATCCTGACTGGCCCAGGCCTTGTCGAAGAGTTCCTTGTGCTCCGGTGAGGGTTGCTCGATGGAGCCGTCGTCGTTGAGTACCCGCTTGGCATGCTGGATAGCCAGCGGTGCCAGTCCGGCGATTTCGGCGCCCCACGCCTGCGCGTCGGCCACCGTGCCGATCCGGTTGGCCATTCCGGTCTGCAACGCGGTGTCGGCGGTGAGCTTCTCCGCGGTCAGCAGCATCGACCGGGCCCGTCCGTGGCCGACCAGCGACGACAGCCGTCGGATGCTCCAGTTGTCCAGCGCCAGACCGTATTTCGAGGTCGGAAATTGAAAGAAGGCATCCGGCGCGACCACTCGCAGGTCGCATTGCATGGCCAGCTGCAGCCCGGCGCCGATCGCGGGGCCGTTGATGGCGCCGATCACCGGGATCAATGTGGCGTCCATGACCCTGTGCAGCTCGACGAGCCGGTCGGGATAGTCGGCGGCGAAAGCGTCGCCGGACAGGTCGGCGCCCGCGCAGAAGGCGGACCCCTGGCCGGTCAGCACGATCGCCCGTACCGACCCGTCGCCCGCCTTGAGCAGCGCCTCGCGCAGCTCCTCGACGAGCTGGGAGTTCAGCGCGTTACGCCGGTCCGGCCGCTGCAGCTCAATGGTCAGGACGGCTTCGGTCCGGGTGATACCGATCATGGGCACCACGATATATAGCCTCATCTGTGTGAGCCGTATCACGACCGATCAACTGCGTGATGCGGTCCTTGACCAGGGTTCGTTCCTGAGCTGGGACAGCGCTCCGCCTGCATTGCCGATTCCGCCGGCCTATGCGCGTGAACTGGCCGAAGCCCGGTCGAAGTCCGGCCGCGACGAGTCGGTGTCCACCGGCGAGGGACGGGTGTTCGGACGCCGGGTGGCGGTGGTGGTCTGTGACTTCGACTTTCTGGCCGGCTCGATCGGGGTGGCCGCGGCCGAACGGATCACCTCGGCGGTAGAGCGGGCGACCGCTGAGGGGCTGCCGTTGCTGGCGTCGCCGTGCTCTGGTGGCACGCGCATGCAGGAGGGCACGGTCGCGTTCCTGCAGATGGTGAAGATTGCCGCCGCCGTCCGCCTGCACCGGCAGGCGCGGTTGCCGTATCTGGTCTATCTGCGCAATCCGACGACGGGTGGGGTCTTCGCGTCGTGGGGCTCGCTGGGCCATGTCACGTTCGCCGAACCGGGTGCCCTGATCGGGTTTCTCGGCCCGCGGGTGTACGAGTTGCTGTACGGCGAACCGTTCCCGCCGGGCGTCCAGACCGCGGAGAACTTGCAGCGCCACGGCGTGATCGACGACGTCGTTGCGATCGAGGACTTGCGCGCCACCCTGGACAGGGCGCTGACGGTGATCGCCGATCCAGCCCAACCGCCGCCGGCGCGCGAACCCTGCGAACCGTTGCCCGATGTGCCCGCCTGGGATTCGGTGCTGGCCTCCCGCCGCCCGGACCGCCCCGACGTGCGGGATTTGCTGCGACACGGCGCCACCGATGTGGTGCCGCTGTCCGGAACCGGCCGGGGTGTGGCGACACTGTTGGCATTGGCGCGGTTCGCCGGCCAGCCGGTGGTGGTGCTCGGTCAGCAACGAACTCAGGGCGGCAGTGGCAACGCCGTCGGACCGGCATCGCTGCGGGAGGCCCGGCGCGGTATGGCGGTAGCCGCCGAACTGCGTCTGCCGCTGGTGCTGGTGATCGACACTGCCGGGCCCGCGTTGTCCGCCGCGGCCGAGCAAGGTGGACTGGCTGGCCAAATTGCGCAATGTTTGGCCGAGCTGGTGACGCTGGACACCCCGACGGTGTCGGTGTTGATGGGCCAGGGCAGCGGCGGGCCGGCGCTGGCGATGGTGCCCGCCGACCGGGTGCTGGCCGCGCTGCACAGCTGGCTGGCACCGCTGCCGCCGGAGGGTGGCAGTGCGATCGTCTTCCGCGACGTCTGCCATGCGCCGGAACTCGCGGCAGCGCAGGGAATCCGGTCAACTGACCTGCTAGCGGCCGGGATCGTCGATGCCGTCGTACCCGAGCACCCCGATGCCGCCGACGAGCCGGTGGAGTTCGCGAAGCGGCTCTCGCGCGCCATCGCCGTCGAAGTGCACGCGCTGCGCGCGGTTCCCGACGCCGAGCGGCTGCGCGGGCGGTTGCGGCGTTACCGGCGCATCGGTCTGCCCGAAACGCGCTGACGCCAGCGGGTTGGCGGTCCGCTCATCACCGCGAGTGGCACAGGGATAATACAGATCACGTGTGGCACCGTATTCGTCAAGTAAGCAGATCGAGGAGAGGTTGAGTTGCCGACGTCAACCACCGCCGCCAAGACGCCGCGGGTAACCAAACGGCGTGCCGAGACCCGTGCCCGGCTGATGGACGCGGCATTCCGGGTGTTCGCCGATAAGGGCTACGGCCACGTGACCATCGAGGACGTGTGCGAAGCGGCCGGTTACACCAGGGGTGCCTTCTACTCGCAGTTCGACAGCCTCGAGGAATTGTTCTTCCTGCTCTATGACCAGTGGGCGGTCCGCACCGCCGACCAGGTCAGCGCCGCCATGGAAGGTACCGATCCCGTCAACGACCTGCCCGGAGCCGTCGAACGCATCGTGGACACCCTGCTCTTCGAACGTGACTGGCTGCTCATCAAGTTCGATTTCCTGCTGTATGCGGCCCGCAAGCCTGAGCTCGCGCACCGCTGGGAGAAGCATCGGGCGCAGTTGCGCCACGTCATCGAGGAGCGGATGGTCGCCAATGGCATCCCATTCCACACATCGATCGACAGCGTCGCCGACGCCGCACGCGCCATCGTCGCCGCCTACGACGGTGTCACTGTCCAGCTGCTGCTCGACAGCGACCCGTCGGCCGCACGCGCCTGGCTCACCCAGCTGATGAACGTCGTCCTGACGCGGTAGCCGACAGCGCGATGACCGGTCCGACCAACGACAGCGTCATCATGAGAAACGCGACCAGGGTGCCCATGGTGATCAGGCCGTGGCGCACCGCGTACGCCCCATGCCCCAGCAGCACCACCCCGGCAAGGTTGGGGATGACCTCCAGCACGGCCCGCCACGGCGCCGCCAGCGATTCGCTGCGGCGAATGGATTCATGTAGGTAGTACAGCATTATCGTGGCCGAGACCACCAACCCCAACGGCCAATACAGTGCCAACAGGCACCCCGTCACCACGGCGGTTTGCAGAACGTCGGCGGTGACCCGCGCGTGCCCGTCGAGCCGACGACGAACGGCGAACATCACCGTTTCGGACACCGCCAATGCGGTCGCCGCCGTGCCCAGAACCCACAGCCCACGGTGGTCGAGGTGTCGCACCGGTCCGTCGACCAAGGATTGCGCTATCAACGGAATCCCCACCGCCGCAACCAGAATGGTGATCACACCGGGCAGGGTCGGCCGCCACGGTGCGCGGTTCCGAAGGTGGCCGGCGATCCGGCGCCACCCGTCGGACACGGCGCGCTGGCCGACCGGCGACGGAGGCGGTGAGGCATTCAGCACGTCAGTCACGACGAATTCGTCTCCAGATCCCGTTTGCGCAGCGTTGACCGAAAAGCCAAGCGGATAATCGAGTTTCGGTCGCAACGCTGGATGTCGAGACCTGCCAACAGGATTCGATGATGGCATGTCGGTTGACGAACGGCGGTCGCTGCGCGGCGTCGAATCCGTAACAGTTGCCTGCCGAGTAGCTGCAACACCGGCGCGTGATGCGGGCTGTTGCGCCCGATCCCGCGATAAACTCGCGCCTCCCACCGCGGTCACCGACAATCAGGCAAGATAAACCCATGGACACTGGTGTCAACTCACCGCGGGTCTTGGTCGTCGACGACGATTCCGATGTGCTCGCCTCCCTGGAGCGCGGTCTGCGGCTGTCCGGGTTCGAGGTGTCGACGGCCGTCGACGGCGCCGAGGCCCTGCGCAGCGCCACCGAAACCCGGCCGGATGCGATCGTGCTCGACATCAACATGCCGGTGCTCGACGGCGTCAGCGTCGTCACGGCCCTGCGCGCCATGGACAACGACGTGCCGGTCTGCGTGCTGAGCGCGCGCAGTTCGGTCGACGACCGCGTCGCCGGCCTGGAAGCCGGCGCGGACGACTACCTGGTCAAGCCGTTCGTGCTGGCCGAGCTGGTGGCACGGGTGCGCGCGCTGTTGCGTCGCCGCGGCGCCACCGCGACGTCCTCGTCGGAAACCATCACCGTGGGCCCGCTGGAGGTGGACATCCCCGGCCGGCGGGCCCGGGTCAACGGGGTCGACGTCGATCTGACCAAGCGGGAGTTCGACCTGTTGGCGGTGCTGGCCGAACACAAGACCGCGGTGTTGTCCCGCGCGCAGCTGCTGGAGCTGGTGTGGGGTTACGACTTCGCTGCCGACACCAATGTCGTCGACGTCTTCATCGGTTACCTGCGGCGCAAGTTAGAGGCCAATGGCGGCCCGCGTCTCCTGCACACCGTACGGGGAGTCGGGTTCGTCCTCCGGATGCAGTAGGGCCCTGCCGTTGTTGATGAACATCCTGTCGCGGATTTTCGCCCGCACACCGTCGCTTCGGACCCGGGTGGTGGTTGCGACAGTGATCGGCGCCGCGATCCCGGTGCTCATCGTCGGCGCCGTGGTGTGGGTGGGCATCACCAAGGACCGCAAGGAACGGCTGGACCGCCGGCTGGACGAAGCCGCCGGTTTCGCAATCCCCTTCGTGCCGCGCGGACTCAACGAAATTCCGCCCTCCCCCGACGACCGGGATGCCCTGATCACGCTGCGTCGCGGCGACGTGGTCAAGTCGAACTCCGACATCGAACTGCCCAAGCTGCAGTCTGACTACGCCGACACCTACATCCACGGGGTGCGTTACCGGGTACGCACCGTCGAGATCCCCGGTCCGGAACCGACGTCGATGGCCGTCGGCGCCACCTACGACACCACCTACGCCGAGACCAACAACCTGCACCGCAGAGTGCTGCTGATCTGCAGTTTCGCGATCGGTGCGGCGGCGGTGTTCGCCTGGCTGCTGGCGGCCTTCGCGGTGCGACCGTTCAAGCAACTCGCCGAACAGACCCGCTCGATCGACGCGGGCGACGAAGCGCCGCGGGTCGAAGTGCACGGCGCCAGCGAGGCCGTCGAGATCGCCGAGGCCATGCGCGGCATGCTGCAACGGATCTGGAACGAACAAAACCGGACGCAGGAAGCGCTGGCGTCGGCCCGTGACTTCGCCGCGGTCTCCTCACATGAACTGCGCACCCCCCTGACGGCGATGCGGACCAACCTCGAAGTGCTGGCCACCCTCGACATGCCCGACGACCAGCGCAAGGAGGTACTGGGCGATGTCATCCGTACCCAGTCGCGGATCGAAGCCACCTTGAGCGCACTGGAGCGGCTGGCCCAGGGCGAATTGTCCACCTCCGATGACCACGTGCCGGTGGACATCACCGATCTGCTCGACCGCGCCGCGCACGACGCCACCCGCAGCTATCCCGACCTCGAGGTGTCCCTGGTGCCGTCGCCCACCTGCATCATCGTCGGCATGCCGGCCGGACTGCGGCTGGCGGTGGACAACGCGATTGCCAACGCCGTCAAGCACGGGGGCGCTACCCACGTGCGGGTGTCGGCGGTCAGCTCGCGGGCCGGTGTGGAGATCGCCATCGACGACGACGGCAGCGGCGTGCCGGAAGAGGAGCGCCAAGTGGTGTTCGAACGCTTCTCCCGCGGCTCGACAGCATCGCATTCGGGCTCCGGGCTGGGCCTGGCCCTGGTGGCGCAGCAGGCCCATCTGCACGGCGGGACAGCGTCTTTGGAGAGCAGCGCGATGGGCGGTGCCCGCCTGGTGCTGCGACTGCCCGGGCCGAGCTAGTCTTTTCGCGCGCTGTTGCGACCCGGCAGGAAAAACGCGCGCTTGGCGAAATCTTCGTTCTCGAACCAGACTTGGGCGACGAGTTCGTCGTAACCCGGATCATCGGGTCCGTAGAACAATCGAGAATCGGTGCGGCCCTTCACCAACCAACCCTGCGGCCCGGACCCGTCGGGTTCGGCGCGCATCGATCCGGGACCGTAGGGCGCGTAGGGCACCAACGGCGTCTCTACCGTCGCCGCATCACTGACCGGAATCTTCTCCGTCGCAACATCTTTCGCGACTGAGACCCGTCGCGTCGGATCTTTGGGCCTGACCTTCTTCGGCGGCAGCTTCTTGCCCGGGACCTTGGCGCCGGGAACCTTCTTCACCGCAGCCTTTTTGGCGGGCAGTTTCTTCGCCGGCCTGTTCGCGGCGATCGGTATCCGTTCGGTCACCGCATCGGCGGAAACCGGTCTGCGCTTCTTCGGCGGCGCTTTGGCGGCAGCCTTTCTCACCGGCCGCGGCCCGGCGACCGGAATGCGCTGTGTCGGGGCATCATTGGCCGAGACCTTGGCGGCCGGCTTGCGCCCTGGACCCGACGTCGGGTCGGCGAACACCCACGCCGGCATCTGAATCCTGGCCGGTCGCAACAACAACGCCAGGGTCAGCATCATGCCGAGCCCGAATGAGGCGGCGGCCGGCCACCAGTGCAGCTGGCCGCTCACCTTTTCGCCCCGATCTCCGACGACTCGGGCTCGGCGCGCTGCGCGGACTCGGCCGGCCGGACCGGCTCCGGTTGGATGGCCGGCTCAGCAACGGTCTCGTCCGGCCCTTCGGACTTGAACAGCAACGCGATCCCATAGGCAACGGCCGAACCGGCCACAAAGGCGACCAGGCAGACCAACCACTGGATCACGAAACCCATGCCTGATGCCCCCTAGCCGACCACGATCTCGGCGCGGCGGTTCTTGGCCCGCCCCTCGGGAGTGTCATTGCCCGCGATCGGATTGGCCGAACCCAGGCCCTTGACGGTGACGCGGGCGCGGGCGACGCCGTTGGCGATGATGTATTCAGCGACGGCGGTGGCGCGCTGCGTGCTGAGCGGGATATTGATGGCCTCGCTGCCGGCGTTGTCGGTGTAGCCGTTGACGGTCACCTTGGCGTCCGGACACGCTTTGAGCTTGTCGGCCACCCGGATCAGGATGTCGTTGTCCTCCGGTGTCAGACTCACGCCGTCGTTACCGAAGGCCAGCGGGCCCCCGGTGATGGCGTTGATGGCCGCCTGCACGTCGTTGCAGGACGCGGCCGGAGGGGGCGCGGGAGCAGGTGTGGCGGCACCCGGGGCGGTCGGCGTGATCTGTCCCCTGGTCACAATCCTGTTGGCGACGTTGACATCCGGCCAGGTACCGGCCGCCGCGCGCGCGACCGCCTCCTTCTGCGCGGGCGATGCGGCCGTACCGGTCAGCGTGACGGTGTCCCTTTCCACCTTGAAGGTGAGATCGGGGATGGGCGCCCCCGCGGTGAAAACCGGCTCTGCGCCGCCGAAGTCGAGTGCGTGCGTCAGCGGGTCGATGCGGATCTGATCGACCACGTTGACTCCCGGTGTCAACAATGCCTTGAGTGCCCTCATCAGGGCAGCTTTGGACGCGTCGTCGGGGCAATCGCCGATCAGCGTGATGCTGTTGCCGCTGCGACTGATCGTGAGCAGCGACAACTGCAGGCTCGGGGCCATCGTGATGCTCCCCGACGGCTTGGTGATCGTGGGCAGATCGCCGGCGGGGCCGTTGACGGCCATCGGTCGCTCGTATGCCCCGTAGCTGATCAGGGCGAGCAGAAACGGCAGCAGCGCCAGCGCGATCAGCCAGGGCCGCAGCAGTTGTTGTCGGCTGAACGGCCGGGTCGGCTGGGCCTGCTGCTCGGGCTCGACGGCCGTGGGCGATTCGTCGACCCCCACCTCTGAACCGGCCATCGCTCCTCACTCGTTCGCGCTCTTCCAGGCGATATGCAGCCTACCGAGTCCGAGGCCGTTCCCGAGGCAACGTCGGGCAGACTGTAGCAATGGCCACCGGAAGCACACCGCCGAACGCGCACATCGGTGACCGGGGTTGCGCCAACCGGTAGCCCGATGGCTGAGGCAACCGAACACGATGTCGTCATCGTCGGCGGCGGGCACAACGGCCTGGTCGCCGCCGGATACCTGGCCCGGGCAGGCTTACGGGTGCAGGTCCTGGAAAAGCGTGCACACGTCGGTGGCGCCGCCATATCGGCCCGGCCCTTCGACGGTGTCGACGTCCACCTGTCGCGCTACTCGTATCTGGTCAGCCTGCTGCCGCCGCGCATCCTCGAAGATTTGGGCGCACGGGTACGGCTGACTCGACGCGCGTACTCCTCCTATACCCCCGACCCCGCCAGCGGCGGTCGAACCGGCCTGCTCGTCGGGGCACCCGGCGGCTTCGACGCGATCGGCGCCGGGCGCGACGAGCAGGGGTTCGACGCGTTCTATCGGCAGTGCCGACTGCTGACCCAGCGGCTCTGGCCGTCGTTGCTCGAACCGCTGCGCACCCGCGCCGAGGCGCGCCGGCTGGTGCTGGACGGGGGTGATCGGGACGCCGCGACCGCGTGGCGGGCCATGGTCGACGAGCCCATCGGGCGGGCGATCGCCGACGCCGTCGACCACGACGTCGTCCGCGGAGTGGTAGCCACCGACGCTTTGATCGGCACTTTCGCCCGCCTGGACGAGTCCTCACTGCAACAGAACGTCTGCTTGCTGTATCACGTGCTGGGCGGCGGCACCGGAGACTGGGATGTCCCGGTCGGCGGCATGGGCGCGGTGTCCTCGGCGCTGGCTGCTGCCGCCACCGGTCACGGAGCTGAAATACTCACCGGCGCAGATGTTTTCGCTGTCGACCCGGACGGCGAGGTGCGCTACCGGAGCCGCGGGGACCAGTGCGTGGCTCGGGGCCGGTTCGTGCTCAGCGGGGTGGGTCCGGCGGTGCTGGCCGACCTGCTGGGTGAACCGCGACCGATGCTGGCGCCCGGTTCCCAGGTCAAGGTCAACATGGTGCTGCGCCGGATGCCGCGGTTGCGCGACGAGCGCGTCACCCCGCAGCAGGCTTTCGCCGGCACGTTCCACGTCAACGAAACCTGGTCCCAACTCGACGCCGCCTACCTGCGGGCGTCGAGCGGCGAGTTACCCGACCCGCTGCCGTGCGAGGCCTACTGCCATTCGCTGGCCGATCCGAGCATCGTGTCGCCGGCACTCCCGGGGGTGCAGACCATGACGGTATTCGGTGTGCACACCCCGCATTCACTGACCGCCGATGCCGGCGCGCTCACCGAAGCCGTGCTGGCATCACTGAATTCCGTTCTGGCCGAACCGATTCAGGATGTTCTGCTGCCGGATGCGCAGGGCCGACCGTGCCTGGAGACCACGACCACCGGCGACTTGGAGCGGACACTGGGAATGACGGCGGGCAACATCTTCCACGGCGGATTGTCCTGGCCGTTCGCCGACGACGATGATCCGCTGGACACCCCGGCGCGCCGGTGGGGGGTCGCCACCGGGCACGCGCGGATCATGCGGTGCGGGTCCAGCGCGCGCCGCGGCGGGGCGGTGTCGGGCATCGGCGGGCACAACGCCGCGATGGCGGTGCTCACCGAGTGGGCGGGCGGCTAGCGGCCGTCGATGGCGGCGTAGTCGCGCTCGGTGTAACCGGTGTAGATCTGGCGCGGACGGCCGATCTTGCTGTCGCCCTCGTCGTGCATCTCGCGCCAGTGCGCGATCCAGCCGGGCAGCCGGCCCAGGGCGAACAGCACGGTGAACATGCGGACCGGGAAGCCCAGTGCCCGGTAGATCAGGCCGGTGTAGAAGTCCACGTTCGGGTACAGCTTGCGCTCGATGAAGTAGTCGTCGGTCAGCGCCGCCTCTTCCAGCTGGATGGCGATGTCGAGCAACGGGTCCCCGCCGAGCTTGGCCAGGATCTTGTCGGCCTGGTCCTTAACGATGCGGGCGCGCGGGTCGTAGTTCTTGTACACGCGGTGGCCGAAGCCCATCAGCTTGACGCCCGCCTCGCGGTTCTTGACCTTGCGGACGAACTCGCCGACGTCGTCGCCGCTCTCCTTGATCTGTTCGAGCATCTCCAGGACGGCCTGGTTGGCGCCGCCGTGCAGCGGGCCCCACAGGGCGTTGATGCCGCCCGAGATCGACGTGAACAGGTTGGCCTGCGACGACCCCACCAGGCGCACCGTCGACGTCGAGCAATTCTGCTCGTGATCGGCGTGCAGGATCAGCAGCATGTCCAGCGCCCGCACCACTTCGGGGTCTGCTTCGTAGGGTTCGGCGGGCAGCCCGAACGTCATCCGCAGGAAGTTCTCCACCAGCGTGAGCGAGTTGTCCGGATAGAGGAAAGGCTGCCCCACCGACTTCTTGTACGCGTAGGCGGCGATGGTGGGCAGCTTGGCCAGCAACCGGATCGTCGACAGTTCGACCTGGGTGTTGTCCGTGGGGTCCAGCGAGTCCGGGTAGTACGCGGAGAGCGCGTTGACCGTGCTGGACAACACCGGCATGGGGTGCGCGTTGCGCGGGAAGCCATCGAAGAACCGCTTGAGGTCCTCGTGCAGCATCGTGTGCAGCTGGATCTTCTGGGTGAACTCGGCAAGCTGGTCGCTGGTGGGCAGCTCACCGTAGATCAGCAGGTAGGAGACCTCGATAAAGGTCGACTTCTCCGCCAGCTGGTCGATCGGGTAACCGCGGTAGCGCAGGATCCCGGCGTCCCCGTCGATATAGGTGATGGAACTCTTGCAGGCGGCGGTGTTGACAAAGCCGTTGTCGAAGGTGGTGTGACCGGTCTTGGAGAGCAGTGAACCGAGCGCAATGCCGTCGGCACCTTCAGTGGCGTGGACGACCTTCAGGTCGATATCGCCACCCGGGTACTTCAGAGTTGCGGTGTCGTCGGTGTCGCCCACGAGAACCCCTTTGCGCTCAGGCTGATATGGCTGCCCGCCCTAGGTGCGTGCAGGTGCACTAGGTGCGTATAGGTGAAGGTAGTCGTTCTCGCGATGGCGTGCCTGCCCGGGGTCGGGTCTGCAGGTCTGGCGGCGGGCCGCGCCCGGATGCCGCCGTCGCCGTCCCCGCCTTTGACGCCGAACGTCACGCCAGCGTGGCACTCGGCGTCGAGCGTCACCCCAGCGTGGCGCCCGGTTGGCCTCCCGGCGTCCGGTACCTGATGAACGCCGGCGCGATCAGGGCTGCGATGACGACCCCCACCACCACCAGTGCCCCACCCCCGGCTGCGGCCGCGGTGGTGCCGACGGCCGCCGCAGCGGCGCCGTGCAGCGTGTCGGCCAACCGGGGCCCACCGCCGACCACCACGGCGAACACCCCCTGCAGCCGGCCCACCACATCGTCGGAGGCCGCCTGTTGCAGCATCGTCGAGCGGAACGCGGCCGATACCATGTCAGCCGCACCGCCAAAGGCCAGGAACGCCAACGCGATCCACAGCATCGGGCCGGCCCGCCCGTGCGCCATGCCACTGGTGAGGCCGAAACCCACCATGGCAAGACCCCAGGCGACGATCGCGACGACGATGGTCAGGCCCTGGCGCCGGACCCGGGGGAACCAGCCGGAGAACACCCCACCGGCCACCGCGCCGACGGCGATGGCCGCCGACAGCAGCGCCATCGCCGAGCCCCCCTCGATGGGACCGCCGAAGCTCTCGTGGGCCAGCTGCGGGAACAGTGCCCGTGGCATGCCGAAGATCATCGCGATCAGGTCCACGACGAAGGACATCAGCACCACGGTGTTGCCGGCCAGGTAGCGAAAACCGTCCAGCACCGCACCGAGACCCCAGCGTCGGGTCTCGTCGACCGCCACCGCGGGCATGGGCGCCAACCGGACGGTCGCCCAGATCGGCAACAGACAGGTGATCGCATCGATCAGATACAGCGCGGACAGGTCCACCCAGTTCAGCAGCACCCCGGCCAGCATCGGACCGGCGATCGCGCCGAACTGGCTCACCGTCATGTTCAGTGCATTGGCGGCAGGCAGCTGCTCCCCTGCCACCATCCGCGGAATCGCCGCCGAGCGTGCCGGCGAGTTCACCGCGAAGAACGCCTGCTGCACCGCCAGCAGGCACAACACCACCCAGACGTCGTTGACTGCCAGCGCGGCCTGCAGCCACAGCAGCAGCGACGCCACCGCCAGCCCGCAGGAGGCGACGATCAACAACACCCGGCGATCCATGGCATCGGCCCAGGCACCCCCCAGCAGCCCGAACACCACCAGCGGTACCAACGAGAACAGCCCGGCCAGTCCCACGTACGCGGAGTTCTGCGTCAGCGCGTAGATCTGAACCGGGACCGCGAAGATCGTCAGGTTGGCCCCGATGACGGTGGGGATGCCCGCCACCCAGAGCCGGCGGAAATCGCGGGTGCGCAGCGGCGCGGTGTCCGCGAAGAGGGGCATCGCCGACGAGGGTATCCCGCCCCAAATTGAGGTAGTCGACTACCTAAGCAGTCCCCGCTGTGCCGAGCCAGTCTGGGACCACGCGATATCCACTCACTTCGACGCAGGGGTACCGACATGTCGTTTGTAATCACGTCAACCGAGCTAATGTCATCGGCTGCAACGGATTTAGCCAGGATCAATGACGTGCTGCGCATCGCCAGCACGGGTGCGACGGCCCAGACGACGGCGCTGCTGTCCGCGGGCGCCGATGAGGTGTCAGCGGCCGTCGCCGCGCTGTTTTCCACCCACGGCCGGCAATACCAGGCGATCAGCGCTCGCGCAGCAGCCTTTCACGACCAGTTCGTGCAACTGATGAACGTGGGGGCGGGGCAGTACGCGGCGGCCGAAGCCGCGGCCGCCCAACAGCTACCGGCGGCGAGCGTGCAGGAGACCCTGCAACAGTTGCTGGCCAATCTAGGCCTGGGCAACAAGGGCACCGGCAACCTCGGCAACGGCAACACCGGCGACGGCAACTTCGGGATCGGGAACAAGGGCAGCCAGAACATCGGCAGCGGAAACAACGGCAACACCAACTTCGGCAGCGGCAACCTCGGCAGCCGAAACGTCGGCATGGGAAATCTCGGTGACGACAATTTCGGTTTCGGCAATATAGGGTCCTCGAGCTATGGGCCGGGCAGTCACAACGTCGGGATGGGCAACACCGGCCACGATAACGTCGGCATCGGCAACACCGGCACCGGAAACCGGGGCGGCGGCAATACCGGGAATTTCAATATCGGCGGCGGGAACACGGGCAACAACAATCTCGGCTTCGGCAACTCCGGCAACAACAACATCGGTATCGGGCTGCGGGGCGACAACCAGGTCGGAATCAACCTCGCCGGACTGCTGAACTCGGGCAGCGACAATATAGGTTTCGGAGACTCCGGGACCAACAACATCGGATTCTTCAATTCGGGTAGCGGCAACGTCGGCATCTTCAACTCCGGTACCAACATGGGGGAACTTCCGGGTCCGCACAGCAATTTCGGCATCGGGAACTCCGGCGGGGGCAATTTCGGCATCGGCAACTCGGGTGCCCTCAACACAGGCATTGGTCAGTCGGGACTCATCAACACCGGGATCGGAAACTCCGGCGGCTACAACACCGGTGCCGGCAACTCGGGTTACGCCGACACCGGTTTCTGGAATGCGGGCAGCTACAACACCGGTAACGGGAATTCGGGTGACACTAATACCGGCTTCTGGAATTCGGGAAACGTCAACACCGGCGTCGGATCCGCGATCAATACCGGCCTGATCAATTCGGGCTTCAACAACACGGGCACGAATGTCTCGGGCATCGGTAACACCGGCGACCAGATGTCGGGCCTGCTCAACACCGCCAGGGGCAGCGCCACCGCGAACAACGGCGTGTCGGGCATCTCCAACCTGGCCACCGGCGGGTCGGACGTCGACGGCCGGATGTCCGGATTCTTCAACACCGCCTTCACTGCCGCAATTTCCGGCAAGCCCGCCGGCTACTACAGCGGCTTCACCTCGGGCCTGTTGAACTTCGGCACCGGGCTGGCGGGACTGTTCAACCTGGCCCGCCTCTAGATTGGCGATCCTTTACCCGACCTTGACCGCGCGTTGAATCGTCTTACCGACGATGGTCAACATGACTACCCTTCAAGGCGTGGAACTGGGGGTTTTGGGGCCTCTGCAGGTCCGGCAGGGCGGTACTGCCGTCATGATCCCGGGCGCCAAGCCGCGCGCCCTGCTCACCATGCTGGGCCTGCGCAACGGCTCAGTCGTTCCTGCGGACACGCTGATCGAGTTGCTTTGGGGCACCGCTCCGCCCCGCACCGCCGCCAAGGCTCTGCAGACCCACATCTCTGCCCTGCGCCGCGCCTTGGGCGACGGTTTCGTGCTCACCGAAGGGGCGGGCTGGAAGCTCGCCGAAGCGGCGGTCGACGCCGCGACTTACACATCGGCCGCCCGACGAGGTCGCGACGCCGCGGCCGCCGGCGACAGCCGCCAAGCGGTGGTCCTGTTCGAGGAAGCGCTGGGCCTGTGGCGCGGTGTCCCCGAGCTGCCCGACGGCCGGCGCGGGTTGTCGGAAAAGACGCGGTGGCTGGAGGGTCACTCCGCGCTGGTGGAGGATCGGGCGGACGCGCTGCTCGCGACCGGTCGCGCCGCGGAGGTGGTCGGCGACCTGGAGGCGGCAGTCGCCGAGGCACCGCTGCGGGAAAAGCGATGGTGCCAGCTGATGCTCGCCCTCTACCGTGCCGGCCGCCAGGGAGAGGCCCTGGGCGCGTATCAGCGCGCCCGGTCGTTGCTGGCCGACGAACTGGGCGTCGACCCCGGCCCGGAGCTGCGCCGACTCGAAGCGGCCATCGTCGCTCAGGACTCATCGCTGGATATTCCAGCCGCCCAACAGGTTTCGTCGGTGATGCGAGCTGTGACCTTTCTGCTCACCGACATCGAGGGATCGACCGCAGCCTGGGAAGCAGATGCCGCCGCCATGGCGACAGCGCTGGCCCGCCACGACGAGTTGATCGAACAGGTCGTCACATCACGCGGTGGACGGCTGATCAAGACCCGTGGCGAGGGTGACGCAACCTTTTCGGTCTTCGACCGGCCGTCAGCAGCCGCCGCCGCTGCCATCGAGATGCAAGAGGCGATCGCGCGGGAGCCCTGGGCGCTGGCTGAGCCGATGCGCATCCGGATCGCGCTGCACACCGGCGAGGTCGAGCTTCGCGACGGCGACTACTTCGGCAGGGCGGTCAACCGAGCAGCGCGACTGCGGTCGTTGGCCGCGGGCGGGCAGATCCTGTGTTCGGGTGCGGTCGCCGAGCTCGTCATAGACACACTGGCCGACGACGTGTCGCTCGCTGACCTGGGCATGCGGCAACTGAAGAACCTGGCGCGTCCCGAGCATGTTTTCGAGTTGCGGTTCGACGCCGATACCAGCACTCCCGAACCTGCGGTGACGCCGCTCCAGCGTCCCGCTCTGCCTGCAGTGTTGATCGGGCCCGGACCGTTCGTGGGCCGTGGCCCGGAATTCGAGCAACTCGTCTCCGCGTGGCCGACCCACGCCACGCATGCGGTGTTGATCGCCGGTGAACCGGGTGTCGGCAAGACCCGCCTGGCCGGCGAATGGTCCCAACGCGCATATGCAGAAGGTGCGGTCGTGCTCTACGGGCGGTGCGACGAGGACCTCGGCGCGCCCTACCAGCCGTTCGCCGAAGCACTGCGCGCACTGGTGCCGTGCGTCGGCGCGCAGCGTTTGCGCGGTTTGCGCGGTGTTGAGGCACTGCTGCCGTTGGTACCCGGACTGCCCGACGTCATGGCCGATCTGGCTGCCCCGCCCCGGGCGGACCCGGACACCGAACGCTACGCACTGTTCGACGCCGTTGTCGCGCTACTCGAAATCGCCTCCGCCGCAGCGCCGGTCGTCCTGATTCTCGACGATCTGCATTGGGCGGCCAAACCGACATTGCTGCTGCTGCGGCACCTGCTGCGCTTCGGCGACCACGCCCGCGTCCAGATCGTGGGAACCTACCGCAGCACCGACCTGGACCGCTCGCATCCGTTGGCGGCCATGCTGGCCGATCTGCACCGCGATGGCACCGCCAGCCGGCTGAATCTCGCCGGGCTCGACGAGAACGACGTGGCCGCCTACGTCGCGGAAGCCGGCTACGACGACGAGGAACTCGCCCATGCGCTGGCCTCCGTCACCGGCGGCAACCCGTTCTTTCTGATCGAGGCGCTGCGGCACGTCGACGAGAGCGGTGGCGTGTGGGATCAGAGCACGCTGCCTCAGGGAGTGCGAGAAGCTGTGAGCCGGAGGCTTTCCCGGCTCTCGATGGAAACGAATAAGGCGCTGTCGGCGGCGGCGGTCGTCGGCAGCCGGTTCGCGTTGGATCTGGTGGAACACGTGGTCGGCGACGATCTCATCGACGCGTTCGACGAAGCATCCAAGGCCGGCATCGTCATCGAGGAAACCGGCGGCCGCTACCGGTTCAACCATGCCCTGGTCCGACAGTCGTTGCTGGCCGAGCTGGCGTCGGTACGACGCATGCGGCTGCACCAGCGCATCGCGGTGACCTTGGAAAGCCAGGCCGGGGGTGACGATGAACTGCTGGCGGAGTTGGCGCACCACTACTTCGAATGCGCCTGGGCGGGAAACGCAGCCAAGGCGGTCGAGTACTGCCGGCGGGCCGCGGACCAGGCGATGACCCGGCTGGCCTACGAAGGTGCGGCCGACCTGTACGACCATGCGCTACACGCGCTCGAGGAGATTGACGACGAACTTCCCGACCGAGACGACCAGGTTGCCACGCTGCTGGTGGCGCGGTGTGAGGCCCTGCTGGCTGCCGGCGATGTCACATCGGCGGCGGGTGCGGTATCTCAATTGCAATCGGCGACAACAGATTCAGCTCGACTAGCGGCCTGGGCGACGTGTTTCGACGGCCAATTGTCGATGCTGATACACCCTGAGCGGCTGGATGAGGTCGAAGCCGCGCTGGGTGCTGCTGCCGAGAGGCTGGCCGGCCTGGACGACGCCGCCGGTGAGGCCAACGCCCACACCGTGCGGGCCGGGTGTCTGGCCCGGCTCGGGCGCATCGCGGACTGCGAAGTCGCCTTGGACAACGCGCTGAACGCCGCGCGGCGCGCCCGTGAGCACCGACGGGTGAATGCCGTGTTAGCGGGAGCGCCGCTGGCCGCGTTGTGGGGCCCCAACCCGGTTCCACGGGCGGGCGGACGGTGCCTCGATGTGGTGCGGCTGCTGCGCATCACCACCGACTCGCCTGCGGTCGAGGCCACCTCGACACAGTGTCAGGCCGTGTTGGAGGCGTTCCGCGGCCGCGCTGCCGCCGCGCGGCGAATGATCGACTCGGCCCGACGCACGGTCACCGAGCTCGGCTTGCGTCACGCCCTGTGTGAAGTCGAACAGTTCGCCGGCATCATCGAACTCGTTGCCGACGAACCCGGCGCGGCCGAGCCACTCTTTCGTAAGGCTTACAATGGTTTTCGCCGTATGCGTTTGGAAGCTGACACCGCCGAAACCGCCGCACTGCTCGGTCGCACCTGCCTGACACTCGGCCGAGAGGCCGAAGCAGATGAATTGTGCCGCGAGAGTGAGCGCCTGGCCGGGCATGCGCTGAAGGCGTCGATCGCGTGGCGGACGTTGCGGGCGCACCTATTGTCACGCGACGGTGAGCACGACGAGGCCCGGCGCATGGCTGAGAGCGCGGTGACGCTGGCCGAACGCACCGACGCGCTGGTCGACCACGGCGATGCATGCCTGACGTTGGCGAGGGTTCTGAGCGTCGCCGGTGATGTCGCAGGAGCGCGATCTGCCGCCGAACGAGCGGTCGGCCTGTACGAACGGAAAGGCGCTGTAGCACTTGTCGAGACGGCTCGGCAACCGCTCGGGATTCGTGACCCCTCGTCGGCCTTGCGAGCACCCGAAGCATCGGGCAGCGAGCCTGACAACGAATGCGTACGCGTCGCACGCCGAGTCGCGGACGCTGTCGATCGTGAAGCTTGGGACGACGCGGACCAACTGTTTGCGCCCCAGGTAGTCGTCGAGAGCCGTCCCGCCCACATTGAACTCGTAGAACCGCAGCCAGGGCCGGAACCCGCTGCTGCTCGCGTATGTCGTTGTATCAACTCATATCTGCTAGCCGGTGACCTGCCATCGGTTGCAGATTCGTTGGCTGATGACATCACCCAGGACGATCGCCGGAAGGTCATCGGCTCCGGACTCCGTCAAGGCCGCGACGCCGTGATGGCCGAGATTGTGATAACCGCTCCGGCAGTCAAGAGAATGACGACCGACACCATCGCCACCCGGGGTGAGCGCCTGGTACTCAATCGCGTCCGATCCGCGTTCCGCGACGACGAACCGGACGCGTTCGGCATCGACGTCCTCGCCGTCGTCGAGATCGACGCCGACGAGCGGGTGTCGGCACGCACCGTGTTTGACCTCGACGACTTCCGCGGCGCCATCGCCGAACTCGACGCACGGTATCTCGCCGGGGCAGCGGCACCGTACGCGCACACCTGGTCGGTAATCGCGGCGGCATACAACGCACTCAGCTGCCACCAGGCACCACCGACGACAGCAGATTGGATCAACGTCGACCACCGAGTTGAGGCGGCGTTCGGACCCGGTGACCTGATCGACTACTTCGGCGCCGGTAAGGACTTCGAGCAGGACATCAATACCTATGTTCAGGAGGTGCATTCGCTGAGCAACGACGGTGCAGTAATCACCTACGCGGCGCAGGAGACCTCGCGAGAGGGTCTCGATGCCGAATGGCGAGGCATTGCACTGCTACTCGTGGATGGCGAGATGATCAGGCGTTGCGAGGTCTTCGACGAGATCGACCTTGTCGCCGCAGACGAAAGATTCAAACAGTTAGACCGACCAGTTCGGCTATCCGAAAACGCGGCCAGCGCAATGCATGAGCGCATCGAGGTGCTCTTCGCCGACCGCGATTGGGACGCGCTGTCCGATCTCATGGCCGACGATTGTTCTTCCGACGATCGGAGACGGGCGTTGAACTCCGGCACCCGATCCGGCCGCGATGCCCTGGTCACCGAGATTGTCAGTCTCACCGAAATCGGTGTGAGAGCGATGACTTCGGATGTCATTGCTACGCGTGGAAATCGCCTGGCGCTCAGCCGGGCGCAGACGTGGGGACGCGTCCGGTCACCGGCGGCGTTCCACACCGACGTTCTCGACGTGCTGGAGGTCAATGCCGAGGGCAAGTTCTCGGCACGGGTCGTGTTCGACCTCGACGACTTCGATTCCGCACTCGCTGAGCTCGATAAGCGCTACCTGGCGGGTGAAGCGGCCCGCCACGCGCAGGTCTGGTCGGCGGTCACGCGAGGTTTCGCCGCACTCAATCGACGGGAACTGTTTGCGACGACTGAAGATTGGGTCAACATCGACCACCGGAGCGGAACATCGATCGCGCCCGGTGACATGACCGCCCTTCTCGAAGTCACCAGGAACCTCGCCTCGGACATTAGCTATTTCGTCGCGACGGTAGATCGGTTGACCGACGCCGGTGCGGTCGTGACGCACATTTCGCGTGAGACCACTCCAGGGGGATTCCAGGCCGAATGGCGGGTTGTCAGCGTCATTACCTTCGACGGTGACCTGGTCAACCGCTGCGAGGTCTTCGACGCGGACGACCTCGACGCCGCACTGGCACGCTTCGATCAACTGGTCCATCGGCCGCTCCGACGCCTGGAAAATGCCGCGAGCCGAATGGGTGAGCGCTTCCTGACGCTCTTCGCCGCGGGTGATTGGGACGCAATAGAGCGGATGCTGGCTGACGATTTCGCCAACGATGATCGACGCCGAGTTGTGGGCAACGCAGTTCAGGTCGGCCGCGAGGCGCAGCTAGCGAGCATGCGGGTGGTCGCCGAGCTGTGGTCGTCGAATGTCACACCAACCGTCATTGCCACTCGCGGCGAGCATCTCGTCCTCGATCGCCTTTGCTTCTCGCGCCGCGACGATGAGGCACCGGGGTTTCTCACCGAGGTGCTCGGCATTCTGGAGATCGACGGCGACGACCGGATCATCGCCGCCGTGTTCTTCGACCTCGACGACATCGACGCCGCCGTCGCCGAACTCGACGCACGATATCTGGCCGGCGAAGCGGCCACCCACGCAAATACGTGGTCGGTGATCGCCCGCAACTTCGCCGCGTTCAATAGACACGAGCTCCCCTCGGTGACACCGAACTGGGTGAATATCGATCACCGCCGAGCACGAGCATTCTCGCCCGGTGAGCTCTTCCCCTACGTCCGCGCCACCTGGGAACTCACGCCACAAGCCAAGATCTACGCCCATGCGGTGCATCGCCTGGGTGACTTCGGCGCGGTCCTCACCCAGGCAACGTATGGGACGTCGCAGGCCGGCTTCGACGTCGAGTGGCGAGAGGTCACCCTATTCACCGTCGACGGTGACTTGATCAGCCGCTGTGAGATTTTCGACGAGGTGGACCTTGACGCCGCGCTGGCCGAATTCGATCAACTGCGCCGGCCGGCGGCGCCGCTGCAGAACGCGACCTGCCAAGTGGCCCAGCGCTTCGTAGAAATCCTCACCGCAGCCGACTGGAACTCGCTGCCAGATCTCCTCGCCGACGACTTCTCACTGGACGACCGCCGTCGACTGGTTGGTGCGGGACTGCGACAGGGACTGAATACCGAGATCCGCGACATGCGAGCCCTTGTCGACCTAGGCGTCGCGGATGTCTCTACGACCGTCATCGCAACCCGCGGCGAGCACCTTGCCCTCATGCGCACCCGCTTCGCGTTCGATGCCACGCCCGAACCCTTCGTCGCCGAGGTGCTCGGTCTTGCGGAAAACGACGCCGATAATCGAATTCGGGCGCACGTCGTCTTCGACGTTGATGCCCTCGACGCTGCCATCGCCGAACTCGACTCGCGATACCTCGCTGGGGACGCAGCTTCTTACGCACTTGTGTGGCAGACCATCTCCGGTACCTATGCCTCCGTCAGACGCGGTGAGCTGCCCACGCTGACCGCCGACTGCGCAAGTGTCGACCACCGCCGGGGGGCCGCGTTCGCTGCCGGCGAGTTGAGTGAATACACCAGCAAGGGTTGGGATCTCGACCGACCAATCCGGCCTCATATCGTGGCTGTACATCAGCTCAACGAACTGGGTGCGGTCGTGACTTATGTGGCACACGGAAACTCACCTGCGGGCTTTGAAGCAGAATGGCGAGAAGTTGCCCTGTCGACGGTCGAGGGCGACAAGGTGAATCGCTGTGAGCTTTTCGACGAAACAGACCTCAAGGCGGCGCTGGCTCGGTTCGCGGAATTGCACCGCCCCGCACGGCGCCTCGAAAACTCGGCCAGCCGGGTGAACGGACAGCTCTGGGCGTACTGTGCCGCTCGCAACTGGGATGCGATGGCCGCGACACTATCCGTTGACTATGCCCACGACGATCGACGTCGAATGGTGGGCGCCGGGACCATGCGCGGTCGGGATGCCGGAATGCGCGATATGAAGACGATCGCTGAGATCGCGGTCCACTGGGACGCCACGGCGAACATGTTCGCTGACGACTATTGCAACGAAGACCGCCGCAAGGTCGTCAATGCCAATGTTCGACACGGTCAGGACGCCGCAATCGAAGATCTTCGAGTCGGCGTCGAGGTCGGATTACTGACTGACATCGCGGCTCCGATCATCGCCACCCGCGGAGACCGTCTTGTCCTCACCCGCATTCGTGCCTCAGGGACCGAGCGCGCTGAGATCCAGCTCGACGCACTGCAGGTCGTCGAGCTGAACGCGGACGGCCAAGTTGCCGCCGTCGTCATCATCGATGGTGACGATATGGCCGCTGCAACAGCGGAACTCGAAGCGCGATTCATCGCCGGCGAAGCTGCTGCCCACGCGCACACTTGGTCGGTGATCGCCACAGGTTATGCCGCGCTCAACAAACACAAGATCTCTCCGGGGCTGTCGCGTTGCGTGACCATCGATCACCGGGTCCACAGCACGTTCGAAGGGGATGATCTGAATGCGTATATCCGTAGCGGGTGGGACCTCACGCCCAACATGGAGATATACGTCGAGTCGGTGCATCGACTCGGCAGCCTCGGAGCCGTTGTCACCCACACCGCCTGCGGGACATCGCCGGACGGTTTCAGTGCTGAGTGGCGAATGATTCAGCTTCTGCAGGTCAGCGGCGACCGTGTGCACCGTTGTGAGCTGTTCGACGAGGCTGACCTCGAGGTCGCTCTCGCGAAGTTCGACGAATTGCACGCACAGGCGCAAGAACCGCATAACGCCGCACACCGAGTGGCTGAGCGCTTCGTCGCGAGTCACGCAGCTGGCGACCGGAACGCCATGGCGGACATGCTTGCCGACAACTTCGTGAGCGACGATCGCCGTCGGTTGGTGGGTTCGGGAATACGGCAGGGCCGGGATGCCCAGATGGCAGACGTGCAAGCCGTAGCCGACCTGTCCCTCACAAACGTGGCGTCAACAGCGATAGCGACGCGTGGCGAACGTCTGCTCCTCGTACGCAACAGATTCACCGACCGCGAACCAGGACCCGAGGCTGACCTCACCGAGGCACTCAGCGTCATCGAGATCACCATCGACGAGCGGGTTTCCGCGTTGATCACCTTCGACGTCGACGACCTCGAGGCCGCCGTCGCCGAACTGGATGCCCGCTACCTGGCAGGCGAAGCCGCCGCACACGCTCACGCGTGGTCAGTCCTCACTCGGGCGTACGAATCACTCAATCGGCGCGAAATTCCGGCGACAGCAGACGATTTCGTGGATATTGACCACCGCAACCTGGCGCCGGTCGGGCCTGGTGACCTCAAGGCTTACCTTCGCGCTGCGTTGAATGAAACGGCGCACAACCGCATCTATGTCGAGACGGTTCATCGGTTGACTGAGAACGGCGCGGTCGTCACTCACGTCGCGAGCGGGACTTCGGCTGCGGGCTTCGAGGCCGAGTGGCGCATTAGCGACATCTTCATGGTTGAAGGCGACCTACTCTGCCGCTGTGAGATGTTCGACGAGGCAGACCTGGACCGAGCGCTGGCGAAGTTCGATGAACTCTCGCGGGGCACACCACTCGGCGAAAATCCGCCGCGCGAATGACACCGATCCGGTTCGCAGTCCACCGGGTCAGGGTTGCAACCGCTCCACGACGCCGCCGGAGATCCGAATCCTGTTGTGCACCCGGTCTTCTCGCCCTTGCCAGAACTCCACCACCTGGGGCGCGATCAGGTAGCCGCCCCAGTTCGGCGGCACCGGGATGTGCTCGGTGTCGGCAAATCGCGCTGTCACTTCCGCTAGTTGGTCGAGCAGTGCGGCGCGCGAGGCGATGGGCTTCGACTGGTGCGACGCCCAGGCGCCCAGCTGTGACCCGCGCGGCCGCTTGGACCAGTAATCGGCGGTGGTCTGCGGCGCGACCTTGCTGACCGGCCCGCGGATATGAACCTGCCGTCCCAGCAGATACCACGGGAAGGTCGCCGACGCGTAGGGCGTCGTCGCCAGCTCGGTCCCTTTCGCCGAGTCGTAGTTGGTGTAGAAACTGATCCCGCTCTCGTCGGCGTTCTTGCACAGCACCGTCCGGGTCACCGGGCGGCCCTCGGCGACGGTGGCCACCACCATGGCATTGGCCTCGGCAACCCCGGCCTGCCACGCGTCGTCCATCCACCTGCGGAACAAGGCAAGCCAGCCCTCGGCAAGCCAGTCCGCATCCAGGTCAGGGCTGCCGTCCTTCTCGGCGGACCCGTATTCCACCCGCATCCCGGCCAGCGACTGCCGGTCTGATTCTGTCACCGTCCCAACGCTACTCGGACGTTGTTACCGGCCGGTAGGAACCGCCCAGGCCAGTAGTGCAAGAATCTGCCCATGACTGTGGTTCCAGAAGATTTCGTCCCAGGTCTGGAAGGCGTCGTGGCCTTCACGACCAAGATCGCCGAGCCGGACAAAGACGGAGGATCGCTGCGCTACCGCGGCGTCGACATCGAGGATCTGGTGGGCCAGGGGGTCCACTTCGGCGACGTCTGGGCGTTGCTGGTCGACGGTGAATTCGGCCACGGACTGCCCCCGGCCGAGCCGTTCCCGTTGCCGATCCACACCGGTGACGTGCGGGTCGACGTGCAGGCCGGCCTGGCCATGCTGGCGCCCATCTGGGGGTACAAGCCGCTGCTGGACACCAACGAGCCGACCGCTCGCGACCAGTTGGCCCGCGCATCGGTGATGGCGCTGTCCTACGTCGCGCAGTCCGGTCGCGGCATTTACGTGCCGGCGGTCCCGCAGCGCCTCATCGACGAGTGTTCAACAGTCACAGCACGTTTCATGACCCGGTGGCGCGGCGAGCCGGATCCCCGACACATCGAGGCCATCGACGCTTATTGGGTGTCTGCTGCCGAACACGGCATGAACGCCTCGACATTCACCGCGCGGGTGATCGCATCCACCGGCGCCGACGTGGCAGCGGCGTTGTCCGGTGCGATCGGCGCTATGAGCGGCCCCCTGCACGGCGGTGCGCCGGCCCGGGTGCTGCCGATGATCGAAGAGGTCGAGCGCACCGATGATGCCCGCGGTCTGGTCAAGGGCATCCTGGACCGCGGCGAGAAGCTGATGGGTTTCGGACACCGGGTCTACCGCGCCGAGGACCCGCGCGCCAGAGTGTTGCGGGCGACCGCCAAGCGGCTGAACGCACCCCGCTACGACGTCGCGGTGGCGCTGGAGCAGGCGGCCCTGGCCGAGTTGCGGGAGCGTCGGCCGGACCGCCCGATCGAGACCAACGTCGAGTTCTGGGCGGCGGTCATCCTGGACTTCGCCGAAGTGCCGGCCAGCATGATGCCGGCGATGTTCACCTGTGGTCGCACCGCAGGATGGTGCGCCCACATCCTCGAGCAGAAGCGACTCGGCAAGCTGGTCCGCCCGTCGGCCATCTATGTAGGGCCGGCGCCGCGCCGAGCCGACTCCGTGAACGGCTGGGACAAGGTCCTCACCACCGTATAAGCGCTGCCCGCGGTTGGTAAGTCCGACGAGTTGTCGGTGCCCGGCATTAGCGTCGCGGATGCGCGATGAGTTCTGCCGGCCCGCCCGGTCAGTACATGTGAGCCCGAGCGGGCAGTACCCACCACCAGAGGAGTGACCACATGGCCATCACTGTCGAACCCGCAGTGTCCCCCCATCTCGTCGTCGACGACGCCGCGGCCGCGATCGACTTCTACGTCAAGGCTTTCGACGCCGTCGAGCTCGGCCGGGTGCCCGGCCCGGACGGCCGGCTCGTGCATGCCGCAGTGCAGATCAACGGCGCCACGGTGATGCTCAACGACGACTTCCCGGAGATGTGCAGTGGCACGTCGGTGACCCCGAAGTCGCTGGGCGGTACGCCGGTCACCATCCACCTCACGGTCAACGACGTCGACGCGAGGTTCCAGCAGGCACTGGACGCCGGGGCCACGATCGTGATGCCGCTCAGCGACCAGTTCTGGGGTGACCGCTATGGCGTGGTCGCCGATCCCTTCGGGCACAACTGGTCGTTGGGTCAGCCGGTGCGGGAGGTCAGCTACGACGAAATCCAGCAGGCGATGACCGCGGAGGCCGGCTAGCCGCGTTCGCGCAGTCGCCGCAGCAGGCCGGACACCCGTGACCGCCGCGCCCGCGGTGCGGTGGCAGCCACGGCGAGCATCTCGGCGACATCGGTGAACTTGGCGCGCGGACGTCCATCCTCGCCGCCGCGGGCGACCTCGGCGGCGTCGATGGCGCGCCAGCCCGCGGAGTCGACGACGTCGGGTTGGCGGTCAGCGACCAGCCGGTCCAGTGCCGACGGTCCAGCGACGGGGTCGGTCAGCTTGCCGGCATTGAAATCGGCCACCAGTGCCTGCACGGTCTGGAATGAGCACGATTTGTTGGTACCGATGAACCCGGTCGGTCCGCGCTTGATCCAGCCCGCGACGTAGGCGCCCGGAACGGGCTGGCCGGTGCCGGGGTCGATGACGCGGCCGCCGTCGTTGGGCACCACGGCGGCATCCTGGTCGAACGGCAGATCGCGAATGAGCTTGCCGCGGTAGCCGATCGACGTTAGCACCAAGCCGGCGTCGAGCCGACGGACCTCGTCGGTGCCGGTCACCCGGAACTCCATCCCGGTGGCGCGCTGCTCGCCGAGCACACGCTGCGGCGTCAGCCCATAGGCCAGCCGCACCCGCGGTCGCGACGCCGGCGCTGAGCCGTTACCCCGTGTGCGGAGGATCTCCAGCTTGGCCTTGGTCAACGGGTCGGACACCGTGGCCAGGTCCGCGAGCACCCGTCGATGATCGTCGGGCTCGAGGACCACATCGCAGGACTCGGTGAGCCCGACCAGCTCCGGCAGCGTGAACGCCGATTCGGCGGGTCCGCGGCGCGCCGCGATCACCACCTCGCGGACCGCGGACTTGCGGAACCGCTTCAGCGCGTGATCGGCGATATCGGTGTGGGCCAGATCGTCCGGATCGGCGGTCAGCACCCGTGCGACATCCAGAGCGACGTTGCCGTTGCCGACGATCAACACCCGCTCATGGCTGAGATCGACTGGCAGATCGGTGTATTCGGGGTGCCCATTGATCCACGCGACCAACTCGGTCGCGGTGCCGGTGCCCGGCAGACCCATCCCGTCTACATCGAGCCGCCGGTCGTCGGGCGCACCGACCGCATACAACACGGCGTGATGGTGCGCCAACAGCTCGGCGTGACTCACGTGCGTGCCGACCTCGACGTTGAGGAAGAACCGGAAGCGGCGATCGCCGGCCACCCGGTCGAACAGCCTGGTGACCTTCTTGGTGTGCTGGTGGTCGGGCGCGACCCCGGCACGCACCAAACCATAAGGCGTGGGCAGCTTTTCGAACACATTGACCCGGACGTCCGGCTGGATCAGCAACTCGTCGGCAGCGTACATCGCCGCCGGCCCGGACCCGACAATGGCCACCGTCAACGGCTTGCCCTGCGCGCGCACCTCAGCGGCCGGGATCACCGGTGCCAGCTTCGAGGTCGGCGGCAACTTCTCATGCGCAGGGCGTTCCGGATAGAACGACGCGTTGATCGCCACGAACGGCAGTTGCCGCACATCGAGCTTGCTGTCCGGGACGATCGCGCCGACCGGGCAGGCACTGACGCAGGCGCCACAGTCGACGCACGCCACCGGGTCGATGTAGAGCATCTCCGACGTCGCGTAGCCCGGTTCGTCCGGGGACGGGTGAATGCAATTGACCGGACACGCGAACACGCAGGACCCGTCATTGCAGCACGACTGGGTAATCACGTGCGGCATAAGCAAACTCGCAGACAGTTAGGCAGCGGGCACAGCGGCCAGGTGCTGACGCTGCGGCTCACTGCGATAGCGCGACGGCTTGCCGTTGATCTTGCAGATCCGCCACATCAGCCGGGCCGAACGGTTCTCCATCAACCCGGTGTCGTATGCCAGCATGCGGACGTCGGAGAACATGTCGCGCAGCCACTTCCGCGATTCCGGCGACCGGAAGAACAGTTCCTTCTTAACCGAACGCGGAATGTCGAACTCCTGCCAGAAGGCTTTGGGCGGGATAAGAATGGCGTTGCACAGAATCCGCATGGTCAGCGGGAAGTACAGCGACACCCAGAACTTCTGCCAGCGGGTCAGGTGCGGCAGCCGTCGGCGCAGGAACTCGTGTGCGAACGAGATGTGTCGCGCTTCCTCGGCGACGTGAATGGCCATCACCCGCTCCATGATCGGGTGCAACGCCTTGCCTTCGCGCAGCACCTGCTTCTGGGTGTGGTCGATGGGCTCCTCACCGGCGAGCACCCCGATGAAGAAGGCAACCGGCAGTGGGCCGGCCACCAGCGGGACGAACGGCGAGAGCCACTTCAGCCGGCGCGGCATGCCGGGGACATCGGCGCCGACCCGGTTCACCATCTCCTGGAACATCATGGTGTGGTTGCACTCTTCGACCGATTCGTGCAGGCAGTACCGGTACTCCGGGGACCCGTTGGGCACCCAGAAGGTGTAGGTCATCAGACCGCGGATCAGGATGGACTCGAAGTGCAGGCCCACCTTGGCCACGTTGGCCTGACGCCACATGCCGATCTTGATCTTGGTCTCGTCGGACTGGGCCCGGTACCACGGGTGGCGGCCCAGCGGGTCCGTCGCCGGGAGGATCCACCGGGGATCGTTGTCGGTGACCGCGAACTCCGGTGACTCCCAATCGATGTCGGTGTACGGGTTGAAGTTCCGCCGCACCGACCCCTCGGACAGTGTGGCGAGCATGTCCACGTACTCCGTGTCGTCGCGCACCTCCATATTGCGGCGCCAACGTCGAACCATGCGCGTCCTAGCCTTCAAAGCCATGAAAAGCCTCCCCAACGAGGTTGCATTCGGACGTGTAATTAATACGGTACCGCCGGTACTGGGAATTATCCAGACTTCATCCGCCTGCTGTGGCCCAGCCCGCTTGCACCCACCGACTGTGTGCTAGCTCACATCAGCGCCGTCACCAGGCGTTATGTCCCCCGCGTCGTCGGGAGCCAGACCCTGCTCACTACCCTGATCTCCATGGCCGACCAGACTTCTCTCGAGATTCCCGACGACCTCAAGCCACGCGACGGACGGTTCGGCTGCGGGCCCTCCAAGGTGCGGCCCGAGCAACTTCAAGCGCTCACCGGCAGCGCAGCAGCCCTATTCGGCACCTCGCACCGCCAGGCGCCGGTCAAGAACCTGGTGGGCCGGGTCCGCAGCGGGCTGGCCGAACTGTTCACCACGCCCGACGGGTACGAGGTCATCCTGGGCAACGGCGGCGCCACCGCATTCTGGGACGCCGCGGCGTTCGGATTGATCGACAAACGCTCGCTGCACCTCACCTTCGGCGAGTTCAGCGCGAAGTTCGCCGCTGGCGTCGCCAAGAACCCGTTCGTCGGCGATCCGATCATCGTCAAAGCGGACCCGGGCAGCGCGCCTGAACCTCAGTCCGACCCGTCGGTCGACGTGATCGCCTGGGCGCACAACGAGACGTCGACGGGCGTCGCGGTACCGGTGCGCCGACCCGCCGACTCCGGAGATGCGCTGGTGGTCATCGACGCCACCTCGGGCGCGGGCGGACTGCCGGTCGACATCACCGACGTCGACGCCTACTACTTCGCGCCGCAGAAGAACTTCGCCAGCGACGGCGGCCTGTGGCTGGCCGTCATGAGCCCGGCTGCGCTGGCCCGCGTCGAAGCCATCGCCTCTTCGGGTCGCTGGGTGCCCGACTTCCTGTCGCTGCCGATCGCGGTCGAGAACAGCGTGAAGAACCAGACCTACAACACCCCGGCGATCGCCACGCTCGCCTTGATGGCTGAGCAACTCGACTGGTTGCTCGGCAACGGCGGCCTGGACTGGGCGGTCAAGCGCACCGCTGACTCCTCGCAACGGTTGTACTCCTGGGCCGAGGAGCGATCGTTCACCACTCCGTTCGTCGCCGACCCGGCGTTGCGGTCGCAAGTGGTGGGCACGATCGACTTCGTCGACGACATCGACGCGACCACAGTGGCCAAGACGCTGCGGGCGAACGGGATCGTCGACACCGAGCCGTACCGCAAGCTCGGCCGCAACCAGTTGCGCATTGCGATGTTTCCGGCGGTCGACCCCGACGACATCAGTGCGCTGATCGCCTGCATCGACTGGGTTGTGGAGCGGCTCTGACCCGCGCCCGCGTGTCAACGAGGTTAACGACGTCTGGCGCACTAGAGTGCGCAGCTGACGGGTCCGTCGCTGACCTGCACGGAGCCTGCGAGGAGAAGCCATGCGGGAACTCAAAGTGGTTGGGCTCGATCCCGACGGCAAATACGTCCTCTGCGAGGGGGCCAGCTCCGCCGAGAAGTTCAGACTTCCGGCCGACGACCGCCTACGGGCCGCATTGAACGGGGAAGAGCTGCCGGTCGAGCAGCCCGCGCTCGACATCGACGTGACGAACATGTTGAGCCCCAAGGAGATTCAGGCCCGAATCCGCGCCGGCGCCTCAGTCGAACAGGTCGCTGCCGCATCGGGATCCGACATCGCGCGGATCCAGCGATTCGCCAACCCGGTGTTGCTGGAACGTTTCCGCGCTGCCGAACTGGCAACTGCCGCCCACCCGATCCTGGCCGACGGACCCGCCGTGCTGACGCTGCTAGAGACCGTGACCGCCGCGCTGGTGGCGCGCGGCCTCAACGCCGACCGGCTCAGCTGGGACGCCTGGCGCAACGAGGACAGCCGCTGGACGGTGCAGCTGGGCTGGCACGCCGGACGGTCGGACAACCGTGCCCATTTCCGCTTCACCCCCGGGGCGCACGGCGGTGTGGTCAGCGCGATCGACGACGCGGCCAGCGAGCTCATCGACCCCGACTTCAAGCCGCGGCAGCTGGCGCCGGTGGCGCATCTGGCCTTCGAGCCCACCCCCGAGGCCGCGCAACCGGAAGCGGCCGCACCCAGTGCACCGGTCGCACCGGAGACACCCGCCGACCAACCGACCGGTAGCCGCCGGGGCAAGCCGGCCATCCCGGCCTGGGAGGATGTGCTGCTCGGGGTGCGATCAAGCGGGCACCGCTAGCCCAGGCCGCCCAGCAGCGTCACCGCGATCAGGGCCAACCAGGCGCCGACCACACCGGTTCCCGCGCCCAGCACGAACCATCTCAGCACCAGAGTCCGCCGCCATCCCCAGAACGTGGGCGCCAGCCCGCCGACCGCCACGATGTTCAGCCCCACCGCCAGCAGCGGATGCACCCGCAGCAACCCGAGGCTGAGCACCACGATCGCGGCGCCGGTGACCGCGGCGACAAATGCGGCCACCCCTAAACCCGTGCCCCACGGGACGGATTCGTCGGTCATGCAGGCAGCCTAACCCCCGCTCGGCGCCAACCGGATCCGCTCGTAGAACGCCAGTGCCGCCGCGGTCGCGACGTTCAAGGAGTCGGTGCCGCGCGACATCGGGATGCGCACCCGCGCGTCGGCGATGCGCAGCGCTGCCGACGTCAGCCCCGGCCCCTCGGCACCGACCAGCAGCGCGACCGGCTGGTTGGCGACCGCAGCCATGGCCTCGGCCAGCGGACGAGCATCGCGGTGCGGCGTCAGCGCCAACACCCGGAAGCCGCGTTCCTGCAGCCCGACGAGGTCGGCGGGCCACTGCGCGGTGCGGGCATAGGGCACCAGCAGCGCGTGCCCCATGGAGACCCGGACCGCGCGGCGATAGAGCGGATCGGCACAGCCGCTGCCGAAGATCACCGCGTCGACGTCCAGGCCCGCCGCATTGCGGAAGATCGAACCCAGATTCTCGTGATCGTTGACACCTTCGAGCACGGCGACCGTGCGGGCGCCCTCGACGACGTCACCGACGCTGGCCTCCGCGACGCGACCCGCAGCGGCAAGGACGCCGCGGTTGAGGTGGAATCCGACGACCTGGGCCATGACGTCCGGGGTAACCCGGTAGTAGGGCGCCGCGGTGCCGGCCAGATCGTTTTCCAGTTCGACCAGCCGGCGATCGGTGCCCAGCAACCCGCGCGGAGTGAATCGCGAGGCCAGCATCCGTTGCACCACCAGCACGCCTTCGGCGATCACCAGGCCTTTACCGGTCGGCAGGTCGGGACGACGATCAACGCTGTTCAGGTCGCGGAAATCGTCGAGGCGTGGGTCGTCGGGATCGGTGATGTCGCGGACGTCGACGTCCGGGGCCGTCACGGACTTTCGTCGACCAGCGCCGACATCAGGTCGGCGGCATTGCGCAGGACGTCCTTCTGGCCATCGTTGAGGGTGCTGAGCCGATCGGCCAGCCACTCCTGACGGGCCCGCCGCGCCGCTTTGACCAGCTCGGCACCCGACTCGGACACCGAAACCAGCACCTGGCGACCGTCGACCGGGTGCGGGGCCCGATCCACCAGCCCCTCGTCGGCCAGCGAAGCGATAACCCGGGTCATCGACGGGGGCCGCACGCGTTCGCGAATCGCCAGCGCACCGGGGGTCATCGCACCCTCGTTGGCCAGCGTCGTCAGCGCCGACAACTGGGACAGCGACACCGGCGACGACGGATTCCGGAAACGAAGTTGGCGTGACAACCGCATGACTGCCAACGACAAGTCGGCAGCCAACCGCGCATCCCTGTCAGGCACAGCGCGAGGTTACAACGGAACCCGGGAAACGTGAACGAGAAACGACGAACCCGGCGCTGACGGACCCCACACCCTCGACAGGGTCCGGATTGCCCGACGCGTTATGTTGAGACGCGATGAGCACCGAGACCGATCCGCAGCCGCCGCCGTTGCCACCGGCACTGCTCGAGGTCTGGCCGGTCATCCTGGCCGGTGCTCTGGCCTGGGCCATTGCCGCGGGTGTGGCTTTCGCGGTGCCCGGCGTAGCGAGTTGGCGACCGATCACCGTGGCCGGCCTGGCAGTGGGAGTACTGGGCACCAGCATCTTCGTGTGGCAGCTGGCAGCTGCCCGACGCGGCGCTCGCGGCGCCCAGACCGGGCTCGAGAAGTATCTCGAGCCGAAATAAGACACACCCTCGGAGGACAAATGGCCAGCCCGCTCTTGCAGGCACAGATCGACATCGACGCGCCGCCGGCGAAGGTATGGGAGCTGATCTCAGATTTCCGGCGGATGCCGGAGTGGAGCCCCCAGTGCCGGTGGATGCGGCCGTTCGGACCGCTGCGCGTCGGCACCCGCACCCTGAACATCAATCGCCGCAACCGGTTGTTCTGGCCCACCACCAGCACGGTCGTCGACGTCGTCCCGGAGCAGCGGCTGGCATTCCGGGTCGATGCCAACCGGACCATCTGGAGCTACGAACTCGAGCCGCAGGGCCAGGGCACCCGCCTCACCGAGAGTCGGCACGCCGAGAACGGCGTATCTGCGTTCTCGAGCATGACCGTCAAAGCCCTGCTCGGCGGCAACACCAGCTTCGAACGGGAATTGGTCGAGGGTATGAACACCTCGCTGGCCAAGATCAAGGCCGCCGCCGAGAAAAGTTAGTCGGATTGGTCGCCGGTAGCGGCAGGCGGGTCAGCACCGGGCTCAGCAGCGCCGGCAGGCTCCTCCGGTACGACCGGCTCGTCCGGCACTGACTCCTGCGGCACGACGGGCTCCTCGGCGTCGGCGGGCTCTTCGGCGACGACCGGCTCGGCCGCAACGCTGGCGGGCTCGGTCACCGGCTGCTCCGATACCTCGAGGACGCCGTCGTCGAACGGCTCGTACAGCGGCGAACCGGTGCCCGCCGGGGTCGGCGTGTCCGAGTGGGCGCCACACCCGTAGAGCTTGTCCACGACGTGCCCGTCAGCGGACAGTTCGTTGCCGCACACGCCGAACATCGAGCCCAGCGACCCGGCCAACGGCAGGAAGAAACCGCAGTCACGGCACACCCGCTTGGTGGACCGCGACATCGCCGAGTCGGGTCCGTAGTCACCCTCATGCCAGCGTTCAGCGGCATCCGCGCGACCCCACGGGCTCATCAACCAGCGTCTGCCCAGCCCGAGCTCGACGGCAACCTCGTCCAACTGCGGGTCACCGGTGGCGGTGTAGCCGGGCACCAGTCGCGGGTCGTCGTTGACCGGCGCAAGCAGGTCACCCGGACCCAGATCGCCGGGTCGCACCCGTTGTTCCCACGGCACCCACTCCGGCGCCAGCAGCGCCGACGGTCCCGGGATCAGCACCACCTCGCTGATCGTGGCATGGTCGGCTCCGGGATAGCTGGCGACGACGACAGCCCACTGCCAGCCCTGGTAGCCGGGCAGATGGGCCAGGAAGCTGTGCGTTGCGGTGTTCGGATCCTCGTAGCTGACACCCAGGTACTCGCCGACAGCCGTTGACCCACTGAACTCGGCAACGGCGGCGCGCGCCTGATCGACGGCACCCGTGAGCACCCCGGCAAGGTCCTCCGGCCATGCCGCCACGGTCACGGCACCGGCACCTTGCCCGGTCTCCTCAATGGGTCCGGTCACACTCTCCCCTCTCTGCGACACAGCCCTAATACTGCCGGAAGACACGTCCGGCCAGCCACACCGGTTGGCTACACCAGCAGTCCGCATAGGACAGAATTGAACCGTGTCTGGACGGCGGCGTGATCATCCGGGCCGGGTGGCCCCACCTCCGGGCCGCCGGACCCACAGCGACCCGGGCGGCGCTGGGCAACATCCCGGCATGGCGAACTACCCGGCGGGCGATGTCGACCCCCGCCGCCCCCGCCGCCCACCACCGATGCCCAGCTCCAACCGTTATCTGCCGCCGCTGGGCGCCGAACCACCACCCGGACGCGACATCCCGCCCGAACCGTCGCGCGGTTTCGCCAACGGTGAGCGCATCACCGTCACCCGTGCCGCGGCGATGCGCAGCCGCGAAATGGGGTCCCGGATGTACTGGATGGTGCAGCGGGCGGCCACCGCGGACGGCGCCGACAAATCCGGTCTGACCGCGCTCACCTGGCCGGTGATGGCGAACTTCGCCGTCGACTCCGCCATGGCGGTAGCGCTGGCCAACACCCTGTTCTTCGCGGCAGCCACCGGCGAAAGCAAGTCGAAAGTCGCGCTGTACCTGTTGATCACCATCGCGCCGTTCGCCGTCATCGCACCACTGATCGGACCGGCGTTGGACAAGCTGCAGCACGGCCGGCGCGTCGCGCTGGCGATGTCGTTCGCGCTGCGGACCGCTCTGGCGCTGGTGCTGATCATGAACTACGACGGCGCCACCGGCAGCTTCCCGTCCTGGGTGCTCTACCCCTGCGCACTGGCCATGATGGTGTTCTCCAAATCATTCAGCGTGCTGCGCAGTGCAGTGACACCCCGGGTGATGCCGCCGACGATCGACCTGGTGCGGGTCAATTCCCGCCTGACCGTATTCGGCCTGCTGGGCGGCACCATTGCCGGCGGTGCCATCGCCGCCGGCGTCGAGTTCGCGGGTACGCACCTGTTGAAGCTGCCCGGCGCGCTGTTCGTGGTCGTCGGGATCACGATCGCCGGCGCGCTGCTCTCGATGCGGATCCCCAGCTGGGTCGAGGTGACCGCCGGTGAGGTCCCCGCCACGCTGAGTTATCACCGCGACAGCGACACCGCGCGGCGCAGCTGGCCCGAAGCCGCGAAGAAGCCCGGCGGAACACTCCGACAACCGTTGGGCCGCAACATCATCACTTCGCTGTGGGGCAATTGCACCATCAAGGTGATGGTCGGTTTCCTGTTCCTGTATCCAGCGTTCGTCGCCAAGGCGCACGACGCCGACGGATGGGTGCAGCTGGGAATGCTGGGGCTGATCGGCGCTGCGGCCGCCCTGGGCAACTTCGCCGGCAACTTCGCCAGCGCACGATTGGAACTGGGCCGCCCGGCCGTGCTGGTGGTCCGCTGCACTGTGGTGGTCACCGCGTTCGCGCTGGTGGCCGCGGTGGCCGGGAACCTGGTCCTGGCCGCCGTCGCCACCCTGGTCACCTCCGGGTCGAGCGCCATCGCGAAGGCATCGTTGGACGCGTCGCTGCAGCACGATCTACCCGAGGAGTCGCGCGCATCGGGATTCGGGCGCTCGGAGTCCACCCTGCAGCTGGCCTGGGTGCTGGGCGGGGCGGTCGGGGTGCTGGTGTACACCGAGCTCTGGGTAGGGTTCACCGCGGTCAGCGCCCTGCTGATTCCGGGGCTGGCGCAAACCATCGTCAGTTTCCGGGGACGTTCGCTGATCCCCGGCCTCGGGGGTAACCGGCCGGTGATGGTGATGCAGGAAGGGACGCGTCACGGCGCGGCAGGGATGCCGCAGTGAAGCCCCGGGTCGTCGCAGTGCTGGCAATCGTGGCCATGCTGGCCGCCGGGGCAGGTGTCGGAACGTTTCTGCTGATGCGCCGTCAGGGCCCCCACTTCCCCACCGTCAGCGCCTATTCGAACGGACACCTGACTCGGGTCGGGCCGTATATGTATTGCAATGTGCTCAACCTGGACGACTGCCAGTCGCCGCAGACCCAGGGCGAACTGCGGGTGAGCGAGCGACTTCCGGTGCAGCTGTCGGTGCCCGAAGCCATTTCCCGCGCACCCTGGCGCCTGCTGCGCATCTATGAGGACCCCACGAACACCACCACCACACTGTTCCGCCCCGACACCCGACTGGCGCTGACCATCCCCACCGTCGACCCGCAGCGCGGCAAACTGACCGGGGTGGTCGTGCAGCTGCTGACGCTGGTAGTGGACAACGGGGAACTGCGGGAGGCCCCGCATGCGGAATGGTCCATCCGCCTGGTCTCCTGAGGCAGTTTGGGATCGATGTCTCCAACACGTTGCGCTGCATGCCTTTTGCGCCGTCGCGCGCGCATGTTCGAGCACAGTTGCGTCGGTACGACGGTGCGGTCGCCGTGCGGCAGATGAGCGGGTTGCTGCTCCAGTGGTGGCGCGAGGGTGATCATTTCGACCAGCTGAGTTCGCACCTCGAGGCGCGCGGAATGACCCGCGCGATTCGCGCCCGCGTCTCGTTCATAGCGGGATCGCTGAGCCTGGTGGCGATCGGATCGATTTGGAGTCCGGTCGGGCCGCACGGGACCGTGCCGATCGCGCTGGCGCTGATCGCCGGCGTCTGCGCCGCTGCCAACGCCCTGTTGTGGGCACTTCGGTGGCCGACCCGCCGCCAGGCGACCGGGTTCGCCATCGCATCGAGCACCGGGATCGCGCTGGTGGTGCTGGCGCAGAGCAATCCCGCCGCGGCCATGTTGGGCTGCACGACGTTCACGGGCCTGGCCATCCATCAGTCGCTGTTCCACTCCGCTCGCGTCATTGCGTACAACTTCTGCTGCGCCCTGGTCGTGGCGTCGGTGAAGACGGTTGGGCTGGTCGCCCAATTCGGCCTGGCCGGTGCTCTTGTCGCGTTCTGGTTGGTGGTGTTGCTCAATATCTCCGCGCCACTCGCGCTCTATGTTGCGGGTCAGATCCTCGGGCCGGACGCGTATCGGGCCGATCGTGATTCGCTGACCGGTCTGTTCAACCGGCGAGCTTTCTATCTGCATTCGCAACGCATTTTGCAAGAGTGTGCCGGCCGTGCCACCGATCTGGTGATCGCGGTCATCGACCTCGACCGGTTCAAGCAACTCAACGACAGGTACGGCCACGCAACCGGGGACGCGGCACTGGTGTCCGTGGCGCAGACGTTGCGGGACGGTACCGGCGAGAAGGCGGTGATCGGTCGACTCGGCGGCGAGGAGTTCGCCTTCGCCGACGAGTGGCCGCCCGGCGAAGTAGCCGAACGGGCGCAGCGATTGTGCACCGCGATAGCCGAATTGCCGTTCGGGATCACCGCCAGCATCGGCACGACCACCTTCCGGGTGGAAGGCGCTACGCCCCAGGCCGATATCGATACTGTGTTGGCCGATCTGGTGTCGCTGGCCGACGCGGCGATGTACAGCGCAAAGGGCAAGGGCGGCAACCAAGCCGGACATCACCGCCGAACCGGTGACCAAGACCCGGCACCGGTCGATCAGGACGGCTCAGCCTGATCCGCACCGTGGCCGGTCGGTACCCGCTCGCCGTCGGCCACCGGGCCGGGCGGGGCACCGTCCCCGAATGGCCTGCCGCCCAACGCTTCACGTCCGTGTGGGGAAAGCCAGTTGGTGAGGTCGGGGCCCTTGGGCACGACGCCGGTGGGGTTGATGTCTGAGTGCACGATGTAGTAGTGCTGCTTGATCTGGACGAAATCGGTGGTGTCACCGAAACCCGGCGTCTGGAACAGATCTCGGGCATAGGCCCACAGCACCGGCATCTCGGACACTTTGCCGCGGTTGCACTTGAAGTGACCGTGGTAGACCGGGTCGAAGCGGGCCAGCGTGGTGAAGAGTCGCACGTCGGCTTCGGTGATAATGTCTCCCACCAGGTATCGCTGGTTCTCGAGCCGATCGCTCACCCAGTCCAGGGCGGTGAACAACCGGTCGTAGGCGGCTTCGTAGGCGTCCTGCGACCCGGCGAACCCGCATCGGTACACGCCGTTGTTGATCTCGGTGTAGATCCGCGTGCTCACCTCGTCGATCTCATCGCGCAACCGTTCAGGGTAGAGCTGGGGCGCCCCCTCACGGTGGTATGCCGTCCATTCCGTGGAGAAGTCGAGCGTGATCTGCGCGAAGTCATTGGTGACCACCGCGCCGGTGGGGATATCGACGATGGCGGGGACGGTGATCCCTTTGGCGTAGTCCGGGTCGCGCTTGAAGTAGGCATCCTGCAGCCGCGGGATCTTCAGCACCGGGTCCACCCCGCCCGGATCGAGATCGAAGGTCCAGCTGCGCTCGTCATGGGTGGGACCGCAAAATCCAATGGACAGAACCGGTTCCAGGCCGAGCAGTCGCCGAACGATGATCGTGCGGTTGGCCCAGGGACAGGCCCGGGCGACCACTAACCGGTATCTGCCCGGCTCGACCGAATAACCGTCGCGTCCGTCCGCGGTGATGCGCGTGGTGAGGTACGTGGTGTCCCGGTTGAATTCGCCTGTTCCGGCGACATACTCGGCCATCGTCGCACCCTAGACCTTTGCTTCGGTCGGGTGGGGCACGACTTTGCGAGCCAGATTCTCGGCACTGGACGGGCCTGGCTCCCAGGGCGCAATCCACGGGCCGGTGCCTTCGGACTGGTCCAGAATGCCGTTCTCCAGCCAGGTGTAACGCCCGTCCAACACATCGTTGGTCACCCGCACGTCGCTGCTGTCGGTGTTGGTCCACAGTGCGTCGAACAGTGCCTCCACCCGCAAAGTTGCTTGCTGACAGAATATTTCGGCAAGTTCATGAGCTTGCTTCCCGAGTGCCGGGTCGGACCCGCGCTGGGCTTCGGCTCGCACGCACACCGCAGCCATCGCGAAAAGCTCCGCGCCGATGTCCACGATCCGGCCCAGGAATCCTTGCTTCTGCTCCAGTTTCGCCTGCCAGCGCGCCATCCCGTAGAAGGTGTTGCGGGCCAGCTTGCGGCTGGACCGTTCGACGAAGCGTAGGTGAGCGGCCAGCTGACCGAATTCGTGGTAGGCGGTCGGTCGTTGTCCCTCGCCAAAGACCAGTTTGGGCAACCACTTTGCGTAGAAGCCGCTCGCCCCGACCGCGGCCGCCGCCTTCTGTCGCAGGTCGGAATCGGCCTTGGCGAGATCACCGGCAGCACTGAGGTGCGCGTCGACGGCTTCCCGCGCGATGAGCAGCCGCATGATCTCGCTGGATCCCTCGAAGATGCGGTTGATCCGCAGATCCCGCAACGACTGCTCCACCGGCGCGGCCCGCTCCCCGCGCGCGGCCAGCGACTCGGCCGTCTCGTAACCCCGGCCGCCCCGGATCTGCATCAGATCGTCGGCGATGACGCACGCCATCTCACTGCACCACAGCTTGGCCAGCGCGGCTTCGATCCGGATGTCGTTGCGGTCTTCGTCTGCCATCTGACCCGACAACTCGACCACTGCATCGAGGGCGTACACGGTCGCGGCCATGAACGAGATCTGACGGGCGACTGCTTCGTGTTTGCCGATCGGCTTGCCCCACTGCACCCGCTCGCGCGACCATTCCCGCGCGATCTTCAACGACCATTTCGCCGAGCCGGTCACCATCGCGGGCAGCGCCAGGCGCCCGACGTTGAGGGTGGTCAGCGCGATCCGCAGACCGTCGCCTTCCCGGCCGATCAAGTTCTCCGCGGGTACTCGCACGCGGTGCATCCGGGTCAGGCCGTTCTCGATGCCGCGCAGCCCCATGAACTGGTTGCGCCGCTCCACGGTGATTCCGGGCGAATCCGCCTCCACCACGAAGGCACTGATGCCGCCGCGGTGCCCCTCGCACTTGGGCACGCGGGCCATCACCACCAGCAGCTCGGCGATCACCCCGTTGGTGGTCCACAGCTTCACGCCTTCGAGTTCGTAGGCCGCGCCGTCGTCGACCGGTGTTGCCGTGGCACCCAACCGTGCCGGATCGGACCCGACGTCGGGCTCGGTGAGCAGGAAGGCCGAGATGGCGCCCGCGGCACACCTCGGCAGGAACTTCTGTTTCTGCTCCGCGGAGCCGGCGAGCTTGAGTGGCTCGGGCACCCCGATCGACTGGTGTGCGGACAGCAACGCGCCGAGGCTGGGGTGCACGGTGGTGACCAGCATCAGCGCGCGGTTGTACGCCACTTGGGACATACCCAGACCGCCGTACTCCGTCGGAATCTTCATCCCGAAGCAGCCCAATTCGGCTAGGCCGGTGATGTATTCGTCGGGAATCCGGGCGTCTCGCTCGATGACGCTGCCGTCCACGTCGACCAGGAATCCGCGTAGCTTCGCCAGGAACTCCTCGGCGCGCGCCTCGTCCGCCTCCGCCGGCTTGGGGAAAGGGTGGATGAGCTCCAGCGGAAACCGGCCCAGGAACAGCTCCTTGGCGAAAGACGGCTTTTCCCATCCGCTTTCGCGGGATTCTTCGGCGACAGCCCGGGCTTGTTCTTCGCTGACCTGCGCTTGCTGTGCCATCGCCGCCTCCTCGTTGACGCCATCACGACGAGAGGTGGATACCCGCTTCGGGCGTGGCTACGCCGGGTCGAGAGCCCCCTAGGCCTCGAACTCGCGCGCCACCGCCTTGACCACCTCGGAGATCTGACGTGCCGTCTTGCGGTCCGGGTAGCGGCCTTTACGCAGTTCCGGTTGCACGGTGCTTTCCAGCAGCGTGATCATGTCCTCGACCATGCCGTGCAACTCGTCGGGGCTGTGCTTGTGCTCGGCCGGCGCATCCCGGCGCGAGGCTTCCCGGCGCGTCCTGGACAGGCTGGGCGGCGGATCGAGCAGCTTCAGACTGAGCGCCTGCGGACCGCGCCGCCCCGAAGCGATGCCGAACTCCACCTTCTGGCCCGCTTTGAGCCCCTCGACACCCGCGGGCAACGCCGACGAGCGGACGTAGACGTCCTCGCCGTCCTCCTGCGACAGGAAGCCGAACCCCTTCTCGGAGTCGTACCACTTCACTTTGCCGGTCGGCACTGCACTCACCTGCTTGTCTGATGGATCCTGCTTGTCTGATGGATCATTGGCTACACAACATAAAGACGCGTCCCGCATGCGCAGGACGCGCTGACGATCACAGATCCTACTCGGCTGATCATCCGCTCAGCATCCGGTTTACCCGGCACTCGGTAGGCTGGCGATACCGCTGGAGGAGATATGCGCCTGATCCTGAATGTCATCTGGCTGGTTTTCGGTGGGCTCGTGCTCGCACTGGGATACCTGCTGGCCGCGTTGGTCTGTTTCCTGCTGATCGTCACCATCCCGTTCGGTTTTGCTGCGCTGCGCATCGCGTCCTATGCGCTGTGGCCGTTCGGCCGGACCATCGTGGAGAAGCCGGGGGCCGGGGCCGGCTCCGTGGTCGGCAATGTCATCTGGGTGCTGCTGTTCGGGCTGTGGCTGGCGCTCGGCCACCTGACCACCGCCATCGCGATGGCGGCCACCATCGTCGGGATCCCGCTGGCGCTGGCAAACCTGAAGCTGATCCCGGTCTCGCTGGTTCCGTTGGGCAAGGAGATCGTCCCCGTCGACCGGCCCGCGCGCATGCCGGCATGACGCTGACCACCCTGGGAGTGCCGACGGTCCCCGGCGCCAGCAAACAAGGCCAGGCACCGCGCACCGGCCCGCTACTCGACACCTATGGCCGCGCCGCCACCGATCTGCGGATCTCGCTCACCGATCGCTGCAATCTGCGATGCACCTACTGCATGCCGGCCGCAGGTCTCAACTGGCTGCCGGGCGAGACGCTGTTGCGTCCCGACGAACTGGCCAGGCTGATGCGCATCGCGGTCACCCGCCTGGGCGTCACCGGGGTGCGGTTCACCGGGGGCGAGCCGCTGCTGGCGCGCCACCTCGAAGAGGTTGTCGCCGCGGCTGCCGGGCTCACGCCGCGCCCGGAGATATCTCTGACGACCAATGGCGTCGGTCTCGCGCGGCGGGTCGACGCGCTGGCCGACGCCGGGCTGGACCGCGTCAACGTGTCCCTGGACAGTGTGGATCCCGCGCACTTCGCCGCGATCACCCGGCGGGATCGCCTCAAGGACGTGCTGGCCGGCCTGTCCGCCGCACGGCGCGCCGGGCTCGACCCGATCAAGGTGAACGCCGTGCTCGACCCCGAGACCGGCGCGCGCGACGTCGTGGATCTGGTGCGGTATTGCCTGGAGCGCGGGTACCAGCTGCGAGTCATCGAGCAGATGCCGCTGGACGCGGGCCATCAGTGGCGTCGGCACGCCGCGCTCAGCGCCGATGACGTGCTGGCGGCGCTGCGGCCGCACTTCCGCCTGGAACCCGACCCGTCGCCCCGCGGTTCGGCGCCGGCTCAACTCTGGCTCGTCGACTCCGGCTCCGATACGCCGGCCGGAAAATTCGGGATCATCGCGTCGGTGTCGCAGGCCTTCTGCGCCACGTGTGACCGCACCCGGCTGACCGCCGACGGCCAGATCCGCAGCTGCCTGTTCTCCACCACGGAAACCGATCTGCGTGCACTGCTGCGCGGGGGTGCCGACGACCACGCCGTCGAGGCCGCTTGGCGCGCCGCGATGTGGACCAAACCCGCCGGCCACGGCATCAACGACCCGGGCTTCACTCAGCCAGCACGGCCGATGAGCGCCATCGGTGGCTGACACCGCGCCTGATCGTGCCGACATTCAGGTCACGGTCCGCTACTTCGCCGCCGCCCGGGCAGCTTCCGGCGCGGAGTCCGAGACCGTCGCGTTGCCGGCCGGAGCGACGGTGGCCGGCTTGGTTGAGCTGCTCGCCGATCGGGGTACCCACCTGGCGACAATATTGAGCCGATGCTCTTATCTGCGGGACGGAATTGCCGTCCGAGATGAGGCCACGGCGTTATCCACCGGCGACACGGTTGACGTACTTCCGCCCTTCGCCGGCGGTTGAAACTGTGAAATACATCACGTAACGGAACGATAACGGCCCGGCCACGCTCCGATTTCGGCCGCTCTGACCTGCACAAACGCGAACCGTTCCTGGCGTTTTGCGGCCCGCGTGTGACCAAAACGCCGACATTTCCTTAACGTGACGGGAACGCCGCGAACCGCTACCGTTCCGGGTGGTTCGTCACCCAACCCGAGCGACGAACCCTCCCTCACCTAGATCGCGCCCAGCTCCATCCGTTAGGTGAGGGATTCCGACCCGCGGATGGAGGCGGGGGACCCACCAGGTCCGCCGAGTTTCGGACCGGGGCCAATCGCGGCTCCTTGGGGTGAAGCCGACGTCGTATCAACGGTGAACGACGACGGCCGGGTGACCTCTTCCACCCGAACCCGACAGCTGACCTCGCAGGCGTGTATACGAGAGGAATTTCTGAGCGTATGAGTGGACGGCATCGTAAGCCCACTAACTCGAGCGTGAGCGTCGCCAAGATCGCCTTCACCGGCACGGTCCTCGGTGGCGGTGCCATCGCCATGGCCGGCCAGGCGGCTGCGGCCACTGACGCCGAGTGGGACCAGGTAGCCCGCTGCGAATCCGGCGGCAACTGGGCGATCAACACCGGCAACGGCTTCTACGGTGGCGTGCAGTTCGCCGCCGGCACCTGGTCGTCGCACGGTGGCGGCGAGTTCGCGCCGTCCGCCCAAATGGCCAGCAAGGACCAGCAGATCGCCGTCGCCGAGCGCGTGTTGGCGACGCAGGGCCGGGGCGCCTGGCCGGTGTGTGGCACCGCGTTGTCCGGACCGTCGCCACGCAATGTCGTGCCCCAGCCGGCCGGTTTCCCGTGGGACCAGCCCGCCGAGGCACCCGCGCCGAATACCGAACTTCCCCCACCAGCAGAGCTGCCGGCTCCGGTCGAGGAGGCCCCGGCCCAGCTCGTCGGAAACGAGCTCGCGCCGGCTCCGGCCGAGCTTGCTCCGGCTCCCGCCGACCTGCCCCCGGCACCGGCCGACCTGCCCCCGGCACCGGCCGACCTGCCCCCGGCTCCCGCCGACCTGGCTCCCGCCCCGGGCGACCTGCCGCCGGCTCCCGCCGACCTGCCTCCCGCGCCGGCGGACCTGCCCCCGGCTCCGCCGACCATCGACGCCGGCTTCCAGCCCGGTGAGGCGGCGCCTCCGGTCGACGCCGGCACCCCCGCGGGGGTCCACCAGGTGTCCACGGTGGGCTACACCCAGCAGCTGTGGCAGTCGATTGTCGGCCACGACATCGCCGGCAACGACGCGCTCGACGCGCTCGCGGCGGGCCCGGTCAGCTGACCGGGCTCAGGCCGAACCCACCCATTCTTCGGAACCGTCGTCGAAGAACTGGTGCTTCCACACTGGTAGCCGCGCCTTGATGGCGTCTACCAGCTGACCACAGGTAGCAAAGGCCGCTTGACGGTGGTCGGCCGCTACGGCGGCCACCAGAGCGGCCTCACCGATGTGCAATGCGCCGATGCGGTGACTGGCTGCGACGGCCCGTACCCCGGCGGCCTGCCCGGCCACCTCTGCCACCACGTCAGCAAAGACCTGCGAAGCCGACGGGTGCGCGGAGTATTCCAGGCGCACCACTCGGCGTCCGTTGTCGTGGTCGCGGATCATCCCGACGAACCCGACGACGGCACCGGCCGACTGATGGCTCACCAACGCCTCGTGCTCGGCGAGACAGATCGACTGGTCGGTCACTACAGCGCGTACGACCAACGTCATCGTTGGTGATCTTCGCCGGCGAGTTGCGCCAGCGCGTGGTCGAGCACCCCGGCCAGCACCCCGAGGCCGTCTCGTACCCCGCCCGGTGAGCCGGGCAGGTTGACGATCAGCGTCTTGCCGGCCACCCCGCACACGCCGCGCGAGAGCACCGACGTCGGCACCTTCGGCAAGCCGGCCTGCCGGATCGCGTCGGCCAACCCGGGGATGATGAAGTCCAGCACCGCGACCGTTTGCTCGGGCGTGCTGTCGGTAGGCGAGATCCCGGTGCCGCCGGATGTGATGATGACGTCGACCTCGTCGTCGAGCGCATCGTTGAGCGCCTCGCCCACCGGATTTCCATCGGCGACCACTCGCACCTCAGCAGGCGAAAAACCCTGCTGCTCAAGCCATTCAGAGATAATCGGCCCACACTCGTCGGCATAGGAACCGGAGGCTGCCCGGGTGGATGCGACGACCACGCGCGCGGATCGATTCACTGCCTCACCCAACTTCCGCTACGGCCGCCCTCTTTGCTGAGCACCCGGATAGCGTCGATGCGCGCGGCCGGGTCGACCGCCTTGATCATGTCGTACAGGGTCAGCGCCGCCACACTGACGGCGGTCAACGCCTCCATCTCCACCCCCGTTCGGTCGGTGCTGCGCACCGTCGCATGGATCTCGATCTCGGACTCGCCGACAGTGAAGTCGACATCGACACCGGTGAGCGCCAGCTGATGGCACAACGGGATCAGGTCGCTGGTGCGTTTGGCGGCCAGGATGCCGGCCACCCGCGCGGTCGCCAGCGCGTCACCCTTGGGCAGCCCGCCGCGGGAGACCAACCCCACCACGTCCGCGGAGGTGCGCAGGACACCGGCGGCGACGGCAGTGCGTCGCGTGGCCCCCTTCTCGGTGACGTCGACCATGTGCGCGGCGCCCCGCTCGTCCAGATGCGACAGGGCGGGCACCTCGGCGGCCCGTGCAGCGGCCCTCGGTGCGGCCCCGGCCCCGGTCATGGTGGCGATTACCAGGTGGCGACTGTCACCGGGTGGACGTAGGGCAACTCGTCGGCAGGCACCGGGAACACCACTTCGCCGAAAGGCGAGAGTGCGCCGGTGCGGTCGGTCACGAGTTCGCTCACCGCGTGGTCATCCGGGTCCGTAGTGGGCCAGCCGTTGTCCACGTACTTTGCCTTGCGTGCATCAGCCACGCGCTCCATTCTGACAGGTCCGTAAGCAGTCCGCGACGGTAGCCCGCAGGTCGGGCCTAGGCTTGATCTTCGATGACCGAACACACCCCGGATATCCCGCTGGGGTCCTGGCTGGCCGACCTACCCGACGAGCGGTTGATCCTGCTGTTGGCGTTGCGCCCCGACCTTGCCCAGCCCCCGCCCGGCAGCATCGCCGCGCTGGCCGCCCGCGCCCAGGCGCGCCAGTCGGTCAAGGCCGCCACCGACGACCTGGACTTTCTGCGGCTCGCGGTGCTCGACGCGCTGCTGGTGCTGCACGCCGACATCGAACCGGTGCCGGTCGCCGAATTGACGGCTCTGATCGGGGACGGCGCCCCCCGGGACGAGGTGCTGACGGCCCTGGACGACCTGCGGCAGCGCGCCCTGGCGTGGGGTGACACGGCGGTGCGGGTGGCCGCCGACGCCGCCTCCGCGTTGCCGTGGCTACCGGGTCAGGTCACCCTGGAGGACCGCTCCCTTTCCGGGGATCAGATCGCCGCCCTGATCGACGGGCTCGACGCGCCGCAGCGCGACGTCCTGGACAGGTTGCTCGACGGGTCCCCGATGGGGCGCACCCGCGATGCGGCGCCCGGCGCTGCGCTGGACCGGCCGGTGCCGCAGCTGCTCGCCGTGGGTCTATTGCGCCGCGTCGATGCCGAGACCGTGATCCTGCCCCGGCACGTGGGTCAGGTGTTGCGCGGGGAGAACCCCGGCCCGACCCAGCTGGCCGCGCCCGACCCGGTGGTCTCGACCGTCGATCCCGCCGCGGCCGACGCCGCGGCCGCCGGGGCCGTCATCGACCTGCTGCGTCACGTGGATGTCTTGCTGGAAAACCTCAGCGCCGCTCCGGTCGCCGAGCTGCGCAGCGGGGGGCTGGGGATTCGCGACATCAAACGACTGGCCAAGACCACCGGGATCGAGGAGCCGCGCCTGGGTTTGATACTCGAGCTGTCGGCGGCGGCCGGGCTGATCGGCAACGGCACCCCCGACCCCGAACCGGCCTACGGCGAGGCACCCTATTGGGCACCCACCACCGCGGCCGACCGGTACGGCACGCTCAGTGCCGCCGACCGGTGGTTCCTGCTGGCCGACACCTGGCTGCACCTGCCGGCCCGACCGGCGCTGATCGGAAATCGCGGCCCGGACGGCAAAACCTATGGCGCCCTGTCTGACTCGCTGTTCTCGACGGCTGCCCCACTGGATCGACGGCTGCTGCTGGACATGCTTGCCGAGTTGCCGCCCGGCGCCGGGGTCGACGCGAAGACCGGGTCGGCCGCGTTGATCTGGCGCCGGCCGCGCTGGGCCCGCCGGCTGCAACCGGGACCGGTCGCCGATCTGCTCTCCGAGGGTCACGCGCTGGGCCTGGTGGGTCGCGGTGCCATCAGCACGCCCGGCCGGATCCTGCTGGAGCAGGACGACGACCCGGGTGCGGTGCTCGGTGCGATGTCACGCGCGCTGCCCAAACCAATCGACCACTTCCTGGTTCAGGCAGACCTGACGGTCGTGGTGCCGGGTCCGTTGGAGCGCGACCTGGCGGACGAGCTCGCTACGGTCGCCACCGTCGAATCCGCCGGTGCGGCAATGGTTTACCGGGTCAGCGAGCAGTCCATCCGGCATGCCTTGGATATCGGCAAGACCCGCGACTGGATGCACTCCTTTTTCGCCCGGCATTCGAAAACGACGGTGCCGCAAGGGCTCACGTATCTCATCGATGACGTCGCGCGCCGGCACGGGCAACTTCGCATCGGCATGGCGGCGTCATTCGTGCGCTGCGAAGATCCCGCGCTGCTGGCTCAGGCCATCGCCGCGCCGGCCGCCGAAGACCTGCAGCTGCGGGCGCTGGCGCCGACGGTCGCGGTGTCATCAGCTTCGATCGCCGACGTGCTGGCTGCGCTGCGTGCGGCAGGGTTTGCCCCGGCAGCCGAGGACTCCACCGGTGCCATCGTCGATGTGCGTGCCCGCGGTGCCCGGGTGCCCAGCCCGCAGCAGCGCCGACCGTACCGGCCGCCCCCCCGGCCCAGCGGCGACACCCTGCACGCGATCGTTGCGGTGCTGCGCACGGTGACAGCCGCGCCGTTCGGCAACCTGCGCGTCGACCCTGCCGTCGCGATGTCACTGCTGCAACGAGCCGCCCAGGACCAGGAGAAGGTACTGATCGGCTACCTCGACGCGGCGGGGGTCGCCACCCAACGGGTGGTGGCGCCGATCGTGGTCAAGGGTGGGCAACTGGTGGCGTTCGATTCCGCGTCCGGACGGCTGCGCGACTTCGCCATCCACCGCATCACCTCGGTGCTGTCGTCCGATGAACGATAGCTGTCGGTGCGCCGACGATAATGGACTGATGCGCGCCGACGACGATGCAGCACGGAGTGAAGGAGGAGTGGCGCTAAATGACTGACGGACCCCTGATCGTCCAGTCCGACAAGACGGTGCTACTCGAAGTGGACCACGAGCTGGCCGGGGCCGCGCGCGCCGCCATCGCGCCCTTCGCCGAGCTGGAACGCGCTCCCGAGCACGTGCACACCTATCGCGTCACCCCGCTGGCGCTGTGGAACGCGCGCGCCGCCGGCCACGATGCCGAACAGGTGGTCGACGCGCTGGTCAGCTTCTCCCGTTACGCGGTGCCACAGCCCCTGTTGGTCGACATCGTCGACACCATGGCCCGTTACGGCCGGTTGCAACTGGTCAAACACCCCGCACACGGCCTGACCCTGGTGAGCCTGGATCGTGCGGTGCTCGAGGAGGTGCTGCGCAACAAGAAGATCGCCCCGATGCTGGGTGCGCGCATTGATGACGACACCGTGATAGTGCATCCCAGCGAGCGTGGCCGGGTCAAGCAGATGCTGCTCAAAATCGGTTGGCCCGCCGAAGATTTCGCCGGTTACGTGGACGGCGAGGCGCATCCGATCAGCCTGGAGCCGCACGGGTGGGAGTTGCGCGATTATCAGCAGCTGGCCACCGATTCGTTCTGGGCGGGCGGGTCCGGCGTGGTGGTGTTGCCGTGCGGCGCCGGCAAGACATTGGTCGGCGCCGCGGCCATGGCCAAAGCCCAGGCCACCACGCTGATCCTGGTCACCAACATCGTCGCGGCCCGGCAGTGGAAGCGTGAGCTGGTCGCACGCACCTCGCTCACCGAGGAGGAGATCGGCGAATACTCCGGCGAGCGCAAGGAAATTCGGCCCGTCACCATCTCCACGTATCAGATGGTCACCCGCCGCAGCAAAGGCGAATACCGGCATCTGGAGCTCTTCGACAGCCGTGACTGGGGCCTGATCATCTACGACGAAGTGCACCTGCTGCCGGCGCCGGTGTTCCGGATGACCGCCGATCTGCAGTCCCGGCGCCGGCTGGGCCTGACCGCCACGCTGATTCGCGAGGACGGCCGCGAGGGGGATGTGTTCTCGCTGATCGGCCCGAAACGCTACGACGCGCCGTGGAAGGACATCGAGGCCCAGGGCTGGATCGCGCCGGCGGAATGCGTGGAAGTGCGGGTCACGATGACCGACAACGAACGGATGATGTACGCCACCGCCGAACCCGAGGAACGTTACAAGCTGTGCTCGACGGTGCACACCAAGATCGCTGTGGTCAAGTCGATTCTGAAGAATCACCCCGGTGAGCAGACCCTGGTGATCGGCGCCTACCTCGACCAGCTCGACGAACTCGGTGCGGAGCTGGACGCCCCGGTGATCCAGGGATCGACGAAAACACGCGAACGCGAGGAATTGTTCGACAAGTTCCGCACCGGTGAGATCGCCACGCTGGTGGTCTCCAAGGTCGCGAACTTCTCCATCGACCTGCCCGAAGCCTCAGTGGCCGTTCAGGTTTCGGGGACGTTCGGGTCGCGCCAGGAAGAGGCCCAGCGGCTGGGCCGGCTGCTGCGACCCAAGTCCGGCGGCGGTGGGGCCGTCTTCTATTCGGTGGTGGCGCGCGACAGTCTGGACGCCGAGTACGCCGCACACCGGCAGCGTTTCCTGGCCGAACAGGGCTACGGCTACATCATCCGCGACGCCGACGACCTGCTCGGCCCGGCCATCTGACTCCGCGAGCAGACGCAGACTCGCATGCATCGCGTGTGCTGGACGCGATTCTGTGTCTGTTCGCAGTAACTAGAGCGACAGGATCGTCGCCGACGCGGTTCCCGGTGCCCCGTACACCTGCGCCAGCCCCACCCGCGGATTCCCTGGCACCTGCCGTTCGCCGGCCTCGCCGCGCAGCTGCCGAACCAGTTCGTGCATTTGGCGCAGCCCCGAGGCTCCGATCGGCTCGCCGTTGGCGATCAGCCCGCCGTCGGTGTTGACCGGCATCGACCCGTGGATCTCGGTAGCGCCGTCGGCCAGCAACTTCTCCTGCTCGCCGTCCGCGCACAGACCCGTCTCGGCCATATGGATGACTTCGTTGCCGGCGTCGGTGTCCTGCAGTTGGGCCACATCGACGTCCTCCGGCCCGATCCCGGCAGCCTCGTAGGCCGCTCGGGACGCGTACACCGTCGGCGAGACGTCCTCGTCGAGCGGCGCGAAGGTGGCATGCACCTCATAGGCGCCGTACGTGCGGGTGCGAATCTCGCAGGCGCGCACATATACCGGTTTGTCCGTGTACTTGTGCGCGATGTCGGCGCGGCACATCACCACCGCGGCGGCGCCCTCGTCGGGCGCACAGAACATGTATTGCGTGAGGGGATAGTTCAGGACCGCGGAGTTAAGGATCTCCTCCTCCGAGATCGGCTTGCGACGGAACGCGTTCGGGTTCAGCGCCCCGTTGCGGAAGTTCTTGTTGGCCACCTTGGCCAGGGTGGCCTGAGAGATGTTGTGGTCGTGCAGATACTTGTTGGCCTTCATCCCGAAGAACTTGGTCGTGACGAACTGCCCGTTCTGCGCGTACCACTGGGGTAGCGCCAGCTTGGCGGGGTCGTCGGTGAAAGCACCGCGCGGATGCTTGTCCAGGCCGATGGCGATGCCGATGTCGTACTTGCCCAGCCGGATGGTGTCGGCGGTCTGCTGAATGGCGCTGGCGGCGGTCGCGCACGCGTTGAACACGTTGGTGAACGTGATGCCGGTCAGCCCGACCAGTCGGGTCACCGCGTCGGGATTGGACACCTCGTGGCTGCCGCCGAACCCGAACTGGATGTCTTTCCAGCTCACACCGGCGTCGGACAGCGCTGACTGAATGGCCTCGGCACCCATCTGCATCGCGGTCTTGTCGAACCTGCCGAACGGGTGCAGACCCACGCCGATGATCGCGACGTCGTTAGTCATTGCGGCCTCCCGACACCGGCTCGAACGCGAAGGTGAGAACCTCGTCGCCGTCGTCGTCGGTGGTCAACGGCACAAACGTCAGCTCGACCTGTTGGCCGAACTGCAGCTTGGCCGGATCGTTCTCGGTCAGCCGTCCTTCGACGCGGATCACGTCACCGAGTTGCACCAGACCCACCCCGAACGGCACGAATTCCTTGCCGGTCGGGCCGGCATACGGCGCGCCGGGCGGGAAGCCCTGGGTGGTCCAGGCGATCAGGCTGCCGCGGCGCGGCAACAACACCTCGTTCATCTGTCCGAGACTGCAGCGGGGGCAGCGTTCCTGGACGGGGAAGGTGGTGGCACCACAATCTCCGCAGCGACTGCCGATCAGCTGGGGGTTCTCGTCGGGCCAGGTCGAGATTTCAGGGGCCAATGCCTTCTGCATCGTCAGTCCTCCGTGGACACGAAAAAAACGCGACTAACCCAGACCGTACAACAGCGTTCCGCGAAAATGGAAATCTGGTTCTCGCAATTGAAAAGGTTGCGGAGCCACCGTTCCCCCACAGCGGCGATCAGCTCAGCGCGGGGATGACTTCCCGTTCGAACAGCTCGATGCCGGACCGGTCGTAGGCCGCCTCGGGGAAGTAGCAGATGGCGTATTCGCATCCCAGGTCGCGAACCCTCGTCAATCGCTCAATGACCTGTTCCGGCGTGCCGGTGGCCGAGTCCGGAATCCCGGAGGACATCGAATCCGCCAGAGCGTCCGGCACATACGCGGCCAGCCGGTCGCGAATCCGCTGCTGCCGCTCGTTGACCTCGGACTCGGACGAGCCGAGCACCGCGGTGAAGTTGGCCGAGCGGACGATGGCGTCGAAATCGGTACCCAGGTTCCGGCAGTGCTCGGCCAGCACCTCCGATTTGTGCGCAAAGGCTTCCAGTTCCGGGGTGAAATTGGTGTACTGCGCGTACTGCGCGGCGATCCGCAGCGTCTTCTTCTCACCACCGCCGGCGATCCACAGCGGAATACCATTGTCCTGCAACGGCTTCGGGGCAACGATCGCACCGTCGACCTGATAGTGCCTGCCGTCGAAGCTGACTTTTCCGTCCCGCCAGGCATCCCGCATGATCTGCACGCCCTCGTCCAGCCTGGCCAACCGCACCCCCGCCGACGGAAAACCGTAACCGTAAGCGCGCCATTCGTGTTCGTACCAGCCACCGCCGATACCCATCTGGACGCGTCCACCGGAGATGATGTCGGTGGTGGCCGCCACCTTCGCCAGGTAGACGGGATTGCGGTAACTCATCGCGGTGCACATCTGACCCAGCTTGATCCGCGAAGTGACCGCGGCATAAGCCGCAATCAGCGACCAGGCCTCGTGGGTGGCCTCGTCGGTCGGCAACGGGACGGTGTGGAAGTGGTCGTACACCCACAGCGAGTCCCAGGCACCACCGTCGGCGTAGGTGGCCAGATCACGCATCACCGCCCAGTGCCGCTCCGGTTCGATGCCGACGAGGTCCATCCGCCAGCCTTGCGGGATGAAGAGACCGAAGCGCATAACCGGACTCTAACCCCGGCACCACAGGGCTCGACACCCAGCGCGTCGGGTGCGACCTTTCGATGCCCCGCACCACCCGGATGGCCCGTTTGGCAACATGGAAGCCAGGACGCGGACGAGAGGAATGAGCGGAATGGACCTGGCCGGGGTAGGAGTATGGAGCAGTCAACTGCGCTACGGTGACGAATCCGAAGCCGCCGACGCTGCAGCGGAATTGGACGAGCTCGGGTTCACCGCATTGTGGATTCCCGACGTCGGCGGACCGGTGCTCGACGCGGTCGCTCGTCTGCTGGCGGCGACCGCGCGGACGGTGATAGCCACCGGCATCCTCAATCTGTGGATGCACTCCCCCGCCGACGTCGCCGAGTCCTACGCCGCGTTGAGCAGCAAGCATCCCGACCGTTTCCTGCTCGGGATCGGAGTCAGCCACGCGCCGCTGATCGACGCGGGAAACCCCGGCCGGTACCGCAAACCGCTCGCAGCGACGGCATCGTTCCTGGACGGTCTGGATGCGGCGTCGCCGCCGGTGCCCGTCGACGGGCGGGTGCTGGCCGCGCTCGGCCCCAGGATGCTGGAGCTGTCGGCGACCCGCGCCCGCGGCGCCCACCCCTACCTCGTCACCCCCGAGCACACCGCTTCGGCCCGTGCGACGCTGGGGCAGGGCCCGTGGCTGCTGCCCGAGCAGTCCGCGATCCTGACCGACGATGCGGACGAGGCGCGCAGGATTGGAACCGATTGGCTGCGTGGCTATTTGGCGATGCCGAACTACGCCAACAACATGCTGCGCAGCGGGTTCTCCGAAGACGATGTCACGCAGATCAGCGATCGCCTCTTCGATGCACTCATCGTGTGGGGCGACGAAGAAGCAATCCTGCGCCGAGTCGCCGAACATCAGTCGGCCGGCGCCGACCACGTCTGCGTCCAGATACTCACCGCCGACCCGCGGGCATTCCCCCGCGAGCAATGGCGCCGCCTGGCCGCGGCTGTTGCCGCTACGTAGCTGTGGCACTCGGCCATCGGCTCAAACGTCTGCAGTACCGTACGCTCTACCGGCTGGGTTTCGTTCCGTGGGACGGCCACCCGATCGGGGTCAAGCTACGAGAGTTGGTCGAAGACAGTGCAATTGCGCCCGGTGCGGCACTCGACATCGGCTGCGGCACCGGCGACAACTGTAGCTATCTGGCTGAGCACGGCTGGCGGGTGACCGGAGTGGACTACGTCGCCCGGGCGCTGCAGAAGGCACGGGCCAAGGTCCGCACCGAAAGCGTCGAGTTCCGGATTGCTGACGTCACCCGGCTCAGTTCGGCGAACGTGGGCCGGGATTTCTCGTTGATCGTCGACAACGGGTGCCTGCACGGCATGAACGACGACGACCGCGACGCCTACGTTCGTGAGGTCACGCGCGTTGCGGCGACCGACGGGCGCCTGCTCATCATGGCGATGATCCCCGGTGGTTCACCCGGGGTGCGCGGCATCGACCTGCCCGAGATCCAGCGGCGATTCACCCCGGCCTGGACGCTGGTGGACTCGGGCGACGAGCCGTCGCTGGACCACAACGGCAAGAACCCGGGCCGCTACTACGTTCTGCAGCGCGCCGCTTAGCCGCGACGACGCAAGAGCCCCCGAAACAACGCTGTTTCGGGGGCTTTGCGGCTGGTCGTCAGGTCAGCGAGTCCGGCGGCAAGAAGCGGTCGCCGTACTTCTCGGCCAGTTCGCGGGCCCGGGCCACGAAGGCCTCCTTGCCCCGGCCGTGCGGACCTTCGTAGCCGACGATGTACTGCGCGCTACCACCGGTCCACGGCGGGAACCCGATGCCCATGATCGACCCGATGTTGGCGTCGGCCGTGGAGGTCAGCACGTTCTCGTCGAGGCACTTCTGGGTTTCCAGCGCCTCGGCGAACAGCATCCGGTCGATCATGTCCTGCAGCGGCGGCGTCGAAGCCCCCGACTTGAAGGTCTCCCGCAGGCCCGGCCACAATCCGGAGCGCTTGCCGTCGGGGTATTCGTAGAAGCCGGCGCCTTTGAGTCGGCCGGAGCGGCCCAGCTCGATCATCTTCTCCACCACCGCTTCTGCGGGGTGCGGTTCGTACTGGCCGCCACTGTCCTCGACACCCTTGCGGGTAGCCGCGGCGATCTTGTGCATCAGCTCCAGGTTGAGCTCGTCGGACAGCTGCAGCGGCGGCGCGGGGTAACCCGCCTGCGAACCCGCCTGCTCGATGCTGGCCGGCTCCACGCCTTCGCCGAGCATTGCCAGCGCCTCGTTGACGAAGGTGCCGATCACCCGGGAGGTGAAGAAGCCGCGGCTGTCGTTGACCACGATCGGGGTCTTGCCGATGGCCAGGGTGTAGTCGAAGACCCGGGCCAGCGCTTCGTCAGAAGTCTTCTCGCCCTTGATGATTTCCACCAACGGCATCTTGTCGACCGGTGAGAAGAAGTGGATCCCGACGAAGTCCTCCTGCCGCTTCACCCCCGTCGCCAGACCGGTGATCGGCAGCGTCGAGGTGTTCGACCCGAGCAGCGCGTTCGGCTCGACGATGTCTTCGATCTCCTGGAACACCTGGTGCTTGAGGTCCTGGTTCTCGAAGACGGCTTCGATGACGAAGTCCACGCCCTTGAGGTCGGCCGGGTCGGCGGTCGGGGTGATGCGCCCGAGGAGCGCACTGGACTTCTCCTCCGTTGTCCTGCCCCGCTCGAGCGCCTTGGCTTCGAGTTTCTCCGAGTAACCCTTGCCCTTCTGGGCGGCCTCGATGCTGACGTCCTTGAGCACCACGTCGTAACCGGCCTTGGCCGAGACGTAAGCGATGCCCGCGCCCATCATGCCGGCGCCGAGCACGCCGATCTTGTTGATCTTGACCGGCTCGATGCCGTCTGGCCGCGACCCGCCGTTGTTGATCGTCTGCAGGTCGAAGAAGAACGCCTGGATCATGTTCTTGGCGACCTGGCCGGTGACCAGCGAGGTGAAATAGCGGCTCTCGATGCGGCTGGCGGTGTCGAAGTCGACCTGCGTGCCCTCCACGGCCGCTGCCAGGATCGCCCGCGGCGCAGGCATATTCGCACCCTTGAGCTGCGAGCGCAGCAGGGAAGGGAAGGACGGCAGGATGGCGGCCAGCGACGGCGATGACGGGGTACCGCCGGGGATCTTGTAACCCTTGACGTCCCACGGCTGGGTGTGCGATTCGGGGTTGGCCTTGATCCAGGCCTTGGCGGCCGGCACCACCTCGTCGACCGAACCGACCAGCTCGTCGACCAGTCCGATTTCCTTGGCCTTGGCCGGCTTGAACCGGGTGCCCTGCGACAGGATGTTCATGAAAGCGTTCTGGATCCCGAACATCCGTACCGAGCGGGTGACGCCGCCGGCACCGGGCAGCAGGCCCAGCGTCGCCTCGGGGAAGCCGAACTGCGACCCCTTGACGTCGGCCGCGATGCGGTGGTGGCACGCCAAGGCGATCTCCAGCCCGCCGCCGAGCGCCGCGCCGTTGAGGGCGGCGACGACGGGCTTGCCCAGCGTCTCGAGGGTGCGCAGCTGCTTCTTCACGTTCTCGACGAGATCGAATGCCTCGCCGGCGTTTTCCGGGCCGATCTGGATCATGCTCTTGACGTCACCACCGGCGAAGAAGGTCTTCTTCGCGCTGGTGATCACCACGCCGGTGATCGAGTCTTTCTCGGCGACAAGACGATCCACCGTCTTGCCCATCGACTCGATGTAGTTCTCGTTCATCACGTTGGCCGAACCCGACGGGTCGTCCAGCGTCAGTGTGACGATGCCGTCGGCGTCCTTATCCCACTGAATTGCGTTGTCGGCCATGTACTTAAACCCTCTCGATGATCGTCGCGACACCCATGCCGCCGCCAATACACAGCGTTATCAACGCGCGTCGGGCGTTGCGCCGCTCCAGTTCGTCGACCATGGTGCCGGTGATCATCGCGCCGGTTGCTCCCAGCGGGTGTCCCATGGCGATGGCGCCACCGTTGACGTTGAGCTTCTCGTCCGGGATGTTCAGGTCCTTCTGGAACTTCAGCACCACGGAGGCGAACGCCTCGTTCAGCTCGAACAGGTCGATGTCGTCGACGGTCAGCCCGGCCCGGTCCAGCACCTTCTGGGTGGCCGGGGTGGGTCCGGTGAGCATGATCGTCGCGTCCGCACCGGTGGTGGCGGTAGCGACGATGCGCGCCCGCGGGGTCAGGCCCTGCGACTTGCCGGCCGCCTCGGAACCGACCATCACCAGCGCGGCGCCGTCGACGATTCCGGACGAGTTACCGCCGGTGTGCACGTGGTTGATCTTCTCGACCCAGTGGTAACGCTGACGCGCCACGTCGTCGAATCCGGCCATTGCGGCCAGGCCCTCGAAGGCGGGCTTCAGCTTGCCCAGGCCCTCGGCGGTGGTGTCGGGGCGCATGTGCTCGTCATGATCGAGGATGAGCAGGCCGTTCATGTCGACGACCGGCACGATCGACTTGGCGAAGTACCCACCCGACCACGCCTCGGCGGCCAGCTTCTGGCTGCGCAACGCGTAGGCGTCGACGTCGTCACGCGAGAAACCCTCGATGGTGGCGATCAGGTCGGCACCGATGCCCTGGGGGACGATGTAGGCGTCGTAGCTGGTGGCCGGGTCGGCCATCATCGCGCCGCCGTCCGACCCCATCGGAACGCGGCTCATCGATTCGACGCCGCCGGCGAGCACCAGATCGTCCCAGCCGGAACGGACCTTCTGCGCCGCGGTGTTGACGGCCTCCAGGCCGGACGCGCAGAACCGGTTCAGCTGGAAGCCACCGACGGTGTCGGGCATGCCGGCGGCCAGCACGGCGGTGCGGGCGATGTCGCCACCCTGGTCGCCGACCGGGGAGACGCAGCCCAGGATGACGTCGCTGATCAGGTTTTCGTCGAGGTCGGGGTGGCGCTTGCGCAGCTCCTCGATCAGGCCGACGACCAGGCTCAATGGCTTGACTTCGTTCAGCGAACCGTTGCGTTGCTTGCCGCGCGGTGTACGGATGGCCTCGTAGATGAAGGCTTCTTCGGACATGTGAACTTCCTGTTCGGAGAGGGTGTGGATCCGTCTTAAGAGTAGGTCCAGCACAGGAACCCTAACAGTTGCCCCGGCCAACCTGTTGGTTGGGCCGGTCCGCCGCTGGCTGGACACGGTCGCGGTCGCGGCGCGGGCGTCACGCTGGCGTGGCGCCCGACGCCGAGCGTCACGCCAGCGTGACGCTCGACGCGACCAACAACCCAATAAGCTCGTTCTCCATGACCGTCTCGCGGCTACAGCCCTACGCGACCACGGTGTTCGCCGAGATGTCGGCGCTGGCCACGCGGATCGGCGCGGTCAACCTCGGCCAGGGCTTTCCCGACGAGGACGGTCCCGCGGAGATGCTGCGGGCCGCCCAGGACGCCATCGCCGACGGTATGAACCAGTACCCGCCCGGCCCCGGCATCGCCGCTCTGCGACAGGCCATCGTCGCGCAACGCCGACGACGCTATGGCATCGAGTACGACCCCGATACCGAGATCCTGGTCACGGTCGGGGCCACCGAGGCCATTGTCGCAGCGGTGCTCGGCCTCGTCGAACCCGGCTCCGAGGTGCTGCTGATCGAGCCGTTTTACGATTCCTACTCACCGGTGGTCGCGATGGCCGGCGCGACCCGGGTGCCGGTCCCGCTGGTTGCCGACGGGCGCGGTTTCGCGTTGGACGCCGACGCGCTGCGACGCGCCGTCACCCCGCGCACCAAGGCTCTGATCGTCAATTCGCCGCACAATCCCACCGGCGCGGTGCTGAGCGCGCCAGAGCTGGCAGCCATGGCCGAGATCGCAACGGCCGCAGACCTTTTGGTGATCACTGACGAGGTCTACGAGCATCTCGTCTACGACGACCACCGGCACCTGCCGCTGGCCGGCCTCGACGGCATGGCCGAGCGCACGATCACCATCTCCAGCGCGGCCAAGATGTTCAACTGCACCGGGTGGAAGATCGGCTGGGCTTGCGGCCCAGCACATCTCATTGCCGGGTTACGCGCCGCCAAACAGTATCTGAGCTACGTCGGCGGAGCACCGTTCCAGCCCGCGGTGGCTCTGGCGCTGAACACCCAGGACGAGTGGGTGGCCACTCTGCGCCAGACGCTGCAGCGCCGGCGCGACCGGCTGGCGGCCGGACTGACCGACATCGGGTTCGCGGTACACGACAGCTTCGGCACCTACTTCCTGTGCGCGGACCCGCGCCCGCTCGGACACGACGACAGCACCGCCTTCTGCGCCACGCTGCCGGAGCGCGTCGGGGTGGCCGCGATACCGATGTCGGCCTTCTGCGACCCGGCCGCCCGGCACGCCGGGCTATGGAAACACCTGGTGCGCTTCACGTTCTGCAAACGAGACGACACGCTCGACGAAGCGATCCGGCGACTGGCGGCGCTGGGCGATCGACGGCACTAACCGCCCATCACCCGCTTGCGCAGTCCCTCCAAGGCGGAATAGAGGATCTTCTTGCGGGCCCGGTTGACCAGGAACTCGGGCAGCGGCGCAGAGGGTTCGACGGTGATGGTGAACCGCACCCGGGTCTTGTCGGCGCCTTCGCGGGTCAGGTTGTACTCGCCGTGCTGGGCATGCTGCTGAAGCGTTTTGGTGGCGTCCCACACCATCCAGTCCGGCCCCCAGTGATATTCCAGCAACTCCTTGTCGACGATGCCGACCACCTTGATGGTGACCTTGACGTGCCGGGGGCGGCCGTCGGGCCAGGTGTCGATGACTTCGGCCCGCTTGTGCACCGACGACCAGGACGGCACCGCGTCCATGTCGGCGAGCGCGTCGATGATCACGTCCGGCGACGCGTCGATCAGCACTTCACCCGATGCTTGTATGGCCACTACTGCTCAAACTAGCAACCTGGCGGCGCGGACTCCGCGGCCAACTATGCGTCCGGGCCGGGCTCCGCGCCCAGCACCTGCTCGCGCAATCCCCGGGCCGCGGCATCCAATACGTGTTCGCTGGCCCGCCGCACGATGAATCCGGGTATCGGTCCGGCCGGTTCGACGGTGATGTCGAAACGCACCCGGGTTTTGTCCAGTCCCTCGGGTTTGAGGTTGTACTCGATATGTTGGCCGTGCTGCTGGGCGGTCTTGCCGGCGTCGTACACCACCCAGTCCGGACCCCAGTGGTATTCCAGGATCTCCTTGTCGACCAGGCCCAGGATCTTGATGGTGGCCTTCACGTGGTGGGGCCGGCCGTCCGGGTAGTAGTCGAGCACCTCGACACTCTTGTGCAGTGGTGACCAGGAGGACAGCGCGCCGACATCTGACAGCGCCGCCATGACCACTTCCTGGGGCGCATCAATGACGAATTCTCGCGATGCTTTTACGGCCACTGGTTCCCAAGCTAGCAACGCTCGGCACGACCTGGGGAGCGGTTGTCGGAAATTGTCGGATACCAGCCGATTTCACCGAGCGCCGCGGTATCAGCCCTTCTTCACCTTCAACACGCGGTTGCGCAGCTCTTTGGTCGCCGAGTCGATGGTGCCCTTGACGGCCCGCTTGAGCACGAACCCGGGCAACGGCACGTTCGGGTCGACGCTGATCTCCATCTTCACCAGCGTCTCGTCCCCTTTGGGCACCAGGGTGTACTTCCCGTCCTGCGACTTCTGCTGACCGGAACTGACCAGCGTCCAGGTCACCTCGTTGCCACTCCAGGTGTAGGCCACCACCTGCTCGTCGGTGATGCCCGCGGTCTTCACCTTCATCTTCACTCTGCTCGGACGCCCATCGTCTCCGGTCTCCAGGATCTCGGCGGTCTGGTGCGGTTCGGACCATTCGGGCATCGCCTCGAAATCAGCGATGACATCCAGGATCTCCTCGGGACTGGCTTCGATGACGATGTCGCGGGATTCTTTGATTGCCATGGCCCGCACCATATCGCGACCGTGCCCCGGCGGGAATAGTCGTTTCGCCGGTATCGTCGCCACGGGCGTACCGTCGTTTCCGTGACCGATTCTGCCTATACCGTCGGCGACTATCTGCTCGACCGCCTCGCCGAACTCGGCGTCACAGAGATCTTCGGCGTGCCCGGCGATTACAACCTGGCTTTCCTCGACCACATCGTGGCCCACCCCAAGCTGCGCTGGGTCGGCAACGCCAACGAACTCAACGCCGGTTACGCCGCCGACGGATATGGGCGGCTGCGCGGAATGTCAGCCGTGGTAACGACATTCGGCGTCGGTGAGCTTTCGGCGACCAACGCCATCGCGGGCAGCTACGCCGAGCACGTGCCCGTCGTGCACATCGTGGGCGGGCCCTCGAAGGACGCCCAGGCCACCCGCCGGGCGTTGCATCATTCGCTCGGCGACGGCGACTTCGAGCACTTCTTCCGGATCAGTCGCGAAATCACCTGCGCGCAAGCCAATCTCATGCCAGCCACCGCGTGCCGTGAGATCGACCGGGTGCTGTGCGAGGTGCGCGAACAGAAGCGGCCCGGGTACCTGCTGATGTCCACCGACGTGGCGCGCTTCCCCACCGAACCGCCGGACGCGCCGCTGCCACGCTATGCCGGCGGCACCAGTCCGCGGGCGCTGGCCATGTTCACCGGGGCGGCGGCGAAGTTGATCGGCAACCGCCAGTTGACCGTGCTGGCCGACCTGTTGGTGCACCGCCTGCAGGCGGTCCGGGAACTGCAGGCGCTACTGGCAGCCGACGTGGTGCCGCACGCGACGTTGGTGTGGGGTAAGAGCCTGCTCGACGAGAGCTCGCCGAATTTCCTCGGCATCTACGCCGGCGCGGCCAGCACCGAACGGGTACGCACCGCCATCGAGCAGGCACCGGTCCTGGTGACCGCCGGGGTGGTGTTCACCGACATGGTCAGTGGGTTCTTCAGTCAACGCATCGACCCGGCCCGGACCATCGATATCGGCCAGTACCAGAGCAGCGTGGCCGACGAGGTGTTCGCGCCGCTGGAGATGGGTGCGGCGCTGCAGGCTCTGACAGCGATACTGACCGAGCGCGGTATCCGTTCACCGGACGTGGCACCGCCACCGGTGCAAGCACCGGCCCCCGCCCCGGGCCGCGACGAGGCTCTCACCCAACGGATGCTGTGGGACCGGCTGTGTTCGGCACTGACCCCGGGCAACGTGGTGTTGGCAGATCAGGGGACCTCGTTCTTCGGCATGGCCGACCACGTACTGCCCCAGGGGGTCACCTTCATCGGCCAACCATTATGGGGTTCGATCGGTTACACGTTGCCCGCCGCCTTCGGGGCGGCGGTGGCCCATCCGGACCGCAGAACGGTGCTGCTGATCGGCGACGGCGCCGCTCAGCTGACCGCGCAGGAACTGGGCAGCTTCTCCCGGGAGGGGCTTTCCCCGGTCATCGTGGTGGTCAACAACGACGGCTACACCGTCGAACGCGCCATCCACGGAGCAACGGCGCCCTACAACGACATCGTCGGCTGGCGCTGGACCGATCTCCCCGGCACGCTCGGGGTGGAAAATCACCTCGCGTTGCGCGCCGAAACCTACGGCGAACTCGACGACGCGCTCACCGCCGCCGCCGCCCATCGCGACCGCATGGTGTTCGTCGAGGTGGTGTTGCCGCGACACGAGATCCCGCCCCTGCTCGCCCAACTCGTCGGACCGATGCAGCCGAAGGACCACTGAACGCGGCTACGCCGAATGGCGCGGACTCCTCGTCTCGCTGACCGACGCGATGATCGCACGCACGGTGCGACGGCAGCGTCCACAGTCGGCACCCGCGCCGCACGCCGCGGCAACCTGGTTGCTCGTCGACGCGCCCGCGCAGACAGCTTCGGTGACCATCTGGCTGGTGATGCCATTACACAGGCACACGTACATCGCGCCGGTCAGTCCGTCCCGATGCGCATCATGTCGAAATACCGGCCGACGAACAGCGGCGGGTAGGCGCCGATTCCCACCCCGCTGAGCCATTGCGCCGCCGCGTCCGGGTGCTCGATCCATTCCCGCGCGCTGTCCTCGTCGGCGAATTCCTGCAGGATCAGCACCTCGTGTGAGTCGTCGAAAGCCTGAAAGACCCAGGTCTTTCGGATCCCGGCGGCGGTGAACCGGTCCATCGCGAGACCGACTTCGGTGTGCAGCGTCGTCACACTGTCCACGGACGCGAAGGCGGCCACCACCACGCCGGGTGCCCGGCCCGTCGCTGCCGGAGGTTCGGCAATGAACCTGTCCACGATCTCGCCGGCGAAGACGGCCGGGATGTCGTCGACGCCGACGGCATCGAACCAGTCGAAGAACACCCGCGACTGCAACAGCTCTACGATCGGCTCGCGGCTGTGCACCCCGATCATCACCAGCACCCGGCCGTAGTCGTGGGTGGAGATATAGACCAGCACGTGATGGGCGCCGATGTCGGCGAGCGCGGCTTTGCGACGCTCCAGCAGCGGCCACACCTTGGTCGGGTCCGGAATCCGGTAGTCCGACGCGATCACCATCGAGTGAATGTCGCCGTTGCTCATCACAGGCCTATGCCGGATTGAACTGTGAGATAAGCCATTTCCCGTCGGCCTTGGTCAAGGTGACCAGCACGCTGCTGTTCGTCATCGCCGGTTCCGGACGGTCCCTGCTCTGAGTGCTCTGGTTGATGAACAACAACACGATGGCCGAGTCCGGACGGAATTCGGACAACGCGCCGCGAAGCACCACTGCGGTCGTCTTGACTGCCTTCTGCTTTGCGGCCGGAGCGACGATCTGCGAGGTGAACTGGTCGTAGTAAGACAGGAAGTCACCGGTCAGATGTGATCTCGCGGTGGAGAAGTCGTGGTCGAGCGTGTCCGGCGAGTAGGACAGGATGGCGACGGTGCCGTCACTGGCAGCTGCAATTGCCGCCTTGGCTTCGGCTGCGTCGACCTGCTGGTCCGGCCGGTAGGAGAACCAGTACAGGGCGGCCAGCACCGACAGCGAACTGACCACCAGCAGGGCCAGCGCGGCGATGCCGAGCTTCCCGGCCCAACGACTTTTCGTCCTGCCGGCGGTCGGGTTCTTCAATCGGGCGGTCAAGCGATTGCGGCCCGAATCCCGGCCGTCGGCTGACGAATCGGCGTCTTCGGCATCCACCGTGTCCTCGACGACCGAGGTCTGCTCTGCGCTGTCGTCGACCACCGACGAGTCCCGTTCGGTCACGGCACGAACTCCACTTTCGACATCTTGAGCCGACCACCTTCCCGAGTCATCGTCACGATCAGCCGGTACTTACGTGGATCCTGTTTGGCACCAGCGGCATTCGTGACCTCGGAGGTACTGGCCACGAGCACCACCGCCGAATTCTCGGTCATGGTGTCGAGTTCGACAGCGGCAGCTTGAACGCTTCCCTGCGAGATCACTTTCGACTCTTCGACGACTTTGGTGAAATCTTCGGCCATCTTCAGAAAGTCGTCCTTGAACGTCCCGGTGGACACTTCCAGGATGTGTTGCACGCCTTCTTTGGCGTGTTCGTAGTCGAGCGAAGTCAGCGTCACGACTCCCTGCCGTGCGCCCGCGGCGAACTCGGCAACCTGCTGGCGTTCCCGGGTGGCGTTGCGATGCAGCACGGACATCTCCACGCTGGCCCCCACCGCGAAGAGCGTGATAGCGACGGCCAGTACCGCTGCCACCGACTTCAGTGTCGGTCGGCGCAGGCTGCGCCGCGCGGATCTGGCAGCCGTTTCCTCGGCGTTTTCGTCGTCCGCTGCGTCCGCGTCCGTTTCGTCGGAAAGCGTCTCGGTGGTGCGATCGTCCGCAACCTCGGTGTCGCGCTCCTCGATGCGGGCTGGTTTCACCGGCTCCGGTTGCTCCGCTGCTGCAGTGGCTTTGGCGCCGCCGGCCTTTTTCACCGGGCCCTTGGCCAGTTTGATCTTCGCGGCGTCGGGCTTGGCGAGCGTGACCGTCGGTTCGGCCGGCTCGATTGTTGCGTCGTCGACTTTGAGTCCGTTCGTGCCGGATCCGACCTCGGTGCTTGCGACGATTTCGGCTTCGCGGCGCAGCCGGATGGCGCGGGCACGCGCGCGGGCAGCGGCGGCGAGGGCTTCGGCCTCGGCGGCCTCCGCCTCGGCCTCCTCGGCCAGGGACCGCATTTCCGCGACACTCTGCGGTGTGTCGTCCTTCTTCACCGGCGCCGATTTCGCGTCGTCTGCATTACGGCGGGTGCCGCCGCCCTCCGCTCACCGGCTCGGGAACGAGATCGCTCGCCGCTCAACTCCGAACTCCTCTACCGCTTGTCCGTCGGTGACAAGGTGCCTGGTAGCCGCCGACGGTGTCGGGAAAATGCGTTAACTTGTCGCCCGATCCCCATTCCGTCCGGGATCCGCCGTACGCCAGCCGTGGCCACACCCTACTCGCCACCGCACCCATGATGGGCCGGACTGGCGGCGGCCACTCCGGCACGTCGTCGGCCGTCGGAGAACGAGATTATCACTTTCCGTCGGCAATATTACCGTCCGGGCCGACACAAACCGCGCAAAACCGCGTCAAACTGTGGAAATACCGTTCTTGCTTTCGGCATATGCAACTGCCGGAGGATGCCGAGCGCCACTCAGCGGAGGAGATCCTTGACGACCTTGCCGGTGGCGTTCATCGGCAGCGCGTCGACGAATTCCACCACTCGCGGCACCTTGAATCCAGCCATACGCTCCCGGCACCAGTCGATCAGTTCCGGCGCGTCCACCGGACTCTTACGGACGACGAATGCCTTGCCCACCTGCCCGAGCCGTTCGTCGGGAGCGCCGATCACCGCCACCTGGGCAATGGCGGGGTGCTTGAGCAGGAAGCCTTCGATCTCGGCCGGGTAGGCGTTGAATCCGCCCACGATGAACATGTCCTTCTTGCGGCCGACGATGCGCAACCGACCCGACTCGTCGATGCTGCCCAGGTCCCCGGTGTGTAGCCAGCCGTCGCCGTCGATCGCCTCAGCGGTGGCGACCGGATCGTTGAGGTAGCCCTGCATGACCCCGTACCCGCGAACCAGCACCTCGCCGTCCCCGGCGATGCGCACCTCGACCCCGTCGCACGGCAGACCCGCGGTGGAGGCGACCTCTGCAAAGGAGTCGCCGGGCCGGGACAAGGTGACGTTGCCCGCCTCGGTGAGCCCGTACCCGGTCATCAACGTCTGGAACGGCAGCTCACCGTGGATGCGACGGACGAGTTCGACGGGGATGTCGGCGGCACCGGTGACGCCGGCCCGCAACGTGGCCAGCTTGGACTTGTCCGGCACCGTCAACAACGAGTGATACAGCGTCGGCGGGCCGGGCAACATCGTAATGCGCTCGCGCTCAATAAGATCCACCGCGGTGGCGATGTCGAAAACCGCTACCGGCAGCATCGCGGCACCACGCAGAAAGGACGCGACAAGGCCCGCTTTGAGACCGAAGGTGTGGAAATACGGATTGATCATCAGGTAGCGGTCACCCTCGCGCAGATCCGCGAGGGTCGCCCACTCCTCGTACATGCGCAACGTCTGAGCGTGATTCATCATCGCGCCCTTGGGCCGCCCGGTGGTGCCGGAGGTGAAAATGATGTCGGAGACATCGGTGCCGCTGACCGGGCACTCGAACGGTGATCCGGCGTCGAGGAAGCCGGATTTCAGGTCGATGACCGGTATCCCGGCCGGCGGCGCCACGAAGTCCTGCCCCAGGAAGCCCTGCTGGACCAATACCGCCTTGGCCCCGCTGCGGCCGATGACGTCAGCGGCCTCCGCCACCTTGAACCGGGTGTTGACCGGCACCAGGACTCCCCCGGCGGTCAGCAGGCCGAAGGCGGCAACGATCCACTCGGCACAGTTGGGCGCCCAGACGGCCACCCGGTCACCCCTGGCGATACCGAGATCGGCAAAAGCACCTGCCGCACAACGTATTCGGTGGACGAGCTCAGCGAAGGTGTAGCGCAGCGGACCGTCCACGACCGCTTCCGCATCGCCGAAGCGATCCGCCGCGCTCAAGACCATCTCGGGGATGGTCTGCCAGCTGACCCGGTCGGTCACACCGTGACGAGTCGACCGAGATTGCCACCCATGATCTTCGCCTGGTCGTCGGCCGACAAGTGCGACAGCGCCTCGATGTAATAGGTCGGCTCCGCCAGCCCTTCGGGATGGGGCCAGTCCGACCCGTACAGCACCTGGTCCACGCCCACGAGGTTGACCAGGTCGTCGATACCGTCCTCGAAGAACGGGCTGACGTAGATCCGGTTCTTGACCATCTCGACCGGGTCGCTCGGGAATGCCTCCGGAGCCTTGCGGAATACCTCCGCCAGGCCGTCCAGCAGCGGGGTCATCCACTTCGACCCGGCCTCGACGATCGCGACCTTCAGCTTGGGGTGGCGATAGAGCGCGCCGTGAATGACCCACGAGCCCACCGAGTCCTGGATCGGCCGCCACTCGTTGAGGATGCCCATTGCGTTGGTCTGGAACGGCAGCATCTCGGCGCTGGCACCGTCCCATTCGGAGGTGTACCGGGAGTAGCCACTGTCGCTGGAGTGCATGCCGACCAGCACGTCGTACTCCACGACCCGCTCCCAGAACGGGTCGAACTCGGGCAGCGCGAACGACCGCGGACCACGGAAGCCGGGGACCGGTGCCGGGCGGACCAGGATGCAGCGGGCACCGCGCTTGACCGCCCATTCCAGCTCTTCGATCGCCTTTTCAACGATCGGCAGGGTGATCACCGGGGTGGTGAAGATACGGTTCTGGTAGTTGAAGCCCCAGACCTCGTCGAGCCACTGGTTCAGCGCATGGACCAGCACATGGATGGCAACAGGGTCGTCCGACAACCGTTCCTCGAGGAGGCTGGCCAGCGTCGGGAACATCAGCGTCTTGTCCAGCCCCAGCTCGTTCATCACTTCCAGGCGCGGGCCCGGCTCGAAGAACGCCGGGATGGCACGCATCGGCTCACCGAACAGCTCGCGCTTGCTCTTGCCTTCCGGGTTGCCGTACTTGAAATACTCTTCCCAGGCTCCGGGTTTGGCGACGACCTCGAAGGTCGGGTTGGGAATGTAGTTACTGATCTGGCCGCGGATCGCGATCTTGGTGCGCCCGTTGACCTGCACGTACTGGACGTGGTTCTGGTATTCCTTCGGCAGGAACTTGGTCAGCGCCTCCGGCGGCTCGTAAAGATGGTTATCCGCGTCAAAGATCGGAAACGGGACGTCAACCCGGTGCGACAACTGACCCATGAAATCCTCCTTCGCAATTAGTGAGAATCATATTCTCCTATATCGCCGTGCGCAACGTGCACCCACCCCCCGCGCGGGCGGCACGGTGCGGGTCAGCACTTCGCGTTGATCTTGAAATCGGCGCTGGCCGCCTCGCCCGGTTTGGCCGTGGTGGACCCGTTGGCCGTGCCGGTGATGATGAACGACTGGCCATCGAAGCGGGTGGCGGCGTCGGCTCCGCCGCCGTGGGAGTAGGTGCCGGTGAAACCACCGAAGTTGTGGAAGCGGACGGACACCGTGGACGCCGGATTTGCCCGCTGGTCGACGACGATCTTGGCGCCCGAGGCGTCGTCACCAAGTTCGATGGTGCGAAACCATTCCTGCTGGAAGCAGCGCACAACTCGGGGCCGCACCTCGTTCCCGTTGACGGTCGCCACCGCGGTGCTGGCCAGCTGGCCTTGCGAGGGGGCGCTGCACGCCCCGAAGACGGGTGCCGCCAGCGCTACGGCCGCTGCCGCGGCGATTCGGTTCCGCACCTGGCCACCCCAATCCGCAGGCGTCCGGACAACTTCTGGACCTGCAGCGATGATGCTATTCTCCCTAGACGAGAATGCCAATATCGGCGTCGCAAGTCCGGGTTGTACCGAGGAGCTGAACACGCATGGTGGACCTGGATTTCGACGACGCCGAGACCGGGGTGGCAGTGCTGACCATCGATCGGCCGCACGCACGCAATGCCATCTCGCTGGAAACCATGGACCAGCTCGACCATGCGCTCGACGGCGCGAGCGGGGCGTTGGCACTGGTGATCACGGGTGCCGGCGACCGGGCTTTCGTCTCCGGCGGAGATCTCAAGGAGCTCAGCGCGCTACGGACCGAGGACGAAGCCGCGGCGATGGCCCGCCGGATGCGCACGCTGTGCGACCGGATCGCCGGGTTCCCGGCGCCAGTGGTCGCGGCGATGAACGGGCACGCCTTCGGCGGCGGCGCCGAGGTCGCGGTGGCCGCCGACATCCGGGTGGCCGCCGACGACATCAAGATCGCCTTCAATCAGGTGCAACTCGAAATCATGCCGGCATGGGGCGGCGCCGAACGTCTGGCCGCGCTGGTCGGCAAAAGCAGGGCCCTGCTGTTGGCCGGTAGCGGGACCGCAGTCGATGCCGTCGAGGCCGAACGCCTCGGACTGGTGGATGTGGTCTTACCGCGGGCATCCTTCGACTCGGCCGACCAGGGCTGGCGCTCGGTCGCCAGATCCCTCGCCCGCCGTCCGGCCGCCGAGATAAAACGGGTAATCAGCGGAGTTTCCCCTGATGAGGCGATAGCATCGTTTGCACGGCTGTGGGTGGCCGACCCGCACTGGCAGGCCGCAGCACTAGTCATGAACCGCAAAGCCAATCCGCGCCCAGCAGCCGGAGGAGCGATATGACGACCAGGGCAACGCCGCAACTGGGCATCGGAGCAGCGCTGCTGTCAGCGGTTCTGCTGGCCGGCTCCGGTATAGCGGCCGGCACCGGCACGGCACGGGCTGACGACGACCCGCCGCCCGCGCACCGGGTCGTCTACACCATCACCGCCAACAACCCGGCCTACGCCGACATCTACTACCAGGACCAGGATCCGGCGAAGTTTTCGGACTACAGCCACAACCCCTACCCGTTCACGCCGAATGTGCAGGCCGATATCGCCCCGGGACGGCCGTGGAGCCAGACGGTAATGCTGGTGGATCCCGCGCACTGGGCGATGGTCAGCGTCAGCATGCAGCGTCAACCCGGCTTTCCGGGCTTTCACTGCACCTTGTCGGTCGACGGCGCGGTGGTGGTGTCCAAGGATGGAGAACGTGGGGTGCTCTGTTCGCTGCGCACCTGGTGAACCACCCAGGTCGGCGGGATGTCCGCGATCGGCTGCGGCTCGCCTTCCAACCTGCGCAGGTGATGTTCGACGAACTTCAGCGTCTCCGGGTGACCCACCGACACACCCATCGCCTGCTCGAGCACCAGGAACCGCGACAGGCTGGTCATCAGCACGGTGAAAACCACCGGCGGCACGAAATCGGTATTCAGCTTGCCCTGCGCCTCGTACCGCTGCATGGCAGCCGACACCACCTGGCGTTGTTCGTCGCGAAAACGGTCGGCGTAGTAGGCGATTTCGGCGCGCATCTCTTTGCGGTGGTTGGCCAGCGCCATGAATTCCATCGAGATACGCGTGAACCCGGGATCGGTGCCGAATCGCCACAGCGCCCACAGCGGTTGCGGCAACTGCAGCAACTGCGCCTGGGCTTGCAGCCCTTCCTCAGCGCGGCGCCGGAAGACGGCCAGAAACAGGTCCTCCATGGTGCGGAAGTAGTAGTGCACCAGCTGCGGTTTGAGTCCGGCCTTGTTGGCGAGCCGCCGCGACGTCACCGCCGCGTAGCCCTCCTCGATCATCAACTGTTCGGCCGCGTCGAGCAGCAGGCCGCGATTCTTCGCGTCCGGCGCCCCGATCCTGCGGGCCGATGTCATGCCGTACCCGTCCTCTCTGCGCTCGCCCGACGATCACGCCGATCGTATCCGCGACACGGTTCGGTACCGGCGCAGTGATCTTGACCACGACAATACCGCCATGCTAAGCAGGTGCTCAGCAGACGTTCTAATCGGGCGACGCCAGCTCTCGTCGCCGACTGACCAATTGGCGACACGGTGCTGCGGGCCGGCTTCGGGAGGAATGCACGATGAGCGATTACGACACCATTGATTTCTTCACCGATCCGTCGCTGGTACCCGACCCGTACACCTACTTCGATTACCTGCGCGCCCAGAACCCGGTGCTGCGTCTGCCGCACTATGGGGTCGTCGCCGTCACCGGCTACGAAGAGGCGACGGCGGTCTACAAGGACACCGACTCGTTCTCCAACTGCGTCGCGCTCGGCGGGCCGTTCCCGCCGCTGCCGTTCCAGCCCGACGGCGACGACATCAACCATCAGATCGACGAGCACCGGCACTGTTTCCCGATGTTCGAGCACATGGTCACCATGGACCCGCCGGACCACAGCCGGGCGCGGTCGATTTTGAGCAGGCTGCTGACGCCGAGCCGACTCAAGCAGAACGAGGAATTCATGTGGCGCCTCGCCGACCGCCAACTCGACGAGTTCCTGGTCAACGGCAACTGCGAATTCATCGGTGAATACTCAAAACCGTTTGCCACGTTGGTGATCGCCGATCTGCTCGGCGTCCCGGAGGAGGACCACAAAGAATTCCGGGTGGTACTGGGCGCCGACCGTCCCGGCCGCGTCGGGGCCCTGGACCACGAATCGGTGGGCGTCAATCCGCTGGAGTGGCTCGACGACAAATTCTCGGCCTACATCGAGGACCGCCGCGCGCACCCGCGCGAAGACGTCCTGACCGCGCTGGCCACCGCCAAGTATCCGGACGGGACGACGCCGGAGGTCATCGACGTCGTCCGGTCAGCCACCTTCCTGTTCGCCGCCGGCCAGGAGACCACAGCAAAGCTGCTCAGCGCCGCACTGCAGGTGATCGGCAACCGTCCGGACATCCAGCAGCAACTCCGCGACAACCGCAGCCTGATTCCGGGGTTCATCGAGGAATCCCTGCGCATGGAGAGCCCGGTCAAGAGTGATTCGCGATTGGCGCGCAGGTCGACCCAGGTTGGCGGAGTGGACATTCCGGCCGGCACCGTGGTGATGGTGTTGCCCGGTGCGGCCAACCGTGACCCGCGCCGCTTCGACGACCCGCACGAGTTCCGGCTGGACCGCAAGAACGTCCGCGAACACATGGCGTTCGCGCGCGGCGTGCACTCCTGCCCCGGCGGCCCACTCGCCCGGGTCGAAGGCCGGGTGTCCATCGAACGGATACTGGACCGGATGGCCGACATCAACCTCGACGAAGCCCACCACGGCACCGCCGACGACCGCCGATTCACCTACGAGCCCACCTACATCCTGCGCGGACTCAACCAGCTCCACCTCACCTTCACACCCCAGGAGCCACCGGCCGGGCGACCGGTCAGTTGATCGCCAGGCCGATGAAATAGCTGCCGAACAATCCGGCCGCGATCAGCAATACCCAGGCATCGGTGAGCCGGCGCAGTCGTGCGGGCGCCTCCCGGACTTCCATGAACTCGCGAAAGATGATGCGCACCTTGATGAGTGCGATGACGATGACGCTGGTCGTGAGCACCACACTGGTGCCGTGGACGGAGTGGTCGATCCACAGGTAACCCAACGTGAGCATGGCCAGTACCGCCCACACCACCAGCAGCCTCGCGTTGGGCTTCACCGCGTCACCGCACCACGTACAACAACGCGAAGATCAGCACCCAGAGGAAATCGACTGTGTGCCAATAGGTTGCGCACGTTTCAATCAGTGTTTGAGAGTCGGCGGTGCCACGCCGGGCACCCAGGAGGCGGTAACCGATGACACCGAGGACGACGAATCCGATGAGCAGGTGCACGAAATGAATGCCGGTGAGGAAGAAGTAGTAGCCGAAAAAGTCGTTGCTGTCCAGGCCGTTTCCGGCATGCACCAGCCGGGACCATTCGAAAACTTTCAGAGACAGAAAGACTGCGGCGAACGCGGCCGTCGCCAGAACGTCGCGCAGCGCTGCCCGATACGCGCCGGAGCGCGCCGACTGCACGCATCGCGCCACTGACCAGGAACTCAGCAGCAACACGAGTGTGTTCAGCACGCCGATGCGCAGATCCAGGTGCTCCTGGGAGCTCAAGAAGAGCCCCGGGCTCCTGGTCCGGTAGAACAGGTAGAAGCCGAAATATCCGGTGAATATCAGACTTTCGAACAGGACGAAGGCCCACATGTCCGGCTGGCCCGGCACGAACGTCGCGCGCTTGTCTTCTCCGGCCAGCTCGGTCATGACGCGCCCGCCTGTCCCGCCGCGCGCTTACTGGGCAGCTCGGGTAGCGGTCCGGTACCGAAGTCTTCACGCCGGATCATCCGGAAGAGCATGACGACAAAGGTCACCTGATAGATGCCGAACACCACCATGTCCAACCACCACGCGATCTGCCCGTTCCAGGCCAGCACGCCACGCCCGAAGATCCAACACGGCGCCACGACGACCTCGGTCAGCGCGTTGCACAGATTGAGATAGCCGAACCACTTGGGAAACACCCGATTCTTATCGATCAGTATCGCGACCATCCACAGCAGCGACCCGATCAGGAAAACCCCCATGGTCCCGTCGAACGACAAGAAGGCGAAGTCGTAGAGCCAACCGATCGCCTCGGGATCTCGGTGCGGGCGTAGTGTCCCGACGATCAACGCGATACAGAGCAGGAGCAGGCCCGGCACCGCGCTGAGCGCATAGATCAGCAGGTAGGAGTATCCGAACGCGCGGCTCACCGACATGCGCCGCATGGAATAGGCGATCAGGGCGTTGTTGATCGCGTTCATCCCACAGATGACGAAGATGACGCCGAGCCCGATGGGGATGCCGAGGCGGCGTTCATTGAACCAGTGCACCTGTGTGGCCAGGTCCCAGGTGGGCTGGGGCGGCGGCTGGACTTGAGCCACGATGAAGAACACCGGGAAGAAGATGTTGTAGAAGACGACGAGTGTCCACCAGGCCAACCACAGCTCGCGCTTGGGGTTGTGCCGCAGGTGCCAGGCAAACCGGTGCCGCCAGGGGCCCCGCGGTGCGGCCGAGCGCTCCGGTAGCGCCACCACCGCGCTCAAGCGGGTTCCAATGTCATTGCCTGGCTTTGGTTTTCAGATCGTTCCCGATATATGGCCTGGGCCAGGACCACGCCGGTCACCACGATCCAGACGGTGATGGCGACGTTCTTCAACCAGAAGGACAGCACGCCGTCCCATGCGAGCGGACCCGACAACGACAGGCCCACGAACGCCGCCGGGACCAGCGCCGCGGCTACGACGAGATTGAAGTGACCCACCCAGCGCTGGAACACCGGTCGCGGCTGATCGTCGAAATAGATTGCCAGAGACAAGATTACGCTCTGCCCGATCAGGTAGGGAACCAGGATGGTGAAGGTGATCCAGGCGAAATCGTTGAGCAACTGGGTCAATTCCGGTCGCCGTTCCGGTCGGAATGCGGCCAGCAACCAGCACACGTTGGCGATCAGGAACAAGGTGGGGCCGCCGGCGACGCAGCCCAGCATCGCGTAGGAGAAGATCGGGGTGCGATGAGCCATCCGGCGAATCTGCATCGCAACCAGCACCAGGATCGGCACCAGGCACACGCCGAACCAGTTGAAGACGATCATGCTGTACCGGATCTCGGGCAGATGAGCCGGATCGCGATAGAACGCGGCCACCTGCTCGGCCGTCATCGACGGAGACATCGGCGGGTGAAATCCCGGGAACAACAGGAAGGCCGCGATCCAGATGAGCAGCAGGACCGGCAGCGTCCAGAGCAGGATCACCTCGCCATCGATTCGCCGCGCGGCGGGTGATCGTGGCGGGGTGGCTGCAGCGCCGATATCGGACATCGATGACTCCTTCGGGCTCGTCAGCGAAGCTAGCCGAACGGCTACCCCATCGTCAATAGCCGATCGGCTACTCTGACTGCGTGGTCTCAGCACCGAGCCGATTCCGGTTCATCACCCGCAGCCCCGCGCAGCTGCGCATCCTGGATGCCGCCCTGCAGCTGATCGGTGAGAACGGTGTCGGCGGAACCTCACTGCAGATGATCGCCGACGCCGTCGGCGTCACGAAAGCCGCTGTTTACCACCAATTCAAGACCAAGGAGCAGATCGTCATCGCTCTCACCGAGCGTGAACTCGGCGGTCTGGAGGAGGCACTGGAAGCCGCCGAAGCACACGATCACCGGACCCGGGCGCGCGACGTACTGCTGGACCGGGTCATCGAGGTTGCCGTCCAGCGGCGCGGTGCGGCAAGCACCTTGCAGTTCGACCCCGTCATCGTCCGCCTGCTGGCCGATCACCAGCCGTTCCAGCAGTTCATCGAGCGCCTCTACGGTGTTCTCGTCGACGGCGTTGCCGAGGACGCGCGCGTCTCGGCTGCCATGCTCTCGGGTGCGATCGCGGTGGGGGTGGTGCATCCGCTGGTCGCCGACATCGACGACCAGACCCTACGCACCCAACTGCTGCGGATCACCCGGCGTCTGTTCGACGCCGCCGCTGAATAGCCCGATCGCATTTTCACGACGCGGTTACTCAGATACCGTTCCTCTATGGAGACTGTTCGTCGTCTGGCTGCCGCAGCGATCATGATTACCACCGGCTTCATGATTGCGAGCGCCGCCACCGCTCAGGCCGACGACCCGCAGTGGCCGTGGGTGGGGTATCACTGGTGCCCCGGCCAACCCTATGACGAGGCGGCTTGGGGCTATAACTTCGATCCGTCCACGTGTCACGATGCCCATCATCGCGACCGCGACGGCACGATCCATACCGACGACTACTTCGGGCCGAGCCCGTTCCAGGATCAGCCGAACATCCCGAACACGCGACCATGAGTCGGCGGCACGATCAGGTGTCGCCGCGCTCCCAACGTTGGAAACCGTCATGGGCGTTGCAGACCAGGAACAGACCGTCCGGAGCCTGTGCGACATAGAAAGTCGGCCATTCGGAGCACGAGGCGTTCTCCTGCTTGACGCCGACCATCGGCGGTGACCGGAACCAGCGCGGTTCATACCGCCGCGGGGAGCCGCAGAACATCAACCGTCCCGGCTCGGTGGCGAACGATACGTAGTAGTCCGCGGTGCCGAACACGAAATACGTGGTGTTGTCGCACGGCGCACCCAGCACCTGGTGTCCGGCGATGCCCGGCGTGCAGTCCGCGTAATCGCAACTGGCGGGATCGGCGGCGGCGGGCGGCGCAGGCAGGCCCGCGGACATCGCCAGGCCCAGCGATGCAGCGATCGCGCCGATAATGAATCGCACCAACTTAATTTGCCACAGTAGGTCTGAAAATTCATTACCTTGGTGACAGATGGTAAGAAAATTCTCCTGGTTCGAGAGGAGCGCATTGTGCGCCGGCCGAGCGGGCATCTGCCGTACGAGTGCTAATGTGACTCTCGCCGTGATTCCGGGCGAGGAGGTGCTCGATGCCGCCGGGTGAGCTATCAACCGAGGCGCTCGACGCCGACATTCCGATCGAGGCCCTCCTCGACGGCGACGACGATCTCGCCGAAGCAGAAGCGCGCGCCGAGATTGCCCGAGCCCGTGCAGTCGCGTTGCGCGAACAGGCCGAGCGGGCCGCAACCGGGTCCGGCAATCCGCCGGATGAGGAACGGCGGTCGTGGGCACGCCGGCTCCGGCCGCGTCGCCCGGGTCGCAGGACTCTTGCCGCCATCGCCGCGATTCTGGTCAGCTGCGGCGCACTGGCGGGCAGCGGCTATTTGATCTGGCATCACCAAAGGGTGGTTCAGCAAACTCAAAGGACGGCCGAATTCGCTGCGGTCGCCCGCAACGCCGTGCAGATAATGATGTCGGTCGACTCGACAAAAGCCAGAGCGGACATGCAGCGTTTCGCCGATGAGACCACCGGACAGTTCAAAGCCGGCGTCCTGATGGGCGCCGAAGACATGGTCAGGTCCCTCGAGGAATCAAAGGTCGTCACCAAGGCATCCGTGCAGTCCGTGGCGGTGCAGTCGATGACCAGTGACTCCGCGGTTGTGCTGGTCGCGGCCAGATCGGAGATCACCAAGCCTGATCAGTCCAAGCCGGAGATCCGGACCTGGCGGCTGGTCGTCAACGTCGCGACCGACGCCGGACGACTCAAGATCGCCAAGGTCGAGTTCGTCCCATGACCGCCGACGCCGAGGCGATGCAGAAGTCGGTCCGCCCGGTGACGACCGGCCGGGACGGGCACCCGACGCGTCGTTGGCTGGCTAAGTGGCCCGCGATGGTGCTGACCCTGCTGCTGCTGACCAGTACGGGTTTCGCCACCTGGTACTTCTTGGCAACCTATCGGTCGGATTGGCAGACCGACCGCAACGTCACGCACCAGGTCATCGGAGCGGCCAGCGACGGCGCGGTGGCGCTGCTTTCCTACTCACCGGACACGCTGAGCCATGACCTCACGAACGCCAAATCCCGGGTCACCGACGACTATCTGCTCTATTACCAGCAGTTCGCCGACCAGATCGTCAGTCCCTCGACGCAGCGCGCGCAAGTGACGAGCACCGCGACCGTCGTCAAAGCCGCAGTGACCGAACTGCATCCCGATTCGGCGGTGGTGCTCGTCTTCGTCCGGCAAAAAACGGCAAGCAAAGAAAAGCCGGAGCCAGTAGTGACATCGAGCAGCCTTCGGGTAACGTTGAAAAAAGTCAAAAGTTCGTGGCTAATTGAAAAATTTGAAGGCTTGTGAGCACGCTTCTTATATATCGTGAAGTCCGGACTCCATTTCAATGGTAGTAAGCGCGTCGAGGAGCAACTCATGATGCGTCCGATCAGTGCAGCGGCTGCTGTGACACTCTCGGCGGCCACCCTGGTCGCCGGCCTAGGAACAGCCCCGCCGGCATGGGCCTACGACCCCGCCATCAATGGGACCTACACCGCCACCCAGATCGGCGACTGGGCCAAGACCAGGCAGGTGTATCACGATGAGGACGTGGTCCGAAGCACGTGGACCATCTCCTCGTCCTGCTCGACCGCTCAAGACTGCGCCGGCCGGGTGGTCAGCGACCAGGGCTGGACCGCGCAACTGTACATGCACGACGGAACGACCTGGTTCGTCAAACGCGACATCCCGAACTGGGAGGTCTGCGAGGACGGCACTTCGTACATCGGCCACTCGAATATCTACTTCTATCCCGCCGACCCGGTGACCGGCGCCAATACGCTCAACCCCGAATCGACGGTGTTCGCCGGGCGGGAGCGCACCAGTGCCGCAAGTGGCGCCTGCGGCGTGAACCTTCCGCTGTACATCGAGCAGCCGTTCCGGCTGGACCGGATCGGCTGAGCAGACAACGCCTCAGATGGCGAACATGTCCTTCCACGTCTTCGGCGCCTTCGACGCGACCAGGTCCGACTGGCGGTAGACCTGACCGTCCGGAGTCATATAGCTGCCGGTCTCCGGGCTGTACTGGGCGAAGACGACGGCCGGCCCGGAGGGTAATCCGTTGCGCCCGAACGCACTTGGTGCGGCTGCGGGTGCCGGGTCCGGCGGCGGACCGGGCGCGGCCGCCGGTGCCGGGCTGGGCGCGCCGGCAGGCGTGTCGAGCGGCGCGATGGGGTCGACCGCACCCATCGGTGAAAGTTGTGCCGGCGGTGGGGCGTTGGGCGGGATCGCCGATCCCCGCGCCGGGCCCAGCCCGGGCGGCATCGGCGTTCCGTCGATCGGACCGAAGATTCTTTCCCGGTTGAAGTTGACCCGGTCGTCCGGCGGGATCCCCTGGGACAGCAGATTCGGATCCAGCGGGTAGGTGCCGAAGACGTGCTGCCGCATCGCAAGCGGCATGAAAGGCTGGTCGCTGTCGCATATTTCGACCGTCGGCGCCCGCTTGCCGGGATGGCCCATGCACGGGTAGTTGCGGGCGCCGCGGACCCCGATGGGCGAATCCTGGGGCAGCTTGCAGTACAGCCCGTCCGGTGTGTCCATGGTCGTGGTGTCGGCCGGGGACCGCCATTGACTCGGCGGCAGGAATCCGACGGTGCATGCGGGCGGGTCACTGATGATGAGGTTGAAGGCACCGGTCGCCAAACCGGTAGGGCTGTTGCTGCCGACGAACGATTGGATCGCCGCGACGAACGGTGGGAACAGCACCAGCACCTGCTCGAGGGACGCGTGGTAGGTCACCCCGATCTGACCGATCGTGGTCAGGTTCGCCAGCAGCACCGGCAAGGTCGGCTTGATCTGGTCGAGCAGCCGGGACGCCTCGTTGAACGCCCCCGGTCCGTTGTGCAGGACGCTACGAATCTGCGGATCGTTGGTCGCCAGTTGGCCGGTGACACCCGCCAGGCTGTGAGCCCACCGCCGGATACTGTCGGTGGTCTGCGCCTGCGAGTCGAGCAGCGGCGCGGTGTCCTCGGTGAGGCGTCGCGTGCGGTCTGCGACGCCGTTGAGGTCGCCGGCTATCCGCGAGGTCGAGTCGAACAGCGACTGAAAGTCGTAACTGGCCCCGTTGAACGCCCGGAACGATTCGTCGAGCAGCTTGGTGAGCTTGCCCTGCGGAATGCTGTTGAGCAGGGCGCTGGTCTGGTCCAGCACCGGCCCGATCGGCTGCGGGGTGCGGGTATTGCTCGCGGCGATGACCGAGCCCTCGCGCAGATAGGGACCCGAACTGGTGCGCGGCCGCAGGTCGACGTACTGCTCGCCCACCGCGGAAAGGCTGCGCACCTCCGCATCCAGGTTCGCCGGTATTTTCGGAGAACTGTCAAGCCGCATAGTTGCTTTCGCGCCCCGCGCAGTGAGCTCGACGCCCGTCACCTTCCCGATCTGCACCCCGCGATAGGTCACGTTGCTGAAGCGGTACAGGTTGCCGCTCTCGGGAAGTTCCAGCGTCACGGTGATCTTGCCGATGCCCAGCAGCGTCGGCGCCTGGATGTAGAGGACGACCATGACGACCATGCCGAGGATCCCGACGATCGCGAAAATCGCGAGTTGGATGCGGATGAAGCGAGTCAGCATCTATCCACCCCCCTGCACCGGAGCGACCACGGGTGGCAACCCGGTAGGCGGCGGCAGCGGACCCTGTTCTGCCGGCGCCGGCGCAGGCCCCAATAGGCTCGGCACACCCGCCGGGGGCGGGCCGGGCGCCGCGGGCGCCGGACCCGGCAGCGGGCCGGGTGCTCCCGGTGCCGCAGCCGGCGGTGGACCCGGCAGGAACGAGCCCGGCGATCCGGGGGGTGCACCGTACCGGAACTGCAGATACTGCGGGTCTCCCGGCGCCGGCACCGGTTCTGCGCCCAACCGCTCCCAGTGGGTGCCGCGCAGGATGCTCTTGCGCAGTCCAGAGTTGGTCAGGTCCAGGATGAAGTTGCCGTTGACGTAGTCGCCACGGACATAGCGATCGATGAAACCCTGGGTGAACGGGAATGTCGGCGCATAGGCGATGGCCTGATCGAGTTCCGGCCCGACATCAGCCAACCCCCGGATCGTCGGCTCGAGATTCCGCAGGTTGTTCACCAGATCCGACCCGGCGTCGTTGACCAGTCTCGTTGCCGTGTCACCGAACGTCCCCAGTTTGTTCAGTGCCGTGGTGAGCCGGGGCCGCTCCCTGATCAGCACGTCCAGTGCCGGCGGAATCTTGTTCAGCGCCCGCGTAATCACGTCACGCTGGCCTGCCAACGTTCCGGTGAGCCGGTTCAGCGATTGGATCGACGCAACCAGATTCTCGCGCTGCGCGTCGAAGGTGCCGATGAAGGTGTCCAACCGGTGCAGCAGATCGCGTATCTCCGCAGGGTGCCCGGAGAGCGCGGCGTTGAAGTTGTTGATGATGTCGCCGATCTGTCCCAATCCGCCGGCGTTGAGGACCACCGACAACGAGGAGAGCGTCTGCTCGGTGGAGGGATAGGTCGAGGCGCGATCGATTGGAATCTTGGCGCCGGGTGGCAACTTGCCGTGCGCTTGCTGACCCAGCGGCGTGTTCAGGGCCAGGTGCATGGATCCCAGCAGGCTGGTCTGTCCGACGCTGGCCACCACATTCTCGGGAATGACCACACCGCGCTGCACCGAGAGTTCGACGTCGGCATGCCAGTTGCGGACGGTCAGCTTGCTGACGCTGCCGACGATCACGTCGTTGACCATCACCGGCGAATTCGCTTCCAGCGTCCCGACATTGGCGATCTCGACGTAGTAGGTGGTGGCATCCGGCCCGCGTCCCACCGCACCGGGTAGCGGCAGCGAGTTCAGTCCGCTGAACGCACACCCGCTCACAGTGAGTATGACGGTGACGGCAATGCCCAGAACCCGGCGAACGGTCCGCGCGGCGGGCGCGGGCGGCCGGCCTTGTCGCCGGGGGGTCATGGGGAATGCCTCTCTGCGGGCAGGAGCAGGTCCGCGGGGCTGTTTGGTACGGGTGGTGGTTGGACGGGCAGGCTCGGTGGTGGCGGCTCCGGCATCGCCGCCCCCGGTATCCGCGCCGGCGGACCGGGCGGTGGCGGATACTCCGGAGTGTCGCCCGGCAGCCCGCTGAATGCCGACACCGCGGGCGGCAATTCGGGGGGCGCTGGCCTCGGGCCTATCCCGCCCGGCTTCAACCGATCCTCGGTGTACACGACATTCTGCGGGTCGAACGCCGGAGCCAGAATCGGGTTGACCGGAATCGGCAGGTAGTTGAAGTTGAACAGCATCAACGGGTTGAACACTTTCAGAGCCGGACTCAGATAGAGACCGCACAGCTTTCCGGTCTCGACCGCGGTGACGTTTTCGATGGCCCCGATCTGTGAGCAGTAGGCGAAGGTCGGATTGCTGAAGTTCTGCAAGCCCACCCCACCGCGGACATTGCCGACGTCCGGGTCATAGTCGTTGTAGCCGTTGGCGATTGCGTTCGGCGCCACGTGCAGCACATTCTGCAGTGCCATCTTGTTGTCGACGAGGATCTGGGTCAGGTCGGCCAGCCGGGTGATCTGCTCGGCGGTCTGGTCCCGGGTGCCTGCGATGAACCGCTGTACTTCCACGACGGCGGTCGACAGGTCGGTCAATGCCGCGTCCAGGGTGGGCTTGTTGTCGTCGAGCACACTGGTCAGGGTGGCGAGCCGATTGTTGAACTGCACCAATTGAATGTTGCTGTCGCGCAAGGCTCCGATGAAGGTCTGCAGGTTCTTGATGATGTCGATGAAGTTGCCGCTGCCGTTGGCGAAGGTTCGTCCCAGCGCCGACAGTTGCGCCAGTGTCTGGCGAAGTTTGTCGCCGTTGCCGCCCAGCGCGTCGGCGGCCGCGTCGATGAACCGCGACACCGCCGGTGTCGATGCTCTGCTGTTGGGTCCGAAATCCGTTGCCAACTTCATCAATTGGTCTTTGATCTCGTCCCATTCGACGGGGGTGGCCGTCCGGTCGACCGGGATCACCGCGCCGTCCTTCATCGTGGCGCCGGCGTTGCGGTAGGCCGGGGTGAGCTGGACATAGCGCGCAGCCACCAGGTTCTGGGCGACGATGACGGCTCTGGCGTCCGACGGGATGGAGATGCCGTGATCGATGTGCATCACCATTCTGGCCTGGGTGCCCCCCGGCTCGATCGACTCGATCGTGCCCACTTTCATGCCCGATACCCGCACGTCGTCGCCCGGATAGATCGCGGTGGCGGTGCGGAAGTACGCGGTGATCGTGGTAGGCCGGAAGAACGTATTGCGGATCATGACCCCGGCGCCGACGACGACGAGCACGACCAACAGGACCGCCAGTGCGATCTTGAAGCCTCGGCGGCGCATCACCGCGACCCGCCCGGATTCATATTGAACGGGAAAGGCAGGAGTGACCGCGGCCCGGCATTGTCCGGTGGCTGACCGGGCGCGCCGTAGGCGCGGAAGCCGAATGCGTAGTCGAACAACCACTGGAAGAACTCGAACTGGAACAGGTTCGGGATGAACGGGTTGTAGTAGAACCCGCTGGACACCGTTTCACCTTGGGTCAGTTCGAACTTGGCCAAGCCGGGTATCGCTTTGCCGAGGTTGTCTCGATTGCTCTCCAGCATCGCGGTCACCGAGTTCAGCTTCGTCAGCGTGGGCGCCAACTCGGCCTCATTGTCGTGGACCAGACCGGTCAGTTGTTTGGCCACCGCGGACGTGCTGGCCAGCAGCCGCACGATCGCCTGGCGTCGCTCCACCAGCATCGACAGCAGGTCGTCGGCGTTGAGGATCAGCGTGTTCAGTTGCTGGCTGCGTTCGGAAAGAATGTGCGTGACGTCGGCCGCGCCCTTGAGTAGTTGACTGAGCTGCTGGTCGCGGCCGTTGATGGTCGCGGACAGCCGGGTAACGCCGTCGAACGTCGGACCTAGTTGCGGCGCAATCTGATTCAGGGTGGTCGCCAGGGTGTCAAGGGATTGGTTGAGGGAGTCGGTATTGGTTCCCTGGATGTCGGTCGCCAGATCACCGACAGCCTCGGACAGCGAATACGGCGACGAGGTGCGCGACAGCGGGATGACGTCCATCGGGCGCATTTTGCCGTTGCCGGTGGACTCCACGGTGAGCACCCGCTGGCCCAGCAACGACCCGGTCCGGATGTGAGCGGTACTCGACGAGCCGAGTAGCACAGCGCCTTTGACGGTGAACGTCACCAGGACATCGCCGTTCTGCAACTTCATCCCGGACACGCTGCCGACCTTGATCCCCGAGACCGTCACGTCGTTGCCGGTTACCAGACCGCCGGCATCGCCGAACACGGCTTGGTAGCGGACGGCGGTAGCCCGTTGAATCAACGCATCCGGGGACAGCCCGACGGCGATCACCAGCATGATCGAGACGACGCCGAGGAATCCGGCGCGAATGAGCTGTGCTCCGCGGTACTTAAGCATCGGGTTCGGCGCACCTTCCCGTGACTTGGTGCTTGATGCCCACTTCCACCGTCCGGTACTGCAGGTCCGAGACGCGCAGCGACAGTCCGCAGAGGTAATAGGGGAACCAGGCGCCGTAAGACCCCAACCGGGTCAACTTGCGGTAGTTGTTCGGCAACTTGCGCAACGAGATGTCGATGACGTTCTTGTCGTTATCCAACAGCGGCGCAAGCCGATTCAGTTGATCGACGGTGCCGGCCAATGGCGGTCGGGCGCGGGTGAGCAGATCGGCGATGGAGGCGGTGCCGTTGTCCAGGGCGGTGATGGCGGTGCCGATCGTGTCGCGGTCGCCGGCCAATCCGCTGATCAGGCGCTCGAGACGGTCGATGGCGCCGGAGAATTTCGTGCCCTCGGAATTGACGGTGCCGACCACCGTGTTGAGGTTGTCGATCAGCGCCTGGACCGATTCGCTGTTGTCGGCCAATGTATTCGAGAACGAAGATGTCTTGGACAGCAGCGACTGCAGGGTCGAACCCTCGCCCTGGAAGACCTGGATCAGCGACGCGCTGAGCGCATTCACGTCTTCGGCCTTGAGTCCCTTGGTGACCGGCTTCAGTCCGCCCAGCAGCAGGTCGAGGTCGAGGGCCGGCGCGGTGCGATCGATCGGGATCTCGCTGCCGGCCGGCAGCACCCTCGTGTTCCCGGGTCCGTCGAGGAGTTCCAGGTACCGGTCGCCGACCAGATTCAGGTAGCGCACGACCGCTTTGGTGCCGCCGGTGAGCACGACGCTGCGGTTGGCGTCGAATTTGACCAAAACCTTCTTGTCCGCACGCAATTCGATGCTGTTGACGGTGCCCACCCGGACCCCGGCCACCCGCACCGTCTGACCCTCCTTGAGTCGTGACACGTCGGTGAAGAGCGCCGAATACTCATTCGTGGAACCGGTTTGGTACTGCCCGAAGATGAAGAACAACGAGATGGTCAGCAGCACCATGATCACCGCGAAGGCGCCGAATTTGAAGATCATTCCGCGTGAGTTGCTCATCCGGGATCTCCGACCTGGAAACTGTTGCGCGGCGGTCCGTCGATCGGTCCGTAGAGCAGCTGCTTGAGACCGTCGGAGTTCAGCAGCAGTTGCGGGTTTCCGTACTCCTGCGGGTTGGCGCCGATATCTGCGATCACGAACGGCGGGGCGTGCTCGAAGGGCACCCGCGGCAGATCGTGGCACTGCGGACCGCCGGTCGCAGCCACCTTGGGCAGGTTCGCCGGGTAGCGGTAGCGCTCAGCGCCGAAACCGAGATAGACCAGCACGTTGATCATCGGTTCGGGCAACGCCGCCGCATGCAGGTTCACCGCCATGCCCCCCAGGGCGCACGTCAGCGCCGGGCTGTACTCGTTGGTCAGGTTGGTCGTCGGCAGCAGCAGATGCAGCACATCGGTCAGGCCCTGCCGGTTTCCGCCCACCACTTCGTTGCCGATGTCGGCCAGTCCGATCGAGCTGATCAGGAACGCGTCCAGATTCTGCTGTTCCTCGACGATGGATTTGCTGAGCTGCGTGGCATTCTCAGCCGCCCTCATCAGATCCGGTGCGGCATCGCCGTAGGCGTTGCTCACCGCGGGCAGCACGCTCAGGTCGTGGTTCAGCGCGGGCAGCGCGGGATCCTGGGTGGCCAGGAACGCGTCCAGGTCGGCCAGCGCTTGGCCGATCTTGTGGCCGCGGCCGTTCACCGCCGCCGCGATCGCGCCGAGGGTCTCGTTGAGTTTGGCGGGATCGATCGAACCCAGCAACGACGTCAATTGCTGAAAGACGGTGTTGATCTCCACCGTGACGCCTTTGCCCTCGAGCACCTGATGCGGTTGCAGACTCTGCTGCGAGGGGTTTTCGGGGGGCAGCAACTCGACGAACTTGGCACCGAAGACTGTCGTCGACGCGATGTCGACCAGCACATTGCGCGGAATGAACTGCATTGCTGACGGGTACATCGCCAGGTGCAACACGGCTTGACCGTTGGGCCGCTCTTCGATCCTTTCGACCTTGCCCACCTGAACGCCACGCATCTTCACTTTGGCTTCCGGGTTCATCACCAGTCCCGCCCGCGGCGACACGACGGTGACGGGGATGCTCTCGGTGAAGCTGCTGCTGAACAACCCGATGGCGACGGCGACGATGGCCAGGATCACGCCGATGGTCGCCAAGCCCACCAACGGACTGACATACGCGCGCCTCTCGTTCACCACCCCTCCTAGCCCGACAGGTTGAAGTTGCCGTTGGAGCCGTAGATGGACAACGAGATGAGCAGGGTCACCGACACGACGACGATCAGCGAGGTGCGGACCGCGTTGCCGGTCGCGACACCCACACCGGCCGGGCCGCCGGAGGCGAAGAAGCCGTAATAGGTATGGATCAGCAGGATGGTGATCGCCATCAGGATGGCTTGCAGGAACGACCACAGCAGGTCGATGGGGTTCAGGAAGGTGTTGAAGTAATGCTGGTACAGACCACCTGACTGGCCGAACAGGAACACCGTCGTGAACTGGCTGGCCAGAAACGACAGCGTCACCGCGATGCTGTAGAGCGGCGTGATCGCCAGCATTCCGGCCACTATCCGGGTGCTCACCAGGTAGGCGACCGGGCGGATCGCCATCGATTCCAGCGCGTCGATCTCCTCGTTGATCCGCATCGCCCCGAGCTGTGCCGTCACTCCGGCACCGAACGTTGCCGCCAAGCCGATGCCCGCGACGATCGGCGCCGCGATCCGCACGTTGATGAAGGCGGACAGGAATCCGGTGAGTGCCTCGATGCCGATGTTGCCCAGCGAGCTGTAACCCTGCACGGCCAGCGTCCCGCCGGTGGCCAGGGTCAGGAATCCGACGATGACCAGTGTCCCGCCGATCATCGCCAGAGTGCCGGCCCCCATGCTGATTTCGGCGATCAGCCGGATGATCTCACGGCGGTAATGGGTGGCGGCGAAGGGGATCGCGCCGAGGGACTTGCCGTAGAACAACGTGTGATCGCCGAATCGGCCCAGGGCACCGACCGGCTTCTCCAGCGTCCGCGCCACCCGCGGATAGGTAGCTCGCAGCGTCACGTGAGTCGTTACCCCCTTTCCGCTACTTGCTCGACATCTTGATACCGATCGCGGTGACGACCACATTCACCACGAACAGCGACATGAACGCGTACACCACCGTCTCGTTGACGGCGTTGCCGACAGCCTTCGCGCCGCCGCCGGAGACGGTCAGCCCGCGGTAGCAGGCGACCAACCCGGCGATCAGGCCGAAAAGCGCTGCCTTGACACAGGAGATGATCACCTCGGGGACACCGGTCAACAGGGTGATTCCGGCGGCGAACGCGCCGGGGTTCACGTCCTGGACGAACACCGAGAAGACATAACCGCCCAGAATTCCGATGATGACGACCAGGCTGTTCAGTAGCAGTGCCACCAGACCCGAGGCCAGCATTCGGGGCGTCACCAAACGCTGAACCGGGTTGATGCCCAGCACCTCCATCGCGTCGATCTCTTCGCGGATGGTTCGGGAACCCAGGTCCGCGCACATCGCGGTGGCACCGGCCCCCGCGACGATCAACACGGTCACCAGCGGACCGACCTGAGTGACCGCACCGAAGGCGGCCCCGGCACCGGAGAGGTCAGCAGCGCCCAGTTCGCGCAACAGGATATTGAGGGTGAAGCTCACCAGAACGGTGAAAGGTATGGCCACCAACAACGTTGGCAAGATCGCGACCCGCGCCACAAACCACGACTGCTCCAGGAATTCGCGCCACTGGAACGGCCGGCGGAAGAGATATTTGATGGCGTCGGCCGACATCGCAAACAGCGCGCCGACGGCCTCCATGGGCTTGGAACCGCGCCCCAGTGAAATACCCGGGGTCCAGCGTTCCGCGCCCTTACTCGCCATAGGTCCGAGATCCCTTCCCGGTGAGCGCAGCGGCGGCAACTGAACTGCGCGACATGCCGATCCGGGCCGCGGGTGTCAGTGACAGCGGGGGCTTAGCAGATGCGACACCGTCAACGACTTCTACCATCCTGCCGACGGTCCCTCCGCTCTGTCGCGTGAGTAGCTGCTGCCGAGACGTAGCCGCCGCACGAAACCCCACGCCTTGACGCGTTTGGCGATTATTGCTCATACCGCGTCCGGTGGGAATGGAAAACGCATAACCGTTATCGGGCATCGGACGTCCTACGTGACCGCGCCGGCGGTCTTGAGTTCGATGATGCGGTCCCAGTCGAGGCCGAGTTCCAACAGGATTTCGTCGGTCTGCTCGGCGAACCCGGGTGCCGGGCCCGTCTGCGGCGCGGTGACATCGAACTGCACCGGATTGGCGACGAGCTCGAGTTCGCCTGCGCGCACAATGTATTCGTTGGATCGAATCTGCGCATCATCGGCAGCTTGCAGGGTGTCCTGCACGGGCGCCCATGGACCCGCCAGCGTCGCGAAACGTTCGCTCCACTCGGCAAGGGTGCGTGTTGCAATGACTTTGGTCAAGATCTCCACGGCTTCTGCTGTGTTCGCAGCGATTTTCTCCGCATCGCTGAAACGCGGGTCGTCTGCCAGTTCTGGGCGATCGATGTGCCGGCACACGTCGGCCCAGAACTTGGTGGGCTGCATCATCACCAGGGAGATATAGCGGTTGTCCGCAGTCGGATACACGCCCACCAACGGGTTGACCGGTGAACCGTGGATGCCCGGCGGCGGCGACATCATCAGCTGGCCCAGATGATTCGTCAACGCCACCGTGTGTCCCAGTGACCACAACCCGCTGCCGAGCAACGACACGTCGACCACCGACGCTTCCCCGGTGCGCTCCCGCTTCAACAACGCCGCAGCGATACCGCCCGCCAGGTTGGTGCCGGAGATGGTGTCGCCGTAGGCGGGTCCGGGCGGATTGATCATCCCGTCGTAACCCATCGGCGTGATGGTGGCGGCCGTACCGGCCCGGCACCAGAAGGCGGTCATGTCATACCCACCCTTGGTCGCTTCGTCACCGCGTGGCCCGAGCGCGCTTCCGCGAGCGTAGACGATGTTCGGATTCACCGCCCGGATGTCGTCGACGTCGATGCCGAATTTCCGCCGGTGGTCGGGCAGGAAGCTGGTCAGGAACACGTCGGATCGGCGCGCAAGGTCATACAGCACCTCTTTTCCTTGCGGCACCGACATGTCCAGGCCGATGCTGCGCTTGCCGCGGTTGGCGTGTTCGATGTTCGGGTTGGGGTCGCCCTCGACGCGCAGCATGCCGGTCTGACGCAGGCCTCGCTGCGGGTCGCCGGTGACAGCGTGCTCGACCTTGACCACGTCCGCGCCCCACTCGGCAAGCACTGCGCCCGCCGACGGGACGAAGCCGTACATGGCGACTTCCAGGACGCGGATTCCTTCGAGGGGTTTCAACGCGGGCGCTCCTATCACTGAGACCGCAAGAGACTTGCGGTCCACGAACTCACCGACCGGCCGGTGACCAGCACCCGGCGCGCGAGCACCACCGACGCGTCCTGCACCGACATGGATGACCCCCTGCCCCGGCTGTGTGGTGTGGCGACAGTCACGATAACTTCATTCTCATCCCCGGCGAATCTTACATTCGAGAAGCGAGAACTCAAGAAATGAGCCGAAGCGTATTACCCTGTCGATCGGCTAAGCGGTCGCTCAGCGTCGCGCCGCACGCACCCTTTGGTGCAGGCTGCACGCGGTTTGCCGGATAACTTGCCAGCAACTTCCGCCGGAGAGTACGATTCTCATAATTGTAAGGCAGATTCTTTGTGAGTGAGATTGGCAGCGTTGCGACATGAAGACAGCGGTGGTCACCGGCGGCGGATCCGGCATCGGTCTGGCCATCGCGCGGCGACTGCGCGCCGACGGTCGTAACGTCGCCGTCATCGACCTCAAGGAAGCCGAGGACGACCTCTCGTTCACCGCGGACGTGACCGATCGGTCGCAGGTGGACGCTGCGCTGTCGGCGATCCGCGACCAGCTGGGACCGGTCGCCATCCTGGTCAACGCAGCCGGCCTGGACGGCTTCAAGCGCTTCAACAAGATCACCTTCGACGAATGGCGCAAGGTCATCGACGTCAACCTCAACGGTGTCTTCCACATGACCCAGGCGGTGCTGCCCGACATGGTGGAGGCGGGGTGGGGGCGGATCGTCAACATCTCGTCGTCCAGCGCCCACTCGGGTCAGCCCTTCATGGCGCACTACGTGTCCGCCAAGTCCGCGGTCAACGGACTCACCAAGTCGTTGGCGCTCGAATACGGGCCGAAGGGCATCACGGTCAACGCCGTGCCGCCCGGCTTCATCGACACCCCGATGCTGCGCAACGCCGAAACCCAGGGGTTCCTGGGTGATGTCGAGGAGAATATCGCCAGGACCCCGGTGCGCCGGATCGGCCAGCCCGAGGATATCGCCGCCGCGTGTGCCTTCCTCACGTCGGACGAAGCCAGCTACATCACGGGTCAGATCCTGGGTGTCAACGGCGGCCGAAACACCTGAACACACAGCCGACAGACATTTCGAAGGAGGACGGGTGAAGGTCTGGGTGGATGCCGAACGCTGCCAGGGACACACGCTGTGCGCGATGATCGCACCGGATTCGTTCGAGCTCAGCGACATCGACGGGAGCTCCTCGGCGGTCAACGAGGTGGTTCCCGAAGACCAGCTCGAGCAAGTGCGGGAGGCCGCGCAGTCCTGCCCCGAGCAAGCCATCATGCTCACCGACTGAACTGGGAGACAGCGCTTTGAGTGTGGACGATGCGATAGACAGCGACAGCGATCGCAAGAAGAACAGCTACCACTTCGATCGGCACTCCGCGGAGTACCGATCGAAGTTCAAGAGCATCACCGAGGAGATGCACGCCAAGTGCCCGATGGCGTGGACGGAGACCTACGGCGGGCACTGGGTCGCGGCCGGCAGCCATGAGGTGTTCGAACTGGCCCGCTGTCCCGCGGTCTCCAACGATCATGACATCCACGGCGAACGTCGTGGCTACAAAGGGATTTCGATCCCGACGGCCAGACGGGTCAGCGTGGTGCGCGGGGGCATCCTGGAGATGGACGACCCCGAGCACCGCACCTACCGGACGGTGCTCAATCCGTATCTGTCACCGGCCGCGGTCAAGCGCTGGGCACCCTTCATCGATGACGTCACCCGCGCGTGCGTCGACGAGAAAATCGAAAGTGGCCACATCGATTTCGTCGACGACCTGGCCAACATCGTGCCCGCCGTACTGACCCTGGCGATGCTGGGCATTCCGCTCAAGAAGTGGAATATGTACAGCGAGCCGGTCCATGCCGCGGTGTACACCCCGGAGCACTCCCCCGACATCGAGCGCGTCACCGAGATGCACCGCAACATGGGCCTGGACATGGTCAACAACATGATCGAAATCCGCGAGAATCCGCGTCCCGGCATCGTGAATGCGTTGCTGCAGATGCGAATCGACGGCGAGCCCGCTCCCGACCTGGAGATACTGGGCAACCTCGGGCTGGTGATCGGCGGCGGATTCGACACCACCACGGCGTTGACCGCCCATTCCCTGGAATGGCTCTCGGAGCATCCCGACGAACGAGAACGCCTGCGGCGCGAGCGCGAGACGCTACTCGACCCCGCCACCGAAGAATTTCTGCGTTACTTCACGCCGGCACCCGGCGACGGCCGAACCTTCTCGGAGGACACCGAACTCGACGGCACTCGATTCAAAGAGGGTGAACGGCTGTGGATCTCATGGGCGATGGCCAACCGCGACCCCGCGGTGTTCCATGACCCGGACGAGGTGGTGCTGGACCGTAAAGGCAACCGGCACTTCAGTTTCGGCATCGGCGTGCACCGCTGCGTCGGATCCAATGTGGCGCGCACGGTGTTCAAGTCGATGCTCAATGCGGTGCTGGACCGGATGCCCGATTACCGGTGCGACCCCGGTGGCGCGGTCCACTACGAGACCATCGGCGTGATTCAGGGGATGCGCAAGCTACCGGCCAGTTTCACGCCCGGGCCGCGACTCGGCGCCGGCCTGGACGAGACGTTGGAGAAGTTGCAACGCATCTGCGAGGAGCAGGAATTGGCGCGTCCGGTGACCGAGCGCAAAGAGGCCGCCGTCATCGACTGAGCGGACCATGCCCGCGGTGTCGCCGAGCGTGCAACGCTGGTCACCCTCGGGGCCGAAGTGGACGGCTACCCGCGAGGTAAACCCAGCACCCGCTGGGCGATGATGTTGCGCTGAATCTCCGACGTACCGCCGGCGATCGTGCCGGAGAAGCTGCGGGCGTACCGCTCGAACCAACTCGCGAAATAGTGGTCGAGATTCATCGGCGCGTACGGCCCGGTCAACGCCGGATGCACCAGACCGTCCCCACCCGCCGCGGCCAACGCGTACTCGGAAATCCGCAATTCCGCTTCGGAGCCAAGAAGTTTCAGTACCGAGATGGCCGACGTGTCGTCCTCGCCGCGCGACGCACGAGCCAGCGCCACCGACCCCAACAGGCGCAGTGCCTGCTTGTCCATGATCGTGGTGGCGTACTGGTCGCGGTCCAATGCGGAGCTGGGCACGAAGTCGGCGAGCATATTGTCCATCCGGTCGGCGAACCCCAGCCACATCATGGTGCGTTCGTGCCCCAGCGAGCCGTTGGCCACCCGCCAGCCGCCGTTGAGCTCACCGACCAGGTTCTCGGCCGGCACCTTGACATCGGTGAAGAAGACCTCGTTGAAATCCAGGTCGTCGGCGGCGCAGACCGACGCGAAGGGCCGACAGACCACGCCCTCGGTGTCGGTGGGGATGACCAATGCGCTGATGCCCTTGTGTTTCGGCGCGTCCGGGTCGGTCCGGACAAACGTCAGCAGGACGTCGGCATCGTGGGCGCCCGACGTCCACACCTTCTGCCCGTTGACCACGAAGTGGTCGCCGTCCCGCACCGCCCGGGTGCGCAACGACGCCAGGTCGGAACCTGCACTGGGCTCACTCATACCCAGTGACGCGGTGAGCTCGGCTCGCAGGATCGGTACCGCCCAGCGCCGCTTCTGCTCGTCGTTACCGAACGAAATCAGCGACGCCGCAACGATATTGACGCCCTGCGGGTTGAGGCTGTGGTAGATCCGGCGGCGGCACAGCTCCTCGAGGTAGACGTACTGCTGCAGCACGGTCGCATTGCGGCCCCCGTACTCGGGCGGCTGGGTCGGCAGTAGCCAGCCGTTGTCGAACAGCAGCCGCTGCCAGCGCCGCGCCCAGGCCGGCATGTGAGACACCGATCGGGGTCGCTCGGTGCATTCCCTGGCGTCCGGCAGATTGTCGTCGAGGAACGCCGAGAATTCCGCCCGGAACTGCTCGACCTCGGTATCAAAAGTCAGCTGCACGGTACTCCTCGGCGATCTGGGCTCGATGCTCCGCGGCACCCCCGAGCATCAGCTCACCGGCCTTGGCCCGTTTGAGCGCAAACTGCACATCGTTCTCCCAAGTGAATCCCATTGCGCCGTGCAGTTGCAGGCCGTGCCGGAACACCAGCGACTGACACTCGCCGGCTGACGCCTTGGCCATCGCGGCGGCCAGCCTGCGGCGCGGGTCGTCCGCGGAAATCGTCAGTGCCGCAAAGTAAGACAGCGACCGGGCCCGCTGAACAGCCACATGCATGTCGGCAGCTTTGTGTTGCACGGCCTGGAATGAGCCGATCGGAACGCCGAATTGGTGCCGGCTGCGCACATGTTCGAGGACCATGTCCAGGATGCGCTGGCAGGCTCCGACCATGGTGATGGCCATGCCCGTCAGCGCGGTGTGTCGCGCTCGCTCGCGGTCGGTGTTGAGTCGGTCGCCGTCGGGCACCCGCACCTCGCGGAACGAGAGGTCGGCGACGTGCAGCACCGGATCGAAGACCGATTCCCGTCGCGCCGACAGCTGGTCGGCGGCTACGAGGAACACTCCGGCTTCGGTCACCACCGCCACCTGGTCGACCCGGTCGCCGTCGAGGACGTGACGAGCGGTGCCGTCGAGCACCCACCCCTCGGCGTCGCGCCGGGCGGTGACTCCGCTGTAGACCGCGGTGCCGGACTGGCCCGGGTCGAACCGGTCGCCGGCCAGCGGCGCGAATTGACTCAGCGTCGCCAGGAACGGGGTGGGGTCGGCGGCGTGGCCGAGCGCTTCGAGCACGATGGCCAGCTCGACGGCGCTGGCCGGGTCGTTGAGTTCGGTCCAGCCGAGTTCGCGGTACAGCTTCCACAACGGTTCGGTGTCGGCGCCGTCTTCGGCCACACTGCGCACCAGTGACGGCGGACATTGCTTGGCCACGACGTCGCGCACCGTGTCCTGCCAAAGCCGCTGATCAGCATCGAACTCCAACAGCATCCGGGCCGCCTCCCGTCTGGATTATCTAGCGAGAATAACATTCTCTTTGATGGAAGTAGTAATCTCAAAATCGGTTACGACTTACGGAAGGGCCCGGATGCTGGACACCGCCGCCGTGCTGCTGGAGATCGAGGCGATCAAGCAGCTCAAGGCCCGATACTGCCGTTATCTGGACACCAAGCGCTGGGACGACTGGCGCACGTTATTCGCCGACGACTTCGTCAGCGACACCTCGCCGTCGGGTGGAAAGCTGATTACCGGAGCCGACGAGTTCGTCTCCTACGTCCGTGCCATGTTGGGCACCAATCCCACCGTGCACCAAGTTCATGCCCCCGAAGTCGAACTGCGGACGGCGACGTCGGCCACCGGCGTGTGGGCCCTGCAGGATGTGGTCCGGCTCCGCCCGAGTGTCAACCTCAACGGTTTCGGTCACTACCACGAAACGTACGAGAAGTCCGATCACGGCTGGCTGATCAAGACCTCGACACTCACCCGGTTGCGTGAGGATGTGTTCAATCCCCTGTTCTCCGTGCGGATCTCGCCCCGACTGCGGGACAGCGCGGCAGCCCTGGCCCGGAGGTTCGAGCGATGAGCAGTCAAACAGTGCTTGTCACAGGCGCTTTCGGCCAGGTCGGTCGACGCTGTTGTGAGATCCTGCTACGCCGTGGTCGCACGGTGATCGCAGTCGATCTGGCCAATGACAATTCGACGGCGATCGCTGCGTCTCTCGGTGCGGCCGGACATCCCGGAACGTTGATCACCGAACACACCGATCTCACCGACGCCGCCGCCGTGGCCGCCGTGCTGGGCCGCCATCAACCTGGCGCGATCGTGCACCTCGCGGCCGTCGTCGCGCCGCCCTCGTACCGGAATCCCGCACTGGCCCGCAAGGTCAACGTGGGCGGCACCCGCAACCTGGTGACCGCCGCACAGGCCCTGGACGACCCACCGCTGTTCGTATTCGCCTCCAGCGCAGCGGTGTACGGCTCCCGCAACCCGAATCGGCAGCCCGAGCGGATCACCGCCGACACCCCGGTCAATCCGATCGACCAGTACGGCGAAGACAAAGTTCTGGCCGAAGCCGTCATCACCGAAAGCGTTCTGCCCTATACGATCCTGCGGCTGGCGGCAATCGTCTCACCGGACGGCGCCGCCAGCTTCGACGGTGACTACCTGGTGTTGGTCCGTTCCACACCCGTCGATAACCGCATGCACGCCACCGATGCTCGCGACGTCGCACTGGCCTTCGCCAATGCCGTGGACCGACGCGAGGCCGTCGACGGCAAGGTACTGCTGATCGCCGGCAACGAAAGCTGCGTCCAGCTGATGAGCGAGCTGCAGGACGACATCATGGCCGCGGTCGGCATCGGCCGGCTGGGCCAATCCACCGGCCTGCCCGGCGATCCGGACGACGATCGTGGTTGGGGCTTCACCGGGTGGTTCGATACCACGGAATCTCAAGGGCTGCTCGAGTTTCAGGAACACGACTGGTCGCAGACCGTGGCCTATGTCGCCGAATCGATGGGTCGGCGCCGAGTGCTGCTGAAATTGATCGGCCCGGTGGTGCGCCCTGCCTTGCGCGTGTTTTTCGCAGTGCTGGACAGGCGTGAGCACCGCGGGCCGTACGCCGACCCATGGACGATGATCGGCGCCAAGTACGGACCCGGCGCACTGGCGGGCGCATCATGACCGGGACCAAGAAACTGGTCATCGGCGCCAGTGGCTTTTTGGGCTCGCATGTCACCCGTCAGCTCGTGCAGGCCGGCGAGGATGTGCGGGTCATGCTGCGGAAAACCAGTTCTACCAAGGGTATCGACGATCTCCCGGTGGAACGCTGCTACGGTGACGTCTTCGACGACGACGCGCTGCGGACGGCCATGGCCGGGTGCGATGTGGTGTATTACTGCGTGGTCGACGCGCGCATGTGGCTGCGTGACACCGCGCCGTTGTTCCGCACCAATGTCGAGGGCCTGCAGCACGTGCTCGACGCCGCCGTGGCCGCCGATCTGCGAAAGTTCGTCTTCACCAGCAGCACCGGGACACTGGCGATCAACGATCACCGCCTGGTCACCGAGGCGGACCCGCACAACTGGACTGACGGTGGCGCGTACATCGAATCCCGGATCGCCGCCGAGGATCTGGTCTTGAAGTACGCCCGCGAGCGCGGATTGCCGGCCGTCGCCATGTGCATCTCGACCACCTACGGACCGCGCGACTGGGCACCCACCCCGCACGGTGGGGCTATCGCCCGGGTGGCCGCCGGACAGCTCCCGTTCTACATGGGCTTCTCACTGGAGGTCGTCGGCATCGAAGATGCCGCTCGCGCAATGCTTCTCGCCGCCGACAAGGGCCGAAACGGGGAGCGCTACATCATCTCCGACCGCTATATCAGCACCAGGGAGCTGCACGCGATCGCGGCCCGCGCGGTGGGTCGGCGCCCACCGCGCATTCCGATACCGATGCCGGTCCTGCGCGTCACCTCCCGCATCAACGACCTGGCCGCCCGGCTGCTGAACCGCGACCTGCCGTTCGCCTACGTCGGTGCCCGGATGGCGGAGCTGATGTCGCCGCTGGACCACAGCAAGGCCGAGCGTGAGTTGGGTTGGCAGCCACAGCCGGTCGAAGACTCGATCGCCGAAGCCGCGCGATGGTTCGTTGCACAGTCAGCAGGTGCGGGCACTTCGCCTCACTGAAGCGCGGACTGCGCGAGTTTTTCCTCGTAGCGTCGCGCCCACTCGGCCCGCGGCCGGATCGCCACGTCCACATCGGCGGCACCGGCACGCAGTGCACCCACCGTGGCCTGAGCCTTCGGCCGGCGGGCGAACGGATCCCAGCCGAAGAACCGGCAGGAGTTCTGCCAGGTGATCTTGTCGATGTCGGCATCGTCGGCACCGGCGGCCTCGAGCTCGGCCAGCACCTGCTCCGGGGCATCGGGCCAAAAGCAGTCCGAATGCGGGTAGTCGCACTCCCAGGCGATGATGTCGATTCCGATCTCGTGGCGCAGCTTCAGCGACGTCTTGTCGGTGACGTAACAGGCCAGCGAGTGCTCGCGGAACACGTCGCTGGGCAGCTTGTCACCGAAATCGCGGCGTAGCCATTTCTGATTGGTGTAATGGCGGTCGCTGCGGTCCAGATAGAAGGGGATCCAACCGATTCCACCTTCGGAGAAGGCGAACTTCAAGTCGGGGTAGTTGCGCATCGCCGGTCCCCACAGCAGGTCCTGGGCGCACATCGCCGAAATCTGGGTGGCCAGGATGATGAGGTTGTCAATCGGTGCGTTGGGCGCCATGCTGATCGCCCCGAAGCCGGTACCGATGTGCAGGCACATCACCACGTTCTCCTCGGACAGCGTCGTGAAGACCGGGCCCCAGTACTGCTCGTCGTGGTAGCTGGGCAGTCCTTCCAGGTGTGGCAATTCCGGCATCGTGACCGCGCGGCAACCCTTGGCGGCCACCCGACGGATTTCGGCGCACATCGCTTCGACATTCCAGGTGGGCAGAATGGCGATCGGAATGAACCGATCCGGATAGGACCCGGCCCACTCGTCGATGTGCCAGTCGTTGTAGGCCGACACCATCACCAGGGTGGCTTCCTCGCGGTGCATGTTGAGGTGGCGTGCCGAGAAGCCGGTGAAGGTCGGAAAGCACATCGAGGCAAGGATTCCGTTGCGATCCATGTCGCGCACCCGCTCGTGCACGTCGTACACGCCCGGCCGCATCTCGGCGAATCCCGCCGGGTCGCGACCCCACTCTTCGGCAGGCCAGGACACCACCGCATTGAGTCCGCTCACGCCCTGCGGCCTGCCCTGGTACATCCACTGATCGACACCCTTGTCGTCGGTGACCACGATCGGCGCCTCCGGCTTGTACTTGGCCGGCACATGGCGCAGGAACATGTCAGGTGGTTCGACGACGTGATCGTCGATGCTCACCAGAATCATGTCGTCGATATTCATGCGGAGGTCTCCTTCATGTAGACCGGTCAGTCCAGTAGTTGGCCGGCCGGACCGTCCCAGTGGTCGAGGTTGACCGCTTCGGACAACGGCCGGCGCCGCACCGGCCCGTGTCTGCCTAGCGGCCAGCCGATGACGATGTGCCCGGCCAGCATCCAGTCATCGGGTACCCCGACGGCGTCGCGCAGCAACCGCTCACCACCGTAAGACGCCCAGCTGGTCATGCAGGCGCCGAGTCCCTGGGCACGGGCGGCCAGCAGAAAGTTCTGCATGGCCGGGAAGATCGAACCACCGAGCAGGAGTTCCGATGCCGTCGGATAGTGGACCTGCGTGAACAGGACGGAGGTGAATTCGCCTGCCCGGTCGTGCAACTCGTAGGTGGCCCGATTGGTGCGAGCCTTCGGGGTGTGGTCGTCGCCGGCCGGCCGGCTCATGCCGTAGACCGGCTCGATCACCCGAAGTGCTTGTGCCGCAGCCTCAGCCACGACTGCACGTAACTCCGGTGAGCGCAGTACGACGAAGCGCCAGCCCTGCGCGTTGGCACCCGAGGGTGCCCACTGGGCGGCTTCCAGACACCGCTTCAACGTGGCATCGTCGACAGGCCGGTCAGTGAACCGGCGGATGGTGCGAGCGGTCGACATCACCGTCCAGATGTCGTCACATGCTCCTGTCACGACGTGCCTTCGCCGGCGTCGCCCGCGGGCTCGTCGAGGAACAGGTCGAGGATCAGGTCTGGGCCGCCACCGTACCGGCGCAGGTCGGATCTGCCCGACGCCCGCAGCACGTCAGCATCGATCAGACACCCACCGGTGTAGGTCCTGGCCGGACGTTGCACGATCTCGACCGCCGCGTCAGCCATGATCGCCGGGTCACGTGACCGGGCGAGTTGCGACTCGCGTCGGGCGAATTGGCCACCGCGGCGGTCGCAATGTAGGTCTCGGGCCACAGGCAGTTGAAAGCTATTCCGTCAGCGGCATATTCGGCGGCCCAGCCCAGCGACAGCAAGGTCATGCCGTACTTGGACAACGTGTAGGACGGGTGCGCACCCAACCAGCGTGGGCTCAGGTTCAGCGGCGGAGCGATGGTGAGCACGTGCGGGTTCGGTGACCGCCGCAGCTGGGGCAGGCCGGCCTTGGTCAACAGGAATGTGCCGCGGATGTTGATGTCCTGCATCAGGTCGAACTTCTTCACCGACAGCAGTTCGGTGGCCTCGGTGGCGATTGCGCTGGCGTTGTTGACGCAGATGTCGATGCCACCGAAGGTCTCGACGGCCGTGTCGACGGCGTGCTGGACATCCGTTTCGCTGCGGACATCTCCCACCACGGCTATCGCCTTACCGCCGACCGCTTCGATCTCCGACGCCGCGGAGTAAACGGTGCCCGGCAACTTGGGGTGCGGTTCGGCCGTCTTGGCCAGCAACGCCACGTTGGCCCCGAGCCGGCCCAGCCCGAGGCCGATGGCCAAGCCGATGCCACGGCTTGCGCCGGAGATGACCGCGGTACGACCCGCCAGCGGGCGGTCGGGTGCGCTCATCGATGCACCCCCTCGCCTTCCTGCGCGGTGAACGCCGCGGCGACGTCCTCGTGCCGGCTCAGCGCATCGCAGTCGTAGTGCTCGCTGTAATACGCCGGAGCCTCGTCGAACAACACTTGAGACGTGGTCACCGCATCATCCTTCGCGCCTTCTCTGTGATCCCCCGCAGGGTGGAACCCGGCGGCTACAGCGTGACAGTTTCGGGCAAATCTGTAAAGTCAGCGGTCGGCCGTTCGGATCTGTGGGATGCGATCCTCGCGTGGCAGTACCGGGCGGTCGGCTATTTTCGCTATGCCGGGACGGTCGCAGCCCGCCCAGGTCACATCAGAACGGATTGACATGAAAAACCCTGTGCCACAGGCGGTGTTGATGGCCGGCTTGGTCGGCCACCTGGGCCGCGGAGTCGGTCGGGTCGCCGCGGATGCGCTCGTCGGCCGCCGCGCCGGCCTACCGCGGGCGGCCGATCAGATCGACGCGGGTGTCCTCTCGTCCGTTATGGGCACCAGCATCGGCACGGTCAGCCTGCTCGACGGTCACGCCGGCACATCGTCGCGGGCGCGACTGGCCCTGACCGGGGACGCCGTCCCGGAATCGGTGTTCGTCAAGCTGACGGCACAGAGCGCCGCGACCCGGTTGATGGGCGAACTGGGCCGCCTCGGGCACACTGAGGTGCGCTTCTACCGCCGGCTCGCCCCGGAGCTCACCGGCGTCCCGCAGTGTTACGGCACCGCGTTCGACCCCTGGACCGGCCGGTACCTGCTGGTGTTGGAGGATCTGCCGGCCGGATCCTGCGAGTTCCCCGACACGCTGAATCCCCTGTCCGTCGATCAGGCGAGCCTGCTCGTCGAACTCCTGGCCACGCTGCACGCGACATTCTGGGGCCGACTGCCGGGTGACGACCGCGGACCGCTGGGATGGCTCTACACGCCGTCGGGAGACGTCACATCCCTGCTGACCGGCCCACTGATGCACACCTCGATCAAGCGGCTCGCCGAGCGCACCAACATTGCGGTGCAGAACGGCCGCTTCATCGCCGACAACTACCGTGCCGTCGCGGCGATCATCGACGCTGCTCCGCACACCGTCATGCACGGCGATGCGCACCCGGGCAATGTGTACTTCCGCGACGGTGCGGCCGGGCTGCTGGACTGGCAGGCGGTGCGTCGCGGCCATCCGTCCCGAGAGTTGGCCTACACGCTGGTCACCAGCCTGACGCTGACGGATCGAATCGCCGCCCAGCGCGAACTGCTCGACGATTACCGCCGCGCTTTGGCTGCTGCGGGTGGGCCCGAGCTGGACCGCGACGACCTCTGGCTGCGCTTCCGCCAGAGCGCGTCGTATGCCTATGTGGCTGCCCTCATCACCGCCGGGATGGGCGGCATGCAGGTCGAGGACATCGCCATGGCGGGACTGCGGCGCGGTGTCACCGCGCTGGACGACCTGGAAACCGTTGCTGCGCTGAAAGATTCGATGTAGCAGCCGGTGCACCGGGCCTGCTTCGGGGGCGGCAAAAGTGGGTATAGTAGAGGTTGCATGTTTCCGGCATGTGAACATGTGCTCACACGGCGAGCGGTAGCGTTCGCCGAACCGACGTCTGCTCACCACGAATCGAGGAAGGAAAAGCACAATGACGACACGACAACGGCGTCGCGTCGCGCTCGCAAGCCTGGTAGCCGCCGCCGCAATGCTGTTTTCACTGGTCCAGCCGGCTCACGCACGCGCATCCGACAACGCGATGCCCGAGAACCTGCCGCCACTTCTGACCCGTTATGGCGCCATCGCCTACGCGCCCGACGGGACCTCCGGCAAGGCACGCCGCCATGTCAGCAAGCTGGGAGCCGAGCAACTCGCGCTGTCGCGCTGCGGTGCCCCCGGGTGTGCCGTGGTCAGCACCTTCACCCACTGCGGTGCGGTCGTGCACGACGGTGCCAGCTACCACGGCGGGTTCGGACATACGCGCCGGGCTGCCGAGTTGCACGCCATGAGCAACCTCGCCGGCGGGTGGCCCGTCGACTGGGCCTGTAACTGACCCAGCCGGTCCAATTCGGCCGTCCGGCAAGCGAATCGAGCAGCCATCGACCGTGGCCCTACACTCCTGACTGACCCTAGTCGCAGAGGAGCCGGGCGTTGGACAGCGAAACATATCAGCGGGGGCGGCAGATCCGCTCGGAGGTACTGGGCAAGGCCTACGTCGATCAGGCAATCGCCGGGGCCGACGAGTTCACCGGGCCGCTGCAGGATCTCGTCACCGAATACTGCTGGGGCGCGGTATGGGGTCGGGACGGCCTGACCCGCAAAACCCGCAGCATGCTCAACCTGGCCATGACGTCGGTGCTCAACCGGCCCCACGAACTTCGCACCCACATCCGGGCCGCACTGACCAACGGCGTCACGCGCGAGGAGATCCGCGAGGTGTTCCTGCAGGTCGCTGTCTACGCCGGGATGCCCGCCGCGGTCGACAGCTTCCGGGCCGCCGCCGAGATCTTCGACGAGCTGGACAACGCGTGAACATCGGCTTTATCGGGTTGGGGCACATGGGTTTCCCCATGGCACGCCGGCTCATCGCAGCGGGTCATCATGTCATCGCCTACGACAAAAGCACGGCGGCCCTGGACCGCGTCACCGCCCTGGGCGCCCACCCGGCGTCGTCACCGCGGGCAGTCGCCGACGGTGCCGAGACCGTGCTGGCCAGCCTGCCGACGCCGGCCGTCTCGCTCGCGGTGGCAACCGAGCCGGACGGCGTGATCGACGGCTCGCGGGTTCGGCGCTACGTCGACCTGTCCACCGTCGGCAGCCGGACCGCCGGGCAGATCCACACACTGCTGGCCCGGCGCGGCATCGTCGCGATGGACAGCCCGGTCAGCGGTGGCGTCGGCGGCGCCGAACGCGGCGCACTGGCCTTGATGGTCGCCGGCCCCCGTGCCGAGTACGACGCCGTCCACGCAATCCTGGAGACGTTCGGCCGTCCCTTTTACGTGGGCGACCGGCCCGGTTCCGGGCAGACCATGAAGCTGGCGAACAACATCCTGGCGGCCAACGTGCTCGTCGCCACGGCTGAGGTCGCGGTGATGGGCGTCAAGGCAGGTCTGGATCCGGCCGTCCTGCTCGAGGTGCTCAACGCCGGCTCGGGGGCCACCAGTGCCAGCCGGGACAAGTTTCCGCGAGCCATCCTGCCCCGCACCTTCGACTACGGCTTCGCCACCGGACTGATGGTCAAGGACGTGCGACTCTACCTCGAGGAGGCCCACGCCCTGGGGGTGCCGACCGAACTCGCCGACACCGTCGGACGACTCTGGGAGGTGGTCGCGCAGCATCAGGGACCCAACTCCGACTTCACCGAGGTGATCAAGCCGTTCGAAGCCCAGGCCGGCGTCACCGTCGGACCTGCCGACGCGAGGTGAACACCGCAGCAGAAGTTACATTCAACGCGGAGAATGTTATTATCCACATCTAAGAACTGCACTTGCAACAAGCTAGAAAAAGATACTGCTACCTGGTCGGATGAGTAACCGAGCTGCTTACCGGCAATCCGTTGAGGGATAGCGAGGCAAAATGTTAGGTTGTCTATCAGATGGCCCGGCCACGACCGCCCAGACCGCCGGAGCCGGAGGGTGGCTGATGTGATCGAACACAACGACGGGGTGCGCACGCCGCTCATCGACGCCAGCGTCCACATCTTCTTCCCCTCGAACACCGACCTGCGCAACTTCTTGCGCGAACCGTTCAAGAGCCGCGGCTTTCCCGACTACGAGAACGACTGGTACGGCGCACCGGGCGGGGAGTATGCGCCCGACACCAAGGGACCGGAGCGGGGTCGCAGCTACCCGGGCTCGGATCCGGAATTCGTCGCCGAGGAGTTGTTCGCCAAGCGCGGAGTGGATGTGGCGATCCTGCATCCGATGGGCCGTGGGATCATGCCGGACCGGCACCTGGGCAGCGCGCTCCACGCCGCGCACAACGAAATGATGGTATCGCGCTGGCTGGACCATGACGAGTACGGCGATCGGTTCCGGGGCACCCTCCGGATCAATCCGGACGACGTCGCCGGCGCGCTGCGCGAGGTCGAGAAGTACCGCGACCACCCTCGGGTGGTGCAGCTCGGTGTGCCGCTGCAGTCTCGCGAGGTCTATGGCAAACCACAGTTCTGGCCGCTGTGGGAGGCCGCCGTCGAAGCCGACCTTCCGGTCGCGGTGCACATCGAGTCCGGCTCGGGCATCGGCTTCGCCCCGACCCCGTCGGGCAACACCCGCACCTACGAGCAGTACGTCAGCTTCATGGCGCTGAACTACCTCTACCACCTGATGAACATGATCGCCGAGGGCGTTTTCGAGCGGTACCCGACGCTCAAATTCGTCTTCGCCGACGGGGCCGCCGACTTCGTCACGCCGTTCATGTGGCGGATGGACACCTTCGGCCGCCCGCACCTGGAGCAGACGCCCTGGGCGCCGCGGATGCCGAGCGACTACCTGCCCGGCCATGTGTTCTTCGTTCAGGGCGCGTTGGACGGACCCGGCGACGTCGAATTCGCCGGTGAATGGTTCGGCTTCACCGGCAAGGACGACATGGTGATGTTCGGCTCCAGCTATCCGCACTGGCAATGCGGCGACATTCGCACACTGCCCCGGGCACTATCCGCCGAACAGCGCGACAAAGTGTGTTGGCGCAACGCGGCACAGCTGTACGGCATAGACATCCCGGCCGGGGTGGGCGCACAGTAGATGCCAGGGAGACCGAGGAGATTCAGATGACCCTGACCCATTCGCAGCAGCGGGTGCCGCCCGCCGAGCGCATAGCCGTCCGATGCGTCGACTCCGATGTCCACCCGGCACCCAAACGGGGTGAGCTGGTCCCCTACATCCCGGAGCCCTGGCGCAGCAAGTACTTCCTGACGCGCAACGTCGGCGAGCAGATCTACTACGACGCCCCGGACTACGCACACAGCTATGCGATGCGCGTGGACTCCTTCCCCACCAACGGCGAGTTCCCCTGCAGCGACCCGGATCTGGCGTTCCGGCAGCTGATCATGGAGGCCGGTTCCGACATCGCGATCCTGGAGCCAGCCGCGTATCCGGCCCGCATTCACGAAGCGCAGCACGCGATGTCGGTGGCGTTGAACGACTGGCAGGCCAACCACTGGCTGGACAGCCACAATAACTGGCACCAGCGGTGGCGCGGCTCCATCTGCGCCGCCATCGAAGACCCGGACGCCTCAGTGCGTGAAATCGAACGCTGGGCCGGGCACCCCTACATGGCCCAGATCCTGATCAAGGCCGAGCCGCGCCCGTCGTGGGGCCATCCGAAATACGACCCGATCTGGGCCGCCGCCACCAAGCACGACATCACGGTGAGCTGTCACCTGTCCCGCAGCCACTACGAGGAGCTGCCGACGCCGCCGGTGGGCTACCCCAGCTACAACCACGACTTCATGGTCACCTATTCGCTGCTGGCCGCCAACCAGGTGATGAGCCTGATCTTCGACGGGGTCTTCGACCGGTTCCCGACCCTGCGGATCGTCTTCGTCGAGCACGCGTTCAGCTGGATCCTGCCCCTGATGTGGCGGATGGACTCCATCTACGAAGCGCGCAAGTCGTGGCTGGACATCAAGCGCAAGCCGTCCGAATACGTCAAGGAACACATCAAATTCACCACTCAGCCGCTGGACTACCCGGAGGACAAGACGGAGCTGACCCGTGCACTGGAGTGGATGGAGTGCGAGAAAATTCTGCTGTTCTCCTCGGACTACCCGCATTGGACGTTCGATGACCCACGCTGGTTGGTCAAGCACCTGCCCAAGGCGGCTCGCGACGCGGTGATGTACAAGAACGGCATCGCGACATACCACCTCCCCGAGACCGTTCCGGTGCTCGAGGGTCAAATCCGGGTGCTCTGAATTGACACCGGACGAAAGGGGGGCGCACACCTTGCCCCCGCCCCGCCTCGCCCAGGGCCGTGAACACGTGGTGGCCACCGTCGACGAGATCCCGCCCGGCACCCACAAACTGGTGCCGATCGGGCGTCACGGCGTGGGTGTCTACAACGTCAACGGCACCTTTTACGCCATTGCGAACTACTGTCCGCACCAAGGTGGTCCGCTGTGCTCGGGGCGGGCGCGGGGACGCACCGTCGTCGACGAGACCGCGCCCGGTGACGCAGTCATGGTGCGGGATCTGGAGTACATCTACTGCCCTTGGCACCAGTGGGGTTTCGAACTCGCGACGGGTACCACCGCGGTCAAACCGGAATGGAGTATCCGCACTTACCCGGTCCGCGTGATCGGCAACGACGTGTTGGTGATGGCGTGACGACGCGGGAGAACCAGGTGTCGACGATCGAGGTCAACGGCGGAAACGTAGTCTACGAAATCCTCGGTGACACCGGCGATCTCATCGCGCTGACCCCGGGGGGGCGGTTCAGCAAGGAGATCGAGGGCCTGCGTCCGCTGGCCGACGCACTGGCCGACGGCGGTTACCGCGTGCTGCTGTGGGACCGACCGAATTGCGGCGCCTCCGATGTGCAGTTCTACGGGCAGAGCGAATCGCACATGCGCGCCGAAACCCTGCACAAGCTGGTGACCGGGCTGGGTTTCGAGCAGTGCATCCTGGCCGGGGGGTCCGGCGGCGCAAGGGATTCCATGCTCACCACCATGCTCTATCCGGAGATGGTGACCAAGCTCGTGGTGTGGAACATCGTCGGCGGCGTGTACGGCACCTTCGTGCTGGGGTCTTTCTACATCGTGCCGAGCATCCTGGCAGTGCGCGGCACCGGCATGGACGGCGTCGTGAGAGTTCAGGAGTGGCGCGACCGGATCGCGGAGAACCCGGCCAACAAACAGCGGTTCCTCGACTTCGACAAAGACGAGTTCCTCAAGATCCAGCTGCGCTGGCTCAATGCTTTCGTCTCCAAGCCGGGGCAGACGATTCCCGGTGTCGAGGACGAAATGTTCGACCGGATCAAGGTCCCCACCCTGATCATCCGCGGTGGCGAGAACGACCTGGATCATCCCAAGCGCACGTCGCTGGAAGTCAGCTGCCTGATCAAGGGATCCAAACTGATCGACCCGCCGTGGCCGGAGGACGCCTGGGAGCGCGCCTCCGAAGACCGTGCGGCAGGCCGGGTTACGCATTTCAACATGTTCGACACCTGGGTGCTGGCTGCGCCGCCCATCCTCGAATTCCTGGGCAGCACATGAGTTCACTCGGTGCGGATGTGGACCTCACAGTTGAGCGACGCCTCGAGTGCGGTGTGGATGCGGCTTTCCGGAACCCGATCGAGGTCTGTTGCGCGCAACGTCACATAGACGATGTCGTAACCCTCGTCGCCGGGCTCACGCAGCACCGTGCCACGCAGCCCGAACCCGGACAGCACCCCGTGCGCATCGTCGTCGGTGCCGCGGCTGACGAAGGTGACCACGCCCGCCACCGGTGTGACACCGAAAGCCCTGTCGCACAAGTTCATAGCGGTTTTTTTGGTCCCTTCGCCATCGTCGCCGGCGATGAGGACCTCGACCTCGCGCCGACTCGGCGGCCGGGCCGCCAGGTCGTTGGCCACCACATCGGCACCGAGTTCACGAGCCAGACCGAGGAGCGTCGCCATGCCCTCAGCTAGCCGCGCCGGCGAGAGCACACCGGTTGGATCGACATTGACGCGCACCACCGCAGTCCGCATGCGGCCAAGCCTATCCGGCCGGGTGGGAGGCTAGCTGATGGAGACTCAGACGACCGCCTCCTTCGTCACCGCCGTCTGGCCCGGTTGCCCGCCGCGTCTGTTGACCGGATCCGGCCCGGAGAACCTGGCGGCCTATCGCGAGCGGGGCGGCTACCGTCCGCTGGGCGACGCCGAGAAGTTGCTGGCCGAGGTCGAAGCCAGCGGTCTGCTGGGCCGCGGTGGCGCGGCCTTCCCCCTGGCGGTGAAGTTGCGCACGGTACGCACCAACGGGGTGATCGCCGGCGGCGCGATAGTGATCGCGAATGGCGAAGAAGGGGAACCGGCTTCGATCAAGGACCGTTGGCTGCTGCGTAACCGGCCGCACCTCGTGCTGGACGGGCTGCGGCTGGCCGCGGCGATCGTCGCGGCCGAGCGTGCCTACGTCTATGTGTCCGACGCCGAGTCAGCGCGCAGCGTCGAGGAGGCGCTCAGCGAATTGGATGCCAGCGCGCCCAGCGTCGAGGTGTGGTCCGTGCCACCGGGTTACGTGGCCGGGGAAGAGACCGCCGCAGTCAACGCCGTCAACGGGGGACCCGTCAAACCGACCGACAAGCCACCGCGCCCATTCGAAGTCGGCGTCGGCGGCCGGCCCACCCTGGTGAGCAATGTCGAGACACTGGCCAATCTGGCCTACCTGCAGGCCCACGGCGCGGCGGAGTTCCGTTCCCAGGGCACAGCTCAGTCTCCGGGCACCTTCCTGGCCACCATCACCGGGGGTGGTCGGCCGGCTGGCCTCTACGAACTTCCACACGGCCTGCCCTTTACCGAACTCCTTGCCGTACACGGGGTTTCACCGGATCAGCTGCGTGGGGTGCTGATGGGTGGTTACTTCGCCGGGCTGTTGAACCACCGCGTGCTGGAGGCCACTCTGGACCATGAGACCATCCGCGGGATCGGCAGTGGACTGGGCTGCGGTGCGATCTCGGTGATCACCGACGAATGTCCGGTCGCAGTCGCGGCCGCGGTGCTTGCGTACTTCGACCGCGAGAACGCCGGCCAATGCGGTTCCTGTTTCAACGGCACGGCGGCGATGGCCGCTGCCGCAGGCGCTCTGCGCGACGGGGTGGCGGCCACCGAGGACCTGGACCGGTTGCGGCGGTGGTCGGTGGTGCTGCGGGCGCGCGGTGCCTGCGGGACGCTGGACGCCGCCTGCAACATCGCGGCCTCCCTCCTCGACCAGTTTCCCGACGACGTCGCCCGTCACCTCGACGGCAGCTGCCCGGACTGCCGGCACGGTGCGTTTCGCGCCGAGCGTCCCTACCTGGTCGAAGGGGTGTGAGGGATGAAGATCCGGTTGGACCGCACCATCTGCGACGGATTCGGTCTGTGCGCCAAGCACGCACCCGAATACTTCTCCCTCGATGACTGGGGATACGCGTGCCTGATCGGCGACGGCACTGTGCCGCAGCAGGACCGGGACGCGGTGATGCGGGCGCTGCTGGACTGCCCGGTGCACGCCATCACCGAAGTCGGGGACCCCCGGCCGAGTACCCCGCACCCGGAGTTGCACGAGGAGGACGACCCCGCCTCGCGCATCAAGACCGAGTCCAACGAAGCCGAGTGGGGATTCATCCGTTGACACGGTGCGCCGGGCAGACCGCCCTGGTGACCGGGACCAGCAGAGGCCTGGGCAAGGCGATCGCACTGCGGTTGGCCGCCGAAGGGGCCACCGTGGCGCTGACTGCGCGGACCCTTGATCCCGACCCCAAATACCAAGGCTCGCTGCGAGAAACCCTCGCCGAGATCACCGCTGCGGGTGGCGCTGCGGTTGCGGTCCCGGCCGATCTGTCCAAAATCGAAGAGCGCGAGCGTTTATTCGGCGAAGTCGTGGACCGTATCGGCGCGCCGGACATCCTGGTGAACAACGCGGCGGTCACCTTCCTGCGGCCACTCGACGAATTCCCGGAGCGGCGGGTGCGACTCATGCTGGAGATGCATGTGCTGGCGCCGCTTCATCTCACGCAGCTGGCGATACCGGCGATGCGGCAACGTCGACGGGGCTGGGTGTTGAACGTGACCTCGGTCGGTGGCGACCTGCCGCCCGGCCCACCCTTCGACGCGTTCGACAGCGGAGCGGGCTTCGGGATCTACGGCACCGTCAAGGCCGCGCTCAACCGGCTCACGAAAAGCCTTGCCGCAGAATTGTACGACGACGGTATCGCAGTCAACGCCGCTGCGCCGTCCCGGCCGGTGGCCACCCCCGGTGCGGGCATCCTGGACCTGGCCAAGGCCGACACCGAGGACATTGGCCTGATCACCCAGACCGCGCTCGAACTGTGCACAGGCGACCCCGCGTCGATGACCGGCCGCATCGCGCACACCCAGACCTTCCTCCGCGAAATCGGGTGGCTGAGCTGACCGATCCGCTCGATACGGTGCGCAGTCGACTGCCCGACGTCGAGGGGCTGCGCCCGTTGTCGGGGGGCGCCTCCAGCCTGACCTACGTCGGGCAGACGGCGGATCGCCCGGTGGTGGTCAAGGTCGCCCCCGCCGGTCTGGCACCCACCCGACATCGCGACGTGCTTCGTCAGGCGCGCGTCATCAAAGCGCTGCACTCCACCCCGCTTCCCGTCCCCGACGTATTGTTCGAGGATCCGGGTGACCCACCGCTGGTGCCGCCGCTGTTTGTGATGTCGTGGGTCGACGGCAGTTCCGTCGAGCCGTTGTACGACGTGGGGGCTGCAGTCGACAGCGCTGTGCCACAACGCTATCGGAGTGCTGCCGAAATGCTGGCGCAGCTGCACCGGGTTGACCACTCTGCCGTCGGATTGGGCGACGAGCCGGTCAGCAGCGCCGGCGCCGAAGTCGAACGCTGGTGTCGCGCCCTGCAGACGGTGGAACCCGCACTGGCGCCGGGATGGCGCGATGTCGCCGACGCGCTGGCAGAATCGGTGCCCGCGCCGCTGGGTCCCGCGTTGGTGCACGGCGACTTTCGGCTCGGCAACCTGCTCGCCGTCGGCGCGGACATCACCGCCGTGATCGACTGGGAGATCTGGTCGGTGGGCGATCCACGCGTCGATGTCGGGTGGTTCCTGATCAACAGCGACCCGCGGACCTATCGGCGTGCCACCCGCTACCTGGGCATGACACCGAATCCGACGGAACTGGCCTCCACCTACCGAACGGCACTGGGAGTTCCGGTGCCCGGCCTCGACTGGTTCCAGGCGCTGGCCTGTTTCAAGTCCGTGGCGACCTGGTCGTTGATCGTCAAACACAACCGGCGACGACCAGTGCCTGCCGCCGACGTAGCGGCAATGGCAAAGCTGCTGCCGCACTTGTTGATTCGCGCTGGGGAGCTACTGGGTTAGGGCGATACCCGCCAACTGGGTGGCGAATTTCCGCTCGGCGGCCGCGCGCAGCCGCAGCAGGTGCTCGGACGGGAACAGGTCCGGGGCGGGCTGGTAGTCCTTGAGTAGCAGACGGGCCAACACCGTCTTGTGCACCTCGGTCGGTCCGTCGGCCAGGCCGAGTACGAACGACTCCACCAGGTGTTGCACGAAGGGCATCTCGTGCGTCGTACCGAGCGAGCCGTGCACCTGCAGCGCGCGGGCCGACACGTCGTGCAGGACCTTCTGCATCATCGCCTTGACCGCCGAGATATCGGCCCGGACAGCCTTGTAGTCGTTGTGCTGGTCGATCTTCCACGCCGTCTGCAGGGTGAGTAGCCGGAACGCCTCGATCTCCATCCACGAGTCGGCGATCATCTCCTGCACCAACTGCTTGTTGCCCAGCATGTCCCCTTGTGTGTAGCGGGAAACCGCACGCTCACAGAGCATGTCGAAGATGCGGCGCACCAGACCGACCGTGCGCATCGCGTGGTGGATGCGTCCACCGCCCAGCCTGGTTTGGGCGACCACGAAGGCGCCGCCCCGCGGACCGAGCATGTGGTCGGCAGGAACCCGCACGTTGTCGTAGCGCACATAGCCTTCCCGGCCACCGCCGAGGGGCTGATAGCCCAGACCCACGTCGCGCAGGACGTTGATCCCCGGCGTCTCGGCCGGTACCACGAACATCGAGTGCTGTTGGTAGGGAGCGGCTTCGGGGTCCGTCACGGCCATCACGATCAGGAACGACGCCATCGATGCGAAGGACGAGAACCATTTCTCCCCGTTGATGATCCAGCTGTCGCCGTCCTGGACGGCCGAGGTGGTAAAGACCTTCGGGTCCGCGCCGCCCTGCGGTTCGGTCATGGAGAAGCAGGACACGATCCGGTTGTCCAGCAACGGCTCGAGATAGCGCTTCTTCAGCTCGGGTGTGCCGTAGTGGGCCAGGATCTCGCTGTTGCCCGAATCGGGTGCCTGGGAACCGAATACGATCGGCGCGCATTCGGAGCGGCCGAGGATCTCGTTGAGCAGGGCCAGTTTCAGCTGTCCGTAGCCCGGTCCGCCCAGATGCGGCCCGAGGTGGGTGGCCCACAGCCCGCGTTCCTTGACGATGCGCTGCAGCGGCGGAATCAGCGCCTGACGCACCGGGTCGTTGAGGTCGTGCGACTCCTTGACCAACAGATCGACCGGCTCACACTCCGAGCGGACGAAATGCGCCACCCAGTCGAGTTGCTCCGCCCACTGCGGATCAGTCGAGAAGTCCCACGCCATTTGCCGATTCCTCTCCCTCGACGTTGAGTCTGCGCTCAGGGCGCAATATCGGCGGCAAAATTCGCGCCGCGGCTGCAGAGTCACTGTGAGACGCGCTCATCGCGACCACTTCTGACGCAACGCGGCGGCTTCGTCGGTGGCGTGCGTCAGCACCTGGTTGCGGTTCTCCAGTTCGATTGCCGGCGCCAGGCCCGCGGCGTCGGTGTTCACGTGCAGTGTCCGTTTGGTGAGCTGGGTCGCCAGAGCCGGCAGATCGGCGATATGCCCGGCCAGCTCCACCGCGCGGTCCACTAGCGCCTGCGGCTCCAGCAGTTGACTCACCAATCCGCGGCGATCCGCCTCGGCCGCGGACACCGTCCGGCCGGTCAGCATCCAGTCCGCGGCGACGCTGGCACCGACCACCCGCGGCAGGTGGTAACTCATGCCCATCTCCGCACCCGACAGGCCCAGCAGAATCGCCGCGTTTCCGAATGACGCTGCCGTCGAACAGATTCGGATGTCCGCGGCCAATGTGATGGCCAATCCGGCACCGACGCAGGGCCCGTTGACGGCCGCGATCACCGGCTGCGGCAGATCACGGATGGCCTGCGGTATCGCGGCCATGGCCTCTTGAAATCTCAGCCGGTCGAGGGCCGGATCGTCGGGTTCGGGAATGCCGGTGCCGAAGTCGCGCACATCGATGCCCGAACAGAAGCCGCGGCCCGCGCCGGTGAGCACGACGGCGTGCACCGAGGTGTCGCCGGCCAGGTCGCCCAGCGATTCGGTGAGCTCGGCCAGCATTGCCGCGTTGATCGCGTTCAGCCGTGCGGGACGGTTGAATCGCAGGATGGTGACGCCGGACCGCGGTGTCTCCCGGACCAGCGTCTCCGTCACACTCGGAGATGATAACGTAATTCTCGAATTCGCATAACGTGCCTACCGGTACGTTCAGCCTGCGGAGGTGACGTGTCAACAGCCCCGGGACGCCCGCTGCCCCAGATCACTGATGAGAACGAATTCTTCTGGACCGCCGGCGCCGACGACACGTTGCGGATCCAGGAGTGCCGTGCCTGCGCGGCGCTGATCCATCCGCCCGCACCGGTCTGCCGCTACTGCCGCTCCCGTGACATGGGCGTACGCAAAGTCTCGGGCAGGGCGACCCTGGCCGGTTTCACCATCAACCACCGCTTCAGCCTGCCGGGGATGCCGGCGCCGTACGTGGTGGCCCAGGTCACGATCGACGAGGACCCGCGGGTCCGGTTGACCACCAACATCGTCGAATCCGATCCCGAGCAACTCGAACTGGGTCAGGTAGTCGAGGTCGTGTTCGAGCAGATCGAAGACGTGTGGCTGCCGCTGTTCCGTCCGGTCCCCGATGCCGCACCGGGCGCGCTGCCGGACGACGAGATCGCACCGGAGCGTTTTGGCGAGTATGTCCGTCCGATGCTGACGACGGAGAAGTTCGAGGACAAGGTCGCGCTCACCGGGATCGGGATGTCGCCGATCGGACGGCGCTTGATGGTGCCTGCACTGTCGCTGACCGTGCAGGCGTGCGAGGCGGCCATCGCCGACGCCGGACTCAGCTTCGACGACATCGACGGCCTGTCGACCTATCCCGGCGGCGGCAACCTGGGCGGGTTCGGCGAAGGCGGAGTGACCAATCTGGAAGCGGCCCTGGGCATTCGGCCGACCTGGCACAACGGCGGTATCGAGACATTCGGACCCGGCGGATCGGTGATCGCGGCCATGCTGGCGGTCGCCGGCGGCTTGGCCCGGCACGTGCTGTGCTTCCGGACGCTGTGGGAAGCCACCTTCAACGAACAGATGAAGCAGGGCAAGATCGTCCCGTCCGGCGGCCGCACCGCCAGTTGGCAGTGGCCGTTCGGCGCCACCTCGGCCGCTCACACGCTGGCGCTCAACGCCCAGCGGCACTTCCACCGGTACGGCACCACGAAGGAAACCCTGGGCTGGATCGCGCTGAATCAGCGCGCCAACGCCGAACTCAATCCGACCGCGGTCTACCGGTCGCCGATGACGATGGACGACTACCTGAACGCGCGGCCCATCACCACGCCGTTCGGCCTCTACGACTGCGACGTGCCGTGCGACGGCGCCATCGCCGTCATCGTGTCTGCCGTCGACGCCGCCCGCGATCTGGCCAAACCGCCCGTGCTGGTGGAGGCCGTCGGCACCCAGATCATCGAGCGCATCGACTGGGACCAGAGCACCCTGACCCACGAACCGCAGGTGCTGGGCCAGTCGGCGCACCTGTGGACGCGTACCTCGTTACGGCCGGCCGACGTCGACGTCGCCGAACTCTACGACGGCTTCACGATGAACTGCCTGTCCTGGATCGAGGCGCTGGGGTTCTGCGGGATCGGTGAGGCCCGCGAATTCCTGGACGGCGGCAAGAACATCGCCCGTGACGGCCAGATCCCGCTGAACACGCACGGCGGCCAGTTGTCCCACGGCCGCACGCACGGCATGGGGCTGCTGCACGAGGCGGTCAGCCAATTGCGCGGTGAGGCCGGGGAGCGCCAGGTTGCCGACGCCCGCGTCGGCGTGGTCAGCAGCGGCGGGTTGACCCCCAGCGGTGTGATCCTGTTGCGGAGCGACGGATGAGTCCCCGCCCCCGGGTGGTGATCGTCGACGGCGTACCCATGTCGGCGGTCGTCGCCGAAGCGGACAGTCCCAAGGCCGTGATCCTGGCCATCCACGGCGGCGGCACCAGCGCGGTCTACTTCGACTGTCCCGGGCATCCGGACTTGTCGTTACTGCGACTAGGAGAAGCGCAGGGATTCACCGTCATTGCGCTCGACCGGCCGGGGCATGGCAGCTCGGCGGCATATCCGGACGCCGTGCGGACCCCCGAGCAACGGGTCGACCTCGCCTACGGTGCCGTCGACCGCATCCTGGGTCAGCGACCCCGCGGGGCGGGGTTGTTCGTGCTGGGTCACTCGGGCGGCTGCGAACTCGCGACCCGCATGGCGGCGCACGACCGTGGCGCCGGACTGCTCGGCCTCGAACTCGGCGGCACCGGCCGGCGCTACCACGCCGCCGCCAAGGAGATCATGAAAGCCGCGGAGGTCAAGGAACGTCCGCCAGGCACCCGTGAACTGTTGTGGGAACCGACGCGGCTGTATCCGGCAGACATTCTGCGCGGCATCACGAATTCTTCGGTCGCTCCGCCCTACGAGCGGGACGTGGCGCTGAACTGGCCGCACCGCTACTTCCCGGCGCTGGCGCCCGCGGTGCGGGTGCCGGTCAGGTTCAGCCTGGGTGAGTACGACAACGTGTACCGCTCCGATCCGGAAGCGCTGGCCGAGATCGCTGAGATGTTCAGCGCCGCGGCATCTTTCGAGGCCGAACTGCACGCTGAAGCAGGGCATAATCTGAGCCTGGGACTGACCGCCGCCCAGTACCACCGCAAGGTGTTCGCATTCGTCGACCATTGCATTGCGGGCAGCGCCGACCGGGCGGTGGGCTGATGCGTGTCGGGTTCATCGGGTTGGGCAGCCAGGGCGCTCCGATGGCGCGCCGGATCGTCGACAGCGGCTTCCCGACGACGCTGTGGGCCCGCCGGGCAGCGACCCTCGAGTCCTTCGCGGACACCCCGGCGCGGGTGGCCGGGTCGCCGGCCGAACTCGCCGCCGCCAGTGACCTGGTCTGCCTGTGCGTGGTCGGCGACTCCGACGTCGAGGAACTGACCTTCGGCGAGCTCGGCGTGCTGGCCGGGTTGCAGTCGGGCGGGGTGATCGCAGTGCACAGCACCGTGCACCCCAACACCTGCCGCGCCATCGCGGAAAAAGCTGCCGCACAGGGTGTCTCGATTATCGATGCGCCGGTCAGCGGTGGCGGACCAGCGGCCGGCGAGGGCCGGTTGCTGGTCATGGTCGGCGGTGAAACCGAGGTCGTCGAGCGCTGCCGTGCGGTCTTCGAAAGCTACTCCGACGCCGTCATCCACCTCGGCGAGCTGGGGTCGGGGCAGACCACCAAGCTGCTCAACAACTTGCTGTTCACCGCCAACGTCGGGACCGCGGCCACCGCTCTCACCCTGGCCGAAGCGCTCGGCGTCTCCCCGGCACGGCTGGCAGACGTCGTCGCGCGCAGCAGCGGGAACAGCTTCGCGCTCAGCTCGATTGCCAAGGCGGGCGGCGTGGCGCGACTGGCCGGTCTCGCCGGCCCGCTACTGCAGAAGGATGTGCGACTGCTGGTGGACCTCGCCGAGCGCGCCTCGGCGCCCGGTGGCGCCGCACTGGCGGCGGCCGACGCCGCACTGAGCCTGATGGATGCCCCGAGATGAAACCAGATTTCCCTTCCCGACCAGCCCGGAAGCCGCTACCGTTGACGTTACAGTCGGGCGTTCAGCTGTAATGGTTTCAGTCCGCAGCTCAGCAGCAAGGAGCCTCCATTGACGACATCGACGGTCGTTTTCGATCCGTTCTCGCAGGACTTCTTCAACGGCGCCTGGGACACCTACAAACGGATGCAACAGGAAGCGCCGGTCTACTACAGCGAGGAATACGACTTCTACGCGCTGACCCGGCATGCGGATGTGGCGGCCGGGCTGAAGAACTTCGAGACTTACTCCTCGGCCTTCGGCATCGACCTGTCGATGGTGCGTACCGGCAAGCCGCCGGAGCAGAAGTCGATCATTTTCATGGACCCGCCGGACCACCGGCACATGCGCAGCCTGCTCAACAAGGTGTTCACGCCGCGCGCCATCCAATCGCAGCGTGAGATGGTCGGCGCGAAGATCGACAAGTACCTGTCCAAGGTAGATCCGGACAACTTCGACGTGGTGCAGGAATTGTCCGGCCCGTTCCCGGTCGAGGTGATCACCACGATGCTCGGGGTGCCCGAAGAGCACGCTCAACGGATCCGTTTTCTGATCGACGAGTCCCTGCACCGCGAGCCCGGACAGGTCGAGGCCGGCGAGAAAGGCATCCAAGCCAACATCGAAACCGGGACCCTGTACTACGGACTCCTGCAGGAACGCCGGGTGAAGCCGCAGGACGACCTGTTCACCAAGCTCATCGAGGCCGAGATCGAACGCGAAGACGGTCAGAAGACCAAACTGGACGACATCGAAATCGCGGGATTCGCAACATTATTGGGTGGTGCCGGTGCTGAGACCGTCACCAAGCTGATCGGCAACGCGCCGGTGGTGTTCGCGCGGTTCCCGGGCGAGTGGCAGAAGCTGCTCGACGACCGCAGCAAGATCCCGGCGGCGGTCGAGGAACTGTTGCGCTACGAGGCGCCGTCGCAGTATCAGGTCCGTTGCTCGGTCAAAGATGTTGAGCTGCACGGGGTCACGATCCCGGCGATGAAACCGGTGTTCCTGATCAACGGTGCGGCCAATCGCGACCCCGACGTCTGGACCGACCCGGACACCTTCAACATCGACCGGGACCGACACGAGGCACTGAACCTGTCCTTCGGCTACGGCATCCACAGTTGTCTGGGCGCCGCCCTGGCCCGGATGGAAAGCGCGATCGCGCTGGACAAGCTGCTGGATTTCATGCCCCGCTACGAGGTGGACTGGGACAACTGCAACCGGGTCCAGATGCAGAATGTCGCAGGTTGGAAGAACGTTCCGGTGCGGGTGTTGCGATGAGAATCGAAGTGGACTGGGATCTGTGCGAAAGCAACGGCGTGTGTATGGGCATCATCCCCGAGGTATTCGAACTCGGCGATGACGACATGCTGACGGTGCACCGGACCGAGGTCACGCCAGATATCGAAGAGCAGGTCCGCGACGCCGTCCGGCAGTGCCCGAGACAGGCGATCTCGCTCGAGGAGTGAACTCCCAAGCTGGAACGCAATCGCGGGCCGGGCGTTAGAAGCCGGCGAGGATGACCGCGTTGCAGTCGGCCGCAGCCTGGCGCAGCTTGGCAGCGTTCTGGTATGCCTCGGATTCGTACCAGGCGCGGGCGGCGTCCACCGATTCGAATTCCAGCACCACGGTCTGGTCCCCGTGCCAGTCACCCTCGAGGACGGTGGGCGAGGTGTCCACCGCAAGAACCCGCACACCACCCATGGCCGCACCGGCGGCCTTGCCGTAGGCCTTCATGCCTTCGGGATCCTTGATGGCCTCGGTGAGGATCACATACCCTTTGCGGCCGTTGGACATTCGCGAATCTCCTTAGCGCTCTTTGATCGCCTGTTCGGGACAACATTCGATGGCTTCCCTGGTGGCGGCCTCGAATTCCGTTGGTACGTCGGAATCTATTGCCACCGCGTAACCGTCTTCGGTGATGCTGAAAACCTCCGAGCACAGCGTCAGACACATGCCGTGACCACGGCACCACTCGTCGTCGACCCAGACTTTCATGCCGGCGTGAACTCCAGATGCAGCTCGGTCAACCCGCGCAGAATGAAAGTCGGAACATATTGGTAGCGACGGTCCTCGGCCGGGCCGTGCACCCGCTCGCTGACTCTGACCTCCGACGTCCGATCGAGGAGTCGTTCGATCGCCACCCGGGTTTCGGCTCGCGCCAGCGGTGCGCCGGGACAGCTGTGGATGCCCCGCCCGAACGCGATGTGCTGACGGGCGTTCTTGCGGCTCGGATCAAAGGTGGCAGGCTCGTCGAACCGGCGCGGATCACGGTTCGCGGCGGCCTGCACCACCATCACGGTGGTACCGGCGGGCAGGTCGACTCCACCCACACTGGCGGGCACCCGATTCAGCCGGAAGTCGCCTTTGACCGGACTCTCGTGCCGCAACGATTCCTCGATGAAGTTGGGAATCAGACTCCGGTCCTTGCGCAGTTGTGTCTGGATGTCGGGGCGCTCGGCGAGCGTCTGCAGGGACGCGCCGAGCAGCCGTACGGTGGTCTCCTGTCCGGCCGAGAAGACGTTGCTGGCGACGCGCGCCACGTCTTCGACCTCGGGAGTCGTCCCGTCGGGATAGGTGGCGGTGGCCAGACCGGTCAATACGTCGTCGCGGGGATTCTGCCGGCGGTCTCGGACGTAGTCGGAGAACAGACCGTACAGGAATTCCAGCGGGCTGTGGGCCAACGCTTCTTTGCCCGTTCCGCCGATGCCGCCGCCGGAGTTCTGCCGGATGCCTTTGATGAACTTGTCGCGGTCCTCCATCGGCACACCCAGCAGGTCGGCGATCACCAGCAGGGTGAACGGCCCCGCGAAACCCTTGATCCAGTCCCCTTCGCCGGGCGCCAGGAAGTCGTCGAGAACCTGGTCGGCGAGCGACCACATCGCGTCCTCGTTCTCCTTGAGGCGCTTCGGGGTGATCAGCCGCATCAGCAGCGAGCGGTGGTTGGTGTGCGTGGGGGGATCCAGCGTCGGCAGCTGATCGCTGAACGGCAGCTTGTCGCGGTGCTGCACGATCAGATCGGTGATGTCGTCGCCTTCGATGGGGACCGGGAAGCCGGGAAAGGGACCCGTCACCGAGTTGCACGAGGACCAGGTGTCGGCGTCGTTCAATACCGCGCAGGCCTCCTCCCAACCGGTCACCATCATGACGCCGTGGTGGTCTTCGCGGGCCACCGGACATTGCCGGCGAAGCGCTTCGTAATACGGGTAGGGGTCCGCAACGAGTTGTTTGTCGCGGAAGAAATCCAACTCGGTGACGTCCTGCGCCATTTCTTGCTCCATCTGATCTCGGTAAACGAGAACGTGCCTCTCACATCTGAGTATTACATTTCCACAGGGCCGCTACGTCGTCAATGCGCGCGCCCACCGGCGGAACTAGCCGGCGGGCACCAGGTCGGCCGCTACCGACGGGGCAGACAGCACGCCGCTGCGGAAGCGCTCGGCGACACCGAAGGTGGCCCCCGCCAGACCCGCCGCCGCCAGTGCCCGCGCCTTGAAGGTCTGGGCCGCCATACTCAGCCGGTGCTCGACCAGCCCGACACTGTCGTCCAGCTCCACCGGCCAGGTCTTGCCCCACAGCGTGACCTCGGTGACGCCGTGGTCGAGGGCGTGCAACACGCCGGTCCGCACTCGCGGGTCGGAACCCAACAGGTCCGCCGCGGCGGCCAGGGCCTGCGGGCGGGGTCGCGTCCCGACGGAAGTCAGAGCGGATTCCAGGTCCAGCGTCTTGGCGCCGAGTATGTGCAGCGGCCGGTCGTCGGGATGATCGGTGAGCAGCACGGTGACGTCCCAGCCCGCCATCGACCGATCGAAGAGCCACCCGCCGGCGAACGTCACCACGTCGGCAACGCTGGAGGCGACGACGTCGAGGCGGTACCTCATGTCGGGTTCGGCGTCGTCCTGCACGGGGAAAAGTCGCGCGCCAGCGCCTCTGCGTACTCCTTGAAAACCTCGGTCAGCGGTATCGAAGGGTCCAGCAACCATGTCATTTCCATTCCGTGGGTGAAGGCGAGGATTTCCACCGCCTTGACGTCAGGGTCTATGTCGGCGCGATAGCGACCAGCCGCCTGACCTCGCCGGATGGCGGCGGCGACGATTTCGGTGGCGTCCCGTTGCCGGGTGACCAGACGGTCGTGCAACGGCGCGTCGGGGTCGATGTTCTCCACCAGGAGCACGGTGAAAGTGCCCAACAGTTCGGGCGCCCGGTTGAACCGGTCGGCGACCTGAGCGATCTCGCCGAGCAGATCGCCGCCGCGGTCGGAATGGGTGTCGTCGTCGAGGTCACGTGCGTCCAGCACCGCATGCAGCAACTGCTCTTTGGATTCGAAGTGGTGCAGTAGTCCGGCGGAAGACACCCCGGCTTCACGGGCAATCTGGGCCAGCGTCGTGGCGCGCCAGCCGTTACGCGACAACAGCCGCTGTGCCACCGCAAGGATCCGCTGTTTGCGGTCCTCGCCTTTGGCGAGCAGCGTTTCATACGGGCGTGCCTCAGGCACTGGTCTCCTCAACCGGGCTGCGGACAGAAACCTACCGAACACACAGTAGGTTGGTTTGGCTGCGCTGACAAGAGGCGCGGCCCAGCCGGATTCAGTTGACCAGTTCGACGAGCGTCGCGTTGGCCGTGCCGCCGCCTTCGCACATGGTCTGCAACCCGAAGCGGATCCCGTTGTCACGCATGTGATGAACCATGCGCGTCATCAGCACCGCGCCCGACGCGCCGAGCGGGTGCCCCAGCGCGATCGCACCACCCAACGGATTCAGCAGCGCCGGGTCGGCACCGGTCTCGGCCAGCCAGGCCAGCGGCACCGGCGCGAAGGCCTCGTTGACCTCGAAGACGCCCACCTCATCGAGTCGAACGCCGGACTTGGCCAGCACCTTCTCCGTCGCCGGAATCGGTCCGGTCAGCATCAGCACCGGGTCGGCTCCCGTGACGGCACCGGCGCGGTAGCGCACGATCGGCGTCAGACCCAGTTCCAGCGCCAGTTCGGCGGTGGTGATCAGCAGCGCGGCCGCGCCGTCGGATATCTGCGAGGAGTTCCCGGCATGGATCACCCCGTCCTCGGTGAAGGCCGGCTTCAACCCGGCCAGTTTCTCCACCGTGGTGCCCCGCCGGATGCCCTCGTCCTCGTGCACGACGGAATCCTCGGTGAACACCGGCACGATCTGTTCGGTGAACGCATTGCCGTCCTGCGCGGCGGCGGCACGCTCGTGGGACAGGGCTGAATACTCGTCCAGCCGGGCGCGGGAAAATCCCCACTTCTCGGCGATCAGCTCTGCCGACAACCCTTGGTTGAAAGAGAAATCGTCGTAGCGCGCAAGAACTTTGGGGCCGTACGGCATACCGGTGGCGCGGGCCGAGCCGAGCGGAACGCGACTCATGACCTCGACACCGCCGGCGACCACGACGTCCTGTTGCCCGGACATCACCGCCTGCACCGCGAAGTCGAGAGCCTGCTGGCTGGACCCGCAGGCCCGGTTGACCGTGGTGCCGGGGATGGTTTCCGGCCAACCCGCGGCCAGCACCGCGTAGCGGCCGATGTTGCTGGACTGATCGCCGACCTGCGAGACGCAACCCCAGATCACGTCGTCGACGATCTCGGGACTAACGCCGGAGCGTTCGAGCAGTTCGTCGAGCACGACGGCGGACAGATCGGCGGCGTGTATCCCGGACAATCCGCCGTTGCGTCTTCCGACCGCGGTGCGCACTGCCTCGACGATGACTGTGTCGCGCATTCCTGGCTCCCGTCTTCCGATGAGGGCCGAGCCTAGTAGCTGCGCGGCAGCTTCAGCACGTGGGAACCGAGGAAGTTCAGGATCATCTCCTGGCTGACCGGCGCGATCTTCATCAGTCGCGCCTCGCGGAAGTACCGGGTGACGTGGTACTCCTCGGCGTAACCCATGCCACCGTGGGTCTGCAGCGCCCGGTCGGCGGCGGTGAAGCCGGCGTCGGCGCACAGGTATTTGGCCGTATTGGCTTCTCGCCCACAGGGTTTGCCGTTGTCATAGAGCCAGGTGGCCTTGCGCAGCATCAGCTCGGCGGCGTCCAGCCGGGCCAGCGAGTCGGCCAACGGGAACTGCAGGCCCTGGTTCATGCCGATGGGCCGGCCGAACACCTCACGCTCGTTGCCGTACTTGACCGCCTTCTCCAGAGCGACGCGGCCGATCCCGAGCGCCTCGGCGGCGATCAGCATCCGCTCCGGGTTGAGTCCGTCCAGGATGTACTGAAAACCGTTGCCTTCCTCGCCGATTCGGTCCTCGACGGGAATTTCCAGATTGTCGATGAACAGCTCGTTGGAGCTGACGGCGTTGCGGCCCATCTTCTTGATCGGCCGGACGTCGACGCGGCTGCGATCCAGGTCGGTCAGGAACAACGTCATGCCGTCGGTCTTCTTAATGACCTCGTCATAGCTCTGGGTGCGGGTCAGCAGCAGAATCTTGTCGGATTCCATCGCTTTGGAGATCCACACCTTGCGACCGTTGACCACGTACCGATCGCCGTCGCGTTTGGCGAACGTGGTGATGCGTGACGTGTCAAGGCCGGCGCCTGGTTCGGTCACCCCGAAGCAGACGTGCACCTCACCGGTGGCCACCGCCGGCAACATGCGTTGCTTCTGCTCTTCGGAGCCGTGCACCACGACGGGTTGCATGCCGAAGATCGACAGGTGGATCGCGCTGGCGGCGTTCATCGCACCGCCGGACTTGGCGACTTCTTCGAGCAGGATGGTGGCTTCGGTGATGCCCAGGCCGTGGCCGCCGTATTCGGTCGGGATCGTCATCCCGAGCCAGCCGCCGTCGGCGATGGCGCGGTAGAACTCGTGCGGAAACTCGTGTGCCTGGTCTTTTTCCATCCAGTACTGGTCGTCGAACTTGCGTGCCAGTTCCGCGACCGACCGCCGGATCAGCTCCTGGTCCTCGGTGAGCTCGAAATTCATGCCATCCATGGGCACCTCCTTTCAGCGCGAGCAGACGCAGAATCGCACGATCGCTGCTCACGCAGTGCGATTCTGCGTCTGCTCGCGGGAAAACCGGGGCTCAGTCCTTGTTACCGGTAAGGGCTTTGGCGTTCGCCGCGAAATCCGCAAACGAGGAGCCGCCCCGGCTGTCCTTGTCGTGGCCGGCCGCTTTGATCGACACGTCGTGGCCTTCAGCGGCTTTGCGCAGGGCACCGACTGTCGCCTGCTCGCGCGAAATGTGCGTGAACGGGTCGAACGAGTACCAGCGCATGGCGTTCTCATGGGTCATCTTGTTGATCTCGTCGTCCGGAACATCGTTGAGAGACAACACATCCCACAACTCTTCCGGCGCGCCGGGCCACATCGAGTCGCTGTGCGGGTAGTCGGCTTCCCAACAGATGTTGTCGATGCCGATCATGTTGCGCAGCGCCACCCCGACCTTGTCGCTGATGAAGCAGGTCAGGAAGTGGTCACGGAACACATCACTGGGCAGCTTGCCCTTGAAGTCCTGGTGCGTCCAGGTGGAGTGCATCTCGTAGGTGCGGTCGGCACGCTCCAGGAAGTACGGAATCCAACCCGTCCCGCCCTCGGACAGCGCGATCTTGAGGTCGGGGTACTCCTTGATCGGGCGCGACCACAACAGGTCAGCGGCGGCTTGCACGATGTTCATCGGCTGCAGCGTGATCATCACGTCCATCGGGGCATCCGGCGCGGTGATGGCCAGCCGGCCCGACGACCCGATGTGCACGTTCATCACGGTGTCGGTGTCACACAGGGCTTCCCACAGCGGGTTCCAGTATTCGTTGTGGAAGCTGGGATAGCCCATCGCGGCCGGATTCTCGGTGAAGGTCAGCGCGTGCACGCCTTTCTTGGCGACGCGGCGCACCTCAGCGGCACACGCCTCGGCATCCCAGATCACCGGGATCGCCATCGGAATGAACCGCGCGGGGTAGGCACCACACCACTCGTCGATGTGCCAATCGTTGTAGGCCTGTACCAGCGCGATGGAGAAGTCGTGGTCGTCGGTGGCGAACAGCCGCCCGGCGAAACCGGGGAAGGATGGGAAGCAGATGGAGGCCAGGATGCCGCCCGCGTTCATGTCCTTGATGCGCTCGTCGACGTTGTAACAACCCGGCCGGATCTCGTCGAGTCCGGTCGGCTCGATGCCGTACTCCTCCTTGGGCCGTCCGGCCACGGCGTTGAGGGCCACGTTCGGGATCACCGTGTCACGGAACTTCCACATGTCCGAACCGTCGGCGTTGTGCACCAGGCGCGGCGCGTCGTCGATGTATTTCTTCGAGAGGTGGTTCTTGAACATGTCAGGCGGCTCGACGGTGTGGTCGTCCACACTGATCAGGATCATGTCCTCTTTGTTCATGGCTCTTTCAACCCTTCTCATCGTTCGCTCGGATCTCACACGAACGCGCGGCCCCCAGGCTGGCATCAACGAGCCACACATGCGCCAAGCTCTCTATAGCTTGAAAACTAGCTTCTCGCGAAGCGAGAATCAACATCCAGCATAGGCGCATCGGCGCTCTGCAGTCCCGTCCCAGTGGTGGCGGCTAGGTAAATCAGCAGCATGGCTACCCCGACAGCCGGAACCGGCCCGGCCCGGCCGGCGCGAAGCAGCACGATTGCGTCCGCGCCAGGATTGACCAACCGAGCGATTCGTGCAAATCTATTGGTTGCAAATGAGAATATGATTCTCGCTCAGAGAGAAGACGACCGAGAGGATCGCTGCGGGATGCGTCTGCCGCCGTTGCCAGCCGACCAGTGGGACGACGCTGTCGAAGGGGCACTGGCCGTCATGCTGCCCCCGGAGCGCCGCAATCCGCGGGATGCCTCCAATGTGCTGTCGACGCTGGTGAACCATCCGGTCCTGACCAAAGCGTTCCTCAAGTTCAACGTCCACCTGTTGTTCTCCTCCACCCTGCCGCCGCGCATCCGCGAACTGGCGATCCTGCGCGTCGCACATCGCCGTAACTGCGCCTACGAGTGGACCCACCACGTCAACCTGGCCAAACGAGAAGGCGTCACTGACGCCGAGGTCGAGGCGGCGCGGGCACCCGAGGTGGCCGGCAGTGACTTCGATGATTTCGAACGCGCGGTGCTCGTCGGGGTCGACGAGCTCGACGAACAGTCCCAGTTGTCCGACCACACCTGGGCCGCGCTCGGCGAGCAGATGGACGACCGCCAGCGGATGGACTACGTCTTCACGGTCGGCTCTTACATCATGCTGGCCATGGCCCTCAACACTTTTGGCGTTCAGCTCGAACAAGATCACTAGGAAGGTAAAAGTGGCCCACTTCCCCAAGCCAGCCGCCGGCAGCTGGACAGAGAACTACCCCGAACTGGGAACCGACCCGGTCGACTACACCGACTCGATCGACCCGGCGTTCTTCGAGGCCGAGCGCGAAGCGGTCTTCAAGAAGCAGTGGCTCAATGTCGGACGGGTCAATCGGCTGCCGCGCACCGGCAGCTACTTCACCCGGGAGCTACCGTCGGCCGGCCCCGGCACGTCGGTGATCATCGTCAAGACCAAGGACGGCTCGGTCAAGGCGTACCACAACGTCTGCCGGCACCGCGGAAACAAGTTGGTGTGGAACGACTTTCCCAACGAAGAAACTTCCGGCACCTGCCGGCAGTTCACCTGCAAGTACCACGCCTGGCGCTACAGCCTGGACGGGGACCTGACCTTCGTTCAGCAACCCGAAGAGTTCTTCAACCTCGACAAGGGCCAGTACGGCCTGGCGCCGGTGCGGTGCGAGGTCTGGGAAGGCTTCATCTTCATCAACTTCGACGACAATGCGGCGCCGCTGATCGACTATCTCGGACCGCTGGCCAAGAGCATCGAAGGCTATCCCTTCGGCGAGATGACCGAAACCTATTCCTATCGAGCAGAAGTCGGCAGCAACTGGAAGCTGTTCATCGACGCGTTCGTCGAGTTCTACCACGCGCCGATCCTGCACCAGGGGCAGTACACCAAAGAGGAAGCCGCCAAGATTCAGAAGTTCGGCTACGAGGCGCTGCACTACGAGTTGGCCGGCCCGCACAACCTGCAGTCGACCTGGGGCGGACAGGCCCCACCCCCGGACATGTCCATGGTCAAGCCGATGGACCAGGTGCTGCGTAGCGGATTGTTCGGTCCATGGGACAAGCCGGAGATCATCAAGGATCTCGAGCTGCCGCCGGGAGTCAACGTGAAGCGGGTGCCGCAGTGGGGCATCGACTCGTGGCTGTTCTACCCGAACTTCATGCTGCTGATCTGGGAGCCGGGTTGGTATCTGACCTACCACTACTGGCCAACTGCGGTGGACAAGCACATCTTCGAGGCATCACTGTATTTCGTCCCGCCGCGCAACGCGCGGGAACGCCTGGCCCAGGAGCTGGCCGCGGTGACGTTCAAGGAGTACGCATTACAGGACGCCAACACACTGGAGGCGACCCAGACCATGATCGGCACCAGGGCGGTCACCGAGTTTCTGCTGTGCGACCAGGAAGTCTTGATCCGTCATCTGCACAAGACGACCGGTAATCTCGTGAAGGAGTACCAGAACAATGTCGCTACCGTCTGAATTCGCGGCTCTGGAGCCATATCTGGACTGGGATCTAGCCACCGAGCCCGAGCGCTACGCCAAGCGGCTGGCGTCGACGATGGCCGAGATGCAGCAGTTCTACGACGTCGCCTTCCCGCTCCTGGAAGACGTCATCGCCTACTGCGACAAGTACCCGCTCGACGATCTGCCGGACGACGCGAAGACACTGATGCACATCATGCAGTCGCTGGTCATGGTGTCCTTCCCGATCGAGGCGTGGAAGCAACCGCGGGTCCCCGACAGCGGCGCAGCATGGGTGGAAGTGCTTCGGGAACCGGTGATCTGAACGGTGCCTGACGCTCTTCGCGCACGCGGCTCATCGCAGTTCACGCTCAAAGCGGCGGGACTGCTCGACGTCGATGCCGGGGAGATCGTCTCGCCCGGCATCCTGCGGATCGACGGCGACCGCATCGTCGGTGTCGGCGGCGATGTCACAGGCTCGGACTCTGAGGTCATCGACCTGGGCCACCAGATCCTGTTGCCCGGATTGATGGACATGGAGGTCAATCTGCTGATGGGCGGGCGCGGCGAGAAGCCGGGACTGTCCCAGGTGCAGGACGACCCGCCGACCCGCGTGCTGCGCGCGGTCGGCAACGCCCGCCGCACCCTGCGTGCCGGGTTCACCACCGTGCGCAACCTCGGGCTGTTCGTCAAGACCGGTGGTTACCTGCTCGACGTCGCGCTGGGCAAGGCGATCGACGCCGGCTGGATCGACGGACCGCGCATTGTGCCTGCCGGGCATGCCATCACCCCCACCGGCGGTCACCTGGATCCGACCATGTTCGCCGCATTCATGCCGGGCGCACTCGAGCTCACCGTCGAAGAGGGCATCGCCAACGGGGTCGACGAGATCCGCAAAGCGGTGCGCTACCAGATCAAACACGGCGCCCAGCTGATCAAGGTGTGTGTTTCCGGTGGCGTGATGTCGTTGACCGGTGAAGCTGGCGCACAACACTATTCAGATGAGGAACTGCGCGCGATCGTCGACGAGGCACACCGGCGGGGGTTGCGCGTCGCAGCGCACACGCACGGAGCCGAAGCGGTCAAGCATGCGGTGGCATGTGGTATCGACTGCATCGAACACGGCTTTCTGATGGACGACGAGGCGATTCAGATGCTGGTCGACAACGATCGGTTCCTGGTGACCACCCGCAGGCTCGCCGACGCGATGGACGTCTCACACGCTCCGAAAGAGTTACAGGACAAGGCCGCCGAGATGTTCCCGAAGGCGAAGACCTCGATTCTGGCCGCCTACCAGGCCGGGGTGAAGATCGCGGTCGGCACCGACGCGCCGGCAATACCGCACGGCCGCAACGCCGATGAGCTGGTCACCCTGGTGGAGTGGGGCTTGCCGCCGGTGGCGGTGCTGCGGGCGGCCACGGTGACCGCGGCGGAACTGATCAACTCCACTGAACTGGGCCGGCTGGCCGAGGGTATGCTCGCCGACGTCATCGCGGTGCCGGGAAACCCGTTGGACGACATCACCGTTACCCGCAACGTGGGCTTTGTGATGAAAGGCGGCAAGGTTTATGCCAACCAGAACTGACGATCTGGTCGAGATCCAGCAGTTGCTCGCCCGCTACGCGGTGACCATCACTCAGGGCGACATCGACGGGCTGATCGGCGTGTTCACTCCCGACGGCACCTACAGCGCGTTCGGCGACACCTACACCCTGGACCGGTTTCCGGAGCTGGTGGCCGCCGCGCCCAAGGGCCTGTTCATGACCGGGACCGCGCTGGTGGACCTCGACGGCGACGAGGCCACCGGTACCCAACCGCTGTGCTTCATCGAACACTCCGCCCACGACATGCGCATCGGCTACTACCGTGACACCTACCTGCGCACCGCCGACGGGTGGCGGCTGAAAACCCGTGCCATGACGTTCATTCGGCGCAGCGGGGTGCACGACCACGGTCGTCCGCACGCCGTGGGTCGTCCGGCGCCGTGACGTCGGGCACCGTCACCGTCGAGCAGTTTCGCGCCGACCTGTGCGCGTGGCTCGACGCCCATGACCTGACGCCCGGGCCCGATCATTCGCTGCAGGGCCACATGCACCAGTTCGCGCGGGTCAGCGAGGCGCTCTACGAAGCGGGCTGGATGCGCTACGGCTGGCCGGTCGAGGTCGGCGGCCTGGGCGGGCCGGCGCTGCTGCGTGCGGTGGTCGGCGAGGAAGTAGTGGGACGGCGGCTGGCCGAACCCGGCCCCTATTCGATGCTCGAAGTGCTCGCACCCACGATGATCGATTACGCGACAACCGAACTCGCCGCGGAAATGGTGCCATTACTGCTCAGCGGTCGTGAACAGTGGTGTCAGGGTTTCTCCGAGCCGGGATCGGGCAGCGATCTGGCGTCACTGTCCACCCGGGCGGTCCAGGACGGGGAGAATTGGCTCGTCAACGGCCAGAAGGTCTGGACCAGTTTCGCTCAGTACTCCACCCGGTGCATAGTGCTCACCCGCACCGCGCCCGGCCATGACGGGATCACCGCGTTCTTCGTCGATATGGACACGCCCGGCATCACCGTTCGCCCGCTACGCACCATGCACGGCGTCGACGAGTTCTGCGAGGTCTACTACGACGACGTCGTGATCCCGTCCAACCGCATGCTGGGCAAGCCGGGGGACGGCTGGCGCCTGGCGATGGACCTGTTGCCCTATGAGCGCTCGACGTGCTTCTGGCAACGCATCGCCTATCTGTACTCGCGCTTCGACCAGCTCATCGCCGACGTGACCGAACCCGACGAGTCCGCCTTGGGCGCAGCATATCTCGCGCTGCACACACTGCGCTGCCGGTCCCGCGCCACTCAGCACCGGCTGGCCGCCGGCGCCCGGCTGGGTCCGGACACCTCGATCGACAAGGTGCTGCTGGCCGGTGCCGAGCAGAAGCTCTACGATACCGTGCACGACCTGCTGCCCGGCCGACTCGAACTCGACGACACCCCCTGGCGCCCGGAGTACCTGTACTCGCGCGCGGCCAGCATCTACGGCGGAACCGCCGAGATCCAACGCAACATCATCGCCCGCCGGCTGCTCGATCTCGGCAAGGAGTGACGGTGACCGATCCCGAAGAACTGCAGCTGATCGCCGACTCGCTGCAAACGGCGATGGCCCGATGCTCCGGTGCCCGTCTCGACGCCGCACTGGCTGACCTGGGCTGGCTCGATATGCTCGACGAGATCCCTGGTGCGGCAATACCTCTGGTCTTCCGATTGCTCGGCGAAACCGGAGCACACGCCGCAGTTCTCAACGACGTCATCCTGCGGGCCGAAGGGCAGACCGGCGGCGCGACCGTGCCGTTGCCGTACTCCGGCGGTTCCTGGGTGATCTGGGAACGCGGCGATCAGCCCGGCTCGGCATTGGACGACGAGATTCCGATCCACCGGACCGCGGCCGGCGATCCGCTGTCCGCGGGCGCGCTGGCAGCGGGCCGACGGGCACTGGGCTGGTGGCTCGTCGGCGCCGGGCGGGCGATGCTGTCGCTGGCCCGCCGGCATGCGCTGGACCGCGTCCAATTCGGCCGTCCCATCGCCTCTTTCCAGGCGATACGGCACCGGCTCGCCGAGACGCTCGTCGCCGTCGAGGGCGCCGAAGCCACCTTGACGCTTGCCACGGAACAGCCCGACGATCTGGCCAGTCTGCTGGCCAAAGCCGCTGCCGGCCAGGCGGCGTTGACCGCCGCCCGCCATTGTCAGCAGGTGCTCGGCGGGATCGGGTTCACCGCTGAGCACGAATTACACCGACACATCAAGCGCGCGTTGCTCTTCGACGGATTGCTGGGCAGCTCGCGGGATCTCACCCGCGAAGCTGGCGCGATCCTGCGCGAACGAGGCTCGGCGCCGCGCCTGGCGCAGCTGTGACAATCCCACGGGCGCAAGCTAATTGCGCGGCAGACCCAGAATCCGCTGGGCGATGATGTTGCGCTGAATCTCCGACGTCCCGCCGGCGATGGTGCCGGCAAAGCTGCGGGCGTAACGGTCGAACCAGCTTCCGCTGTGGGCGTCGAGGTCCAGCGGCGCAAACGGCGCGGTGACCGCGGGATGCACCAGACCATCGGCGCCGGCAGCGTTCAGCGCATCCTCCGAAGCACGTTGCAGGGCTTCTGAACCCAACAGTTTCAGTACCGACTGCGCAGGCACGTCCTCCTCGCCGCGCGCCGCCCGGGCAGTCGCCGCCGAACCCAGCAGATGCATCGCCCTGGCATCCATCACCAGCGTCGCGTAGCAGTCCCGTTCCAGCACCCCGGTCGGGGTGTAGTCGACGGTCATCTGGTCCAACAGGTTGGCGTAGTCCATCCAGAGCATCGCCCGTTCGTGGCCCAGTGAGCCGGTGGCGACGCGCCAGCCGCCGTTGAGTTCGCCCACCAGATTCTCGGCCGGCACCCGGGCGTCGGTGAAGAACACCTCGTTGAACTCGATGTCGTCGTGATCGCACACCGACGGGAACGGCCGGCGCACCACTCCCGGGGTGTCCGTCGGGATCAGTAACACGCTGACGCCCTTGTGCTTTGGTGCGTCCGGATCGGTGCGTACGAAGGTCAGCAACACATCGGCGTCATGGGCGCCGGAGGTCCAGACCTTCTGCCCGTTCACCACGAAGTGGTCACCGTCGAGCACCGCTCTGGTCTTCAGCGACGCCAGGTCCGAGCCCGCGCCGGGCTCGCTCATGCCGAGTGATGCGGTGATCTCAGCCCGCAGGATCGGCACCGCCCAACGCCGCTTCTGCTCGTCGCTGCCGAACGACAGCAACGACGCAGCAATGATCCCGACACCCTGGGGGTTGAAACTGCGGTAGATCCGCCGCCGGGCCAATTCCTCGGCGCACACGTACTGCTGCAGCAACGAGGCGTTGCGCCCGCCGAATTCCGGCGGGTTGCCGGGCAACAGCCAGCCGTGGTCGAACAACAGTCGCTGCCACCGGACCGCCCAGTCGGGCAGGTGCGAACACGACCGCGGCCGCTCGAACGCGTCGGCCTCCTCAGGTAGGTGCTGTTCGAGAAACGCGATGAATTCGGCTCGGAATGCCTCGACATCGGCATCGAAACTCAGCTGCACCGCGCTTCACTCACCTCTCTGGAACCGCACGCGCGTTCTATTCTCTGGAATCTGCTTCCCAAACACGTGTCAAAGAGAATAGTATTCTCGTCGTGAGGAAGTTACAATCTCCTAGACACCGTCCGTGGGGAGGTTGAGCACAGCGATGGCGCGGCGTTCTCCGGTACAGTCCAACCATGTTCTCCCTGCGCGGCAATCCCCCGAGCCGCCCGTGACAAACCCCAGCGAAGAGCCGGCGTGGAAGCAGCGCGCCGTCGAACGCTCAATCAAGACCGCGAAACTGCGCGCGGCGCAGCGCGTCCAGCGTTTTCTGGATGCCGCGCAGGCCATCATCATCGAGAAGGGCAGCACCGACTTCACTGTCCAGGAGGTCGTGGACCGCTCCCGGCAATCGCTGCGAAGTTTCTACCTGCAGTTTGACGGCAAACACGAGCTGTTGCTGGCCCTGTTCGAGGACGCCCTGAGCCGCTCGGCCGACCAGATCCGCGCCGCGACGGAGAGCCACACCGACGCCCTCGAGCGCCTCAAGGTCGCCGTGGAGCTGCTCTACGAGGCCTCTCGCCCCGACCCGACTGCGCGGCGGCCGCTGTTCACCGACTTTGCGCCGCGTTTGCTGGTGACCCACCCGACTGAGGTCAAGGTTGCGCACGCACCCCTGCTGGCTTTGCTCACTGAACTCACTGAGGCAGCGGCGGAAGCCGGCAAGCTGCGCGCGGACGTCAACCCGAAGCGGGCCGCCGCGATGACCATGCAGACCGTGATGTTCATCGCGCAGTCCAGTGGCGGGACCGACGAAGAGACGCTGCACCCGATCACGTCCGACGAGGTCTGGGACTTCTGCTCACGCGGATTCGCCGGCAAATAGGTTGCGGCCGCGCCGGCCTCGATTTCCACTGATCCATTACCCGATGAGCGAATATCGCACATTGCTAAATGGACGAGAATGTTGTTCTCTGATAGTAAGAACGGTAAATAGCCGAAACGAATTCCGCGTTGACACTCGTTGGTGGGTGGTGACAGAGTTTTCCAGGCGGCACGATCGCGCTCTCCCGGCCAACGGGGCGCGGTTCCGGCGAGAGGGCAGTTACCTGTGACAGTCAGCGCTCCCAACGATGTCTACTTCGATCCGTACGACGTCGGGCTCAACGCCGACCCCTATCCGATGTTCCGGCGCCTGCGCGAAGAGGCGCCGCTCTACTACAACGAGCAGCACGACTTCTACGCACTCAGCCGGTTCGCCGACGTCGATGACGCGATCGTCGACTATCAGACCTTCAGCTCCGCGCGCGGCGCCATTCTCGAGCTCATCCGCGCCAACATCGAGATGCCGCCGGGCGTCCTCATTTTCGAGGATCCGCCGATCCACGACATCCACCGCAAGTTGTTGTCCCGCATGTTCACGCCGCGCAAGATCAACGCCCTGGAACCCAAGATCCGTGAATTCTGCGCGCGCAGTTTGGATCCGCTGGTCGGTACGGGTCGATTCGACTTCGTCGCCGACCTGGGCGCGCAGATGCCGATGCGGGTGATCGGCATGCTGCTGGGGGTTCCGGAAGAAGAACAGGAAGCCGCCCGCGACTTCGCCAACGCACAGATGCGCACCGAGGCCGGCAAGCCGATGGAGTTCTCTGCCGAAGCCATGCTCAGCGGCGAGTTCTTCAGTCAGTACATCGACTGGCGTGCCGCGCATCCCTCCGACGACCTCACCACCGAACTGCTCAACGCGGAGTTCGAGGACGAGACCGGCACCGTGCGCCGGATGCGCCGCGACGAACTGCTCACCTACATCACCGTGGTGTCGGGTGCCGGCAACGAGACCACCACCCGGTTGATCGGCTGGGCCGGCAAGGTGTTGTCCGAGCATCCGGAACAACGGCGTGCGCTGGTCGAGAATCCGGCGTTGATACCGGCGGCTATCGAGGAGCTGCTGCGCTTCGAACCGCCGGCGCCGCATGTGGCGCGCTATGTGACCCGCGACGTGGAGTACTACGGCCAGAAGGTGCCCGAAGGCAGCGTCATGATGATGCTGATCGGCGCGGCAAATCGTGACCACCGCCAATTCCCGCCCGACGGAGACGTTTTCGACATCCGCCGAGAAACGCGCCAGCACCTCACGTTCAGTGTCGGCACCCATTATTGTCTCGGCTCAGCGCTCGCGCGGCTCGAGGGCCGCATCGCGCTCGAGGAAATCTTGAAGCGCTTCCCGGATTGGGAGGTCGATCTCTCCGCAGCCACGCTTTCCCCGACGTCGACGGTTCGGGGTTGGGAATCCATGCCGGCCGTGCTCGGCTGACGACGACGCAGAAAAGGGGTAAGTCATGACTGGACGGGTAGAGGGCAAGGTCGCCTTCGTCACCGGGGCTGCGCTGGGTCAGGGCCGTAGCCACGCGGTGCGGTTGGCGCAGGAGGGCGCCGACATCATCGCCATCGACGTCTGCAAGCGGGTGGTGGAGACCAGCCCGATCCCGGCGGCCACGCCAGAGGATCTGGCCGAGACCGCCGATCTGGTCAAAGGCCTCAACCGGCGGATCTTCACGGCCGAAGTCGACGTGCGGGACTACGAGGGGCTCAAGGCCGCAGTGGACGCCGGCGTCGAGCAGCTGGGCCGGTTGGACATCATCGTCGCCAACGCCGGCATCGGCAACGGCGGAGACACCTTGGACCAGTGCAGCGAACATGACTGGCAGGAAATGATCGACGTGAACCTGTCCGGCGTATGGAAAACGGTGAAAGCCGGTGTGCCGCATCTGATTGCCGGCAAGAAGGGTGGCTCGATCATCCTGACCAGCTCGGTCGGCGGGTTGAAGGCGTATCCGCACTGCGGTAACTACGTCGCGGCCAAGCACGGTGTCGTGGGCATCATGCGTTCGTTCGCAGTTGAGTTGGGACACCACATGATTCGGGTCAACTCGGTACATCCCACGCACGTGAGCACCGGCATGATCATGAACGAGGGCACCTGGAAATTGTTCCGCCCCGACCTGGAGAACCCGGGCCCCGACGACATGGCCCCGATCTGTCAGATGTTCCACACGCTGCCCGTGCCGTGGGTGGACGCGGAGGACATCAGCAACGCGGTGCTGTTCTTCGCTTCGGATGAGTCCCGCTACGTCACTGGTGTCACCCTGCCCGTCGACGCGGGGAGCTGCCTCAAATAGGGTTCGCCCTATGGAGAGTTTCGACGGGCGCGGGGCGGTCATCACCGGCGGGGCCAGCGGAATAGGGCTGGCCACCGCCACCGAGTTGGCCCGACGCGGTGCGCGATTGGTGCTTGCCGACGTCGACGGACCGGGTTTGGAACATGCCGTCAATCAACTGCGCGGCGACGGTGTCGACGCGCACGGCGTGCTGTGCGATGTCCGTCATCTGGAGGAGATGCAGCACCTCGCCGAGGAGTCCTTCCGGCTGCTCGGGCAGGTCGACGTGCTGTTCAGCAATGCCGGCATCGTGGTGGCGGGCCCGATCGCCGAGATGACCCACGAGGACTGGCGCTGGGTGATCGACATCGACCTGTGGGGTTCGATCCACGCGGTCGAAGCCTTTCTGCCGCGGTTGCTGGAGCAGGGCACCGGCGGTCACATCGCGTTCACCGCCTCCTTCGCCGGATTGGTCCCCAATGCGGGGCTCGGCGCCTACGGGGTGGCCAAGTACGGGGTGGTCGGTCTGGCCGAGACGCTGGCCCGTGAGGTCAAGGGCAACGGCATCGGGGTGTCGGTGCTGTGTCCGATGGTGATCGAGACCAAGTTGGCGTCCAACTCCGAACGCATCCGCGGTGCGGACTACGGTCTGGTGTCCACACCCGACGGGACGGTGGCCGGGCTGCCCGAGCAGGATGGCACCCTCGGGGTGGCAGAGCTGGCCCGACTGACCGCCGATGCGATCCTGGCCAACCGTCTGTATGTGATCCCGCATGAGGCGGCCCGCGCCTCCATCCGGCGCCGCTTCGAGCGCATTGACCGTACCTTCGACGAGCAGGCCGCCGAGGGCTGGCGCCACTAGCGCGCGCGAAATCGTCGCAGCCATGCAGGAAGTCACCGGCACCGACCTCGGTGCGGCGTTCGACGAACTCGATGCCAGGATCGAGTCGGGCATGAAAGCCTATGCGATTCCGGGCGTGGCGGTCGCCGTCTGGGCGGACGGCCAGGAATACGTAAAGGGTTATGGGGTAACCAATGTCGACTATCCATTGCCCGTGGACGGTGACACCCTATTTCGAATCGGCTCTACTACGAAGACTTTCACCGGAACGGTGGTGATGCAGCTGGCCGAACGGGGCATGGTCGATCTGGATTCGCCGGTCCGCCGTTACATCCCCGACTTTGCGGTTGCCGACCCGTCGGTGAGCGCCGCGGTGACCGTGCGGCACTTGCTCAATCACACCTCAGGATGGGATGGCCGCAACGGGCAGGACTTCGGGCGCGGTGAGGACGCGGTGGCCCGCTACGTCCGAGCGATGGCACGGCTACCTCAGCTGACTGCGTTGGGAACGGCGTTCGCGTACAACAACTCAGGACTAGTGGTCGCGGGGCGGATCGTCGAGCTTGTCACCGGCACCAACTACGAGACCGCCGTGCAGCAACTGCTGCTCGAACCTCTGCAGCTGACCCGCAGCCGCTACTTCTCCGACCAGATCATCGGTCTGAATGTGGCGGCACCCCACGGTGTCATAAACGGCAAACCCGTTGTCGACACCGGATTCTGGGCATTCCCACGCAGTTGTCACCCGACCGGGGGGTTGATGTCCACCGCGCGAGATCTTCTGTGCTACGCACAGTTTCACCTCGGCGATGGCCGGGCGCCCAATGGAGAGCGGGTCCTGAGCCGACAATCACTGGAGGCGATGCGCTCCCATCCCGGTGCGGGCGGGACGCTCTGGGTCGAGCTGACCGGCATGGGCGTGACCTGGATGCTGCGGCCCTCCGCGCAGGGTGTGACCATCGTCGAACACGGCGGCACCTGGAAGGGTCAGCGCTCCGGATTTATCATGGTGCCCGATCGCGACTTCGCCATGACGGTGCTCACCAACTCCGATGGCGGATTTCATCTGATCAACGACCTCTTCGCCCGCGACTGGGCACTGCACCGATTCGCCGGCGTCACCAACCTGCCCGCCATACCGCGCCGCCTGGACGCAGCCGACCTGGCACCCTACGCGGGTCGGTACGTCGCCGAGCAGGTCTCTCAGGACGGCAGCCGCGAACAAACGGTCATCGACCTAAGGGTGCAGGACGGCAAGCTCGCCGGCACCTTGGGCGCCGGCGACGCCGACCCGGAGGGCCAGCACAGCGTCGAGTTGGGACTCGCTTTCTACCGGCCGGACTATGGGCTCGACCTCGGACCCGACCAGCAGCCCACCGGCAGTCGATCCAACTTCGTCCGCGGACCAGACGGCGACATCGTCTGGTTGTGCAGCCAACACGGGCGCCTGTTCCGGCGTCAGCGACACTAGGCTGAGCTGATGTCCCGCGCCGACGATGACACCTGGGATCTGGCGTCCGGTGTCGGTGTCACCGCGACCATCGTCGCTGCCGGGCGGGCAATGGCCACCAAGGATCCGCGCGGGTTGATCGACGACCCGTTCGCCGAACCCCTGGTCCGCGCGGTAGGACTGGATCTGTTCACCAAGATGATGGACGGCGAAGTCGACATGTCCACGATCGCGGCCGTTTCACCGGCCGTGGCGCAGGCGATGGTCGATGGAAATGCGGTCCGCACCAGATACTTTGACGACTACGTCCGCAATGCCACCGACAGCGGAATTCGACAGGTGGCGATCCTCGCGTCCGGGTTGGATGCTCGGGCCTACCGGTTGCCGTGGCCGGCCGGGACCGTGGTCTACGAGATCGACCTCCCCCAGGTGATGGAGTTCAAGACGAGGACCTTGGCCGAACTCGGAGCCAAGCCCACCGCAATTCGGTGCCCGGTGTCCGTCGACTTGCGCGGAGATTGGCCGACGGCTGTGCAGGCCGCCGGCCTTGACCCGGCAGCACCGACGGCGTGGCTGGCCGAGGGCCTGCTGATCTATCTGAAGCCGCAGGCGCAGGACCGGCTCTTCGACCACATCACCGAACTCAGCGCCACCGGCAGCAGAATCGCCACCGAATTCGTCACCGGCATAGCGGATTTCGACGCCGAGCAGGCGCGGACCATATCTGACCCGTTTCGCAGTCACGGTGTCGACATCGACTTGGCCTCCCTGGTCTACACGGGCCGGCGCAACCATGTTCTGGACTACCTGGGCGCCAAGGGCTGGCGCCTCGAAGGCATCCCGCTGGCCGAACTGTTCCGGCGCAGCGGCCTTGCTGCACCCGCTGCCGACGACGACACCGTCTTCATCAGCGGTGACCTGACCGGTCGATGATCGACTGCGCGCGATGGAAAATCAGTTTCACGCACTACGACCATTTCGTGTGCGATTCTTGATGCGCTGGCCCGAAGGAGGATGGTGACGCGTACAGACGACGACAACTGGGACCTGGCCAGCCATGTCGGCGCGACCGCGACGCTGGTGGCCGCGGGCCGGGCGCGGGCTACGAGTGCCGCACTGATCGAGGACCGGTTCGCCGAGCCGCTGGTCCGTGCGGTGGGCATCGAATTCCTGACCCGATGGGCCACCGGGGAACTGTGTGCGTCCGACGTCGATGAGCCCGAAGCCGCCTGGGGCCTACAGCGGATGACCACCGAGTTGGTGATCCGCACCCGCTACTTCGATCAGTTCTTCGCCGACGCGACAGCCGCCGGGCTTCGGCAGGCGGTGATCCTGGCCTCCGGGCTCGACTCGCGCGGCTACCGACTGCCGTGGCCGCCGGGCATGACGGTGTATGAGATCGATCAGCCGGATGTACTGCAGTTCAAGGCCGAAACCCTGGCGCAGCTGGGTGCTGAACCGACGGCGAACCTGCGGATGGTGCCGGCCGACTTGCGTCACGACTGGCCGGCCGCGTTGCTGGGGGCCGGATTCCAGCCGGCGCTGCCGACCGCCTGGATCGCCGAAGGCCTGTTCGGTTATCTGCCCCCGGAAGCCCAGGATCGACTGCTGGACAACGTCACTCGATTCAGCGCACCGGCCAGCCGGATGGCGGTGGAGAACTACGTCGGGTCGTCGGACCTGGACTCGGCACGGGTCGAACAGATCATCCGTGCTGCGACTCGCACCTGGCGCGACCACGGATTTGATCTGGACATCTGGTCGCTGAACTATTCCGGTGTCCGCAGAGACGTTTCCGAGTACCTGGCGAACTACGGGTGGACATCAGTGGGCACCACGGCCGCGCAGCTGCGGGCCGATCACGACCTGCCCGCGATGGATGGCAGTTACGTCCCGCCTTCCGACAAGCCCAGCTACTACACATCGGTGCTCGCGTGATCGCCGCCATCCGGCGGAGTCCATGATGCGGGTTCTGGGAGTGACGCGTGCCCACAATGCCGGAAAGACCTTGGCCGGCACCTTGGACTCGCTGGCCACGTTCTGTGACGACATCTACGCGATCGACGACCGCAGCACCGACGACACCGCGGCGATCCTGGCGAGCCACCCCAAAGTCACCAATGTTGTTCGCGCACGGCCAGATCTACCTCCGACGCCCTGGTTGATCCCCGAGTCCACCGGGCTGGAGTTGCTCTACCGGATGGCCGACTTCTGCCGTCCGGACTGGATGGTGATGGTCGACGCCGACTGGGTTTTCCAGATCGACATCGACATCCGTGACGTGCTGGCGCACACCCCCGATGACGTTACGGCGTTGATGTGCCCGATGGCCTCCCGCTGGGATGATCCGGAGTACCCGGACATGGTGCCGGTGATGGGCACCGCCGAGGCACTGCGCGGGCCGTTCTGGCGGTGGCGCCCCGGCCTGTATGCGGGACCCAAGCTCATGCACAATTCACACTGGCCGGCCAACATCACCGACCACGGTCGCATCGGGCAGCTCGACGGAATCCGGTTGACCCACAACGGCTGGTCGACGTTGGCGGAGCGGATTTCGAGAGTCCAACACTACATGCGGCTCGATCCGGATTTCCGGCACAACTTCGGTGTGGCCTACGATCGCTCGCTGCTGTTCGGCTACGCACTCGACGAACTCGACCTACTGAAGGCCGATTACCGACGGCGGGTGCGCGGCGACTTCGACCGGGCCGAGCCGGGTGTCCGGTTGCCGGTCGAGGCGGAGCCGCGCGCGATCGGCCGCGGCTACGGACCCCGGGCGGACGGTTTCCATCCCGGTGTCGATTTCGCCGCTGACCCCGGCAGCCCGGTCTACGCTGTTATATCTGGAATTGTCTGCCGCGCAACCGAAATCAATGGTCTCTACTCGGTGGCCATCGCTGACAGCGATACCGAGATCCGCTATACGTTTCGGCCCGGCGATAACAGCCGACCCGCAGTCGGCGACCGGATACGTGCGGGTACCCCGATCGGCTGCCTCGGCGCCGACGACCGGGACGGTTACCTGCACTTCGAGACGCGGATCGGCGGTGCGCACGTCAATCCGCTGCGCTTCTTGGGCAACATGGGGCTGCGGCCCTGGCCGCCGCCGGGCCGGCTGCGCGCGGTATCGGGCAGCTACCCGCCGGCCACACCGTGCACGATCACCGCCGACGGATGATTGTGGGCGACCTCGGCGCGGCTGCTCGTCCGGTAGGCGTCGATCCGTTCCACCAGGCTTCGGCCCGCCCGGATTGTGGAACGAACCTCCTGTAGCAGTTTGGCGGGATGCTGTAGGTCCATCTCGTGCAGTCCCTCGTACCGGTCGATGCCGAAGCCCGCTGTCTCGATCCGGATTTCGAACGGCAGGGTCAGCGTTCGCAGCGCGTCGAAGTGCTGATAGGGGACGAACGGCTGACCAGTCGCAAACAGACAACTCGACCGCTGCATGGCCAATGTCCGTGCGGTGAAGGTAAACGTATCCGCAGAAGTGGCGCGGCGGTTGTTCGGCTCCGGCGACGGCGCCTCGATCAGTGTGATGGGCAGCCCGAGATCGTTGGTGTCTTCGCCGAAGTGCCACACCAACTGCCCCCGATGCGGGTCGTCGACCAGCTGCCGCGCGCGCCGAACCACTTCGGAGGTATCCATCCCGAACGCGGCGGCCGCCGCGGTGGCCAGCAGGTCGAATTCGGTACGCGCGCCTGGGGCGCAGGACGCGACCGCGTCCTGTTCGGTCGACAACAGCCGCCGGGAGGCGGCGGCAAGCACGATATGGGCGACGCGATTCTCGCCGGCGAGTTCCCGCGCCCACCTGGCTCGGAGCATGTTCGAGTAGCGCCCGGTGCCGATCACCAACATGTAGTCGAATGTGTCTGCAGCGGGACGCGATTCATGTGTGAGGCCCAGCCGCTGGGCCAGCCTCGTTATCGTCGCGAGTTGCTCGTCCGGCATTTCCAGCGGGGGGATCATCCACCGTGCCCCACCGTCGGCGTCTTGGCACTGCACTCGCCGGCCGCTCGAATGTGCCCTCGCCCGTCCCCGGTAATCCCATACCTCGCTGAACTCGTCCAGGAAGGCCAACCGGGTTGCCAGATCGTCGTGCCGCGGCACTACTCCACCGAACATCGCAACCAACTGCGCCAGCGCGTCGTGGGCACTCCACGCGTCGACCTTCGCGCGCAGCGACGTCAATGATTCCCCGTCGAGCCCGCCCGCACGCATCGACGTCTCAGCCGGACCATTCACTTCAGGTTCCTCGCCTCCGAAGATCCGTTGCTGGTAGGGCCGGCGGCGGGGGTCAGGACGCCGCTGCAGCCGTCTTGTTCGTAGGAGTAGCGGGGTTGGTCCTTCGCCCATTGGATATAGCGGTCGATGCCGTCCCAAATGTCGACTTCGGGCCGGAATCCGATGCTATTGGCGAGGTCGATGTTGGCCGGGAAACGTGCGACTTCGCCCGGACGCGCGTCGTGGCGGGTGATCTCGGCGCCGAACTTCCCGGCTATGTATTCGACGATGTCCTTGACTCTGGTGTCTTTGCCACTTGCGAAGTTGATAGCCCGTCCACGAAGTGTGGTGTTCTGCAGGACGAGGTTGTAGGCATTGACGATATCGCTCACGTACAAATAGTCGCGAGTCGCCGAACCGTCGCCGAAGATCGTCAGATTTTCGCCGTTGACCGCCTGCCGGACGAGGCGCGGAATAAGAGCACCGAATCGCCCGGTTTTCTGGCGCACCCCGAAGATATTGAATGGTCGGACGATGGTGACGTCCAGACCGTAGGAGCGGTAGTAGGAGTAACACAACCGATCGGCCGCCGCCTTCGAGGCGCCGTAGGGGCTGTTCGGTTTCAGTTCTGCGCTCTCGTCAAGAAGCTCACCTTCCTGCAGATTGTGCCCGTCTCCATATACTTCGCAGGTCGAGACGTAGATCAACCGGTTCTTGTAGCGCCGAACCGCCTCGAGTACGCGGTAGGTACCCATCACGTTGGTTTCGAGGAAGCTCTCCGGATCACCGAGCGACTGGTCGACATTGATGTTGGCGGCCAGATGGAATACGACGTGATGATCGCGAACCGCGCGATGGACCATTTCCCCGTCGGTCACCGACCCCGAAATAAAAGCGGCTCGCTCGTGCGAACGAAAATCAGCGGTATTTCGCCTCGCGCTCTTCGATGACGTATTCAGGACAGTCACCCAGTGCCCGTGGTCGAGTAGTGACTCCGACAGATGACTGCCCTGGAAGCCTGCGCCCCCGGTGACAAGTATTTCCATCCGACTCATTCCTCACCTGTTAGCTGTGTCACACGAGCCTAATAGATGCCGCCGCCGAAGTCAGGGCATTTCGTCCCACTCGAAGATGAGACAAATATGCCCGCCGTGCGGCCCGCGTCGACGCTGCTCAGGAACTAACGTGGGCCGAGCTGGTAGTCGCCGGTTTCCGGGTTGCGGTGCCAACCACTGGACGCATGCGTGCCGCCGTCGACATGGATGGTCTGTCCGGTGATGTAGCTCGCCAGGTCAGATGCGAGAAAAACTGCGGTGCCGGCGATCTCGTCGACGTGACCGGGACGACCCAACGGAACGACGTTGCCGATCGCGGCTATCGCATCGGCCCCGCCGAGCTGCGCCAGGCCCTCGGTGAGCGTGATGTCGGGTGCGATGGCGTTGACCCGGATGCGGTGCGACGCCAGTTCCAATGCGGCGGTCCTGGTGTAGTTGATCACGCCGGCCTTGGCGGCGGCGTAGGCCGCATAGCCTGGTGCGGCGCGCACCCCCTCGATAGAGGTGACCGCTATGATGCTGCCGGCCAGCCCGGCGGACACCATCAGCCGGGCCACCCGTTGCGTGCACAGCAACACATGCCGGAGGTTCGCCCGATACAGCGCGTCCCAGCCGTTTTCGGTGGTATCCAGCAGCGGTGAGGAGAACACTCCACCGGCATTGTTCACCAGGATCGTCGGCGTGCCCAGCTCGGCTGCAGTGCGCTGCAGGGCGGCGTCGACCTGACCGCCGTCTCGTACGTCGGCCGTGATGCCCAGGGCACCAATAGATTCCGCGGCTTGCGCACAGCTGTCCGGGTTGTGTTCCCAGATGGCCACCTTGGCGCCGAAGGACACCAGACCGGCGGCGATACCGCGGCCGATGCCCGCTCCGCCGCCGGTGACAACTGCGACGCGGTCGGTCAGCAGGATGTTGGACGGGTCGATAGCCACCGTTACCGCCTGCGAATCATGCTGGTGCCCGGCCGATCACACCGTCGGCCTCCAGTTCGGCGATCTGCGCCGCGGTCAACCCCAGATCGGTGAGCACCTCGTGGTTGTGCTGCCCCAGCAACGGTGCGGGCCGGGTGTGGAATCGGTCGGGGCCGTCGGACAACCGCATGGGCACGGTGCTGAGCCTAGCCGAGCCGTGCACCGGATGATCGACGACTTCGAAGAAGCCGCGGGCGGCCAGCTGGGGCAGTTCGGTCTGCCGGTGCGGTTGCATCACCTTGGCCACCGGAACCCCGGCGTCCCAGAGCATCCCGACGATCTCGTCACCGGTCCGTTGCCCGCACCACGCGGACAGCCGTTCGTCGATCAGGTCTACGTGTTCGCGTCGGCCGGCGATGGTGTCCAACCGCGGATCCATTGCCCACGTTGGTGATCCGAGTGCAGTCTGCAAGCAGCGCCAGTGTTCGTCGGTAGCCACCGCGACCGCGACCCAGCTGTCCAGCCGTCCGAACTCATCGATCTCGTTGGTGCGGTACAGGTTCTGCGGCGCGGCGGTCGGCCCATGGTTGCCGGCTCTTTCCAGCAGGGCGCCGTAGGCGGAGTACTCGATCAACTGCTCGGCGGCGATGTTGATTGCGGCGTCCACCATCGCCGCCTCGACCAGCACGCCCTGCCCGGTGCGGCGGCGGTGTTCCAACGCCAGCAGCAGCGCGTTGAGGGCGTGCACGCCGGCGTTGGGGTCACCGACCGAGTACGGCTCGAACGGGGTGCGGTCGGCGTAGCCGGTCAGCCAGCTCACCCCCGACGCCGACTCGATGACGTAGGCGAAGGCCGGGTTGTCCCGCCACGGACCGTCCAAGCCGAAACCGGGCATCCGCAGCATCACCGCGTCCGGCTGAAGAGCCTGCACCGCAGCGAAATCCAAGCCGATCTGGTCGAGCACCCGGGGGGTGAAGTTCTCCGCGACCACATCGCAGGTGGCGATCAGCTGCCGCAGCAGGTCCCGCCCTCGTGGACTCTGCAGGTCCAGGGTCACGCCCTTCTTGTTGGTGTTCAGCGCCGCGAAGATCGGCGACTTCTCCCACCACCGATCCACGGTGGCCGGGATTCCGGCGATCAGCCGGGTGCCGTCGGGACGCCGGGTGGATTCCACGTGGATCACCTCGGCGCCCAGCATCGCCAGAAAGTGTGTGCAGGACGGGCCCGCCCAGAACGTCGTCATGTCGAGGACCCGTATGCCGCTGAGTGGCAACCCTTCGGCACGGGCTGCCGGCACCGGGCGCGTGGGCGGGTCGATGGAGCGCCACTGCTCAGTGTGTTCGCCCAGTCGCGGAGCGGGCCCGGGCGGCCGCAAGCGCGCCGGATGCATCCGATACGGATGGCCCGGTTGGGCGAATCCGTCACGCGGGTTGGACATGAATGAGCCACGCTCGACGAAGTGGTCCAGCGTTGCGATGTTGGCGCCGTTGGCCACTGGTGCGTTCGGTATCCGGAAGGCGGTGGCCAGTTCGCGAATCTCGTCCACCGGATGGCTGCGTACCCACGCGTAGATCTCGTCGGCGTGGATGTTGGCCTGCTCGGTGATGGACAGCGAAGAGTTCTCGTCGATCCACTCGTCGTGGCCGACCATCGCACACAGGTCGAACCACTGTTGGGCGGTGCCGCATCCGAGGTCGACCAGCCCATCCTGAGCGGCCGCCACGCCAGGGACGGTGGGCCGGCGGGCATCCCGCCACGGCCGCCCCAGCATCTCGAAGAAGGACACCGGATAGTAAGTGAGACAGAGGATCTGGGTCTCCAGCATCGACATGTCAATGAGCTCACCAACCCCGCGGTACCGCGCGGTCAGGGTGGCGGCGCTGGCGTAGGCGCCGGCCAGATACTCCCCCACCTGGCCGCCGACGTAAACCGGGGCGCGGTCGGCCACCCCGCGGCCCAGCCCGATGATCCCGCCAGACCAGGCCTGCAGCGTGAACTCGGTCGCCGCACGGTCTCGCCAGGGGCCGTGCAGTCCGAACGGGGTGATGGCGGTGACGACGAGATGCGGAAACCGCGACCGGATCTCTTCTGGAGCAACCACTTCGGCCACCGCGGACCCGGGCGACCAGATCACCGCGTCGGCCGCGGCCAGCAGCCGATCGAGCAGGTCCAGGTCGGCGTCAGGATCCACCACGACGCTGTGCTTGGAGCCGGCCAGAAAGCTGAACAAGGCGCCGTCGCCCTGGACCGGCGCGCCCGAGGCCGACCAGGAACGCAGCGGATCACCGTCGGGGGGTTCGACCTTGACGACGTCGGCACCGCCATCGGCCAGCAACTTCGTGCAGTAGGCGCCCGCGATCCCGCTGGACAGGTCGATCACCAGCAGACCGGTCAACGGCGATTCGACCACTAGCGCTTCTTCTTTCGACCATTGCCCTTGCCGGCGCGTGCCTTCTTGCTCAACCGCCAGTCCGGGGGGAACTTGTCGTCGTTGTCCTTGACCGCGCCCCCCAGGCCTTCGTCGATCGCCCCGGCCAGTGCGAAACCACCCGGGTCGGCCTGTGCGGCACCGCCGGCGGATTCGAAGAAGCCACTGAGCACGCTGCCCAGGTATTCACCCTGGAACTGTTTCATGATCTCGAAGAATGTCTTCTGCATGAAAACCGTGTCGGTCGGCCGGTTTCGGGCACACGCCAGCGCGTACTTCGCCACTTCGGCCTCAAGATCCGCCCGGGGCACCACGCTGTTCAGGAAGTTGCAGTCGTACATCTCCGCGGCGGTGAAAGCACGTCCGGTATAGACCATTTCCTGAAATTTGCGGATGCCCATGGTCTGCGCCCACCACCACATGCGCGGTCCCCAGCCGTAATAGCGGAAGGACGGGTGCCCGAACAGAGCGTCGTCGCTGGCGATCACCAAGTCGGCGTCGGCGGCCTGATAGAAGTGCCAGCCGTAGCAGTACCCCTTGGCCTCCACGATGCTGATCTTCTTGAAGTCCTGCAAGCCACGTATCCCTGAGTTCGGATTCGCATACCACGCTCCGATGGAGGCACCGTGGCGAAACGAGCCTTTCGGTGGATAACTGACTTCCCCTGCGGCGATCCCGAATTCGGCGAGCAGCGGCTCGGGCTCGACCGCGTCCTTGGCTCGGATGAACTCCACGAGATCTGCGCCGGAGCCGAGGTCGGGCCCTTCGCCGCGAATCACCACGACCTTGACGTCGTCGTCGATGCCGGCCCGGTGCAACAGGGCGGCGTAGCGCCGCCGGGCCGCGATGGTGGGCGCGTTCAGATACTCCGGCCGGTCGAAGGTGATGGTGGCGATGCGGGTCTTGGCGTCCTTGTCATATCGGATCAGCTTGTCCGCCTTGGCCCCCATGCTCAGCCGTGCCAGGCCGGACTGGCAGTCAGCACTTCGGGACCGTCACGGGTGATCAGCACCGCCTCGCGTCCGAAGACCGCGCCGACGCCCGGTTCCCAGACGTAACCGGTGACCGCAAGGACCATCCCCGGCTCCAGTCGCTCACCGTCCGCCGTGCCGGGTAAGCGAGCGGAGACGACAGGCGGGTCGAAACCCATCCCCAGTCCGCGGGCCACCGGCATCGGCGGTGCCGGCTCCCCTGCGGCCTGGTAGGCCGCCAACAGCTCACCGGCTCCGTTGCCCGGGCTGCACGCCGCTACCAATTTGCCCCACAGGCGATCCCAACGCGCGAATATCGCCCGCGCACCGGCAACCGTTCCCACCGGCCAGGTGCGGCCCACCTCGCCGATGTAGCCACCGGCCACCACACCGGCCGACAGCGCTACGAGGTCGCCGGGCTGCACCCCACCGGGGTTGCCGGCCCGCCGCCAGGGATGCTCCCGCGACGTCACCCACGCCACATCCTGATTCGACGGGGTGCTGACTCCGCCGGCGGCCAGCGCCTCCAGCAGCACCCCGGCCAGGGTCTGCTCGGTCACCCCGGGCCGCAGTTCGGCCACCGCGACGGCCAGCGCCGCCTCGGCCACCGCGACCGATTCACGCAGGGCGGCGATTTCATCGTCGGTCTTGATCCGGCGGGCAGCACGCATGGCCAGTTCGCCGTCCACCAGTTCAGCATTCGGGAAGGCGGTGGGCAGCAACTGCCCGAAAACCGGTGAGAGCGCGTCGGTTCCGACCCGGCGAGCGGTGTCGGCACCCTCGATGCGCCGCAGCGCGGCGATGGTGTTCACCGGATTCCACGAGATGCCGTACAGGTTCTCGTGCGGGATGTCGTCGGGCACCCCTTCGTCCCACGTGCTGAGCAGGTGGATCGCGCCGGTAGCACGCACCAGCACACAGGTGGGCCCGAACGGGCGGGTTCCCGCCACCCAGAGCTGTGGTGCGCCGGTGACGTAGCGGACATTGGCCTGCCGGCCCAGCACCAGCACGTCCAGGTCGTGTTCGGCCATCTGGGCCAGCGCGCGTTCCCGACGACCCAGGCGCAGTGCCCTGTCGTCGGCCAGAACCTCAGTCGCCATAGGGGCGGTAAGGGTAGTTGGTCAACCTCGTCGAGCCTTCCTCGGTGATCACCAGGACCTCCTCGCTGCGGTAACCGCCGGTGCCGTCTTCCCACACCACCGGTTCGACCACCAGCACCATGCCGGACTGCAGCACGAAGTTCTCGTCGAACTCGTTGCCGAGATCCGTTCCTATCATCGGCATTTCGGCCGCGTTGACGCCGATGCCGTGACCCAGATAGAAGTGCGGCAGCCACGGCCGGGCACCGCCATTGGCTTCGATGGCCGCCCGGCCCAGGTCAGCGGCGGTGACGCCGGCGCGGGCCACGTCCAGCACCGCGTCCATGATGTGCCGCCACTTGTCGAACTGCGCCTGCTGCCGCGGCGACGGATCCTGCCCGACGATCCAGGTCCGTCCGAAGTCCGAACAGTAGCCCTGGTAGGTGATGCTGACGTCGGTCCACAACACGTCGCCTTTGCCGAGTTCGCGCTCGGTACTGAGCAACGGCAGCGCGAGGTCGCCGTGGGTGGTCCACACACCCTCGGCCTTGCTGCGCGGCATCACCTGCCAGATCGGTTCCAGCATGCTGGCCATCGCACCCAGTTCGAAGGCCCGGCGCAGGAAGCGGCCCGACAGGTCGATCTGACGGATGCCGGGGGCAAGTGCCTGCTGCACTTCGACCATCGCCTCGTCGGTGATCCGGACCGCGGTGCGGATGCAGGCGAGTTCGTCGACGGTCTTGACCACCTTGGCGGCACTGACCACCGCGGCCGCGTCGACGGGAGCACCGTGGGGAAACAACGACTTCCGTGCGCGCGACATGGCACCGGTGAGTTCGTCGACCGCGACGGTCGACCCGGTCGGGACCAGTTCCGCGAGCTGCCGGGCGAAATCTGCCACCCCCTCGTCGAATTCGAGGTACACCGGACCATGCAGATGGTCGGTGGGCAGGTCCGACTCCTGCACGGCGCCTTCGCGGAAGGGCAGGAACAGGTGCGGCCACGGGTCGTCGGCGAGCACCACGGCCACCGGCCGCTCGACATAAGACAGCCCGGCATCACCCAGCGGCCAACTCGTTCCGGTGGCGTAGACGACGGCGTTGTTGCCGAGCAACACCAAGGCATCGACGCCGCGATCGGCCATCGCGGTGCGCAACCGCGCGCCCGTCTCGCGCCGCAGCCGGGTCAGGTCGGGAGTCTCCGGGATCGCCAGCCCGCCAATGGTTTCGGTGACTGTGCTCACAAGCCCAGGAATTCGCTGATGTTGCCGCTGACCACCCGGGCGGCCTGCTCCGGCCCGACCGCCTCGACGACGGCCGCCAGCGACTTCTCCGAGTACCCGTAGGTACTTTCGTTGTGCGGGTAGTCGCTGGACCACATGACCTTGTCGACACCGATCCGGTCGATCAATTCCAGACCCAGCGGATCGACCATGAACGAGGCGCTCATGTGGGTGTCCCAGTAGTAGCGCACGTCGTGCTCCAGCGGCCGGTTGAACATGTGCTGGTAGGAGGCCACCAGGTGCTCGGCATCCTGCAAAGCCCACGGCACCCAGGCGATTCCGCCTTCGAACCAGCCGATCCGCAGCCCGGGGTGATCGTCCAGAATTCCGGTAAAAAGGTACTTCGCGAACTGCTCGCGAAAGCCGTCGATGTTGATCATCATGCCGACGACGACGCTGTTGAACTGGCACGGCGTTTTCGGCGGAGTCTCCCCGATGTGATGTGTGACCGGAAGCCCAGCGGCCTCGATTTCGTCCCACACCGGCTTCATGGCGGTACTGCCGTAGTCGATGATGTTTCCGTCGTCGTCCTTGCCCGGGTTCAGCGGCAGCAGAAATGTCTTGAGCCCCAACGACTTCAACTCGCCTAGCGTCCGGCGAGTGCCCTCCGGGTCCCACCAGTTAATCAGTCCGGCACCGTAGAAATGCCCGTTGGAGCGCTCCTGCAACTCCGCGATGTACTCGTTGTAGATGCGGAAGGTGATTTCGCGCAGCTTCTTGTCCGGGTAGTGGAACAGCGCCAGCACGGCGTTGGGGAAGGCGAGTTCCTTGTCGACACCGTCTTCGCGTAATTCCTGAATGCGCGCGTCGATGTTGGTGCTGGCGGCCCCGGGCAGGTCGTCGTACTGCATGAGCACGGCACTGAAGTCGCCGGGCAGGAACGACTGGCCCTTGCGACCGACCTGATACGCACCGTCCTCGTACCAGATCCGGGGTGCCTTGTCCTTGAGGTCTTCCGGGAAGCGCTCGTAGAAGATGTCCGCGGCCAGCGAGATGTGGTTGTCGGCGGAGAACACCTCCGTACCGGCGGGCAGACCGACATTGCTGCCGAGGGCGTGGCCTTTGCGATCTTTCGGTGCGCCAAAGCCTTTCGGGGGATAGAGCGTGCTTGTCATCATTGACCTCTCTCGGGCTGTGAAAGGGCTTACCAGCTGATCGGTAGTTCGTGGACGCCGTAGGTGAGCCGGTCGTGCTTGAACGGGATCTCCTCGAACGGGACGGCCAGCGTCATGGTGGGAATCCGCTGGAACAGAGTGCGGAACACGATCTGCAGCTCCGCGCGTGCCAGCTGTTGACCGACGCACTGGTGCCGGCCGTAACCGAAGGCCACATTGCGGTCCGCGTTCGAGCGGTGTAGGTACAGGCGGTCGGGGTCGGTGAACGCTTTTCCATCCCAGTTCGCCGGGGCCAGATCGATGATGATCCCCTCGCCCGCGCGAATGACCTCACCGGCGATGGCAATGTCCTCCACGGCGACGCGGCGCTGACCGTTCTGGATGATGCTGAGGTAGCGCAGCAGTTCCTCCACCGCATTGGCGACGATCTTGGGGTCGTCGGCATCCCGGATGGCCGGCAGCTGGTCGGGATTCTGCAGCAGCGCAAGGACGCCGATCCCGATCATGTTGGCGGTGGTCTCGTGCCCGGCCATCAGCAGGCCGCTGGCCAACTGGGTGGCCTCCTTGAGGCTGAGTTCACCGGCCTTGACTCGCTCGGCCAGGTCGGAAACCGCGTCCTCAGCGGGGTTTTCCATCTTGGTCTCGACCAATGTGGACAGGTATTTGTACAGGCTCATCGCGCCCTTGACGGTGTCCTCGCTGGTCGCGTAGCGAGCGAGGCCGACATTGGCGTGCTCCTGGAACATCTCGGCGTCCTCGTAGGGCACCCCCAGCAGTTGGCTGATCACCAGCGACGGGATGGGAAGCGCGATGGCGGCGACGAGGTCGGCCGGCTGCGGGCCCGCGAGCATCTTGTCGATGTGGTCGTCGGTGATCTGTTGAATCGCCGTGCGAAGACCCTCTACGCGCCGGAAGGTGAAGGGCTTGGACAACATTCGCCGGAATCGGGTGTGCTCTTCGCCGTCGGAGGTGAAGACTGATCGCGGCCGCTTGTGCACTGTGGACAGCATGCGTTCGTTCCAGTGCGGGAAGCCAGGAATCCGGTCGTCGACGCTGACCCGCGAATCCGAGAAGAGCTCCCGGCACTGCTCATAGCCGGTGATCAACCAGGGGGTGCTGCCGTCCCAGATCCGTACCCGGGAAAGCGGTTTGGCAGCGGCCAGCGCCATCACGTCCGGGGGCGGCGCGAACGGGCACCCAGCTGCCCGGACCATCGGATATTCGGGGATGTCGGTGTCGGTGGTGGTGTCTGTGAGTGTGTCGGACACGTTCACTCCTCGATCTGGATGGCCAGTGCCGGGCAGAAGGCAGCGGCTTTGCGGGCGCCCTCGGCCTGGTCGGCGGGTGGCGTTGGGTTGAGCAGGACGACGACACCGTCCTCGTCACGCTGGTCGAATACTTCCGGCGCATTCATCACGCAGTTGCCCGACGATGCGCAACTGTCCTGGTCGACGGTGATTTTCATCGGCCCAGCTCCTCGTCCACCGGAGTGACGGGCGCCAACCACAGGCCCACGATCGCGTCGATCAGTCCGGTGGCCGCCGCACGCCAGGACGGCCGCGGCGTCGAGGCGCCTTCGGCCAGCGCGCGCTCGAGATCGGCACAGGTGTGCATCAACAGGTTGCGCGCCATGATGTTTCGTTCGGACCGCACGGCGATCGGCAGGTCCGGTAGGCAGCTGTTGATGCCGTCGATCACCCGAACCAACGACGACGAGCTCAGCGCGTCCTTGACGACGATGTTGTGGTAGGCCGGGTCTGTCATGGCCTGGGCGGCGAAGCGGGCGTACCAGGTGGGGTTGCCCAGGGCCTCGAGGTGCTCGGTGAGCGGGCAGACCAGACAGGCCACCCACCCCCGCATCCCCACGGCATCCGGCATCGCCGCGACCATCTGCATGCGCAGCTGCTCGATCGGGCCGCGATGCTTCTGCTCGATCGCCCGTACCAGGTCCGCTTTGGTGCCGAAGTGGTATCCGACCGCCGCGTTGTTGCCCTGCCCGGCGGCCTCGCTGACCTGCCGGTTGGACACGGCGAACACCCCGTGCTCGGCGAACAGTCGCTCGGCGGCAACCAGGATCGCCTCCTGCGTGGAGCTGGCCCGGTCGCTGCGCACGGCTCGGCCGACGGTCGTCATGCCGCCCAGTCAACCCGTCACCGGGTATTAAGTCAAGCGATTGATTTAAACATGGGTACCGTCGGCCACCGGTCGCGACCACTCACCGCGAGGCGGTCAAATCGGTGGTAGCCGGCCCCTCCAGCAGCGTGCCGTCCGGCGCGAAGCGCGATCCGTGCAGCGGACATTCCCAGGCCTGGTCGGCGTCGTTCCAGTTGACGATTCCGCCGAGGTGCGGGCACACCGGAGAGACGGTGTGCTCGACGCCGTCCACGCGGGACCTGGCCTCCAGATGCCAGGGCGGCCCGCTGACGACGCCGGTTTCGTCCGGCCCGGGGCTGCGGTTGGTCCAGCGGGTTGCTGGGGTGATCCAGCCCCGGCCCAGGTTGAACCCGACCTCAAGGTTGGACTGCAGCGCGGTGCCCAGTCCCGTCAGCTCATGCCGGCTCCAGCTGGCGAAGGCGCTGGCCCAGTCCATCCGTCCGCCCAGGATCCGGCTCGACAGCGCCAATGCGGCGGCGGGGCCGTTCGTCATTCCCCATTTGTTGAATCCCGTTGCGATGTAGATGCTGTCGAGATTGGGCAGGATGGGACCCACGTACGGCAATTCGTCGATCGGGCTGTAATCCTGTGCCGACCAGAAATGCGTCTGCGCGGCGCCCGGAAAGTGGCGCTTGGTCCACGACGACAGCTCGTCCAGCGCCTTGGACGGACTCTTCTCGCGCCCCACGGTGTGCCCTGCACCGCCGACGATCAGCAACTCGCCGTCCGGCACGGGTGCGTAGCGCACCGAGCGGGTCGGCGAATCAGTCGAGATCATCATCGGACGGGTGATGGTGCCGGGGACCTTGAACGCCAGACAGTAGGACCGCTGCGGTTTGACCCGGGCGAAGTAACCGCCGCGGTCCAGAATCGGCATCCCGGTGGCCAGCACCAGGTGCTCGGCGTGCACGTCGAGATCCTGCTGCGCCTCGTCGTTGACCCGGACCCGCACCCCGCTGCCGCGGGTGGACACGCTGCGTACCCGGGCGTGCTCGACCAATCGCCCACCGTGCTCCAGCAATTCGACGACGAGCGCATCGAGGAACTTCATCGGATCGAACTGCGCCTGCTCGCGCAGTCGCACGCCACCGTGGTACGGGAACGGGACGTCGGCGTCGTCCTCCCAGGTGACCGGTAGCCCCACCGTCTGGCACGCATTGAACTCCGCGCGCGCCGAATTGACGCCGTCGCCGGACTGGGCGTAGGTGTACGCATCCTCCCGCTGGACCGCGACCCCGTGCTTGTCACAGTGGTGGAGGATCCACTCCATTCCTTCGCGGTTGCCGTCCAGATAGGCGCGCGCGGTGTCCCGGCCGTGCTTGGGCAGAATCTTGGACAGGTGAGTGCCCTGCAACAGGCTGATTTTGGCGGTGGTGTTTCCGGTCGCGCAGGCGCCGACGGTCCGTGCTTCCAACACAAGCACGTCCTTGCCCGCGCGCGCCAAGAGCACTGCGGTGGTCAAACCGGTGATGCCGGCACCGACCACGATGACGTCGGCGGACGGTGGCCCGTCACCAAGCCTGCTCGCCGCCCAGGGTTTTCCGGTCCGATTCTCCAGCCATAGCGAAGTCACCGCCTTTTCGTACCCGTAATCGCTCCCCGCAAACGGACCGCCAGGTCACTGCATCGGCCGGCGTTTGGCCCCCTTGATCGCGGGTACTACGCAGGGGCTTTGTTCTTCAATCAGCAGGAACGAGATCGCGGCCGGGTCGCAGCCAGCGGTGGCTGCCCGAGATTCCGGCGCGATCGTTCTCTTCTTCACCTCGGTCGCGGAAGGAATTGTCTTGCGTGTCGCTTCGGTTCCCGCGTCGCACGTCTACGTGCGGCACCTGACTGATCATTGCGCGGATGCCGTTGTGCGACTCGATGATCCGGTACCAGCTGACGGTTGCACGGTGCCCGGCGGCTGGTGGCCGCCGCTGATGCTCGAACGCGGGTGGGTCAGTGGTCACCACGAACTGTTCGACGTGTTCCATGTCCATTTCGGCTTCGACGCGATTGGGCCTGAGGTGCTGAACGACGTGGTCCGGGAACTGCAGATGCGGCACAAGCCGCTGGTGTACACCGTGCACGATCTGCGTAACCCCCACCACCCCGAACCGGGCGCCCACGCCGAGCAGCAGGATGTGCTGATCGCGGCCGCCGACGAGTTGATCACACTGACTCCCGGTGCGGCAGAACTGATCCGGCAACGGTGGCAGCGGCACGCGCGGGTATTGCCGCATCCGCATGTGCTGGATCGGCGACGCATCGATCATCCCCGCACACCTCGCGACAGGTTCGTGGTCGGCGTGCACGTCAAGAGTGTGCGCGCCAATATGGATCCACTGCCGGTGATAGCCGCCCTTGCCGAGATCGTGCCGGCTTTCCCCGACGCGGTATTGCAGATCAACGTGCACGACGAGATCTTCGATCCGGCCAACCACTGGTTCGCACCGGAGATCGGGTTTGCCCTGCTGGACTATCGCGGCCATGCGCAACTGGACGTGCGGGTGCACCCGTACTTCTCCGACGACGAACTCTGGGAATACCTTGCCTCCCTTGCGGTCTCGGTGCTGCCGTACCGGTTCGGCACCCATTCGGGGTGGCTGGAGGCATGCTTTGATCTGGGCACCGCCGTCGTGGCGCCCAGTTGCGGGTTCTATCACCAGCAGCGACCGTGTGGCGTGTTCGAGTTCGACGAGCACACCTTCGACGAATCGTCCCTCGACCGGGCGATCAACGATGCCTACCTGCGCTGGGCAGCCGGTGAACCCGCTCCGCGCGCGACTTGGGCGCAGCGCCGTGCCGAACGTCGTCAACTCGCCGAAGCCCACCAAGACATCTACCAGAGCGTGCTGGCATGACCGCACCGTTGCATGTCGCGCTGATCGCATCCAACCGGTTCCCGATCCGCCAGCCCTTTGCCGGCGGGCTGGAGGCACATGTTTTCCAGCTGGCACGCGGCCTGGCTGCCGGCGGCTGCCGGGTCTCGCTGTTCGCCGCGCCGGGTTCGGACACCGCATTGCAATGCCGCTCTCTGGATCTGCGTCCGCTGGGTTTGTCCGAGGCGGCCCGCGGTGATGTCTCGATGCCGGCTCCGGCGTTCATGGCCGACCACCACGCCTATCTGTCGCTGATGATGTGGCTGGCCGGGCCCGGCAAGGACGAGTTCGACGTGATCCACAACCACAGCCTGCATTACCTCCCGGTCGCGATGGCCTCGATGCTGCCGGCGCCGATGCTGACCACCGTCCATACGCCGCCGACGCCGTGGCTGGAGTCGGCGATCGACGCCGCCAACGGTGACTGCGGCCGCTTCGCCGCCGTGTCACACCACACCGCTGCGTCGTGGCGACACACGATCGGCCGGGTCACCGTGGTGCCCAACGGAATCGACACCGCACAATGGCCGCTCGGTGCCGGTGGGCCGGACCTGGTGTGGTTCGGCCGGATAACCCCGGAAAAAGCGCCACATCTCGCGATTGCCGCCGCCCGCCGGAGCGGGCGGCGGCTGACGCTGGCGGGTCCCATCAGCGACCCGCGGTATTTCACCGAACGCGTGGCTCCGGAATTGGACGACGGCGTTCGCTACGCCGGCCATCTCGACCACGACCAGTTGGCCGATCTGGTGGGCGCGGCCGCCGCGGCGCTGGTCACCCCGGCCTGGGACGAACCGTATGGTCTGGTCGTCGCCGAAGCGATGGCGTGCGGCACCCCGGTCGTGGCGTTCGCCCGCGGCGGCATTCCCGAACTCGTCGACGACAACGTCGGCCGGTTGGTCGCCGCCGATGACGTGCCGGCGATGGCGGACGCCGTCGCAGCGGCGGTCCGGCTCCCCCGAAAACAGGTACGCGATCACGCTGTTCGCCGCTGCTCGTCGAAGGCGATGGTCAGCGCCTACTGCGACGTGTACCGCCACATGATCGATGACTCGACGGGTAGGTCCGATGATCGGCTACTACATCCACCACCAAGGTTTCGGACATCTGGCGCGGGCGGCCAGTATCTGCGCCCGAATGCAGTATCCGGTGACGGCGCTGACATCGCTGGATATCGCTCAGCCACACCCCTTTTCGGCGATCATGAGATTGTCGCGTGACGACGCGGCGGTCGCGGTTGGCGAGCCCACTGCGCACGGCGCCCTGCACTGGGCGCCCTATCACGACCCCGGGTTCACTGCGCGGATGCACGAGATCGCGAGCTGGGTCGGGCGAGCGCAACCGGCGGCCGTCGTCGTCGACGTGTCGGTCGAAGTGGCGACCTTCGTTCGGCTGCTCGGCGTGCCGGTGATCGTGATGGCGTTGCCCGGCAAGCGTGTTGACGCCCCACATCTGCTGGTGCACCGGCTCGCCGATCACATCGTGGCGGCGTGGCCGCGAGACCTGTGCGTGCCGTCCTGGTTGCGGCCTTACGAGGACAAGACCAGTTACGTCGGCGGCATCAGTCGATTCGAGGACCGCTCTGACTGCACTTCCGGCGGGCGGGTACGCACGGCGACATCACCGGAGGGCATGCGGGTGCTGGTCCTCGGCGGAGCCGACGGCACGTTCGGTGCGGCGTTAGAGGATTGCGCGGCAACCTATCCCGGCTTCACCTGGACCGCGCTGGGCGGCGGTAGCGGTTCCTGGATCGCAGATCCGTGGCCGCAGATCTGTGCCGCGGATGTGGTCGTGACGCACGCGGGTCAAGGGTCGGTGGCCGACGTCGCCGCCGCACGACGACCAGCAGTCGTCGTCCCCGAGCCGCGGCCCTTCGACGAGCAGAAAGCCACCGCGAATGTGCTCAAGCGGCATCGACTCGCGGTGGTCGCCAAGAGCTCGCCCAATGCACGAGCCTGGCCCGCGCTACTGGCGCACGCCTCTTCGAGCGACCCGGACCGCTGGCGCCGCTGGCAAGTCGAGGGTGCCGCCGCGCGTGCCGCCACCGCCATCGAAGCCACCGCGCAACGATGCAGCCCGAGCGCAGCATGAGGACCGCTGTCATCACCACCGTGCACGGCCGGGGCGCGCACCTGCAGCGGCAACTGGAGGGATTAGCTCGCAGCACCCTGATGCCGGACACCCACGTCGTCGTCGCGCTCGGCGATCCCGCCGTCGCCGAAACCGTAGCTGCGGCAGGCGCGCCGGCGATCGTCGTCGACTGTCCGGCACCGCCGCCGCTGCCGATCGGATCGGCACGCAATCTCGGCGCGCAGACCGCGCAGGAACACGGTGCCGAGCTGCTGATCTTTCTTGACGTCGACTGCATCCCGGGCGCCACGCTGATCGAGCGCTACCTGGACGTCGCACGCCGGCCGGAGCACGCCTCCGCACTCCTGTGCGGACCCGTCACATACCTGCAGCCCCCGGGGCCAGGTGGCTACGTCATCGCACAACTGTGCGCGCACCCAGATCCGCATCCGGCCCGACCGGCGCCCGAGGACGGCACCGTCCTCGACACTGTGGACTACTCGTTGTTCTGGTCGTTGTCCTTCGCGGTGAACTGCGGTGTCTGGCAGGAAATCGGGGGGTTCTGCGCCAGGTACCGCGGCTACGGTGGTGAGGACACCGACTTTGCTCAATGCGCTGCAGCCCGTGGAGTGCCGATGCGTTGGGTGGGCGGGGCACACGCGTTTCACCAGTACCACCCCGTGGCCGATCCGCCCGTGGATCACCTCGACGACATCCTGCGCAATGCGGCGATTTTCCACCAGCGCTGGGGATGGTGGCCGATGGAGGGCTGGCTGTCCGCGTTTGAGGGACAAGGCCTTATCGTCCGCCAGGACGACGGATGCCCGGTACGAACCGCAGCCGTCCGCGCACCGCCGGGCAATCACAGCGTTTCAGCGCAATAAAACCGGCAACCCGCGCCTATAACAACAAACAGCCCAGGAGTTCGAGATGCCCCCCGCCCGCAAGCCCTCCCAATCCACCCCGCGCCGCACCAGCCCGACCGGCGCCAGCAACGGCGACGACCTCGAGGCCGACCCGCGTTCCCAGCAGGGCAAGTTCCTCACCACCGCACAAGGTGTGCGCCTGCCCGACACCGATCACTCGCTCAAAGCCGGTAACCGCGGGCCCAGCCTGCTCGAAGACTTCCATCTCCGGGAAAAGATCACCCATTTCGACCACGAGCGCATTCCAGAGCGTGTGGTGCACGCCCGGGGCGCCGCAGCGCACGGCGTCTTCGAGGCCTACGGCAATGCCTCGGACTACACCCGAGCCGGCTTCCTGGCCCGCAAAGGCCGGAAAACTGACGTCTTCTGCCGTTTCTCCACGGTTCTCGGCTCGCGCGGATCGGCCGACACGGTGCGGGACACCCGCGGTTTCGCGGTGAAGTTCTACACCGACGAAGGCAACTTCGACTTGGTAGGCAACAACATTCCCGTGTTCTTCATCCAGGACGGCATCAAATTCCCCGACGTCGTGCACGCCGCAAAGCCCCACCCGGACCGGGAGATCCCGCAGGCGCAATCCGCCCATGACACCTTCTGGGATTTCGTGTCGCTGCACACCGAGGCCACCCATCACGTGTTCTGGAACATGAGTGACCGCGGTATCCCGCGCTCGTACCGCACCATGGAGGGATTCGGCGTGCACACCTTCCGGTTGGTGAACCGGAAGGGCAAGACCAGTCTGGTCAAGTTCCACTGGAAGCCGGCGGCCGGCGTGCATTCGCTGGTGTGGGAGGAAGCGCAGATCGCCGCCGGATGCGATCCGGACTTCCACCGCCGCGACATGGCCGATGCGATCGACGCCGGCGCTTTCCTCGAATACGAACTCGGCATTCAGGTGATGCCGGACGACGGCACCGATACTTACGAAGGAATCGATCTGCTCGATCCGACGAAACTCGTTCCGGAGGAACTGGTTCCGGTCACCCTGATCGGCAAGCTCACGCTGAATCGCAATCCCACCAACTATTTCGCCGAAACCGAACAGGTCGCATTTCACACCGGCAACCTGGTTCCCGGTATCGAGCCGACCAACGATCCACTGATGCAGGCTCGGTTGTTCTCCTACCTCGACACCCAGCTGACCCGGCTGGGCGGGCCTAACTTCACGCAGTTGCCGATCAACCGACCGCACTGCCCGGTCAACGACATGCTGCGCGACGGCATGCATCAGACGGCAATCCACGAAGGGCTGGCCCCGTACCGTCCCAACAGCATTGACGACGGTGAACCCGAGGTGGCCGGTGTCGACGACGGTGGCTACGTGCAGACGCCGCGGGCGGTCCAGGGCCCGACCGTCCGGGAGAACCCCGCCTCGTTCGACGATCACTTCAGCCAGGCCGCGATCTTCTACCGCAGCCTCAGCCGCGTCGAACAACTGCACGTCATCGAGGCGTTCACCTTCGAACTCGGCAAGTGCTACGAGCAGGAGATCAAAGAACGCGAACTGCAGGTGCTCGCCAACGTCGACACCGACCTGTGCGAGCAGGTCGCTGCCGGGCTGGGATTGCCTGCGCCGAAAGGTAATCCGCCGAAGGACGTCACCACCTCAGCGGCATTGTCCCAGGTGTACACCGAGCCCGGACCGGTCGACGGCCGCAAGGTCGGCATCATCGCCGACGCGGGGTCGGACCTCGCGGGCGTCTCGAAATTGGTGAAGGCTGTGCTGGCCGCAGGCGCCGTCCCGCTGCTCACCGCACCGGTAGGCGGAAAACTGAAGTCGGGCAGACGGATTGAGATCGTGGAACGCACCTTACTGACCGCTCGGTCCATCGAATTCGACGCCGTGATCGTCGCCGCCGGAACCACGCCCAGCGGGGATATCAAGCTGGTGACTCTGCTGCAGGAGGCATTCCGGCACTGCAAGCCGGTGGCGGCCTGGGGCGACGGGGTTGCCGTGCTGCAGCAGGCCGGCATCTCTGCCGACGACCCCGGGGTGCTGGTCTCCGACGACGTCGACAAGAAAGCTACCGCGGCACTGCTGGCAGCCCTCGGGATGCACCGGGTGTGGGACCGGGCGCCGAAGGTGATGGCGTCGGCGATCCCGCCGGCCAAGAAGAGGTAACGGGTTGCTAGCCGCCCTGGGATCTGCGGTTCCGCCACGCCGTCCACGCGCCGGTGCACCATAGAGCCCAGATCACCAGGAGCGGCTGCAACAGCAGCCGGACGCCACGGGCCAGGTCGGAATCGAGCCCGAATGCGTCCGTGTGCGTGACGAACTGGGAGATATTGCCCGGAAAGACCAGCACGAAGAAAAGCGCAACCAGCCACCCGACCGGCACCCGCCACCGGGTGGGTCCCAGCAGGGCGGCTCCCAGCGCTAGCTCGACGACACCCGAGGCGATGACGACGAAATCGGCGCTCACCGGCAGCCACGGCGGAACCTGTGCGTAGAACGTGGTCCGGGCGAAGCTGAGGTGGCCGACGCCGGCGAAGATCAGGAAGGCACCGAGGGCGATGCGGAACACGGTGCGCAGCATGTCGTTGCGTCCCGCGCTTATGTTTCGCGCTTCCGTGACCGCATCACCTTGCCGGCCACCGTTCCACCGTCCACGGGCAGCACCGTCCCTGTGACGTAGCGCGACCGCTCAGTGGCGAAGTACAGCGCCGCCTCGGCGACGTCATCGGGTGTGCCCTCCCGCTTCAGCGGCCGGTCGTCGCGCATCGTCTGTCGGATGTTCGCCTCGAACCGCTCCAATTCCGCCGGGTCCATACCGGCGGCGGACGACGCCAGGATCGGGGTCGGGATGTTGCCGGGCGCAATCGCGTTGACGCGAATCTCGTGGTATGCCAACTCGATTGCCGCGGATTTGGTGAATTGAATTACCGCCGCCTTGGACGCCCGGTAGGTCGCGACGCCACCACCGGCGAGGATCCCCCCGATCGAGCTGATGTTGATGATGGAGCCACCGCCATGGGCGGCCATGTGCCGGGCAGCGTCTCGGGTGCCGACCATCACCCCCAGCACGTTGACCGCCATCACGCGGTGGAAGTTCGAGAAGTCGTCGTCCAGCAGACGGCCCAGCGGGCTGGAGATCCCGGCGTTGTTCACCATGACATGCAGCCCACCGAATTTGTCGACCGTCGCCGCCACCAGCGCGCCGATCTGTTCGGGGTCCGACACGTCGGTGCGGTGGAACAGGGCGTTCGGTCCAAGCGCCTTGGCCAGGGCCTCGCCGTTAGCAGTGTCGATGTCGGCCATCACCACCCGCGCGCCCTCGGCGACAAACCGCTCCACGAGCCCGCGTCCGATGCCTGAAGCACCGCCGGTGATGACGGCAACCTTATCCGTCAGTTCGTTGGTCACCCGTCGAGTTAATCGGCGATACAGGTATTAAGTCAAGCAGTTGATTTAAGAGCCGCTGTCGGCGACGAATACCCGGCCGAACGGCTGACGGCAACGCGGACCGATAGTCCGGTCAACGATGCTTTCCCGGAATAGCGTTCTGACGCACGGCTTCTTGCGCCAATTGCACGCGGGAGATGAACATGCGCGCAGCGATGTCCTTATTGGCCAGTCCATCGCTGACAAGACGGGCCACATCTAGTTCGGTCGGGGTCAGCGCCGCCCAACCGCTCGAAAGCCGCTTGCGTTCGCCCCTTCCGCGCAGTGCGTAACTGATGGCGTCCTCAGCGGACAGCGCAGTTAATCTGCTGGTGGCACACGCTTTTCACCGGCGGCGCTACGGTTCGTCGTCGTGTTCGGGGTTGAGGAGTTTTTCGGGGTGGTGGTAGGTGTTGGTTCTGGGTTGGCCGTGGTCTTGGTGGGGTGGGGGGAGCCATTCGGTGTGGCCGTGGGTGTTGGTGCGGGTGGTCCAGCCGTGTTCGGCCAGGCGGTTGTGGGTGCCGCAGGCCAGGGTGAGGTCGGTGATGTCGGTGCGTCGGGTTTTGGTCCAGGCGGTGACGTGGTGGACTTCGCTGTGGTAGGCGGGGGCGTCGCAGCCGGGTTTGGTGCAGCCGCGGTCTTTGGCGTGCAGCATGATGCGTTGGGCCGGTGAGGCCAGGCGTTGGGTGTGGTACAGCGCCAGCGGTTTGGCGTGATCGAACAGCGCCAGATAGTGGTGGGCGTGGCTGGCCATGCGGATGACATCGGAGATCGGCAGCAGGGTTCCGCCGCTGGTGCGCCCGGTGCCGGTACCGGCTTCGAGGTCTTGCAGGGTGGTGGTGACGATGATGGTGACCGGCAGCCCGCGGTGGGTGCCCAGGTCCCCGGAGGCGAACAGCGCCCGCAGGGCGGCCAGCGTCGCGTCGTGCTGACGCTGGGCGGTGCTGCGCCGATCCCCACCGGCGACCTCGGGGTCGGGTTCGCCGTCGATGACCGGGGCGTCGTCGGCGGGGTTGGCCATGCCCGGGGCGGCCAGTTTGGACCACAGCGCTTCGATCGCTGCGCGTAGTTCGGGGGTGATCAGCCCGCTGATCGTCGACATGCCGTCACGCTGCTGGGCACCCAGGGTGATCCCGCGCGATCGGGTGCGTTCCTCATCGGAGAAGTCCCCGTCAGGGTGCAGGCAGTTCATCATGTGCTGGGCGTAGCCGGCCAGCTCATCGGGGCGCTGCCAGGCGGCTTTGTCGGCCAGATCCGCTTCGGCGGCCTCGCGGGTCAACGCATCGACCGCCGCGGGTAGATGTTTGAAGAAGTCGCGGATCACGGTGATCTGCCCGTCGCCGATGCGCCCGGCGCGCTGGCCGGCTGCGGTCGCGCACAGCACCGGCTCCAACGGTTGGCCGGTCAACGCCCGGCGCGGACCCAGATCGACGGCCTCGGCGATGCGGCGGGCGGCGCAGGGTTTGGTGATGCACAACCGGGTGGCCAGCGCCTCACACAACGTGCCCCCCAACTCGGTTTTGTCGGCCTGGGCGGCGAGCTGATTGATCAACGGGTGCTGCGGGACCCGCAACCGGCGCGCCATCCGTTCCAGTCGCTGCAAGGCCCGCAACCGCTCCGGGGTGGTCAACACCTCAAACGACAACCCACACAACCGATCCAACCCAGCATCGAGCGCGTCGAAGACCGCCACGATCTCATCGCGCGAACTGGTTGCCATGCCAATGATTCTACGAACCACCACCGACAACCAGATGAGCGATAAACGGTTGCGCCAGAACATAATTCACTCAAGATAGATGGAACCGAACGGCACCGGAATGCGTCTAACAGATAAGCAGCCGCCCCACCCCGACCGGCACGTGACAGCAGATGCGCCAGCACATTTCCCAAGACATCACTGCGCCCCCTCGAGTTACCGACGTGAAGCTGGACCCGCACCGGCTCGCACAGCAGGTTCAGTGCAGAGGTTGCGGGAACAGCCGCGGCTGAGCAGGGTAGGAGGCGCATTCCAGCATCAGGCATCCATGAACGCGTATGAGGAGCTGTCAATGCCGGGACAACCGACCAGCGGCAACCCCTTCGAAACGGCCAGGTTCAACAGACGCGGCTTCATCGCCGCAGGTATCGCCGGCGGTGCGGCGCTCGTCGCGTGCGAACGGTCGGTAACCACCAAGCCGACGATGTCCGGGGCCATCGCCGCGGCCGAAGCAACCCGTCCGCACAGCGGTCGCACGGTGACAGCAAGTCTCACGCCGCAAGCGACCAAGGTCGACATCGGCGGCAAGATCGTCGACACGTTCGCCTACGGCGCCAGCATCCCGGGCCCGCTGATCCGGTCCACCATCGGCGACGAGATCGTCGTCTCAGTGTCCAACAGACTCGACCATCCCACGTCGGTCCATTGGCACGGCGTGGCGATACGCAACGACATGGACGGCGCCGAACCCGCGACACCGAACATCCCTGCCGGCCAGAACTTCACCTACCGGTTCTCCGTCCCGGATTCGGGAACGTACTGGGCTCACCCCCATACCGGTCTCGATGCCGACAAAGGTCTCTACCTGCCGTTCATCGTCGACGATCCGACCGAAATGGGCCACTACGATGCGGAATGGATTGTGGTGCTCGATGATTGGACCGACGGTGTCGGTAAGTCACCGCAGCAGCTCTACGAAGCCCTGACCGACCCGAACAGACAACCCAGCCCGCCACCGCTACCCACGACCACGTCGACCACGACGGCCTCTTCGGCTCCGCCCAGCCCGACCAGCGGGATGCCCGGTATGCCAGGGATGCCGGAAGGAACGGCAGGTGAGGTCGGCACCAGCGACTTACTCGGCGGCGATGCCGGCGACATCGCCTACCCCTACTACCTGGTCAACGGACGAATTTCGGACGCCGCAACAACATTCAATGCCAAACCCCGCCAACGAATCCGAATCCGGCTCATCAACACCGCCTCGGACACCACGTTCCGGGTCGCATTGGCGGGCCACCCCATGACGGTCACCCACACGGACGGCTACCCGGTGATCCCCACCCAGGTCGACGCGTTGCTGATCGGCATGGCCGAGCGCTACGACGTCTACGTGACCGCGGCCGACGGCGTCTTCCCGCTCGTCGCAGCCGCCGAGGGGAAGAACGCCGTCACCCGGGCATTGTTGTCCACCGGGATGGGCAGTCCACCCGACCCCCGGTTCCGGCCCGCGGAACTCACCCGCCGTGTCGGCACCATCGAGAAGTTCACCGCCACAACATCGGTCAACCTCGGGCGACCGGACCCCGGCCTCGAACTGCCGGTCGTACTCGGCGGCACGATGGCCAAGTATGACTGGACGATCAACGGCGAGCCGTACAGCAGGACGAAACCGCTGCACATCCGAGAAGGCCAGCGGCCGACCCTGGTGTTCGACAACCCCACCATGATGTACCACCCGATTCATCTGCACGGCCACACATTCCAGGTGGTCAAATCAGACGGCTCCCTCGGCGCTCGCAAAGACACCGTCATCGTGCTGCCGAAGCAGAAGATGCGTGCCGTCCTGATCGCCAATAACCCCGGGACGTGGGTGATGCACTGTCACAACACATATCATCAACACGCAGGAATGATGACGCGGCTGGATTACCTGATCTGACGCCGTCCAGGCTAGCGGCCGAAAAGGTCCAACAACAATTCGTTGACCGCCGCCGACTGCTCGATCTGCGGACAATGGCCGGCACCATCGACCACCACCGAACGGCCACCGGCTATCTGCTCGGCGATCTGCGCCGCCCACCCCGGCGGGAGCAGCTTGTCGCCGCCGCCCTCGACGACCAGTGTCGGCACGTGGATACGTTGGTACGCCCGCGCGCTCGACGGCGTGGCCGGTGACGCGGCATTGGGGCGGCGAAAGCGGGCCGCAGCCACCGCTTCCCACGCGCCGGGCGCTGTGCTCGACTCATAGCGGCGCCACACGTAATCCTCGTCGGCCGGATAGCTCGGGTCGAAGAAGAGAGCCTCGACGATGTTGCGCATAGCCGGCAAGGTCGCGTCGTACTGCTGCAGGGCGTCGAAGTAGCGATTCTGCTGGATCTCCCCACCACCGCAGATGATCGCAACACTACGCACCGGCAGCAGCGGGGCATCCGAAGTCATGTCGGTGAGTAGATTGATGGCGCCCATCGAGTTTCCGGCGAAATGCGCCGCCTCGACACCGAGCACCTGACAGAACCGGGCCACATGCCGGATACGCATCGCCCGGCTGTTGACGAAGTCGATGACCTTGGCCGATCCGCCGAATCCGAGTTGATCGGGGGCCAGCACCCGGAAGTGCTTCGCCAACTCGCCGATGGTGTGCTCCCAGCCGAGTTCTGCACTGGCACCGAACTCACCACCGTGCAGCAGCACCACCGCATCACCGTGCCCGGCTTCGAGATAACTCGTGGCCAGCCCGTCGATTTCGAGCGTTCGGCGATGGACGCCCGTCATTTGATGGCGATCGGATTGACCGGCGAGCCCACGCCGCCGGTGACCCGCAGCGGAGGCGCGATGAGTTGGAACTCGTAGACACCGTCGGTGGCGCAGTCGGCGGCCAGCGCGGTGAGGTCCCAGTACTCGCCGAGCATCAGGCCCATGTCGCGCAGGCACAACAGGTGGAAGGGCAGGAACAGGCCGTCGACGCCGGACACCGGATCCTCGACCTGAAGATTGTCAGCCGCCACCGCGGCGACCTCGTTGTCATGCAACCACTGGGCGCACCGCCAGTCCAGTCCCGAAAAGCGTTCGACTTTATCACCGGTCATCAGAAACCTTGCCCACCAACCGGTTCGAACCAGGACTATGTCCCCGCGCTCGATGGTCACGCCCTGCGCCCGGGCTACCTCGTCCAATTCTTCGGGGGTGATCGGGTTTCCGTGCTCGAGAAACACCTCCGCGCCCCGATGCCGTACCAAGTCCAGAAGCACACCACGCGACGTGATCCCCTTGACGTCGACTTTGTCGATGCCGCAATGGTAAGCACCCAGACTGGTCACCGAGTCCGCCGGAAATCCGTTGTACAACCGGTCGTCGTAGTACACATGTGACAACGCATCCCACTGGGTCGCCGCCTGCAACGGCATGATGATCATGTCGTCGTTGAAGCGAAACGGATTGTCGGAGAAGTAGCTGCTCAATTGATCAGCGGTCGGGTTCTGCTGCCACCCGGACCCGTACTTCACCAAGGTATGTGCGTCCCCACCGTCCACTGTCATTACGTGAACGGGGTTGTGCCGGAATCCGAAAGCACCCTGCGGTCCGGAAGACCCGAAGTCGACACCGAGCGGGAACACCTTGCCGTGCCGGACCAGCCCGGCGGACTGGCGCACCTTCGCTGCGGTGATGAAGTTCAAGGTGCCCAACTCGTCATCGTCGCCCCACCGCCCCCAGTTGCTGAGTTCGGCTGCGACCCGGCGAAATTCCGTCATGGAAGCCATCAAGCCGGCCCTTCCTCGAGTTCGCGGGCGATGGCAGCTCCGACGTTGCCGCCGTCGACCCACACGACCTGGCCCGAAATATAGCTTGCGGCGCCGCTGTTCAAGAACAACAGCACTGCGGCTTGTTCGATCGGATCAGCCACCCGCCCCAGCGGCTTGGGTATGTCGTCGAGGAATTCGGGGCCGTAGGCGGTGCGCAACTGGTCGAGAATCGGCGTTTCAGTGACGCCCGGTCCGGTGCAGTTGATCCGGATACCGCGCGCACCGAGGTCGGTCGCGGTGCGCATCGTATAGAGAATCACGGCTTCCTTCGACAGCTGGTATCCGGTTCCCAGCGTGTCCGGATGGGACTGACACCACTCGATGCCCTCCTGCATCGTCGGGGTGCGCAGCAGCGGTGCGACATCGCGCAGATGCTCCCGGTAGCCCGATGCCGCCAACGACGACACGCTCACGATCGACGAACCGGGTGTCATCCGGGGGATCAGCGCCTCGGTGAGATGGCGCAGTCCCAGGAAGTTGATGGTGACGACCAGTTGCGGGTCGCCGATACCCGACGAGACACCGGCGACGTTGAACAGCACGTCGACGGGTCCGACGATGGCAGCGACAGCTCCGTCGATCGAAGCCGGATCAGACAGGTCAACGTGATGAAAGTCGCTGAGCTCCACCGGCGGTCGGCGTTTGTCGAGTCCGACCACTGAGGCTCCCAGCTCGTGGAGGTGGTGCACCAGGTGTGCTCCGATGCCCGACGCGCATCCCGTCACCACCGCACGGCGGCCGTCGTAGCGCCACAGCTCGTCGATTCGCGACAACGGTCAGCTCTTGCCCTTTTCCTGTTCCTTCAGCCGCTGCGCCGCCTGCACGCGGCCTTCGTTGATCTCGGCCATGGCCTCCGGAATCTCACTGGCGGTGAACTTTCCGCCGCGCCCGGTGGGCAGGCCACCGAAAGAGTAGTGCTCGTCGAACGGGGGAATGGTCGATTCCGGCCGGCGCGCCTCGACCTTCTCGATGACCGGTGCCAGCCGGGCGGCTTTGTCGGCCACCTGCTTCGCATCCCGCTCGATGAATTCGGGCAGTACCTCTTTACCCATCAGTTCGATGGATTCCATGGTCCCCTCGTGGCTGCGCGGATTGAGCAGCAGGATGATCTCGTCCACACCGCTCTCCTCGTAGCCGCGCAGGAACTCTCGCACCGTTGCGGGCGATCCGATCGCGCCACGACCGGGGCCGTACGCCAGCGTCGGGTCCTTCTCGACCTCTTCGAGATAGCGTTCCCACACCCCGGTGCGACCCGGGGTGTGCACGCCGGTCATGTAGTAGTGCATGATGCCGAACGAGAAGAATCCACCACCCTGACCGAGGCGTTCGAGGGCCTGCTCGTCGGTCTTGGCGACCATCATCGACAAATCACCGCCGATGGCCAGGATGTTGGGGTTGATCTGCGGAGTCACTGGAACCCCGTTCTCCTCGAACTCCTTGTAGTAGCCGTTGACCCGCTCGGTGAGTGGTCCGGGTCCGGTGTAGGCGAAACTCAGTGCGCCAATGCACTTCTGGGCGGCCATTTGAACGCTGGCCGGCCGAGTGCAGGCCACCCAGACCGGCGGATGCGGCTTCTGCAGTGGCTTGGGAATGACATTGCGGGCCGGCATCTCGATGTGGTTGCCCTTGAACCCCGAGAAGGGTTCCTCCACCATGCAGCGGATCGAGACTTCGAGCGCTTCCTCCCACTGTCCCCGCTTGTCGGCGGGATCGATGTTGAATCCGCCGAGCTCACCCACCGACGAGGACTCGCCGGTGCCGAATTCCACTCGGCCGTTGGAGATCAAGTCCAGGGTGGCGATGCGTTCGGCGACGCGGGCGGGGTGGTTCACCGCCGGCGGCAGGTGCATGATGCCGAATCCCAGGCGGATGTCCTTGGTGCGCTGACTCGCCGCGGCCAGAAACATCTCCGGCGCGGTGGAATGGCAGTACTCCTCGAGGAAGTGGTGCTCGGTCAGCCAGACCGTCGAGAACCCGGCCTTGTCGGCGGCCTCGACTTCGTCCAGGCAGTCCTGCAGCATCTGGCGCTCGTCGTCAGGCACCCAGGGCCGCGGTAGGGCGAACTCGTAGAACAATGAGATTTTCATTTGCTACCTCCTATGGGATCAAGGGCGTGTGCGGCAATGTGTTTGGCCGCGACGAAACCGAATGTCATGGCGGGTCCGATGGTCGCACCTGCGCCGGCGTAGCTGCGCCCCATCACCGGTGCGGACGTGTTGCCCACCGCGTAGAGGCCGGGCACCACGGTGTCGTCCTCCCGCAGCACCCGGGCGAACTCGTCGGTGCGCAGGCCTCCGGACGTGCCCAGGTCCCCCAGCACGATCCGGAACGCGTAGTACGGCGGATCGCCCAGTGGATACAGGTTGGGGTTGGGCAGCGTTGGATCGCCGTAGTAATTGTCGTAGACGCTGTCGCCACGGTTGAAGTCGTCGTCGTGTCCCCGCCGCGCCAACTCGTTGAAACGGGTGGCGGTGGCTCGAAGTTGCTGCGCCGGAACGCTGATCTTGGCGGCGAGTTCCTCCCACGTCGATGCGGCCTTGACGACACCGGATTCCAGCCAGGCGGCCGGCACCTTGCGTCCGGTGGGTACCGGAGCCCCGGGCACTTTCGGAATCGGCAGGTGCCCGCCGACGACATAGCGGTTGAACGAACGGTGATCGGTGACGAGCCAGCACGGGATGTGCGTGACACCGGACTTCTGGCCCTCGATCATGGCGTGACCGAAATCCATGTAGGGGGCTGCCTCGTTGATGAACCGTTTGCCCGCGCCGTTGACGATGAACTGTGCGGGCATCATCCGCTCGTTGAGCATGAATTGCATTCGCCCGTCCGGCCATTGGATGGCGGGGAACCACCATGCCTCGTCCAGCAGGTCGGCGGCCGCACCCACCTGTTGGCCGGCTCGGATGCCGTCGCCCATCGCAGCCGGGTTGCCGAAGCTCCAGTCCTGGTCGATCACCGGCTGGTGTTCTTTACGCCAGGCCATGTCGTGGTCGAAGCCGCCGGAGGCCAGGACCACCCCGCGCCGCGCGCCGATCCGCCACTGGCGGCCTTCCCGCTGCACCACTGCTCCGAGGACGGAACCGTCGGCGCCGGTGAGCAATTCCGTCATCGGCGTGTCCAACCAGAGCGGGATGCCGCGGTCCTTCATCGCCAAGCGCAGCCGCGCCGCCAGCGACTGTCCGATCGCGGCCATCCGCTCACCGAGCAGCCGGGCCCGCGCCATTCGCGAGATCAGTTTCAGCAGCACGCCCTTGCCGGCCCAGGACTGCCGGATCCGGTAGAAGGATCGCAATTCCTTGGGTCCCAGCCAGATTCCTCGGGGCGCCAACGCGAGCGGGGTCAGCAGGCGCTGCTCGTCGTCGCCGAGTTCGCGCAGATCGATCGGTGGGACGTTGATCGTGCTGCCCAGTTCGGATCCGCCCGGCAGTTCCGGATAGTAGTCCGCATAGCCCGGCTTCCAGACAAATTGGAGCCACGGGCTGAGCTTCTCCAGGAACTCCAGCATCAGCGGCCCCGACTCGACATATTGCCGTAGCCGTGCGTCGCTGACGAGTCCGTCGGTGATCTGCCGTAGGTAGTCGACGACGCCGTCGGCATCCGGGAGGTAGCCGGCCCGGCGTTGGGCGGGTGCCCCCGGTACCCAGATGCCACCGCCGGAAAGCGCGGTGGATCCGCCGAATTGCGGAGACTTCTCGACGACCAGCACGTCGAGCCCGGACGCGTCCGCGGTCAGTGCGGCTGTCATGCCGCCGCCGCCGGAGCCCACTACGAGCACGTCCACCACCTGGTCGAAGGCCACGTCCGTCATGTGAGCACCGCCGTGCGGATCGCGAAACCGGCAATCAGATCTGCGGCCTGCTTGTAATAGCGGAGCGGGGTCTGGTACGGCCCGACGGTAGCCAGCGCAGCGAATGCCGCTATCCAGGTGCGGATTTCGTGCGCGGAGCTGCCACCCTCGTGGGTAACGAACGAGTTCGACCATCCGTCGAGATCGGCGAGGTGACCGCTGTCGATGATGTCCAAGAACCGGTGATCCCAGGCCGGGTTGAGAGGCTGCAGGTTGCTGTCTCCGCCGGCGAAATTCTTTGCGGCCTCGATGACCTGGGTCTGACGGGCCTGCCGTTGTTCGGCGGTCATGGGCCGGCCGTGCACGATCCGCTCCAGCACCGCCGGCGCGGCGGTCGCCAGCGTCGGTACCGGTGGGCTGTGGGAGAGCCCCCCGGACCCGATCAGCAGCACCCGCTTGTCGAGGGCGGCAACGAACTTGCCGACAGCGGTGCCCAGCGCGCGGCAGCGGTGCAGTGGTCCCAGCGGCGTCGCGATCGCGTTGATGAACACCGGAATCACCGGGCGGGCAGTCGCGGTCCCCAGCAACTTCTCCAACGGCTGAACGGTGCCGTGATCCACGTCCATGCTGGTGGACACCGCAATGTCGACTCCGTCACCGAGGACGGCCTTGGCACATTCCCCGGCTATGTCCTGGGCGACGTCCAGCGGCCCGGCGTGGGTGCCGTAGTCACCGATTCCGTTGGCCTGCATACCGATACAGAACGGCGGCATCACTTTGTAGAAGAACCCGTTGTAGTGGTCGGGGGAAAAGATGACGACGAGTTCGGGGTCATAGTCCGCCACAAAAGCCCGCGCCTGCCCGATCGCGGCTTCGACTTCGTCAAGCAGATTCTGCGGCGGCCCCGGTAGATTCAGCAGCGGGCTGTGGGACATACAGCAAAGAGCCAGTGGCACTGTCGACTTCACCCCCTCCTGGCGTCAGGGTGAGAGCGGTTACGATCGCTGCGCTTAACTCCGGCGAGCGTTGCGCTATGCACGCTCCGGCGATGCATCGGTCCGGACGCAGAAACAACACCGACTCTGCGTGCATATCGAACCAAGCCTTCAGATCGCCTGTCCGATCCCCCACAACCACCACGTCTGGATCGTCGTGCCCGGGCCAGTGCAGTTGGGTCAGCGGGCGCAGCGCAACGAACCGGGCGCCCAACGCCTTCCAATCCGCGAAGGCTCGTTCACCGAGAATCTTGCGCGGATTTTTGTTCCAGCACAACACCGCGAACCAGGTGCCCAGCACCTCGTCGAGCAGTACATTCTGCTGCGTGCGGGTATCGACCCGGGGCTGAATGAACAGCGTGCCGGCCGGTGAATCATGCTGGGAATCAGTTGGTTTCGAGTGTACAACGGCGCCCTGTTCGTACCGCGGCATCGGTTTGAAGCGCATCTCGAGCACGTATCGCTTGAGGGTGGGCACTATCGATGCCGATCGGATCAGGAGGTCGCGCGCGGCGGCGACCTTCCGGTTGGTCGGCGAGATGACCCGGCCGACCATGGTCGACAGGTCGATCATGGCCCGGGCGTGCTTGCGTCGTTCCACGTCATAGCTGTCCAACAATGCCGGATCGGCCTGGCCCTTGACCACCGCGGCGAGTTTCCAGCCCAGGTTGGCCGCGTCGCGGATGCCGCTGTTGTAACCCTGCCCCTGCCACACCGGCATCAGGTGCGCCGCGTCCCCGGCAAGCAGCAGCCGGCCACTCCGGAAGGCGCCGGCGATGCGGGAGTGATGGGTATAGACGCGCCGGCGTATCACCTCGACCCGGTCCGGGTGCGGCACCATCCGGGCGAGCATCCGGTGCAGAAACGCCGGATCCTCTGCCTGCTCATCGGTTTCGTGGGCGTGAATCATGAACTCGAACCGCCTGATTCCGTGCGCGATCGAGATCGACGCATACGGGCGTTCCGGGTCCGCCCCCACCTCACTGTTGGGGTGACCCAGGGGATCGTTGGCGATGTCGATCACCAGCCACCGGGTCGGGGAGGTGGTGCCGTCGAAGGACACACCCATCGTGCCGCGGGTCCTGCTGCGGCCTCCGTCACAACCGACGACGTATCGTGCTCGCACGCCGACAGATCCCGCAGGGCCTTCGAGTTCGACACGCACCCCGTCGTCGCCCTGAACACAGGAGATCATCGGATGATTCCAGCGCACCTGCACCTGGTCGAATCGTTCCAGACCGCCCAGCAATTCGGCATCGACGAGCGGCTGGACGAAGCCGTTGCGTTTGGGCCACCCGAATCGGGCATCCGGGGGCGCCATCTCGGCCAGCACCCGACGCTTGCCGTCATAGAAGCGCAAGATCTGGTTCGGCACGGTATGCGGTAGCACGCGGTCCACCAGACCGATCGACTGAAAGGTGCGCAGTGCCTCGTCGTCCAGTCCCACCCCGCGCGGATAGTCGATCAGTGTCGACCGTTCCTCGACAACGAGGGTGCGAACACCCTGCAGGCCAAGGATGTTAGCCAGGGTCAGACCGACCGGGCCGGCACCGACTATCAGAACGTCGACGGTCTCGACTCCATCGGCACCCACCATCAGCGGTCCAGCAGGAAGTCGATGTGCAACTGGTTGAACGTCTTGGCATCCTCGTACTGCGGCCAGTGACCGCAGCCCGGCATCACTTCGAATCGCGCGCCGGGAATCATCGACGCGATGCGCCGGCCCTCAGGCACGTCGGCGGTGGGGTCGTCGCTGGTCCAGAGCACCAGCGTCGGCGCCGTGATGGCGCCGTATTCGGCCGGCCCCAACAGGTTTCGAGCCCGGATCTCCGGATCCTGCAACGCCATGATGTCGCGCATCGCAGCGACGAAGCCAGGTTGCCGGTAGATGCGTTGCCTGCTGGCCACCAAGTCGTCGTAATCCCTGGACTTGTCGGCCATCAACCACTTGATGCGCGCCTGCACGGTCTCCCAGGTCGGGTCCTCGGCGGCGGCCATGGACAGCGTGATGATCCGCTTCATCACCTCCGGGTCCGCTTGTGAGCCACCCGCTGTATTCAGTACCAGCCGGTCGATGACATCGGGATGGTCGATGGCGGCCCGTGCGGCCACCCAGCCGCCGAGTGACTCGCCGCTGAGCTTGATCCGGTCCGCGCCGATCGCCCGCACGACGGCCATCAGGTGCTCGACGTAGTGGCGGATCTCGAGCGGATGTCCGGGCTTGTCGGTGTACCCGTGCCCCAGCATGTCGATGGACCAGGTCCAGAAATGCTCGGCATGCGCGGCAAGGTTGCGGACATAGGCCTCGGCGTGACCACCCGAGCCATGCAGCAACACCAATACCGGCCGGCTGCGGTCCCCGGCCCGCAGATAACGGGTGCGCACTGCGCCCGCAGTCAGGTAGCCCTGCTCGAACGCCACGCCCTGCAGGTCGCTCCAGACGCTTTCGAACTCGGTCACGGTTCCTCTCTGTCCGGTCTCTGCGGGAAACGACACTCTCGTTTTCGGCGATCCCGGTGTGCTAATATCGCACACTAATGTGCGTTATTTATAGAGCTTGGCTCTCCCATCGAGGTCTGTCAAGACCGTGACGGGTTCCCAGACGTTGGCACGCGGACTCTGCGCGCTGCAGATGGTCGCGGCTTCCCCCGCAGGTCTGACCATGCAGGAGGTCGCCGACCAGGTCGGTGTGCACCGGACCATCGCGTATCGACTGCTGGCCACATTGGCGCAGTTCCGGCTGGTCACCAAGGGTGAAGACGGCCGGTACCGGCCGGCCGCCGGCCTGGCCACCCTCGGCGCGTCCTTCGATCACAACGTGCGCCAACTGTGCCTCCCGACGCTGCGCGGCCTGGCCGACGAGCTGGGCACCACGGTGTCGCTACTGGTCGCCGAGGCCGACGAGCAGGTCGCGCTCGCGGTGATCGTGCCGACGCAGGTCCCCTATCAACTCGCCTTCCACGAAGGCAGCCGATATCCGCTGGACCGCGGCGCAGCCGGGATCGCGCTGCTCGCGAGCATGCCCCCGCGCCCGGGCGAGCGCGATCTGGTGACCGCCGCGCGCCAGCGCGGGTGGGTGACCACCCACGGCGAAATCGAACCCAACACCTACGGCTTGGCGGTCGCGGTGCCTCGGCCCGCGGCGTCACCGCCAACGTGCATCAACCTGATCTCCCACCGGGAAGACGTGGTGATGCGCGGCCGGGATGCCGTCATTCGGGCCGCCGAGAAGTTGTCGGCGCTGCTGAGCTGAAGGGACACCACGCATGTCAGGACACAACTGGGACCAGGAATTCGATGTCGTCGTGCTCGGCAGCGGCGCCGCCGGGCTCACCGCCGCGTTGGCGGCAGCCGTCGCCGGGGCCACGGTGCAAGTCTTCGAGAAGGCGCAGACCGTCGGCGGCACAACGGCGGTCTCCGGTGGCATCGCCTGGATTCCGTCCCACAACCGTTGTCCCGACCGGGATTTGACGCCGGACGCGGCGTTGCAGTACCTGCGCGCGCAGTCGTTCGGTTCGATGGACGACGAACTGGTGGAGACATTCGTCCAGACCGGGCCGGCGATGCTGGACTTCGTCGAGTCCCACAGTGGCCTGCGCTTCGAGGTGGCCGCCGGTTTTCCCGACTACCAACCGGAATTGCCGGGCGGGCAGCCCACCGGGGGCCGTTCCCTGGGTGCGGCGCCATTCGACCTCAGCCGGATCGGCGACTGGGCCGATCGGATCACCGCGTTTCCGGCCGACTGGTCCAACGTCGGGTTCGATGCCGAAACCCGGGCACGTCTGCACGCCGACGTGGACGCGCAGGGGGAGGTCTGCGTGGCCGGGACGGCACTGATCGCCGGTCTCCTGCAGGGGCTGCTCGACATCGGGGTGACCCCGCGCACCGGCGCACGGGCCACCGAACTGTTGCTCGACGCCGACGGAATCGCCGGTGTCCGGATCGACGGGGCCGACGGGAGCATCGCCGTCCGCGCCCGCCGTGGCGTCGTCCTGGGCACCGGCGGCTTCGAATGGGATCCGGTGCTGTCACAGGCTTTTCTGCGCGGACCGATGCACGGTGCCGTGTCACCGCCGAACAACACCGGGGACGGCCTGCGGATGGCGATGGCACTGGGTGCGGACCTGGCGAACATGAGCGAGGCGTGGTGGGTACCGATCGTCCGGATACCGGACGACACCATCGACGGCCGACAGCGCAGCCGCAGTGTGCGGTTGGAGCGAACGCGCCCGCGCAGCATCATCGTCAACCAGGCGGGCCGCCGGTTCGTCAACGAGGCGGGCGAGTACAACTCGATGGCCGGCGCCTTCCATTACCTGCAGCCGGGTAAAGGTTATGTCAACGACCGCGCCTGGATGGTTTTCGACTCAGTTCATCTGAACAGCTACGGTTTTCTGGGTATCGCACCGGGCGAACCGGTTCCCGGCTGGTTCTGCGAGTCGGCCGACCTCACCGAACTGGGCGCCAAAACCGGTATCGACGCCGGCGGGCTGACCGCCACCGTCGCGCGATGGAACCGCAACGTGGCGGCCGGTGCCGACCCCGATTTCGGCCGCGGCTCCAGCGCCTACGACGGTTACTGGGGCGACGAGCGCGCCACCACCCTGGCCGGAAAAACATTGGGCCCCATCGATACCGCTCCCTTCTATGCGGTGCCGATTCACGTCGGATCGATGGGCACCAAGGGTGGGCCACGCACCGACCACGACGGCCGGGTGCTGCATGTCAGCGGTCACCCGATCCCGGGCTTGTTCGCCGCGGGCAACGCGATGGCCGGTGCGACCGGCCGTGCCTACGGCGGGGCGGGCGGAACCATCGGTCCGGCAATGGTTTTCGGATACCGGGCCGGTCACGCTGCCGCAACCGGTGAATCCGTCAAGGCTTGACGGGTAGTTCGACGCGCACGTGGGTGCCGGTGGGTGCATCCAAGAACACGAACCTGCCCCCGGCGGCATCGAC
>NZ_JBVAXK010000006.1:0-372059 GCF_055419285.1 Mycobacterium sp. IDUB_28 | reverse complement strand
CCGCGGCACTGACCGCCTGAACCATCACATCGAAGAATCACACAACGACGTCGTACACCACGTCCGTGGACTTGACCTGCGTCAGGTGCGCCAGGCAAACGGGCGCACACCTACTGATCACTCAGCTCGGCAACCCCGAGAGTCGTCCAACGCCCCTCGACCGGATCTGGCCAAGACGGAAATCTCGTCTCAGAACCGTAGCTTTGGAGTCTGCTGTATCCAGGGAAATATTTACTGAGCTTCGGATCCGGTGACTGTCCCATGGAAGACGGAGTGGATCTTCCTGGCCGACGATCCGTGCCCACATTTTGCCCACACTTTGCCGATAGTTACAGGTATCGGCAGGTGTCAGGAGGTGGGTATTTTTGCAGGTGAGAGTCCGTTGCGCCGCTCTGGCCAGGTGTCTGACGAGAACCACCACTTCTTCTCCGGCTCGGGGTCGAGCTACGTGATCGGCAAGGCCGTGGTCACCGAGGACGAGGACTGGGACTTCTGAGGTAGCTCAGCGCGGGTTCTGCTCGCCCGCCTCGACTGCCACCGAGAGCCTGTTCTGCGGCGGTGCCACCGGGCACGTCGCATAGTCGGTGAAGGAGCAGGGCAGGTTCGCCGCCCGGTTGAAGTCGAGTGTCACCTTGCCGTCGGGTGCCGGTTCGGCGATCGACAGCGACCGGGCGCCCGGGTATGTGGTCACGCCGCTGGTGGCATCGGTGAACAGCACCTGCAGCGCTCCTGAGGCCGCGCCGAACGCGACGAGTTGCTGAGCGACGCCGCCGAGTTCGAAGTCGATGACGCCCACCGCATTGAGACGGTGTTCGAGTCCTTCGACGACGGCGCCGGTCGTCACGGTGCGAGGTTGCTCGTACCGGGTGAATGTGCCTGACACTGACCATCTTTCGTCCGGCGCATAGGTGGGGATGCCGGTGTAGGCCTGCAGGTGCGGCGACTTCGGGTCGTGCACCCGCAACGCGGCCGAACCGGTCCGGCGAATGACTTCGATGCGCCGATCCCCGGCGTCGACGAGCAATCCCGGTGCGCCCTCGACAGGCTCGAGCCGATCGGCGCCGTCGATGCCCTGCACGTACACCGCGTCCGCGTCGGCCTGCCAGCGACCCGGGAGATCCGCGACATCCTGGAATTCCCCGGTGAGCCAATACAACCCGGTGAGGCTCACCCAGCCCAACGGGTCGGCGAAGTAGCGTTCCCGCTCGTCGTGCCAGCGCTGCCAGGCCGCCGCGAAGGTCTCGGTGTTAGGTGTCGCCGTCATATTTCCTCGAACCCGGTGTCTGCCCGGTTCATTCCCCGCGGGTGCTGCTGCCCAGGCCGTCGTCGGCCAGGTAGGTGACCACGTACCACCGGCTGCCCGAGGTGGGATCCTCGTCGGCCGCGGTTGCTCGCTCCAACCGGACGTCGGTCAGCTGGGGATGCTGTGCGCGCACAGCGTCTTCCAGTGCCGCGTGCAGCGCTTCACCGGCCAGCGATGCGCCGGCCGGCGCCCTTCCTTCGCGTCGTGTCCAACTCACGTCCGCTATCTTGCTCCGGCCCGCACTCCTGGGCGCCCGCGACTGCGAAACGCAGGTGTGCAGGTCGTGAACGCCGCGTGAAATGTCGCCGGGGCGTGCTCTCGCCGGTGGCGCCGGCGGCGGGCCGTCATGAGACTGTGGGCGTGAACAATCTGGCGAAACCCACGTTCTCTCCGGTCAGCTTCCTCAATGCTGTGCTGCGGTGGTTGCAGCTCAGCTATCCCGAAGGGGTTCCCGCGACGGATCGCGTCGCGCTGTTCGCGCTGCTGCGCAGCACCCCGCTGACCGAGGAGCAACTCAACGAGGTGGTTGCCCACATCACCGCAGACGGATCGCCGTACCTGGCCGACGGCGTGATCGACCGCACCGAGATCGCCGAATCCATCACCGAGACCACCCACCGCGACGCCGGCCCTGAGAACATCGCCCGAGTGGCCGCCCGGTTGGCTGCGGCCGGTTGGCCGCTGGCCGGCGTCGACGTCAGCGAGGTCGACGCCAGTGACGAATACGGGGAAGCCGCCGAGGCGGCCGCCTCACATGCGTGAGATGTCGATCACGAAGCGGTAGCGTACGTCGCTGGCCAGCACCCGCTCGTAGGCTTCGTTGACGTAATCCGGTGCGATGACCTCGATTTCGGGCGTGACGTTGTGTTCGGCGCAGAAATCGAGCATCTCCTGGGTCTCGGCGATACCGCCGATGTTGGACCCGGACAGGCTGCGCCGCGCCAACGCCAGCCCGAACGCCGGCACCTCCATGGGGTGCTCGGGGATGCCGAGTTCCACCATGGTGCCGTCCACGTCGAGCAGGTTCAGGTACTGGCCCAGGTTGAGGTTCGCCGAGACAGTGTTCAGGATCAGGTCGAAGCTGCTGCGCAACTTCTTGAAGGTCGCCGGATCGGAGGTGGCGTGGTAGTTGCTCGCACCCAGCCGCAATCCGTCTTCCATCTTCTTCAGTGACTGCGACAGCACGGTCACCTCGGCGCCCATCGCCGCACCCAGCTTGACGCCCATGTGGCCCAGGCCGCCCAGGCCGATGATGGCAAGACGCGTGTCCTTGCCGGCCTTCCAGTGCCGCAGCGGCGAGAACAACGTGACACCCGCGCACAACAGCGGCGCCGCGGCGTCCAGGGGGAGCGAGTCGGGAATGCGGACCACGAAGTTCTCGTCGACCACCACCGCCTGGCTGTAACCGCCCTGCGTGGGTGTGCCGTCCTTGTCGATGGAGTTGTAGGTGAAGGTCGCGCCCTTCTTGCAGTACTGCTCGAGCCCGGCCTGACAGCTGCTGCACTGCCCGCAGGAGTTGACCATGCAGCCGACGCCGACATGGTCGCCCACCTTGTGCTTGGTCACCTCGTCGCCGACGGCGGTCACCACGCCGGCGATCTCGTGTCCAGGAACCACCGGGTAGTTGGGTTCGCCCCATTCGGCCTTGACGGTGTGGATGTCGGAGTGGCAGATGCCGGCGAACTTGATGTCGATCGCGACGTCATGCGGGCCCGGGTCACGGCGTTCGATGGTGGTCTTGGTCAGTGGTTCTGTGGCCGACGTGGCGGCGTAGGCGGAAACAGTGCTCATGTGCGGTATCCCTCTTCAGATCTGAGTCTCTCCCGAAAAGCTTAGCTAAGGTAAGGGTTTTTGGCCAACTGGGCTGGGTGGGCGAAGACCGCGATCGGCCCGCATTGGCTCTGCGGTGAGGTCACACGCTTCGCCGCATTTCTGCGCCGTGGGCGCAGCGTCAACGCAGAGACGATTAGTTGATCGGGGCGTTGACCCAGCGCAGATCACTCACGATTCCCCGAGCGGCGATCAGGCCCTGGCCCGTCTGCCAGACCTCGTCGTTGACGACGAAGACCCGGTTGTCGCGGTTGGCGCCCAGCTTGCGCCACGGACCGCTGTCCAGCACGCTGGCGGCGCGGTCGGTGGCCTCCTGCGACGCGAACGACACATAGATGATGTCACCGTCGGCGGCCGACAGGTCCGGATCTTTGGCCAGGTCGGCGTCGGTGGCGCCGAACTCCAGGTAGGGCTTGTCGGTGAATCGCTGCGGTCCGGGCCGGTCCACCTTGACCGCGGCGAGCACGCTGGCCGGGAAGTTGCTGGCGCCGTAGACCCGCAGCGTAGTGGCGGTCAGTTGGACCACCGACACCTGATAGTGGGCCGAGTCGTGCTTGACGCCGACGTCGGTGGCGCGCTGGGTGAAGCCGTCGACCAAGGCGTTCACCGCGCCGCTGCGGGCAGTCGCGGCGCCGACCCCGCGCAGGTTGTCCAGCCAGGCCGCCCCGGGTGCGCCGGTGAACACCGTCGGGGCGATCGCCGCCAACTGCGGATACAACGCCGGCGTCAGCGCGACGGAGCCCAGGATCAGGTCCGGGTGCGCTGCGGCGATCGCCTTCAAGTCGGGCGCACTGCGGGGTCCGACCCCCGGCACGTCGTGCAGCACTTTGCCCAGGTAGGCGGGTTGGTTCGGAACCCCGTCGGGCAACGCGGCGCCGACCACCCGTGATTGCAGGCCCAGCGCGCACAACGCGTCGAGCTGATCACCGGAGAGCACCACGATGCGCTGCGGGTCCGCCGGCACCTTGGCCTCATCCGGGGTGCTGCCCGCGGCGTTGCGCGCCGCGCGGATCGGGGGTCCGGGATCGGGTGCGGCCGCGTCCCGCGCGCACGACTCGTCGGGCTTGCGGTCGTTGCCCAGCACACCGGCGCCGGCGATCTGGGTGGTGGGGTTGACCAGGGATCGCGAGGTCGCGGCAGAGGGATCATCAGCGCCGCAGCCGCCGCAGGTCAGCACGACAGCGGCCAGGATCACGACGGCCAGGCAGGGTCGCGAGCCGCCGGGTTGCATATGTTCGACGTTAACATCCGGCCTGCTCAGAGCAGCCGAGCCGGGTAGTGGACCGAGCGCCGGCGAACCAATTACGACAGTTTGTAGGACCAGACCTTCCGCCAACCTGATCGCGGGCTAAGATTCACGTAAGTACCGGGGATCGCGGCCCGGTACGGATTGTGGGCCCCTGTCCGGATGGATGTTTGGAGGAGCTGTTGACAGCCGAAGCGCCCCCGCGGGCAGAACTCGAGGCCGTCCGTCCCTACCCGGCCCGGATGGGTCCCAAGGGGAACCTCGTCTACAAATTGATCACCACCACCGATCACAAGCTGATCGGCATCATGTACTGCGTCACGTGCTTCGCGTTCTTCCTGATCGGCGGGCTGCTGGCGCTGCTGATGCGCACGGAGTTGGCCGCGCCGGGCCTGCAGTTCCTGTCGAATGAGCAGTTCAACCAGCTGTTCACCATGCACGGCACGATCATGCTGCTGTTCTATGCCACCCCGATCGTGTTCGGCTTCGCCAACCTGGTGCTGCCGCTGCAGATCGGTGCCCCCGACGTGGCGTTCCCCCGGCTGAACGCCTTCTCGTTCTGGTTGTTCCTGTTCGGCGCGCTGATCGCGACGGCGGGCTTCATCACTCCCGGCGGCGCCGCCGACTTCGGCTGGACCGCCTACACCCCGCTGACCGACGCGATCCACTCGCCCGGCGTGGGCGGCGACCTGTGGATCATGGGCCTGGCCGTCGCCGGTCTGGGCACCATCCTCGGCGCGGTCAACATGATCACCACCGTGGTCTGCATGCGCGCACCGGGTATGACGATGTTCCGGATGCCGATCTTCACGTGGAACATCCTGGTTACGTCGATCCTGGTGCTGATCGCCTTCCCGCTGCTGACCGCCGCGTTGTTCGGCTTGGCCGCCGACCGGCACCTCGGTGCCCACATCTACGACCCGGCCAACGGCGGCGTGCTGTTGTGGCAGCACCTGTTCTGGTTCTTCGGCCACCCCGAGGTGTACATCATCGCGCTGCCGTTCTTCGGCATCGTGTCCGAAGTCTTCCCGGTGTTCTCCCGCAAGCCGATCTTCGGTTACACCACGCTGGTCTACGCGACCCTGTCCATCGCAGCGCTGTCGGTTGCGGTATGGGCGCACCACATGTTCGCCACCGGCGCGGTGCTGCTGCCGTTCTTCTCCTTCATGACGTTCCTGATCGCCGTCCCCACCGGGATCAAGTTCTTCAACTGGATCGGCACGATGTGGAAGGGTCAGTTGACCTTCGAGACGCCGATGCTGTTCTCGGTCGGCTTCATGGTGACGTTCCTGCTGGGCGGGCTCAGCGGGGTACTGCTGGCCAGCCCGCCGCTGGACTTCCACGTGACCGACAGCTACTTCGTCGTCGCCCACTTCCACTACGTGCTGTTCGGCACCATCGTGTTCGCCACCTACGCGGGCATCTACTTCTGGTTCCCGAAGATGACTGGGCGGCTGCTGGACGAGCGGCTGGGCAAGGTGCACTTCTGGCTGACGTTCATCGGCTTCCACACCACGTTCCTGGTACAGCACTGGGTCGGCGACATGGGCATGCCGCGTCGCTACGCCGACTACCTGGCCACGGACGGGTTCCAGCCGTACAACGTCGTCTCGACCATCGGGGCATTCATCCTCGGGGCGTCGATGTTCCCGTTCGTCTGGAACGTCTTCAAGAGCTGGCGTTACGGCGAGGTGGTCACCGTCGACGATCCGTGGGGCTACGGCAACTCGCTGGAGTGGGCGACAAGTTGCCCACCGCCGCGGCACAACTTCACCGAACTGCCCCGCATCCGTTCGGAGCGTCCGGCGTTCGAGTTGCACTACCCACACATGGTGGAGCGGATGCGCAAGGAGGCCCACATCGGGCGCCACGCGACTGCCGGTGAGTCGCCCAAGGGATTCGGTCCGCGGACTGAACCGGACCGTGCGACCCCTGAGCAGTAACGGCGGCAGTCCCGGGTGATCTCCACACCCAAGGTGTCGGTGCTGATCACCGTCACGGGCGTCGACCAGCCCGGTGTGACGTCCGCACTTTTCGAGGTGCTGTCCAAGCACGGCGTCGAACTGCTCAACGTCGAACAGGTGGTGATCCGGCGGCGGCTGACGCTGGGTGTGCTGGTCTCGTGCGCGCAGGATGTCGCCGACGGCGCCGCACTGCGCGAGGACGTCGAGGCCGCCATCCACGGGGTCGGACTGGACGTCACGGTCGAACGCAGCAACGACGTACCGATCATCAGCAAACCCTCCACCCACACCATTTTCGTGCTGGGCCGCCCCATCACCGCCGGAGCTTTCGGTGCGGTGGCCCGGGAGGCGGCCACCCTGGGCGTCAACATCGACTTCATTCGGGGCGTCTCCGACTATCCGGTGACCGGCCTGGAATTGCGGGTATCGGTGCCGCCCGGCGCCTTCGCCCCGCTGCAGACGGCCCTGACCGAGGTGGCTGCCGACGAGCGGGTGGACGTGGCCGTGGAGGACTACGGCCTGGCGTGGCGCACCAAGCGGCTCATCGTCTTCGACGTCGACTCCACCCTGGTCCAGGGCGAGGTGATCGAGATGCTGGCGGCCCGAGCGGGTGCGCTGGGCAAGGTCGCGGCGATCACCGAGGCGGCGATGCGCGGCGAACTGGACTTCGCCGAGTCGTTGGAGCAGCGGGTAGCCACCCTGGCGGGCCTGCCGGCCTCGGTGATCGAGGAAGTCGCCGGCCAGTTGGAGCTGATGCCCGGTGCACGCACGACCATCCGCACGTTGCAGCGGCTGGGTTTTCGCTGCGGTGTGGTCTCGGGTGGCTTCCGGCGCATCATCGAACCGCTGGCCGCCGAACTGAAACTGGACTACGTCGCAGCCAACGAGCTGGAGATCGTCGACGGCAGGCTCACCGGCCGAGTGGTGGGGACGATCGTGGACCGGCCGGGCAAAGCCGAAGCACTGCGTGAATTCGCCCAGCAATACGGCGTGCCGATGGAGCAGACCGTCGCCGTGGGCGACGGCGCGAACGACATCGACATGTTGGCGGCGGCGGGAATGGGGATCGCGTTCAACGCCAAGCCGGCGCTCCGCGAAGTCGCCGACGCGTCGTTGAGCCATCCCTATCTGGACACCGTGCTGTTTCTGCTGGGTGTCACCCGCGGGGAGATCGAAGCGGCCGACGCCGTCGACGGCGTGCTGCGTCGCGTGGAGATTCCCGCCGACTAGGTGTGTGCGGAGTCATACCCGCCCGGGGTGCCGGCCTGCTTAACGGATGATAAATTCTTCAATTGTTAAATCGTTAAACTCCGAGCGAGGTCTGGTGTCGCAGCCGTTGTACACGCTGAAGGCAGAGTTCTTCAAGACGCTGGGTCACCCCGCCCGGGTCCGGATCCTGGAGCTGCTCTCCGAGCGCGACCACACCGTGGCCGAGCTGCTGTCCGAGGTCGGCCTGGAAGCCTCCAACCTGTCCCAGCAACTTGCCGTGTTGCGCCGCGCGGGCGTCGTCACCGCTGCCAAAGAGGGCAACAGCGTGACCTACTCGATCACCTCGCCGCTGATCGCCGAGCTGATGGCCGTCGCGAGACGGGTGCTGACCGGGCTGCTCAGCGGCCAGGTCGCCATGCTCGAGGACTTGCGCGAATGAGCTGGCTGGGCAGGATATTTCGGCTGGGCCGGGTCGCCGAATGCGCCGGCCCCCGGCCGGATACACCGGCGGCGCCACCCGCCGGAGTGGCTGGATCGTTGCAGATCCGGCACGTCGACGCCGGTTCCTGCAACGGCTGCGAGGTGGAGATCGCCGGGGCGTTCGGACCGGTCTACGACGCCGAGCGATTCGGCGCCCGGTTGGTGGCGTCGCCGCGGCACGCCGACGCGCTGCTGGTCACCGGAGTGGTGACGCGCAACATGGTCCAGCCGCTGCGCAATACCTTGGCAGCCACGCCGCAACCGCGGGTGGTGATCGCCTGCGGCGACTGTGCCATCAACCGGGGGGTGTTCGCCGACGCCTACGGGGTGATCGGTGCGGTCGGTGAGGTGGTCGCGGTCGACGTCGAAATCCCCGGCTGCCCACCTTCGCCGGACCAGGTGGTCGCGGCCCTGCGGTCGGTGACGGGGCGGTGACGCGACCGTTGTCCCACTCGGGGACGGGTGCGGCCCTCAGTGGTGTGGCGACGGCTGGAATCGGTGCCACCGGGGTGGTGCTGGGGCTGGCCGCGCTGTCCGGCGGGCAGACCCGGGTGCGCGTGCCCTGGCTGCTGCCGCTGTGCGGCGTGGAGTTCGACGTCGGCCGGTTGGGCGGCTACTTCATGGCCCTGACGGGCGCGGTCGCTGTCGGCGTCGGCATCTACAGCATCGGATACCTGCGACGTGAGCGGCTCGGTCGCGTCGCACAGGTGACGCTGCCGCTGTTCGTCGCGACGATGCTGCTGGTGCCTGCCGCGGGATCGGTGAGCACCTTCTTGCTGACCTGGGAGCTGATGGCACTCACGTCGCTGATCCTGCTCGCCACCGATCACCAGCGCGCCGAAGTCCGCTCCGCCGCAGTGTATTACGTGGTGCTGACACAACTCGGTTTCGCCGCGGTGCTGCTCGGACTGATGGTGTTGGGCGCGGCAGCCGGTACGGAGCGGTTCGCCGACATGTCCGGGGTGCCGGATGCGGCACGAACTGCGGTGTTTCTGTTGACGCTGGCGGGTTTCGGTTCCAAGGCCGGCCTGCTGCCGGTGCATGCCTGGTTGCCCCGCGCGCACCCGGAGGCGCCGAGTCCGGTGTCGGCATTGATGAGCGCCGCCATGGTCAACCTCGGTATCTACGGGATCATCCGGATCGACGTGCAGCTACTTGGTCCTGGGCCGCGGTGGTGGGGTGCGACGCTGCTCGCCGTCGGTGCCGTCTCCGCGCTGTACGGGGTGCTGCAGGCATCGGTGGCCGCCGATCTCAAACGCCTACTTGGATATTCGACGATCGAGAACATGGGTCTGGTGGTGTTGGCATTGGGCGCGGCCACCTTGTTGTCGGCGTCCGGGGCAGCTGCTGCCGCCGTTGTCGCGATGACGGCAGCGTTGCTGCACCTGGTGGCGCACGCCGCGTTCAAGAGCCTCGGGTTCATGGCCGCCGGGTCGGTCCTGGTGGCGACCGGTCAGCGCGATCTGGACCGACTGGGTGGCCTGGCCCGCAAGATGCCCTACACCACAATGCTTTTCGCACTGGCTGCGCTGGGCGCGTCCGGTCTGCCGCTGGGTGCGGGATTCGCCAGCGAGTGGCTGCTGGTGCAATCGCTGATCCACGCCCGTCCCGAACACACCTTCCTGGGCCTGGTGACACCGCTCGGCATCGGCGTGGTTGCGCTGACCGCCGGCCTGGGGGTGGCCGCGATGGTGAAGGCGTTCGGCACCGGCTTCCTGGCGAGGGCGCGGTCGGCGGGCGCCGAGCAGGCATGCGAGTCGCCAGTCAGCTTGCTGGCCGGCATGGCCGTCGCAGCGATCGGTTGTGTCGCCGTCGCCGTCGTGCCGTTCATACTCACCGGCACTCTGCAGTCGGTGCTGGACACCATCCCGTCCTTCCGGCGCGCCGACCTCACCGGCCTGGGCGTGGTGCTGCGACTGCCCGGCTTCGGCAGTTCGATCGCGCCCACCCTGCTCGCCGCCGCGTTGGCCGCGGCGGTACTGATCGTGCTGGGCCTGGCCCGCTGGGGATCGCGGCACCGCCCCGAGTCCCGGCAGTCACCGTTGTGGGCCTGCGGATCCGATCAGTTGAGCCCCCGGATGCAATACACCGCAACAGCTTTCGCCCAACCCCTGCAGCGGGTCTTCGAGGATGTGCTGCGGCCCGACACGGGCATCGAAGTGACCCACCTGGAAGAGACCCGCTATCACGTCGAACGCATCGCCTACCGCGCCAGAATCTCCGACGCCATCGAGGACCGGCTGTACGCGCCGGTGTTGGCCGCCGTCACGGCGTGCGCCGAGGCGGTGCGGCGCGCCCACAACGGCAGTGTCCACCGCTACCTGGGCTACGGCGCGTTGGGCGTGCTGGTCATCCTGGTGGTGGCGCGTTGACCGCCGTGACCGCGCTGTCCGTGGCGGCCGGTGCAGCACAGATCGGTGCCGTGCTGGCCGGAGCGCCGCTGGTGCTCGGATTGATGCGCCAGGTCCGGGCGCGATCGGAAGGTCGTTGCGGCGCAGGCGTTCTGCAGCCCTGGCGCGACCTGCGCAAGCTGTTGCGCAAACAGCAGATCACGCCCGAGGGCACTACCTGGGTCTTCGCCTGCGCGCCAGTGGTGTTGGCGGCCACCACCGTGCTGATCGCTGCGATCGTTCCGCTGGTGGCGATGGGTTCGCCGCTGGACCCGGCCGCCGATCTGTTCGCGGTCGTCGGGTTGCTGTTCCTGGGCACCGTCGCCCTGGCGCTGGCCGGAATCGACACCGGCACCGCCTTCGGTGGGATGGGCGCCAGCCGCGAGCTCACTATCGCGGCGCTGGTGGAGCCGACGATCCTGTTGGCCATTTTCGCGTTATCCGTCCCCGCTCATACAGCCAATCTGGGTGCGATCGTCGGCTTCACCCTGGGCAATCCCGGGACGGTGGTGTCGTTGACGGGCGTCCTGGCGTTCGTCGCGCTGGTGATCGTCGTCATCGCCGAGACCGGACGCCTGCCCGTGGATAATCCGGCCACCCACCTGGAGCTCACCATGGTGCACGAGGCTATGGTGCTCGAATACGCCGGGCCCAGGCTCGCTCTCGTGGAGTGGGCCGGCGGCATGCGGCTCACCGTGCTGCTAGCGCTGCTGGCGAATCTGTTCATCCCGTGGGGGATCGCCGGAGAAGACCCGACGCTGCTCGGAGTCGGGATCGGCATCGTGGCGATCAGCGTGAAGGTCGCCGTCGCCGCGGTGGTGCTGGCCGGCGCGGAGGTGTTCATCGCAAAGCTGCGACTGTTCCGGGTTCCTGAATTTCTGGCCGGTTCCTTCCTGTTGGCGCTGTTGGCCGTCTGTTCGGCGAATTTCTTTGCGGCGCAGGGGTGATGACGTGACCGATACTTTCGTCGAGGTGCTCGACCTGGCACCGGGTGGGCTGGTGCTGGCCGCGGTGTTGATCGTCTGGCGACGCGACCTGCGTTCCATCGTGCGGCTGCTGGCGCTGCAGGGCGTCGCGCTCGGCGCCATCCCGGTAATTCTTGCTGTGCGGCAGCATCATTGGGAGCTCCTCGCGGTCGGGGTGGCGCTGATCGCGCTGCGCGGGGTGGTGCTGCCGGTGCTGCTGGCGCGTGCACTGGGCGCCGAGCAATATCACCAGCGTGAGGCGACACCGTTGGTGAACACCACCGCCTCGCTGCTGATGGCGGCGGTGCTGACGGTGATCGCGCTGGCCGTCACCCGGCCACTGGTCGACCTGTATCCCGACGCGGCGGTGTCAACCGCACCGGCCGGATTCGCGGTCGTGTTGATCGCTCTGTTCGTGATGGTCACCCGCCAGCACGCCATCTCGCAGGCCGCGGGATTTCTGATGCTGGACAACGGAATCACGGCGACGGCGTTCCTGCTCACCGCCGGGGTGCCACTGATCGTGGAACTGGGCGCCTCGCTGGATGTGCTGTTCGCGCTGATCGTGCTGGGGGTGTTGACCGGCCGGCTGCGGCGCACCTTCGGCGGTGCCGAACTGGACCGGCTGCAGAGATTGCGAGACTAGATGACGGGCGTGATTCTGGCGCCGATACTGGCGCCCGTGATCGCCGCGCTGATCGCGCTGGTGGGCGGATGGCGGCGGGTCACCGCCGTGCTGACCATGCTGTCCGCCGTGGTCATCCTGGTCGGCGCTGTGACGCTGGCGGTGCTGACCGGTGCCCGACAGCACCTCGCGCTCGGCGGTGTGCTGCGCACCGACGCGTTGTCGCTGACCATGCTGATCGTCATCGGTGTCGTCGGCACCCTGGCCACTTGGGCGAGCATCGGCTACATCGACGCCGAACTCGCCCACGGTCATACCGACCACCGCGACGCGCGACGCTACGGAACCCTGGTCCCGGCGTTCCTGGCCGCCATGGCAGTTGCGGTGTCGGCCAACAACATCGGCGTGATCTGGGTTGCGATCGAGGCAACCACGGTGATCACTGCGTTTCTGGTGGGGCATCGCCGTACCGCCACGGCGCTGGAGGCCACCTGGAAGTACGTGGTGATCTGCTCGGTCGGAATCGCGGTGGCTTTCCTCGGCACGGTGCTGCTGTACTTCGCCGCCCTGCACAGTGGTGCCGACGCGGTGAGCGCGCTGAACCTCGACGTCCTGGCTGCCCTCGGCGCACACCTCAACCCGGCGGTGACCCGCCTGGCCGGCGGTCTGCTGCTGATCGGGTACGGAGCCAAGGTGGGGCTGGTGCCGTTCCACGGCTGGCTGGCCGACGCGCACAGCCAGGCGCCAGCGCCGGTATCGGCGTTGATGAGCGGGGTGCTGCTCTCGGTGGCGTTCTCGGTGCTGATCCGGCTGCGGCCGATCGTCGACGCCGCGGTGGGCCCGGGATTCCTGCGCGCCGGACTGTTGACCGTCGGGCTGGCCACGGTATTGATCGCCGCATTGTTACTCACCGTCGCAACCGATCTCAAACGCATGCTCGCCTATTCGTCGATGGAGAACATGGGGCTGATCGCGGTGGCCGCCGCCGCGGGAACCAAGCTGGCGATCGCCGCCCTGCTGTTGCACGTGCTGGCCCACGGCGTCGGTAAGACGGTGCTGTTCCTGGCCGGTGGGCAGTTGCAGGCCGCGCACGACTCGTCGGCCATCGACGACATCCGTGCCGTGCTGGCGCGGTCCCGGCTGATCGGTCTGGCGTTCGCTGTCGGAATCGTCGCCCTGCTGGGATTGCCGCCGTTCGCGATGTTCGCCAGCGAGGTATCCATCGCCCGGTCGCTGGCCGACGCGCGGCTGTCCTGGGTGCTCGGGGTCGCGCTGCTGCTGATGGTGGTTGCATTCGCGGCGCTGATCGGCAAGGCTCAGCGCATCCTATTGGGCGCGCCGGACCCGGGCGCGCCGCCGATCGCCGTGCCCGCCACGGTTTCGGCCGCCCTGGTCACCGGGATCTTGGTGTCACTGGCGCTGGGCGTGACCGCGGGTCCGCTGACCGGACTGTTCACCACGGCCGCCGGCCAGTTCGGTGTGGGCTGATGCAGCCGCAGAGACTGCGCCGCGAGGTCCCTGCCGGTGAACTGGCGCAAGCCGTAGGGGAGTTGCTGGACAACGGGTTTCGGCTGGCCCTGGTGGCCGCCCACGACGACGGCGACTGCCTGCGCGTGGTCTACCTGTTGCTGGCCGCCCGGCCGGACCGCCGGGTCGAGCTCACCCTGACCACCGGTAAGAACAACCCGTCGGTGCCGTCGCTGGGACACCTGTCCATCCCGGCGGGCCGCTTCGAGCGGGAGATGATGGATCTGTACGGGGTTGTGCCCCAAGGACATCCGCAGCCGCGACGGCTGGTCAAACACGCGCACTGGCCGCAGGACTGGCATCCGATGCGGCGTGCCGCCGGACGGCCACCGGAGTTCGCGACGGTAGGCGGGTTTCCGTTCGTGGACGTCGACGGGCCGGGGGTGTACGAGATTCCGGTCGGACCCGTACATGCCGGCCTGATCGAGCCGGGCCACTTCCGGTTCTCCATGATCGGTGAATCCGTGCTGCGGCTCAAGGCGCGACTGTGGTTCGTACACCGGGGGATCGAAAAGCTCTTCGAGGGCCGGCCCGTCGACGCCGGCGTCGAACTGGCCGGACGTGTCAGCGGCGACAGCGCAGTCGCGCACGCCCTGGCGTACAGCCTTGCGGTGGAGGAGGCGCTGGGAATCGAGGTCCCGCAACCCGTGCACGCGCTGCGCGCGGTGCTGGTCGAACTCGAGCGTCTCTACAATCACGCCGGCGATCTGGGCGCACTGGCCAGCGATGTGGGTTTCGCGCTGGCCAACGCCCATGCCCAGCGCATCCGTGAGCGCCTGTTGCGCATCAACGGACGCGTGGCCGGCCACCGGTTGTTGCGCGGCACCGTCACCCCCGGAGGTGTTGTCCTGCAAGCGCTTCCCGATACCGGGGAATTGCGCGCACTGGCCCGCGAGGTGGCCGAGATCAGCGAATTGACGCTGCGCAACTCCGGGATCTACGACCGGTTCGCCGAGACCGCGGTGCTGGCCGGGGCGGACGCCCGCGCCATGGGGTGCCTGGGATACGTGGCGCGCGCCAGCGGCATCGGCACCGACGCGCGCGTCGATCATCCGACGATGGCATTGCCCGTCACCACGGTGATGCGCACCGACGGTGACGTGCTGGCCCGCTACCTGGTTCGGCGCGACGAGTTCGCGGCGTCGGTCGCGTTGCTCTGTGCCGTGCTCGAGCAGCAGGACGGCCCGCTGCGGTATCAGGCGTCGCTGCCCGAAACCGGCGGCAGCGGCGTCGGGATCGTGGAAGGGTGGCGCGGCACGGTGGTGCACCGGGTCGAGATCGACGCCTCCGCCGGGGCGATCACGCGGTGCAAGGTGGTGGACCCGTCCTGGTTCAACTGGCCGGCCCTGCCGGTCGCGATGGCCGACACGATCGTCGCGGACTTTCCGCTGGCCAATAAGAGTTTCAACCTGTCCTATGCCGGCAACGATCTGTAGCTCCCGGGGAGGGCGACCCGGCAACCGAGGCGGTGCCCCGGTACGGCACCATAATCGGGTGGCCGAACTGGACGCCGATCCCGATCTGCTGATCGACTTCAGGAACGTGTCGCTGCGCCGGGGCGGACGCACGCTGGTGGGCCCGCTGGACTGGGCGGTCGAACTCGACGAGCGCTGGGTGATCATCGGCCCGAACGGGGCCGGCAAGACATCGTTGCTGCGCATCGCCGCCGCCACCGAGCACCCGTCGACCGGTGTCGCGTTCGTGCTGGGGGAGCGGCTGGGCCGCGTCGACGTCTCCGAACTGCGATCGCGGATCGGCCTGAGCTCGTCGTCGCTGGCGCAGCGGGTGCCCGACAACGAAGTGGTGCGTGACCTGGTGGTCTCGGCCGGCTATTCGGTGCTGGGGCGGTGGCGGGAGGCCTACGAGGAGCTGGACTACCGGCGCGCGCTGGACACCCTGGAGAGCCTGGGCGCCGAGCACCTGTCCGACCGCCGCTACGGCACGTTGTCCGAGGGGGAGCGCAAACGGGTGCTGATCGCCCGCGCTCTGATGACTGACCCCGAACTGCTGCTGCTGGACGAGCCCGCCGCCGGCCTGGACCTCGGGGGCCGTGAGGAGCTGGTGGCGCGGCTGACCGACCTGGCCGCCGACCCCGACGCGCCGGCGCAGGTGCTGGTGACTCATCACGTCGAAGAGGTGCCGCCGGGTTTCAGTCACTGCCTGTTGCTGTCGGAAGGGCAGGTGGTCGCCTCGGGTCTGCTGCCGGACGTGCTGACCGCCGAGAACCTGTCCGCGGCATTCGGACAGCGGATCGCGCTGGACGTGGTGGACGGCCGGTACTTTGCGCGCCGGGTCCGCGCGCGAGCAGCCCATCGGAGACAACAGTGAACGAACCACAGGTGCCCCTGACACCGCGCCCGGCGTCGACGGTGATGCTGGTGCGCGATGCGCCCGCCGGCCTGAACGTCTTCCTGATGCGCCGGCACTCGCAGATGGAGTTCGCCCCCGGGGTGATCGTCTTTCCCGGCGGCGGGGTCGACGACCGCGACCGCAACGCCGATATCGGCTGGGCGGGACCGCCGCCGCAGTGGTGGGCCGACCGGTTCGGCATCGCCACCGACCTGGCTGAGGCGCTGGTCTGTGCCGCGGCGCGGGAAACCTTCGAGGAGTCCGGTGTGTTGTTCGCCGGGCCGGCCGACGATCCGGACGGCATCGTCGGCGACGCCTCGGTGTACGGCGACGCTCGTCGTGCCCTGGCCGACCACACGCTGTCCTTCGCCGACTTCCTGCGTCGGGAGAACCTGGTGTTGCGCGCCGATCTGTTGCGGCCCTGGGCGAATTGGGTGACCCCGGAAGCCGAGCGCACCCGGCGCTACGACACCTACTTCTTCGTCGCGGCGCTGCCGGAGGGACAGCGCGCCGACGGCGAGAACACCGAGTCCGACCGGGCCGAATGGGCGCTGCCGCAGGACACCATCGCCGATTTCGAAGCCGGCCGCAACGTGCTGCTGCCGCCTACGTGGACGCAGTTGGACGCGCTGGCCGGTCGGACCGTCGCCGACGTGCTGGCCGTGGAGCGGCAGATCGTCGCGGTCCAGCCGCTGCTGGAAAAGCGCGGCGACAACTGGGTGTTCGAGTTCTTCGACTCCGACCGTTATCACCAGGCACGCACAGCGGGCGGCTTCATGGACTGGCCGCTTTGAGCGAATTCGTGAGCGTGGTGGTCAGTGACGGCTCGCAGGATGCTGGGCTGGCCATGCTGCTGCTGTCGCGGGCACCGACCAACGGGCTGACCCGGCAGGTGTACCGGGAGATCATCGCCGCCGCCGACGAACTGGGCCGCCGCGACGACGTCGCCGCGGTGATCCTGTTCGGTGGTCACGACATCTTCACCGCCGGTGACGACATGCCCGAGTTGCAGACCCTGGACGCCGCCGAAGCCGGTACCGCAGCACAGGTCCGGTGCGACGCGATCGACGCGGTTGCCGCCATCCCCAAACCCACCGTCGCCGCCATCACCGGCTACGCGCTGGGCGCCGGCCTGACGCTGGCCCTGGCCGCGGACTGGCGGGTGAGCGGCGACAACGTGAAGTTCGGCGCGACCGAGATCCTGGCCGGCCTGGTGCCCGGCGGCGGCGGGATGGCCCGGCTCACTCACGTCGTCGGCTCCAGCCGGGCCAAGGAACTGGTGTTCAGCGGGCGTTTCTTCGACGCCGAGGAGGCGCTGGCGCTGGGCCTGATCGACGACATGGTGGCCCCCGACCACGTCTACGACGCGGCGGCGGATTGGGCCAGACGCTTCCTGGACGGTCCGGCGCCGGCTCTGGCAGCGGCCAAGGCCGGGATCAACGACGTGTACGGCGCGCCGTCGGAAGCCGAGCGGTTGGCCGCCGAACAACGCCGGTACGTCGAGGTGTTCGCCGCTGGTCAGGGCGCCCGGACCGCGGGCAGTCACCGCGCCCGTTAGGCTGCCCTGCATGACGAGGAGTACTGAGGTCCCCGCGCCCAATCCGCACGCGACCGCGGAGCAGGTGGCCGCCGCACGTCACGACAGCAAACTCGCCCAGGTGCTCTACCACGACTGGGAAGCCGAGAGCTACGACGACAAGTGGTCGATCTCGTATGACCAGCGCTGCATCGACTACGCGCGCGGCCGATTCGACGCGATCGTGCCCGACGAGGTGATCAACGAGTTGCCGTACGACCGCGCCCTGGAGTTGGGTTGTGGCACCGGCTTCTTCCTGCTCAACCTGATCCAGGCCGGCGTGGCCCGCCGCGGATCGGTCACCGATCTCTCGCCCGGCATGGTCAAGGTCGCCACCCGCAACGGCCAGTCGCTGGGTCTGGACATCGACGGTCGCGTCGCCGACGCCGAAGGCATCCCGTACGACGACGACACCTTCGACCTGGTGGTCGGGCACGCCGTCCTGCACCACATCCCCGACGTCGAACTGTCCCTGCGCGAGGTGATCCGGGTGCTCAAGCCGGGCGGGCGGTTCGTGTTCGCCGGGGAGCCGACCTCGATCGGCAATGTCTACGCGCGCGAGCTCTCCACGTTGACGTGGCGGGTCGCCACCAACATCACCAAGCTGCCCGGCCTGGCCGGCTGGCGGCGACCCCAGGAGGAGCTCGACGAATCGTCGCGGGCCGCGGCCCTGGAAGCGGTCGTCGACCTGCACACCTTCGCACCGGAAGACCTCGAGCAGATGGCCGCCAACGCTGGCGCGGTCCAGGTTGAGACCGCCAGCGAGGAGTTCACCGCGGCCATGTTCGGCTGGCCGGTTCGCACCTTCGAGGCCTCGGTGCCGCCCGGGCGTCTGGGTTGGGGTTGGGCGAAGTTCGCGTTCAACGGCTGGAAGGCGCTGAGCTGGGTGGACGCCAACGTGTGGCGCCACGTGGCGCCGAAGGGGTGGTTCTACAACGTGATGATCACCGGGGTCAAACCCTCCTGAGCCTTTTCGACCTGGACGCCGTCCGTTATCTGCGGTCGGAGTCCGGTGCCGCCGCGCTTGCGGTGGTCGCCGAGCTGGAGTTGAGCGACGCCACCCGGATCACCGATGTCTCCGCGGTGCGCGCCCGCTTCGGTGACCGCGCTGCGGTGCTGGTGGAGACGACGCTGCTGCGCCGCAAAGCGCAGCAGAAGCTGGGCGCGCTGGGCGATGTCGCGGGCTGGCTATGCACCGACGAGGCGTTGCAGCAGGCCACCGCGGCACCCGTCGCGCTGCACCGGGCCGCCCGCCTGGCCGGGCGCGTCGTGCACGACGTGACCTGTTCCATCGGCACCGAGCTGGCTGCTTTGCGCGGTGTGGCGACGCGGGTCATCGGCAGCGACATCGACCCGGTCCGGCTGGCCATGGCCGGCCACAACCTGGGTGAGCACGCCTACCTGTGCCGTGCCGATGCGCTGCACCCGGTCAGCCGCGACGCGGCCGTCGTCGTCGACCCGGCGCGGCGCGGTGGTGGCCGGCGCCGATTCGACCCCCGCGACTACCAACCGGCGCTCGATCAGGTGTTGCAGCGTTACCGCGGCCGGGATCTGGCCGTGAAGTGCGCGCCGGGAATCGATTTCGACCAGGTGGGCCGGCTCGGGTTCGACGGCGAGGTGGAGGTGACCTCCTACCGCGGTTCGGTGCGGGAGGCCTGCCTGTGGTGGGGCGGGCTGGCCGAGGCGGGCGTACGGCGCCGCGCCACCATCCTGGACCGTGCCGAGCAGATCACCTCGGCCGACGCCGACGACTGTCGGGTCCGGCCGGTAGGGCGGTGGATCGTCGACCCCGACGGCGCGGTCGTGCGGGCCGGGCTGGTCCGCCACTACGCCACCCGGCACCGGCTGTGGCAGCTCGACCCCGACATCGCCTACCTGTCCGGAGACCGACTGCCGCCGGGCGTACGGGGGTTCGAGGTGCTCGAACAGGTGGCGTTCGACGAGCGGCAGTTGCGCCGGGCGCTGTCCGCGCGGGACTGCGGCGCGCTGGAAATCCTGGTCCGCGGTGTCGCGGTGGATCCCGACGCGTTGCGCCGCCGGATGCGGTTGCGGGGCGGCGAACCGCTGTCGGTCGTCATCACTCGCATCGGTGCGCGGGCCGGCGGCGCCGCGGTGGCATACGTTTGCCGGCCCTCCCGGTAACGCCGGGTACGCTGACGGCGATTATCTCGATATGGCATCACCGCCATTTTGATCTCGAGGACAGTGACGACGATGCGTTATCTAGTTGCCGCCGCGACGCTGGCTGTCGTGGCGCTGGCGGGCTGGCCGGCCTCCGACACCGCCGCCGCGCCGCCGTCGTGCGCGAGTCTGGGTGGCGCGGTCGAGGGCGCCCAGATCTGCCACATCCACCAGTCCGGTGCCACCTACACGCTGGACCTCACGTTCCCCGTCGACTATCCCGACCAGCAGGCGCTGACCGACTACATCACGCAGAATCGCGACGGCTTCGTCAACGTCGCGCAGGGATCAGGACGGCGCGACCAGCCCTACCAGATGGATGCCACCAACGAGCAGCACAGCTCCGGCCTGCCGCCGCGCACCCGCAGCGTGGTGCTGAAGTTCTTCCAGGACGTCGGCGGGGCCCGGCCGTCCAACTGGTACAAGGCTTTCAACTACAACCTGAACACCAAGCAGCCGATCACCTTCGACACATTGTTTCCGCCGAACAGCAATCCACTGGACGCCATCTTCCCGATCGTGCAACGCGAACTGGAACACCAGAGCGGGATGGGCGGGGGAGTGTCGCCCGGGGCCGGTCACGACCCCACCAACTATCAGAACTTCGCGATCACCGATGACGCCGTGATCTTCTACTTCGCCCAGGGCGAGCTGTTGCCGTCGTTCGCCGGCGCCACTCAGGTCCAGGTGCCGCGCAGCGCGATCCCGCCGCTGGCCGTCTAGGTCCGCGGGAGCCCGGATGGGCCGCGCCGACCAGGGACGATCCCGGGCCTAGGCCGGGTCGAAGGTGTAGACCTGACCGTCGCTGGTGGTAACCACCACGCGGCGGTCCTTACCGACCGCGACCCCGACCGGAGATCCGGTGGCCGCCGGGAGCGGATAGCTGGAAGTCGTGTGTCCGTTGGTCGGGTCGAAGATCAGGACCGACATGCCGGGCTCGCCCTCATGCGGGGCGGTGACCGTGTACGCCACGCTGTCACCGGCCAGCGTCGACGTCGACAGCGGAGTGACATCCTCGCGCCGCCACAGCACCTCGGCGTGCTCGCCGGCATCCCGGAAGGTGACCAGCCGGGCGTCGGGGCCACCGCCGGCCACGATCAGCCCCTGCGGGGAGACCGACGGTGGTGTCTGCGCCAGAAACCCCAGCGGCGCAGACCATTTGGGTTTGCCGTCGGCAGCATGCAACGCCCACAACCGTTGGTCGCGGCCGTTGACGTAGATGGTTGATCCGTCCGCGGACAACACCGGACTGGCCAGCGCGCCACCGCCGACGGCGTCGCTGGTCCACTCCCGGGTGAGCTGCCCCCCGTGGTACTTCAGGCCGACCAGACCCGCTGTGGGAGCTCCCGGCTGCCACACGCCGATCACCACCGTCTCGGTGGCCGCGGAGAACGCGGGAGCCGCCGCGACCGGGCAGGCCGGGCGGGCCGGGGCGCAGTCGGCCAGCCCGCGTGTGGCGTCGGCGGGGTCGACACCCTCCACCAGATCCAGCGAGCTGCCGACCACGGCGCCCCGATGGGTGTCGAAGACCAGCAGCTGGCCCAGGTGGGTGCTGACCAGCAGGTGGCCGTCACCCAAAAGTCTTGGGGTGTTGGGCATTCCGATGACAGGTTCGCGCCAGCGAGTCCACTGCGTCGGCGGAAAGGAGATGATCGCGCCCGGCTGACCGACGTACAGGTTGTCGAAGCTGTCGAAGAGCGGCCCGCCGAAACCGCCACCCTGGATCAGCCGGATGCACCAGCGCTGGCGCCCGTTGCCGATTTCCCACTCCATGACGGAGCAACCGCCGGGTGTCTGCGCATTCAGGGCGAGAAAGCCTCGCGCACCCAGTGCCGGACCGGCTGCCAAGCTGCCCTTGACCGAACGGGTCCAGCGCAGGCTGAGCTTGGTGGCACCGGCCGTCGCGGTGTAGCTGCTGTTGGCGGCGTCGCCGTACTGCGCGGGCCAGCCCGGTGCGGGCGCTGCGTTCACCCACGAATCGGTATTGCCGCATCCGCCGAGGCCGATGGTGAGCACGGCTGCTGCAACGATTGCCAGGAGACGTCGGACGAGCACTCTTTCCTTTCGGCAATCCTTCAGTGGCAAGCAGAGACCGAGTACAGGTGAGGGTAACCCGTAACTCCACGGGTAGGCTTTCGGGCCATGACGAGCATGTGGGGAGCTCCGCTGCACCGCCGGTGGCGTGGCGCCCAGCTTAGAGACCCCCGCCAAGCCAATTTCCTGACGCTGGCGTCGCTGAAATGGGTGTTGCGCAACAAGGCCTACACGCCGTGGTACCTGGTGCGGTATTGGCGGCTGCTGAAGTTCAAGCTGCAGAACCCGCACATCATCACCCGGGGGATGGTGTTCCTGGGCAAAGGTGTGGAAATCCACTGCACGCCCGAGCTGGCCCAGCTGGAGTTCGGCCGGTGGGTGCACATCGGCGACAAGAACACCATCCGCGCGCACGAAGGATCGCTGCGGTTCGGCGACAAGGTGGTCCTGGGACGCGACAACGTCATCAATTGCTACCTGGACATCGAGCTCGGCGAGTCCGCGTTGATGGCCGACTGGTGTTATGTCTGCGATTTCGACCACCGGATGGACGACATCACGCTGCCGATCAAGGATCAGGGCATCATCAAGTCGCCGGTGCGCATCGGACCGGACACCTGGGTGGGGGTGAAGGTTTCGGTGTTGCGCGGTACCTCTGTCGGACGGGGTTGTGTGCTGGGTTCGCATGCGGTGGTGCGCGGCGTCGTCCCGGACTATTCGATCGCAGTCGGCGCCCCGGCCAAGGTGGTCAAGAACCGGAAATTGTCGTGGGAGACCTCTGCGGCGCAGCGCGCCGAACTCGCTGCCGCCCTCGCCGACATCGAGCGTAAGAAGGCGTCGCGCTAGTCCGGGTTGCCGCGGTTGCGGTGCCGCCCGCCATGCTGTTCGATCAACGGTGGTCGAATCGACAACAGATGACGGGAGCGCCAATGAAGACGCCGACCATTGCGGTGCTGAGTGCGGCCGCGGCGATAGCCCTTGGCGCGTTGGTCCCCGCGTGTGACAGCAAGGACGAAAAGGCGCCGGCTTCGTCGACGACCACATCGGCCGCCGGCTCGGGCAGCGCCAGTTCGTCGCCCGCTGCGACGTCGGGCACGGTCGCGCCCACCGACTACACGAACTTGCTGGTACCGCTGAGCGACCTACAGGCGCTCTCGGGTGACCCGCTCGAGGTCGGGCAGCCGCCCACCCCGTCCAGTGGTAACCCCGGCGTGGACGGCACGTTCCGGAATGCCAAGGGCGACAACATCATCAGTGTCAGCATCGCCGTCCTGCCGGATGCTGCGGCTGCGGTCGAAGCGATGAACGGCACGACGGGGACGCTGAACAACTGGGTGATCGACGGCACCCCCCAACCCGTGGCGGTCGGTAACGGCGGGACGGTGGTGCTGGGCACCTCGCCGGACAAATCCAAAGCCGTGACGCTGCTGGTGTTCACCGAAGGCAAGGCGTCCGTCACGCTGCATTTCGAAGGTCCCCCCGGCGACGCCGCACCTGTCGATTTCGCCACCGCGGTGGCGCAGAAGCAGGACGCGACCATCAAGAAGAACCTGCCGGCCTGACCACGGCCGGATTTCACTGGGGCTGGTCGTCGATTTCGAAGTTGAAGTTGACCCGGGGTCCGGGCACGTCGGTGACCACCACGTTGACGCCGAATGTTCTGTTGCCGTTGATGAGTTGGCACCGCAGTTTGGTGCCGACCAGACCCTTCAATTCCTCGGGACACGTGACCGACTCGTTGCGTTGCTTGTTGCGGATCATCTTGGCGACCCGATCCTGATCGATTGATTTCAGGAAGTGGTAGATCACCGTCTTGCCGTCGATGTTGGTGACGGTGGCGGTGACGTTGACCTCGTCGGGTGGGCCGTCGATCTTCATCTTGCATTTGACCTGTGCCCCCACCTTGGCCGGCAGACCGGCCGGACAGGCCACCGCCTGCGGCTTGTCGGTGCTGGAGTCGGTCATGTGCGATGCGATCTCGTTCTCCAGCACATGCCTGTCCACCTCGCGAGCGCGCGAGTCACCGTCAGAGGAGTGGCAGGCGCCTGCGCCGAGCACCAGACCGGCTGCGGCGCCAGAGACGATCAACATCCGACACAGCGACTGGCTCATACCACCCTCCGGGGTCTGGCGACCGTTGAAACCGTGAACCGGCTGATAATGGCACGGCGCACAGCCTTTGCCCAAGCCTTCAGCTGATGTTGCTGTAACGGCGCAGCGCCTCGGTCCGTTCGGCGGCATGGTCGACTATCGGTTCGTGATAGCTGGCCGGGCGGTCCCCCTTCCGCAGATGCGCATCGGCCGCGGCATCCAGCTCAGGCACCCAGCGGCGGATGTAATCGCCTGCAGGATCGAACTTTTCACCCTGGGTGGTGGGATTGAACACCCGGAAGTAGGGGGCGGCATCGGTGCCGGAGCCCGCGCACCACTGCCACCCGTGCTGGTTGTTGGCCATGTCGCCGTCGACGAGTTGCTCCAGGAACCAGGCCGCGCCCCACTGCCACGGCAGGTGCAGATCTTTGACCAGGAAGGAGGCTACGATCATCCGCGCCCGGTTGTGCATGAACCCGGTCTCGCGCAACTGCCGCATCGCGGCATCGACCATCGGGTATCCGGTCCGGCCGGCTTTCCAGGCCTCGAACCGGCGCTCGGCCTGAGCGTCGGTGTCGGTTTGGATGGCGTCGAAGTCGCTGTTCCAGTTCCACCAGACGCTGTGCGGCCAGTGATGCAGTACCGCGGCGTAGAAATCCCGGAACGCTAACTCCCGCAGGTACGCTGAGTCGCCTTTACGGCGCAGGTTCAGATCCGCGACCATGGTCCGGGGGTGGATGGTGCCGAACTTCAGGTGCGCCGACATCCGGCTGGTGCCGGGCAGATCCGGCCGGTTGCGATCGGTCTCGTAACGCGAAATGCCGTCGTCGATGAATGCCGACCACTGCGAGAGTGCGGCCGCTTCACCGGCTTTCAGGTCGAGTTCGACGCCGCGGTCCGGAATCTCGCACGTCCTGATCTTGACTGCCGACGGGTCGAGCCAGTGTGCGGATTCGGCACCGGTTCTGGCTGGGTCCCGCCATCCCGCGTCGCGCCACCGGCTGAAGTACGGGGTGAACACCTTGTACGGGGTGTCGTCGTCCTTGGTGATCCGTCCGGGCGAGACGAGATACGGAGATCCCGTGGCCACCAGCGGAACCGAATCCAGTGCAGCGCGCACCTTGTCATCGCGGCGGCGGCCGAACGGCGCGAAGTCTTCGGTGATGTGTACTGCGGAGGCATCGATCTTCGTGACGATCTCGGGAATTCGCTGCTCCGGCCGGCCGCGCACCACCAGCAGGCGACCGTCGAGGTCGCTGCTGAGCTGTCGCAGTGAGTCGCCGAGGAACTGCAGCCGGCGCGGCCCGGAGGATGCCTCCAGCCGGGGATCGAGCACGAAGCAGGCGAGCACCTCGCCGGCCGCGTCGTTCTGGGCCGCGGCGGCCAGTGCCGGGTGATCGCGCAGCCTCAGGTCCCGTCGAAACCACAACAGGGTGGGCATGACGCCTCCTAACGGTTGAGTCGCCAGATGTGGGTGGACAGCACGGTGGCGAACCCGCACCACAGCGGATACGGCGCCAGCGCCAGTCCGGCGCGGGGATCGGCTTCGGCGGCGCGTCTGGCGAGATCGGTGCTGCTGGCCGTGAGTGCGGCGGCACCCAGGGCGGCGGCACCTAGTTTGTGGTGGTGGAAGAACAACCAGCTCCAACCGGCGTTGAGCACCAGGTTGATGCCCAGCGCGGTGGCGTACCGGCGGGCCTTGTCCGGCTGCCCGGCCGCACGGAACCGGTCGATGGCCACCGCGGAGGTGGTCGCGATGTCGGTGTAGAGGGCGGTCCAGGCCACCGGGAACACCACGCTGGGTGGCTGATAACGCGGCTTGCGAATTCGGGCGTACCACAACGGCGTTCGGCCCGGACTTGCGATGGCGCCGGTGCCGGCCGCCGCGGCGACGGCCAGTCCGGTCCCGGCCAGAGTTGACTTATTCACGTTGATTCCCTTCGGTTTTGACCCTCGACGTCGGGTCGGGTTCGCCAGACGGCCGCCGGCCACCAGATGCGGTCCCCGCTCAGCGCGAACAGTGCGGGGATAACCAGCGTGCGCACGATGAAGGTGTCCAGCAGGATGCCGAGACCGACGATGATGCCCAGTTGGGTCATCACGATCAGCGGCAGCACGCCGAGCACGCAAAAGACCGCAGCCAGCACAATTCCCGCGCTGGTGATCACCCCGCCGGTGGCCGACACGGCACGGACCATTCCGTCCCGGGCCCCGTGGCCGGCGGCCTCCTCGCGAGCGCGGGTGACGAGGAAGATGGTGTAGTCGACGCCCAGTGCGGCCAGGAACAGGAACGCGTAGAGCGGAGTGGTGTTGTCCAGGGCGGGAAACCCGAACACCTGCATACTCGACCAACCGCCGAGACCGAGTGCAGCCAGCGCGCCCAGGATGGTCGCCGCCAGCAACATCGGCGGCGCCAGGGCCGACCGCAACAGGACGTAGAGCACCAACAGGATGACCGTGAGGATCGCCGGAATCAGCACCGTCCGGTCGCGGGTCGCGGCATCGCGCACGTCGAGGGCCTGGGCGTCGGGTCCGCCGACCAAAGCCGCCGAGGTCACGGATTTGGTCGAATGCCGCAGCGCGGCAATGGTGTTGAATGCTTGCGGGGAGGACGGCGGGGCGTCGATCACCACCGACCATCTGCTCAACCCCGCCGCCGGAGCGCCTGCAGGTTCGGCCGAGACGACGCCGGGGGTGGCGGAGATGGCCTGCTGCACCCGGGCGGACTCTGCGGTGGGGGCGATGACTTCAGTCGGATTGGCCGAACCGGCCGGGAAATGCGCCGCGACGATGTCGAACCCGGTCACCGAATCCGCTGTGACGCGAAACTGTTCGGTCTGGGAAAGGCCGATGCGCACGGTGAACAGCCCGGTCGCCAGCACGGCCAGCAGCAGGATCGTGGTGGACGCGACCAGTGCCGGTCGACGGGCGACGTGTGCGGCAACCCGGTGCCAGAGTCCGGTATCGACGGCGGTGGTGTGGTCGGGTTGCGGGATGAACGGCCAGAACAGCCGCCGTCCGAACAGCGCCAGCAGGGGTGGCAGCAACACCAGCACCGAGACCGCGGCGACGACCAGACCGCACGCCGCGAGCGCGCCCAGACTGCGGGTGCTCGGTGTGACGGCGAAAATCAAGGTGAGCAGCGCCAGCACCACGGTGGCATTGCTGGCCACGATCGCCGGACCGGCCGTCCGGACGGCTCGGCGTAGCGCGTCGCGGTGCTCGGCGTGCAGCCGAAGTTCCTGCCGGTAGCGCGAAATCAGTAGCAGCGCGTAGTTGGTGCCGGCGCCGAAGACCAGCACGCTGGTGATTCCGGACGTCGCCCCGTCGAAACTGAGGCCGGTCATGGACGCCACCGCGGTTCCCACCGCCGCCGCGACCCGGTCAGCCAAGCCGATCACAGTCAGCGGTACCAGCCACAGCACCGGCGAGCGGTAAGTGGCGATCAGCAGGAACGCCACCACGGCGGCGGTCACAATCAGCAGGGTGATGTTGGCATTGCTGAACGCGTTGGCGATGTCGGCACCGAAGGCCGGCCCGCCGGTGACATGAGCCGAAAATCCTTCGGGCAAGCCATTGTTGGCTGCGGTGCGCAACGTGGCGACAGCATCGTGCAGGTCCAGTCCGGAAAGGCCGGCACTGATCGGCACCACCCCGATGCCTGCCTTGGCGTCAGCCGAGACGAATGCGGGCACCGGAGCCGTTGCCGGTCGGGCGACGGCACGCATCCGATCGCGGGCCTGTTCGGTCGCGCGCTGCAGCGCGGCGGGGTCGGGTGCACCGGCCTCGGGACTGCTGACCACCACGATCAGCGGTACCTGGTCGCCACCGGGAAACTGGGCGGACAGTTTGGCTACCTTCGCTGAATCCGAATCTGTCGGCACCGATGACGGCGCCTGGCTTGCCGCTGCGTTCCCACCGATGAGTGCCATGAAACCGGCCGCCAGCAGAAAGACCCCTAGCGCGAGAATCCACGAGCGTCGGGCGGTCACTGTCGCAGCGAGTCTATCCCACACCAGCCAAGCATTTCAGTCGCTGAAACATTAATCAACTGAACTGAGGGCCGAATCGCGCTATGCTCCGGATCGCCATGGATCCGCACGTGCAGGCTGACGGACGCGACGCGTTGGAGTCGCAGATTTCGGCTGACCTGCGGGAGCTGACGAACGAGTCCGACCAGATCGGCCGGCATTTCGCGGTCTCCCATGATGTGCGCCCCAATGATTTTCGCGCCCTGCTGCACATCATGGTCGCCGAAACCGCCGGCGAGCCGATGACATCGGGTGACCTGAGTCAGCGCATGGGCCTCTCGGGTGCGGCGATCACCTACCTGGTGGACCGGTTGATCGACTCCGGTCATGTTCGCCGCGATTCCCATCCCGACGATCGGCGGAAGGTCATCCTGCGCTATGCCGACCCGGGTCTGGTGACCACCCGTTCCTTCTTCACCCCCCTGCGCCGGCACACGCAGTCGGCCCTGACGGACCTGCCCGACGCCGACCTGGCAGCCGCGCACCGGGTGTTCACGGCACTGATCGCCGCGATGCGCCGCTTCCAGCAGGAGATGGGACCCCCGAAATCCTGAGTCAAGGCGTTGTCGCGCTGACAGATTCGATCAGGTGCGGTCGTCCGCGTTGAGGCTCGCAGCGAGACCTTCCGGGTCGGCAACGGTCACCGTGAGCGCCGAATGGTCCTTGAGTCCGATGACGCGCGGGATGCTCGGCTCGAAGTGGATGCACACCCCGGCCCGGGCGTTGGTCCCGAAGGTCAGTCCGTCGTCGACGAACGACAGGCGCGGCCCGACCGCGGTCCACCAGCGGTACGGGCCGGCCACGTGCGCCTCCCGCACCCAGGAGAGCGGCACGTCGACGCGAAACGGCCCGTAGCGCGCCAGGAATCGGCCGTCGTCGGTCAGTGTCACGCCCTGGCCGCCCGGCCACCGGAAGGGCAGCCAGAGCGGTGTCAGCCGGCCGTCGTAGCGGTAAGGGAAGTGCCGGCCGGGCTCGTCCTGGAATTTCATCGCACCACTCCGATCACAGTTCGCGGACGGCTACCGGGCCAGTCGCTGAAGCATCTGCCGGCGCCCCACCAGGGCGTCGTCGATGAATTGCAGTGCTTCGGGCACTGATCTGACCAGTGAGAGACCGTGGTCGCCGACGATCCGCAGCAGCGGACGCAGGGCGACACCGCTGACGATGCCGCAGTAGAGGCCTGCGGTGTGGTGCTCGTGGTGCAGAGCCAGCAGGCGCTGGAAACCGTCCAGGCCCAGAAACCGCAGCCGGCTCAGGTCCAGAATGAGTGGCGTGCCCACCTTGGTGAATCGGCGCAGTTCCATGGCGAAGCGGTCAGCGTTGGCCGCGTCGACTTCGCCGTCGACGCACACGACGGTGGCCAGGCCGCGCGAATACACGAACAGGTGCGCCTCGCCGCAGTCGACGACGTAGCGGAGACGGTTTTCGGCGGGTGAATTCACAGCGTGCATCGGTGGGCCTATCGAGTGGTTTTGAGAATTAAGGGGCTGGGCGGGAAGTCTGCTCGTCCCGTGGATGTCAGCTGTGTACTCAACTGTGTACAGCGTAGCCGCAGTTGCGGAAGTGCGGCGGCCGGCGCTGCGATATATGCGCAATAACGCTGCCGCACAGCCAATTACGGAGATATGAACGCAGAGCCGACCGCCGCGGCAGTTGTCGGGGAACGATGCCGCGGCGGACGGCTCTGGGCAACTGAACGGCCCCCGGCTGCGGGGTCGGGTTCAGTCATCGCGAGCATAATCAAACTTTCTTAACCGTTCAACAAATTAACAGCTGTCCGAAGTGCAGGGTAGGGTTGATTTCGGCGCACCAACGCCCAGGGCCGACTTCGGCCCGCTCGCCCGCAGTACTCGCGTCAGGGCTGGGTCTGTCCCGTTCGAGAGTGGGTACTACCAGATGATGGACGGTGGGGAAACGATATGTCGGTGTTCGGATCACTCGGATCGATGATCGGTCAGATCATCGAGGGTGTGGGTTCCGTGGTGGGTTACCGCCGCGGCACTGAGGAGCCGGCTTACAGCGCGCAGAAGCTGTCCGACGCCGTGGAGATCCGTACCTACGGAGCGCGCATCGCCGCGCAGACGACGGTCACTGCCGACGAGGAGGCGGCGCGCAGCATGGGCTTCCGTCGGCTCGCCGGGTATATCTTCGGGGCGAACCACGTCCGCGAGAAGATCGCGATGACGGCCCCGGTAGCGCAGCAATCCGCCGGCGCGCAGCGGACACGGAGCGGTGCGAAGATCCCGATGTCGGCGCCGGTCGCGCAGGAGTCCGCCGGTGAGGGCCAGTGGGTGATCCGGTTCTTCATGCCGTCGGCGAAGACGATGGACACGCTGCCGGAGCCCGACGACGACCAGATCTCGTTGGTCACGGTGCCCGAGCAACACATCGCGGTCCGCCGCTTCAGCGGCAGCCCGGCTCGCCGGGAGGTTGCCGCGCAGACCGCAAAGTTGTTGAACACGTTGCGCGAGTTCGGATTCGAACCGACCGACGCGCCGGCGGCATGGTTCTACGATCCGCCCTGGACCATTCCGGCGCTGCGCCGCAACGAAATCGCCGTGCCCGTCAGCGCGAGCGCCTGAGGTCCCATGACCGGTGACCGGGGTGAGATGAGGACGCGAAAACGTCGCCACATCGACGTGTGCCTCGCCGAGGACGTGTCCTACCACCAGGTGACGACGGGGCTGGAACGCTACCGCCTGCCCTACAACGCGTTGACCCAGACCAACCTCGAGGACGTCGACCTGTCCGTGGACTTCATGGGCAGCCGACTGTGCGCGCCGGTGTTGGTGGGCGCCATGACCGGCGGTGCCGAACTGTCCGGGATCATCAATCGGAATCTGGCCACCGCCGCGCAGCGGCTCGGTATCGGAATGATGCTCGGTTCACAACGGGTGATGCTGGACAGTGCGCGGGGGGAGCGGGCAGCCGGCAGCTTCGCGGTGCGCGACGTCGCGCCCGACGTGCTGCTGTTCGGCAACATCGGGCTGTCGCAGTTCACCAAGGACGCGGTGCCCGACATCGTCGGCGCGCTCGACCGGGTGGGAGCCGATGTGCTTGCGGTACACACCAATCCGTTGCAGGAAGCGATGCAGCAGCACGGCGACACCGACTTCGCCGGGTCACTGGACCGGCTGCACGACGTGGCCCCGATGCTGGACTATCCGGTGCTGCTGAAGGAAGTCGGTCACGGGATCGGGGCTGCGGCCGTCGCCCAATTGCTGCGTTGCACGGGTGAGCAGCCGGTGGCGGGCATCGACGTCGCGGGCGCCGGCGGCACCTCGTGGTCGCGCGTCGAGCAGTTGGTCCGCTACGGCGAGTTGCGCCATCCCGATCTGGCCGAGTGGGGCATCCCCACTGCCCAGGCGCTGCTGGAGGTCCGTGCGGCGCTGCCGGAGATCCCGTTGGTTGCCTCCGGCGGAATTCGCACCGGGATGGACGCCGCCAGGGCGCTCGCGCTGGGCGCCGACGTGGTGGCGGTGGCGCGGCCGCTGCTGGGCCCGGCGATCGAATCTGCCGGTGCCGCAACGGATTGGCTGCAACGGTTCATCGACGAGCTGCGGATCTGTCTGCACGGTTGCGGGGCGGGGGATCTGCGTGCACTACGCGGCCTCGGCGCGCTGCTCGTCATCTGAGGTATGGCCACGGTATGGCGGTAATCCTGGCTTACGGCTCGCCGGCCCTGGGGCACCTGTACCCGATGGCCGCGCTGCTCGTCGAACTCGTCGCGCGCGGCCATCAGGTGCACGTGCGCACCATGGCAAGCGAAGTTGTCACCATGTGCCGGGTCGGCGTGCGGGCCGAGGCGGTCGACCCCCGCATCGAGTCCGTAGTAGCCCACGACTGGCTGGCCGGCGGTGCTCTGGGCGTGCTGAAGAATTCGATCGACGTGCTGTGCCGCCGGGCGGTGTTCGAGGTCGACGATCTGCGCGACGCGGTCGCACGGGTGCGTCCCGACGCGCTCATCGTAGACGCGAACTGCTGGGGTGCCATCTCGGCGGCTGACGCCGGCGACATTGCGTGGTCGATCTTCTCACCGTTCACGCCGTATCTGCGGTCGCGGGGGACGCCGCCGTTCGGCCCGGGTCTGCGACCGCTGCCCGGAGTCCTGGGCGCCGCGCGCGACGCGACGTTACGGCCCGTGGTCCGCCATCTTTTCGATCGCCCGGTGCTGCCCCGGATCAATGCCCTGCGCGACCGACTGGGCGTGCGGCCGATCCACTCCGTAGACGAGCTGATGCGTCGGGCGCCGCTGCTGCTCGGCGTCGGCGGTGAGCCGTTCGAGTATCCCCACCCGGACTGGGGTGATGCGGTGCATTTCATCGGTGCGTGTGTCTTCGAGCCGCCCGCCGCGCGGGCGCCCGGCCGGCTGACCGATAGCGAGGGTCCCCTCGTACTGGTCAACACGTCGTCGATCGCCCAGGGCGATGCGAAGTTGGGTGAGACGGTGTTACGCGCGTTCGCCGACCAGCCGGTGCATGTGGTCGCGACTTTCCCGGCCGGCGTCCCCGCCGATCTGTGCCGGCCGGCCAATGCCACCGTGCGCCGGTTTCTGCCGCACGGGCCGCTGCTGGATCGCGCGATCTGCGTCGTCACGCACGGCGGGATGGGAACGACGGTGAAAGCCCTCGACCGGGGGGTGCCGGTGTGCGTGGTGCCGTTTGCGCGCGACCAGGCCGAAGTCGCGCGCCGGGTGCAGGTCGCCGGCGCCGGCACCCGGCTGCCACCGAGACGGCTGACCCCGGCACGGCTGCGCAAAGCCGTGCTGGAAGCGGTCGCGATGGCACCGGGGGCCAAGCGGGTCGCGGCGGGTTTCGCCGCCACCGGCGGCGTGCCGCGCGGCGCGGAGCTGGTCGAACAGCGGCTGCTCTCAGCCGCGCGGCGCGGCGCTGCGGGCCGACCCCTGCCGTCGTCGCGGACGTGTGCCGTCGCGTCCGAGCTCGGCTGAGGCATCCGGCTTGCGCAACTCCTCCTCGAACGTCGACATCGCTGCGAGCATGCTTTGGAAGACGCGGTGTGCGGCGGTGAGGTCGGTATCGCTCAGGTCGGCCATGGCCGCCCGCAGATGAGCGCCGAGTGGGGTGAAGAATGCGTGGGCCAGCGTCATTCCGCTGTGCTCGTAACGCAGCAACCACTTGCGCCGGTCGTCGGGGTCGGGTTCGCGCCGGATGTGTCCCGCTTCGATCATCCGGTCGACGAGATAGGTGATGGCCGGCGGCGAGACGTTCATCCGCTGCCGTAGTTGCGCCAACGTCAGGGGCTTTCCTGCGGTTTCGGCCACCATGATGTGCAGCAGGGCGTGAAAATCGCTGCTGCTGACGTCGTTTGTCCGCGCGAAGTGCCGCCCTATCCGATCCGATTTCGCGGTGATCGCCCGCATATCGGCCGACAGCAGCTTCTCCAACTCCGCCCGCGCGGGCGCAGCCTCATTGGCGCGGTTTTTCGTCAACGACCTGGATCCTCCATCAGATGCTTAGGGTACGCGGTCTGAGCAGGGCAGGTGGGTGCGGCGCAGGTCCGGACGCTATGTCCGGGTCGGGTCGTGACCCCAGTTCATCAACGAGTAGCGCCACCGCGAGTCCTCGATGCGGCCCTGCGGGCGCTGCGCCAGGTGCCGTTTGGCGTAGCCGAGCACCTTGCGCATGTGCTTGTAGTCGTCGTCGTCGAGGTCGGCCCGCTTGGTGCGCAGGATGTCGACGATCCGCCGACCGCTGGCGTGACCGGTGGCCTCGCTGCTTTGTCGTTTCTGGCCCACGGAGCGTGATTCGTCTGAGTCAAGCCACTTCTCGAGCTCGCGTGCCGTCATGTTGACGGTCTGCTTGAACTCCTTCCAGGTGGTTTCGTTGTCCTTGGCGGCCATCACTTGCCTCGTCGCTTCAGCGCACCGGGCTTGTGGACGGCGTCCTTTCCGGTCTTGTCACTGCGCACCTTGTACTGCGGCTCGTCCTTGGACGCCTTGACTTTTCGGCCGGCCGTCTCGGTCTCCGACGTGATCTTCTTCTCGACCTTGCCTTTGACGTTCTGCCCGTGGCTCTTCCACTCGACTTTGTCACCTTTGCTCAATCGCTTGTCGCTCAATTCAATTCACATCCTCCACTGGCGATTTCCGGTCGGATACCCGGCTCCGGTTCGGTGAAACTGATCGGCGGGCCCGGGTGTGCGCAACACCCAGTGCGACCCAGGAGACCGCGGCGGCGACGAAGGCCAGCAGTTGGGCAGTGCCGGTGCGATGTGCGGGGTACATGACCCCCGCGACATAGCGATCGGTGAAGCCGGTGGTAGGCAACGAATCCATGCCGGCCCGGGCCCTGGCCCACTCTTCCAGGGTGGTCAGGGGACAGGGATAGTTGCGGGTGACCACCGCCGCTCCCCAGCACACCGTCGGCACGTGCAGCCACAGGGTGCGTCGCCACCGCAATGCCAGAAAGCCACCGCTGGGCAGATAGAGGAGATAGGCCAGATGCGTGGCGACGGTGCAGACCACGAGGGCCGAATATGCTTTTCTCATCGCAGCTTCCCGGCAGGCTGGGGGCAGACGTCAGCCGGCGCTGTCATGGCGCAACCGATAGCGGCGCTCGGCGTAAGCGAGGTCGTCGCGCCACAACCGGTTCGCTGCGTGGCGCATCAACGGAGTGATCAGCGGCGCGACCTTGAGTGCCGCCTGGAACCCGGGACGCTGGGACTGGGCGACGACAGCTTCGATCACCGCGACACGGGGCAGCCCGTCCGCACCCGAACCGATTGGCGTGGCATGTGTTTCGACCACGCTACCGGCGCCCTCGCCCTCCACGATGCGCATCACGATGGTGCGCGCGTCCGGACAGCTGAATTCGGCGATCGTCGGCACGCCCAGCCGTCCGATGCGGAAGGTGACCGAGACCAGGAAGCGGTCGTCTTCCTCGGTCGGTGCGGTGAGCACCTCGAGCTGGGTGAACGAATAGGGGTGAAACCAGCTGCCGTGCCACGGGTCGAGCCGGTTGGCGATGATGTCGCACGGCTCGCAGGTGCCGACCAGCCGGGTAACGGCCGGCAGGGTGTCGCCGGTGGGCCGGGCGGGCACCACCGGCATGTCCCGCGGCGCTTCCCCGCCCACCGAATCCAGCCGCACCCAGGCCAGCACACCGTCGTCGAAGCTGGGCAACGGTGCCCAGCCGAACTTGCAGGTGCTGCCGTCGAGGGCCAGCCCGTGCCAGCGGCAGAACAACACCCCGTCGGAGACGGTCCCGGTGGCCAGCTCGGCACCGAGGTGCGGGCAGCTGCCGGGTCCGACCCGCAAGAGACCCCGCCGATCGCGCCAGGCGACGATCTCGACGCCGGCGACGCGCGCGCCGTGGGCGCGACCGGTGCGCACGTCGCGACTTGCCGCGAAGACATACCAGTTGCCGGTCGCCCGGCGCTGGGATCGATCCAGCGCGTCCTCGATGATGCGGGGCTGCGCCTGGCCGTAGGTCGGTCGTTGGCGCGTCCACGGCGTAGGTGGAATCACTTGCAGCGGCCAATCTTTCGGCCACCGACGGCGGATCTGGTCACCAGCGCTCATGGCCACCTGCGTCCCTGTCGGCCCGCGAGCGACCGCAGCAGCGCCGATCGGCCGCGGACCGGCACGGTGCACAGTTCGTGGCCGTGCAGGCCCCAGTGCGCAAGCAGGTGGTTGGCCGCCAGCCAGCCGGTGGTGGCGGCGCGCTCCATCAACGCCACCGGCAGGTCCACCCGGATCCCGTCACCGGCCAGCGCCAGCCCGGGCTGCGGGGTGACGACCGTCGGCCGTCGGGTGTAGGTGCCCGGGGTGAACAGCGGGCAGTCGCTGCGCCGCAACACCTGCTGATGCACGATGCCGGCCGCGGCGGTCTCGGAATACAGCTTGTGCAGCTGGCGGATTGCGTCGTCCGTGGTGAACGTCGGATCCATTGCATAGCAGTGCAATTCGACTACGGATCCGTTGTTGTCGCGGGCCCAGCCGGCGGCCTGGCTTTCGTAGCGCTCCAGCACGCTGATGTTGTCCAGCGGGGGATGACCGGACGTCCCGAGGAAGGGCGGTCGGTCGGCGCGGACCGGGCGGTTCAGCCAGAGGCGGTGCACCACGAACGGGGGAGCGGTACGCAACCGGCGGATCTGGCTGCGCCACAGTTCGCTGCCCAGCTCGTTCGACGCGGCCACAATGTGCTGCAGCCCGCGCACGTCGGCGGCCAGGACCACCCCGTCGGCATCGAGCGGATCGGACGAATCCGTGTGCACGCGATACGCTTTCGGGCCGTCGGTGTCCAGGTGTTGAACTTCGGTACCGAGCCGGAACCGTACCCCACGTTCACTCAGGTAGTCCCGCAGCGGATTCCACAGGCTCGTTTCGAAATTGGCGGCGGCGACGTCGAAGATCAATCCTTCGCTGGACCCCAGGAAGTAGATGTGGAACATGGTCGCCAACTCCCCGGCCGAGAGCTGCGCGGGTTCGGCGAAAAAGCTGCGCGAGAAAACCTCGAACGCGAGATGCCGTGCCGATTCCGGGAAATTGATGCTCTTCAAGAAGGTGTCGGCGTCGAGGTGATCCAGCTGGTGATAAATCTCCGGCACCGAGACGGCCGCCAGCGGCGCCGCGGCCGCGGGGTCCAGCCGCACCAGGTCGGCCAGCCGAAACGTCGGGCTGCGCAACGCGAACAGCAGTGCGTTCCACGGTGGTGTGCGGGGCAGCCCCCGGAAGGTGTCGCGCCGGCCCGCGCCGTCGATCAAGGGGTAATCCTCGACCGGTGTCAGCATGCGCAGTTGCGGATCGACCCGTCGCAGCAGCTCCCTGAGGTTGTAGTACTGGCGGAAGAAGGCGTGAAAGCCACGGTTGCAGGCCAGTTCGGCACCGTCGATCTGCTCGGTCCAGCCACCCACCCGGCCGCCGAGGTAGTGCTCTTTTTCCACCACCTCGACCGCGATACCGCGCTCGGCGAGCCCGGTCGCGGCGGCCAGCCCGGCGATGCCGCCGCCGATCACGACCACGCGTGGCTGCGCCGAAAGCGCTGTGGCGTCGGGCAATCCGGGCGAGGCGGGGTGGGTGCACCGGCGGCGATCGGTCATTGCGGTGCCCTGCCCAGGAAAGTGTGCACGATATTGCGTTCCCAGCCCGGCATGGTCTCACTGCGTACCGCGCCGAACCCGGCGTCGGACATGCGGCGCCGGAACGCGGCCGCGCCATCGAAGGCCAGCACACTGCGCCACAGGTGACGGTAGAGCGTGGTGCTGCGGGTTCGCCACAAGCCGGCCGGGATGATGATGCCCCAGCAGACGGCGTGCCAGATGCGGGTGGCGACGGCCGAGTCGCGCACCGAGTATTCGTGCACCGCCAGGGTGGCGCCAGGCTTGAGCAGGGTCGCGAAGGCGCGCAGTTGGGCGTCCGGATCGGTCAGATTGCGCAGCAGGTAAGCCGCGAAGATGCCGTCGAACGGCCCGGTGATGTCGTGCTGGCCGAGGTCTTCGATACGCGAGTGCACGAAGCGGACGTTGGCCGGCCACGATTTCGCCCGCGCTGCGTCCAGCATGCCGCCGGCCGCGTCGACGGCGATGATGTCCGCCTCCGGAGCGGCGGTGAGCAGCGCAGCCGTCGACGCGCCGGTGCCGCAGCCGGCGTCCAGGATGCGCAGGCCACGTCCGCGGTCCGGAATGCCCATGCGGCGCACCGAAAGTCGCAGGTTGCTGTGATAGCCGGGGTTGGCGCCCACCAATCGGTCGTAGGCGTCAGCGCCGACGTCGAAGGCGGCGGGGACGTCGCCGCGGGACAGTCCCGTCTTATTCATGGTCACCCCGTTCCCGTTGCCGCTCCCACAACAGCAGCACTGCGGTGACCAGTGCGAAGCCGAACAAGAAGTCCTCGATCGGGATGTCGAACGGGAAGCGCAGGCCGCTGGTCTGTCGTTCGTTGTAGATGACGATCGGGTCGCTGAGCTTGGTGAGCCAGCCGTCGACCGGGATCTGGAAACCCAGCACGATCACCATCGACAGCCAGTAGGCGGGTCGTCGGAACAGTCCGGTGCGCAACACCGCCAGTTCCAGTGCGCACACGCCCACCACCGCGACCACCGCGGGCAACGTGTAACCCAGACCGGTCATCGGCGCCTGCTCCAGTCCAGGATCGTGGACACCGCGTTGTAGGTCAGCAAGCCGCACAAGGGAATCACCACGAAGAACAGCACCTCCTCGAGGGGAATGCGGGGCGGGACGTGGATGCCGACGATGTACCTGTCGTCATACGTCCAGATCCCCAAGGCTATCGCCACCGCATCCCACACCAGAAACACCGCGGCCACCGGCAGCAGCGAGCGGACGACCCGGCCGGCCCTGCGGTACACGCCACGGCCGAAGATCTCCAGCGGCGCGGTGATCAGCAGGCACAGGCCGAGCACCACCAGATACTGCCAGCGATCGCTCATGCGGCACCGGACCTTCGGCGCTGCGGGCCGGTCCCGGCGTGGGTGAGGCGCGCCCGCCACGACCGCAACAGTGCGCCCCCGGCGACCTGAAGCCGTCGCGTCGTTGCGACGGTCGCGCGTTGGCTGAACACCGAGAAGTCGCTGTCCTCAATGCAATCCAGGATCTCCGAGTACAGCGTCAGCGCGGTAGCCACGCACGGACGTGACCGGGGTGCCAGCAGCGGAATGCCGCCGGCGGCGAATGCGTAGATGTCCCGGGTGATCTCGTGCTGCGCTGCCAGGGCGTTGCGCACCCGGGCATCGGTGCGGCGGTGGTCGTGGCACCACCACAGCAGTTCGCGGTCCACGCCGTGCGCGGCGAGTTCGTCGGCCGGCAGGTAGATCCGGTTGCGCAGCAGGTCCTCGTCCACATCGCGCAGGAAATTGGTGAGCTGGAACGCCTGGCCCAGCGCGGCCGCGTACGGCGCGGCCTCGTCCCGGTCGGCGACGGTGCCGAGCACCGGAAGCATCTGCAGGCCAATGACTTCCGCGGAGCCGCGCATGTAGCGGTTGAGCGCGGCCCGATCGGGATAGTCGGTGACGGTCAGGTCCATTCGCATGGAAGCGAGGAAGTCCTCGAACAGATCGTTGGCGATTTGGTAGCGGCGCACGGTGTCGTCGACCGCGATGAGGACGGGTTCGTCGCGGCACCCGGCGCCGGCGAAGAATTTCTCCGAAAGTTGTTGCAGCCGATCGGCCCGCGCGTCCACATCGAGATCGGCGTTGAATTCGTCGAGGATGTCGTCGGCGTGGCGGGCGAAGGCGTACAGCGCGTGCACCGCGGGACGCTGGTCGGGAGCCAGCAACCTGGTGGCCAGGAAATAGGTGCGGCCGTGCTCGGCGGCGATCTGCCGGCAGCGCCGGTAGGCGGCGCGCAACCCGGGATCGTCGATGCCTGCGGCGTCCAATTCGGTGCGGATCACGGCAATCGGGCTTTCAGGTCGATCGTGCTCGGCGACCGGGCCGGAACCCCGGTGATGCGGTCGGCGGCCAACCGTCCGGAGATCAGCGTCGTCGGAACACCGACACCCGGCACGGTCGACGACCCGGCCAGCACCGCGTTGTCGATTCCGCGTACCAGGTTGGCCGGCCGGAAGGGACCGGTCTGGGCGAAGGTGTGCGCGAGCGCAAACGGACTGCCGGCCGTCATGCCCTGCCGGGCCCAGTCGGCGGGCGTGTCGAGGTGCAGCAGTTCGACCCCGTCGCGCAGGTCCGGCAGCAGCCGTTGCGCCACCGCCTCGAGCATGCTGTCCGCGTAGGGGTGCGCCGCGGTGGACCAATCGACCCGCCGCCGGGACAGGTTCGGCGCCGGTGCCAGCACATAGAGCAGGTCGCGATCGGCCGGTGCCAGGCTCGCGTCACTGGCGGTCGGACGAGTCACCAGCAGGGACGGATCCCGCATGACCCGGCCGTCTCGGACGATGTCGGTGAAGGTCTGCTCCCAGGCGTCCCCGAACAGGATCGTGTGGTGCGCGGTCTGGGACGGCACGGCGCGACAGCCGACGTGCAGGACCACCGCCGACGGCGCCGCGCGAAATGGCAGGATCCGTCGTGGTCGCCGGCCCAGTAGCCGGTAGGTGAGCGGCAGTTCGGTGGTCAACACCACCGCGTCGCACGGTATGCGCTGGCCGTCCTCGGTGAGTGCCGCGGTCACCCGCCCGTCGCTGCGCTCCAGATCGGTCACCGTTGTCCGGTAACGGAATTCGACACCGGCACCGGCGGCCACCGCGGCTAGTGCGTCCGGCAGTGCCCGCACGCCGCCGCGCGGGAAGTACACCCCCGAGACGGTGTCCATGTAGGCGATGACGGCGTAGACCGCCAGCGCGTGCTGCGGTGCGACCCCGGCGTAGAGCGACTGGAAGGTGAACACGCGCCGCAACAGCGGATTGCTGATGTGTCGTTTGACCATCGTCTCCCAACGGCGGAATCCGCCGATGGCCGTCAGCTTGGCCAGCTGCGGAGTCAGCATGGACAGCGGCGAATCGAAGTTGGCGTCGATGAATCCGGCGAACTCGGTGCGGTACAAGTTGTCCAGCCATTGCCGCAGGGCACGGTAGCCCGCCGCCTCGCCCGGGCCGCCGAACTCCTGCACCGCCGCGGCCATCCGGTCGGCGTCGCTGTGGACGTCGATGCTGCTGCCGTCGGCGAACTTCGCCCGGTACGCCGGATCGATGTGCAGCAGCTCCAGGTGCCGGTCGCTGGATTCGCCGACGGCGGCGAACGCCTCGTCGATGATGTCGGGCATGGTGAGCACCGTGGGCCCGGTGTCGATCTGATAGCCGCCCACGTCGCGCCGGCCGGCCCGCCCCCCGGGCCAGGGCTCGCGCTCCAGCACCGTGACCTCGCGGCCGCGGCCGGCGAGATGCAACGCCGCGGACAGTCCGGAGAACCCTGCGCCCACGACGACGACGCGGTCCGTCTTCCCTGGCACCGTGCGCATCAGCGGTCCCGCGGACTCATGCCGCCCGGCGCGTGCACACGCCGGCCATCTCCGTCAACGCGGTCTTGAGCACCGTGTCGATTCCACTGCGGTCCAAGGATTTCAGTGCCGCATCGACACGGGTGGCGATCAGCTCCTCGATCCACTGCACCGCTCCGGTGGAGAAGATCAGACCGCGCCAGTAGTCCACCGCCGCGTCGTCGAGCTGGTCGACGTTCATCAGTTCGCCGAACTCGCGGCGGGTCGGCACGTCGGCCATCTCGTAGGCGGCGACCACCACGCTGGTGGCTTTTCGTTCCAGCAGATCCCCGCCGTTGGGTTTGCCGGTGCTCGCCGGTGATCCGAAGATGCCGAGGATGTCGTCGCGCAGCTGGAATGCTTCACCGACGGCGAAACCGTACTCACCGAGCCTGGTCAGCGTCAGCTCGTCACAGCCGGCCATCGCGGCGCCGATCTCCAGGGGCCTGCGCACCGTGTAGTTGCCGGACTTGCGTCTGGCCACCCCGAGCACCGAGTCGATTTTGGGAAAGTTGCGCATATCCATTGCCAGATCGGCGAATTGGCCGACGGCCAGTTCGGTGCGCATGGCGTCGTAACGGGGCCAGGCCCGCTGCAGATAGTGATGGCCGAGGCCGGAGTCGCGCAGCATCTGCTCCGCCCAGATCAGGCACATATCGCCGAGCAGGGTTGCGGCGGACTCGCCGAAACGCCGCGACGAGCCGGACATGCCGTGCGCCTGATGCCAGTCGGTGAACTGGATGTGCGCCGCGGGCCGTCCGCGCCGGGCGGGGGAATCGTCCATGACGTCGTCCTGCAGCAGCGCGAACGCGTGCAACAACTCCAGGCTCGCGGTGGCCGACAACGCGGCTGCACTGGGTGGTGCGCCGCACAGCCAGCCCAGGTACATGAAGGTCGACCGCAGGCATTTGCCACCCTTGACGAACTCCAACAGGATGTTGCCGGCCACATCGACTCCGCAGTCGCCCAACTCGTCGGCGCAGCGCGCGGACACGAACTCGGCGACCTCGGCGAGCACCTCCTCGCGCAGGCCGGTCCGCCAGGTGTCGAACTGATCGATCGGAGGCAGAGTGGCCGCTCCGGTCAGGCTGGTCCGGGCCAGGCGCACCCGCGGGAATTCACGCACAGCTTGCACCGAAGCCTCCTTGTCAACGTCCGTGAGTCGCTGAACAGAACGGCTCTGATTCACGCTTCGTACCCCCTCGCCGGGAAAACAAACCAGTGGCTGTGCCCAGCCGGCGGTCCGTCCACGCTCGCCTCTGCACTCTCTTCATAGGATTAATCGTTAATTTAGTGAATGATCATCGGACACGCCAGTCGGGTCTGGCCTGCCGGTGGCGATCCGAGTCGGCGGGGCAGGTCGGACGGACGGTGCGGCGTGCTGGATTCGATGTGACCGCCGGTAACCGACGCCGAATGTGATTGCCGGAGTGGGCTGTTCAGTCCTCGGCAGGGTCTGCGTCTGCCGGCGTCGCCACGTGATCCGGGTGGCTGTCGGTGCGCCGACGTTCCTTCATCTCGGCCTCGAACACGTGTCGATTGCCCCCGGTGAGTTGATCCCGGATCGCCTTTTCGGTCTTGTGGAAGCATCGGTAATAGCCGTCGTCGAAGTCCTCGACGACCTGGAAGCTCCACCTGCCCGGCAATATGTTGCGGCCGATCAACTCGCGGCTGATCGCATCGGCCAGCCCGAGGTCTCCGCTTTCTCGCAGCAGTTCCACCGCGGCATCCAGCTGCAGGTCGGCGTGGCCGATGAGCTGGTGGAACGAATACAGGTGGCCGCGGGCCCGCTCGATGGTCTCGAGTGCCTCGGAGACCTTGCCGGCGGCTCGCACCGCGGCGTCGGGAGTGCCCGGCGGACGACGATCACACAAACCCATTACCTGCTCCCCGGGTACGACGGCATGCCATCGACAGTAATAGTCGAAGCGCGATGCGCTGTTTCGCCGTGGCCGACCGGGGAACACCTCGCAGGTGGACATCTCTGATCGCCTCGCCCTGCCCTTCCAGTGGGGAGCGGCACTTCGGCGTCGCAAAGTTTTTCACCCCACCGGCGTGCTGGCCGCCGGCACCCTGCAGCGCGTCGCTCCGGCGAGCCAGGGACTACCGGTTCCGACCTGCGCCGTGGTGGCGAGATTCTCCAAGGCTGTCGGGATGCCGGGAGCGGTTCCCGACGCGATCGGACTCGCGCTGCGCATCCCGCCGCAGGTCGACGCCGGCGGACCGTGGGACGTACTGCTCGTCTCCGCCGGATCCGGTGTGCTGACCCGGGTCATCGGGCTGCATCCGGTGACCTCGTGGTCAGCGCAGACACTGACCAGCCTGATGCCGCTGCGCTACCAAGGCGCGAACTGGTGGCTCAGGGCTCGCATCGTCAGTGACATCGCCGGACGCGGACTGTCACTCGAGGACGTGCGAGACAGCATCCGGAACGGCGGAATTCAGCTGCAACTCGATCAGGCGCGCGGAACCGGAGACTTCGATTCGCTGGGTCGGCTCAGCTTGAACGAACTGGAGCCTGAGTCCGAGGCCGACTTCTCGTTCGACCCGGTGCGTAACAGCGCGCCCGGGGTGGAGTTGTATCCGGGGTGGCTTGCGGGTCTGCGCAAGAGCGCTTATGCGCGCAGCCGCGAGGGCCGCGACGCGGATTGAACCTGATGCGCGAAAGGGGCCCGGCCATAGGACCGGGCCCCTTTGCTCAGCTACGTGCTACTGGTTGGCCTTCTGGCGACCTTCGGCGGCCTTGGCGCCGGCCCGAGCGGACTCGGCGGCCGCTTCCTTCTTGGCGGCCTCGCGCTGCGCGTCGGCCTTGTCCTGCTGGGCCTTGGCCTCTTGGGCCAGCTTCTCGTTACCGAAGACGAGACCGATGACCTGCTTGATCAGGCCCTTGATGCCCTCGACAACGCCACTGACAGCTTCCAGGGGTCCGCTCTTAGCCATGACTACCTCCATATATCGGTTGACTACTACCGGTGCTCGCGCGACTCTGCCGCGTTGAAACAGAGGGTTCCCGCTGCCCTCGCCCAGCAACCACGGCAAACGATGCCGCATAGGTTAGCGGTGCTTATGGCACGTCATCAGCAGGACTGACCTGGCGGCAACGTGATCGACATCTCACCGTCGGCAAAGGGCCGCCGGGCCCCGGTTTCAACATATCGGCACCGGGTACATCCGAGGCGTGAATACGACCTTGCACCGCCTCCGGCGCGGCGAGCAGAAAGTGGTACGTCTGCAGCGGCGGTTGTGGCTGATCCAACTGCTGTTCTGGCCGACGATGATCGTCGGCGCCGTGCTGGCCGTGGCGGCCGCCTGGTCGGTGTGGCAGCGCAAGACCCAGCCCCGCGCGGTGCCGTCTGCTGCGCCGGCGGACCGGCCCGAACAGGGTACGGTTGCGGGCTAACCGGTGCGACCGAGCAGGTGCCGCAGCGCCGGCTCCAGCCCGGGATGGCGGAACGGGTGCTCGGCCCCGACCAGTCGCGCCGGACTCACCCGTTGACTGGCCAGCGCGAGTTCACGCGCGCCCTGGGCGCCCAGCAGTATCCGGGGACCCAGCGGCGGCACCGGCAACACCGCCGGCCGATGCAGGACGCGGGCCAGCGACCGCGTGTACTCCTTGTTCCGAACCGGTTGTGGGGCAACGGCATTCACCGCACCGGACAGGTCCGAATCCCACAGCGCCCGGTGATAGATGTCGATCAGGTCGTCGATCCCGATCCAGGACAGCCACTGCCGACCGTCACCGAGCCGGCCGCCGAGTCCGGCGGTGAACAGCGGCCGCATCAGGTGCAGGGTGCCGCCGCGGGGGGACTGCACGATGCCGGTGCGGACCAGCACCACCCGGGTACCGGCCTGCCGGGCCGGGGACGTCGCGTCCTCCCAGTCGGCGACGACGTCGGCGAGGAACCCGTCGCCGCGCGTGCTGTCCTCGGTCAAGGGCTCGTCGCCCCGGTCAGACCCGTAGAAGCCGATCGCCGAGGCCGAGATCAGCACCCGCGGGCCGTCGGCGGTGCGGGCCACCAGCTCGGCCAGCCGGCGTGTCGGCCCGATTCTGCTGTCGTAGATGGCTTTTCGATGCTTCTCGGTGAACCTGCCGACGATCGAGGCACCCGCCAGGTGGATCACCGCGTCGACCCCGGCGAGCAGTTCCGGGTCCGGCTCATCGGTGTCCCACCGTCGCTCATCCGGACCGTGTGCGCTACCCCGAACCAGTCGGATGACGCGATGGCCACCGGTGCTCAGCAGCGCGGTCAACGCGGTACCCACCAGTCCGGACGCGCCGGTGACGGCGACGGTCGCCGGGGACAGGCCGTGCTCGGCCGCCCGCGTGTGCGCGGCGAGGTCGTCGGCCAACTGGCGGTGCCGGTAGACGAACATCGGGCGCAGCATCGTGGGCGGGACCGGCGTGTCCACCCGGTCGATCACCCGCGTCTGGTTGTCCCCGACCTCCTCGAAATCGTGGGTGTGTCGCCACCGCCGGATCAACCGCGGCGGTAACGAAGCCAGCCCATCGCTGGTCAGCTCGTCCACGAAACGCCTTGGCGGATCGTAGAAGTCGGCTTGATGCTGAGCCAGCCAGCGCAGACCGCCGGGCAAACCCAGCGTGGCGCGCCCGTCGGCGAGTGACTCGGCCTCGGAGATCAACCGCATCGGCGACCAGGGCGGCGAGAGGCGGGCGAAGGCGCCGGGTCGGGAGTGCCAGGCGAACACCTGGTCGCGGGGCGCGTTGACGACGCTCGAGAAAGTGAGGCCCATCTCACGACGCTACCTGCGATCCCACAGGTGTGTCGGTGCGGTTTGAGGGAACAGGACCCTGCATGGATGTACTCGGCGGTGTGCGGAACCTGGTCGACACCGCCATGGACCGGTCGGTGGTCGCGGGCTACACCCGGGTGGGGTACCGGGTCCGCAATCTCGACTGGGCGGACGACCCGCCGGCGCTGGCGCTGCGGGGCCGGACCGCGGTGGTCACCGGGGCGAATCGCGGCATCGGCAAGGCGATCGCGTCCGGGCTGGCACAGTTGGGCGCTGAAGTCCTGTTGACCGTGCGGGACCGGGAGAGGGGCGAGCAGGCCCGTGCCGAGCTCGTCGAGGCCAATCCCGATGCCGACATCACTGTCGTGGTGTGCGACGTGTCCGACCTGACGGCGGTGCGGGCCTTTGCCGCCGGGCTGGCCGGCCGCCGCCGGCTGGATGTGCTGGTGCACAACGCCGGGGTGTTGCCCGAGACGCGCACCGAGTCGGCGGACGGGCACGAGCTGACTTTGGCCACCCACGTCCTGGGTCCGGTGTTGCTGACCGAATGTCTGAGTCCACTGCTGGCCGAGTCCGCCGATCCGCGGGTCATTCTGATGTCGTCCGGCGGGATGTACACCCAGCCGCTGGCTGTCGACGATCCCGAGTACCGCCGCGGCAGATACCGTGGCGCCATCGCGTATGCCCGCACCAAGCGGATGCAGGTGGCGCTGACCCCGGTGCTGGCCCGCCGGTGGGCCGGAATCCGTTGCTATGCAATGCATCCCGGCTGGGCGGACACGCCCGGTGTGGCGGCGGCGCTGCCCGGGTTCCGGCGGGTCACCGGTCCGCTGCTGCGCTCACCCGAGGAGGGCGCCGACACCGCGGTGTGGCTGGCCGCGACCCGGCCCGCACCGCCGACCGGCCGCTTCTGGCATGACCGGCGGGTGCGCCCGCAGCACTATCTGCTGTCCACGCGCCACAGCCAAGACGCCCGGGAACGGTTGTGGCGCTACTGTGCCGATGCGATCGGACTGCAGTAGGGCACTGACCCGCCGTCAGCGATCCGGCAGGGCGTGCTCGGCGATGGGCAGCCGCGGCTGTGGTTGCCGCTCACCGCGTTTGGCCGCCAGATACACCTGAGCGGTCTGCTCGGCCACTGTCTGCCAGTCGAAGTCGGAGGTCAGGCGCTCGCGGGCGGCGCTTGCGCGGCGCTGCGCGGCCGCGGGATCGTCGAGCACGGTGCGCACCGCCCCGGCCAGCCCGGGGAGGTCGCGGGGTGCGAACGAGACCCCGGTGACGCCGTCGATCACCGCTTCGCCCAGGCCGCCGATGTTCGACGTCACCAGCGGCGCGCCCGCCGCGGCGGCTTCGAGCGCGGCCAGCCCGAACGGCTCGTAGTGGCTGGGCAACACCGCCGCGTCGGCGCGGTGCAGCAATTGCAGTAACTCGTCGTGCTCGCAGTGCCCGACGAATCGGGTTGCCTTGCGCACCTTGTGTTTCCGTGCCTGCTCGATGAGCCAGTCCTGCTGGGTGCCGGTGCCTGCGACCGTCAACGTGGTGCCCGGATGGGTACGCCTGATCCGCGGCAGCGCGGCGATGGCGTCGTGCACGCCCTTCTCGTATTCCAGCCGTCCGACGTAGAGCAGTTCGGCGGGTCCGGTCCGGGGGCGCCGCGCGGCGAACGGCCAACGCGCCGCGTCGATCCCGTTGGGGATCACCGTCGTCTCTGCCAGGCCGGGACCGAAGAGCTCGGTGATCTCGTCGCGCATCGAGGCCGAACACGTGATGAGCGAATCGGATTCGCGAACCAGCCAGGACTCCACGGCGTGCACCTGACGGCTGATGGCGCCGCTCACCCAGCCGGAATGCCGACCCGCCTCGGTCGCGTGCATCGTGGAAACTATTGGCACGTCGTAGAACTGGGCGAGCGCAATGGACGGGTGGGCCACCAGCCAGTCGTGTGCGTGCACCACGTCGGGGCGCCAGGGGCGGTCGCTGCCCGGTCTGGTGAGGGGCAAGCCGGCGCGGATCATGGCGTGGCCCATCGCCAGCGTCCAGGCCATCATGTCGGTACTGAAGCTGAATTCGTGCGGGTCGTGCGCGGCCGCGATCACCCGGACGCCTTCGCTGATCTCGTCGGACGACGGATGGGTGCTGGGGTCGGTACCGGTGGGGCGCCGGGACAGCACCACGACGTCGTGACCCGCGGCGGCCAGCGCCGTCGCGAGGTGGTGCACGTGCCGGCCCAGCCCGCCGATCACCACCGGCGGGTACTCCCACGAGACCATCAGGATCTTCATGCGCAACCGCCGTCCGGCCTCGAGCGCCCCCGAATTGCCGTCTGCAGCGGCGTGTCGCCGCACAGATGAGGCCGCTCGCGGCACGGACGGCAACTCATTGGGGGAGCCTACGGGCATCCAGCGCACCGAAGAGTCCGTCCGCCCGGTTCCACCCGTCGGCCAGGCGCGTTGCGGCATCGCGCCGGCCGGATGCCAGTGCCCCGGCGATCTCGCGGGTGGCATGCGCATGCAGGTGCGCGCGGTAGCGGGCGTAGTCGGCGGCGGAGTCCTTGCTGACCATGAACGGCCAGTCGCTCGACACCGTCAACAGCGTCTCGCGCAGGATCTGGTCGGCGACGTGGTCCCGGGGGATAGGTCCGTCCAGCGACGCCGTCTGGGCCAGCGCCTTGTCCACGGTGGCCAGCGCGGTGTCGACGACTTCAGCGTTGAGCTGGACCAGATCGGCCACCTTCTCGCCGTTCCACACCTGCCAGTCCTTGCCGGAACCCCAAGAGCTGGGCGGTAATTCGACCGGGCCGCCGACGAAGCCCGCGTCGATCGCGTCGTGCAGCGTGCCCACCCGGATGCCGGCGGCCGGCAACGCCCGAAGCACCCGCGCCAGCCAGGTCGGTCCTTCGTGCCACCAGTGGCCGAACAGTTCGGTATCGAACGCCGCGACCACGTGGGCCGGCCGGCCGATCCGCTCGGATTCGGACGACAACCGATTGCGCACCACCTCGACGAAGTCGGCGACATGCACGTCGACCGCATGGTCGGCGCGCTCCGGGTCGTAGGGCGCTTTGCCTTCCGAGGACACGTTGCGGCCGGTGACCCGGGCGGGCTTGAGGCCGGTGAGGTGGTCGTAGGTGTGGAAGTCGCGGTAGGCGGCGTGCCCGGGGTAGCCGGACTTCGGCGACCACACCCGGTAGCTGACCTGCAGGTCCCGCCCGAAGGCGATGACATCGGTGTCGGCGACGGGCCGGCCCAGCGCGGTGTCGCCGTGCAGCGACGGGCCGTCGACCATGAAGTGGCTGACCCCGGCGCCCGCGTAGTCGTGTTCCAGGCCGGGAGCGTAGGCGCATTCCGGCGCCCAGATTCCCGTCGGGGCACGTCCCAGCCGAAGCCGAGCGTCGGCCAGGCCTTCGCGCAGCGCGAACTCGCGCAGCCGCGGTGCCAGCAGCGGCTGGAACGGGTGGGCCAGCGGGCCGCCGAGCAGCTCCACCGTGCCGGCGTCGACGAGACCGCGCAGCAACGGGCTGCCGCCGTGCCGCCACCGGGTCGCGAATTCCTCAAGAGCCGCGCCGGCCTCGGCCGACTCACGAATCCCAAAGGCGCGCAAGGCTTCCGGTGTGCAGGACTGATAGTTGGCCGATTTCGACGCCGGAATGGTCCGCACGCTGGCGGCTTCGGCCGCGCGCAGCTGCCAGTTCGCCAGCCAGTGGTACACCCCGTCCAGGCAGTACGGATCGTCGAGCTGGGCGTTGACCACCGGCGTCATGCCCAGCGTGATCAGTCCGCGGCGGTCCTCCTCGGCCAGCGTGCGCAGCACCCGGAACAGCGGCAGGTAGGCCGCCGACCACGACTGGTAGAGCCATTCCTCGCCGACCGGCCAGCGGCCGTGATGGGCCAGCCAGGGCAGGTGGGTGTGCAGCACCAGGGTGAACATGCCGGGCACCGGCGGTGGGGAGGAGGTCAACGGCGCACCGCGATTGCCACGAGGTCCAGGCTGGCGTCGATGTCGTGAGATGCGGCGCCGGCCTCGACGAGGTCGAAGTCGGCGGTGGTGACGGCCGCGACGTCGGCCATCAGTTCGGGCGACCAGGGGGAGTCCCTGACCGCCCGGTCGATCTGCGCGTCGATGATGGACCCGCCGTGCCGGGCATCCATCTCCTGCAACCGCGGACCATGAAAGATCCCGTACTGGCCGACCTCACCGAAGCCGCCGTCCTGCAGCAGGTCGGTGAGCTCATCGGCGTTGAGCTCGCGGGTGTGGAACGGGTTGATCGGGGTGTCGCGGCCGGGGGAGAAGGTGATCCGATTCGGGGTCGAGATCAGCAACAGCCCGGACGGCCGCAGGACCCGCGCACACTCGCGAATGAACTGGCCCTGGTCCCACAGATGCTCGATGACCTGGAAGTTCACCACCACGTCCACCGACTCATCCGGCAGCGGCAACTCGGTGAGGTTGGCCTGCAGCACTTCGACCCGGGGGTATCGGCTGCGCACGTGCGCCACCGCGGCCTCGTCGTAGTCCACCGCGACCACCCGGCGGGCCGACCCCGCGATCAGGTCCGCGCCGTAACCCTCGCCGCAACCGGCCTCCAGCACGTCCTTGCCCGCGCAGCGCGGCGCCAGGCGCTCATAGACCACCTCGTGACGGCGGAACCAGTAGTTCTCGATGTCCAGGTCGGGGATGGTGCGCTCCCCGGTCAGCATCATGACCGGATCGCTCGCGGGCGGACTCCCGGCGGGAAGGTGGGGGACGAATGCGCTCATTGCTAAGGCAGGCTAATGCCTGGCACCCGATTCGCGAACCGGACAGTGGATCCAGCCGAAAGAACGTGCACTACGACCCGCTATGGTGTGAGAGCGGACCGCACAAAGTTACCCACTAGTAACATGCGCTGTGCGGTTGCGGAACACGTGACCCAGGTCTTGCAGCGTCGCTGCCGGACGCCTTCGAGGAGGACGAACCCCACTCATGACGAACATCGTGGTCCTGATCAAGCAGGTCCCAGACACCTGGTCGGAGCGCAAGCTGTCCGACGGCGACTACACGCTGGACCGCGACGCCGCCGACGCAGTCCTGGACGAGATCAACGAACGCGCCGTGGAAGAAGCCCTGCAGATCCGCGAGCGCGAGGGCGGCGAAGGCTCGGTGACCGTGCTGACCGCCGGCCCGGAGCGCGCGACCGAAGCGATCCGCAAAGCCCTGTCGATGGGCGCCGACAAGGCCGTTCACCTCAAGGACGACGGCCTCAAGGGTTCCTGCGTGGTGCAGACAGCATGGGCGCTGGCCCGCGCACTGGGCACCATCGAGGGCACCGAGCTGGTCATCGCCGGCAACGAGGCCACCGACGGCTCGGGCGGCGCGGTGCCCGCCATCATCGCCGAGTACCTGGGCCTGCCGCAGCTCACCCACGTGCGGAAACTCGCCGTCGAGGGCGACAAGGTGACGGCCGAGCGCGAGACCGACGACGGCGTCTTCGCCCTGGAAGCCACCCTGCCGGCGGTGGTCAGCGTGAACGAGAAGATCAACGAGCCGCGCTTCCCGTCCTTCAAGGGCATCATGGCCGCCAAGAAGAAGGAAGTCACCGTGCTCACGCTCGCCGAGATCGGCGTCGAGCCCGACGAGGTGGGCCTGGAGAACGCCGGTTCGACGGTCACGTCGTCCACCCCGAAGCCACCGAAGACCGCCGGTGAGAAAGTCACCGACGAGGGCGAGGGCGGCAACGACATCGTCAAGTACCTGGTCGGTCAAAAGATCATCTGACGCAACTCCACGAAACGAGAGAGCGAAAATTCATGGCTGAAGTATTGGTGCTTGTCGAGCAAGCCGAGGGTGCGCTGAAGAAGGTCACCTCCGAGTTGATCACCGCAGCGCGCGCATTGGGCGAACCGGCCGCCGTCGTCATCGGTGCGCCGGGCACGGCCGAGCCGCTCATCGACGGATTGAAGTCCGCCGGTGCGGAGAAGATCTACGTCGCCGAGTCCGAGGTGGTGGACAACTACCTGATCACGCCGTACGTGGACGTGCTGGCGTCGCTGGCCGAGTCGTCGCAACCGGCCGCGGTACTGGTTTCCTCCAACGCCGACGGCAAAGAGATCGCCGGTCGGCTCGCGGCCCGCATCGGGTCGGGCCTGCTGGTCGACGTGGTCGGCGTGCAGGAGGGCGGCAAAGGCGTGCACTCCATCTTCGGTGGGGCCTACACGGTCGAGTCGCAGGTCAACGGCGACACCCCGGTGATCTCGGTCCGGGCCGGCGCCATCGACGCCGAGCCGTCCGACGGCGCCGGTGAGGTGGTCAATGTGGACGTGCCCGAGCCGGCCGAGAACGCGACGAAGATCACCTCGCGGGAGCCTGCGGTAGCCGGTGACCGGCCGGAGCTCACCGAGGCCACCGTCGTGGTGTCCGGCGGCCGTGGCGTCGGCAGCGAGGAGAACTTCAAGGTCGTCGAGGAACTGGCCGACTCGCTCGGCGCCGCGGTGGGTGCCTCGCGCGCCGCGGTCGACTCCGGCTACTACCCGGGCCAGTTCCAGGTCGGCCAGACCGGCAAGACGGTGTCGCCGCAGCTGTACATCGCCCTGGGCATCTCGGGAGCGATCCAGCACCGGGCCGGCATGCAGACGTCCAAGACCATCGTCGCGGTCAACAAGGACGAAGAAGCGCCGATCTTCGAGATCGCCGACTACGGCGTGGTCGGCGACCTGTTCAAGGTGGCCCCGCAGCTGACCGAGGGAATCAAGGCCCGCAAGGGTTAACACTCCCCTGCGCGAGCAGACGCAGAATCGCCCCGGAACATCCTTTCCGGGGCGATTCTGCGTCTGTTCGTCATCTGACGTGCACCGACCCGTCAGCACGCCGATGCCGATTAGCTGAACGGCTACGCCACGTTGTTGGCATGAGTATCGCTTCTGTCCTCATACCCAGTGAAAAACAACGTGGTCGGGCGGCTTCGACCAGGGCGGGGTCGGCCGCCGGCCCGCACTACTCCCTTTTGCTGTCCACCGATCCCAGCCTCATCGAAGCGGCACAACGGTTGCGTTACGACGTGTTCAGCAGCACCCCGGGCTTCTCGCTACCCGCGGCCTGCGACGGCCGCGACAGTGACCGGTTCGACGAATTCTGCGACCACCTCCTGGTGCGCGACGACGACACCGGCGAACTGGTGGGTTGCTACCGGATGTTGCCACCGGCCGGTGCCATCGCCGCCGGCGGCCTGTACACCGCAACGGAATTCGATGTCCGCGCCTTCGATGCACTGCGTCCGTCGCTGGTCGAGATGGGCCGCGCGGCGGTGCGCGACGGGCACCGCAACGGCGGCGTGGTGCTGCTGATGTGGGCGGGGATTCTGGCCTATCTGGATCGCTGTGACTACGACCACGTCACCGGCTGCGTATCGGTGCCGATCGACACCGACGGCGAGGCGCCCGGCAGCCAGCTTCGCGGCGTGCGTGACTTCGTGCTCGCCCGGCACGCCGCGCAGTACCGGGTTCGGCCGTACCGGCCGGTGCGCATCGACGGCAAAGGGCTCGGCGAGATCACACCGCCGGCCCGCCCGGCGATCCCGGCGCTGATGCGGGGCTACCTGCGCCTGGGCGCCCGGGTCTGCGGCGAGCCCGCCCACGACCCGGACTTCGGCGTCGGGGATTTCTGCGTACTGCTGGGCAAAAAGGACGCCGACACCCGCTATCTCAAACGGCTGCGGTCGGTTTCGGCTGTCGCGCAACTGGGCGCGGGGGCCGGCCGGTGACCCAGCTCGCCCCGGCCGGGCACTCCTGGTTGCCCCGCGCATCGTGCGACGCAAGCTGTGTACGTTCGGGTGCTTCCGTTGCGCCACAGTCGATTCGGGTTCGTCTGCGGGTCGCGCTGCGGATCGCGTTGTTGCTGTTGCTGGCGCCGGGCCTGCCGTTGCTGGGCGTGCCGCTACCCGGTCGCACGCATCTGCAGCGCGCCTACTGCCGACTTGCATTGCGCGTCCTCGGCGTGCGAATCACGGTGTCGGGCAGCCCCATCCGAAATCTACGGGGCGTTCTGGTGGTCAGTAGCCACGTGTCCTGGCTGGACATTTTCGCCATCGGTGCGGTGCTGCCCGGCTCGTTCGTGGCCCGGGCCGACATGTTCAGCGGGCCCGCGACCGGCATCGTGGCCCGCATCCTGCAGATCATCCCCATCGAACGGACCAGTCTGCGACGGCTGCCCGGCGTGGTGGACGCCGTGGCGCGCCGGCTGCGGGCCGGTCACACGGTGGTGGCCTTCCCGGAGGGCACCACGTGGTGCGGTCTGGCTTACGGGAGCTTCTACCCGGCGATGTTCCAGGCCGCGATCGACGCCGCCCGTCCGGTGCAGCCGCTGCGGCTGACCTATCACGACATCGACGGCAGCGTGTCGACCGCGCCGGCCTTCGTCGGGAGCGACACCCTGCTGCGATCGGTCTACCGGGTGGTTCAGGTGCGCCGCACGATCGCCAGGGTGCGGGTGGAATCCCTGCAACTGCCGGGTGCGGACCGGCGGGCACTGGCCCGACGGTGCCAGTCCGCGGTACGGGGACCCACCGAGACCGTCGGTCAGGGTCACGGATACGCGCTGACGGCGTAGTCGCATGGACAATGGGGCGATGGTGCTGAGTCGTTGGCCGCAGCCCGATCCTGCGGGACCCGGACAGGAATCGGTGTGGGACTATCCGCGGCCGCCGCGGCTGGACGTTTTCACCGGCTCGATAACCATCGAACTGGGTGGTCAGACCATCGCCAGGGTAACCCGTTCGTGGCGGGTGTTGGAGACCAGTCACCCGCCGACGTACTACCTGCCCCGCGAGGCCTTCGTCGAAGGCGCGCTACATCCGGCCCCCGGGGCGTCCTGGTGCGAATGGAAGGGCCGGGCCAGCTACTTCGACCTGGTGACCGCCCAACGGCAGGCACCGGGCGCGGCATGGACCTACGAGCGGCCGACAGCGCCGTTCGCCGCGATCGCGCACGCGATCGCGGTGCTGGCGGCCCGGGTGGACCGGTGCACGGTGGACGGCGAGGAGGTGACTCCGCAACCCGGCGGCTTCTACGGTGGCTGGATCACCAGCCGGATTGCCGGTCCGTTCAAGGGAATTGCGGGATCGAGCGGTTGGTAGCCGCGCAGCGGGGAAACCCCTGCAGATGCTCAGTGTGCACCGAACCATATCCGCGTCGCGCGAGGCGGCCTGGCAGCTCCTGGTCGATCTGGACGCATGGCCCAAATGGGGGCCTTCGATCAGCGGCGCCGAACTGGACCCGCTGTACTCCGAGCTCGCGCTGGGAGCAGCGGGTGTGGTTCAGACATCGCTGCTGGTGCGAGTGCCGTTCCTGGTCACCGAGTTCCAGCCGGGCAGATTCTGGGCGTGGAAGGTCGCCGGTATCCCCGCGACGTCACACCGCGTCGACCCGACCGAGGGCGGAGCGCGGGTCACATTCAGCGCGCCGTGGTGGGCGTCGGCGTACCTGACGGTGTGTGCGCTGGCGCTGCATCGCATCGAAAAGTTGCTACTGGCCGCCAATTAAGGTGGGCGATTGCCCATTCCACGCTGCTGGGCCAGTACTTCGTCGAGATCCTTGAGCCGGCCCAGGCCGGCCAGCGGCTGCTTCATCCGGTGGTTGCCCTGCAGCGCTTCGCTATTCCGGGACAGGAAGGACCAATACCCGGCAGTGAACGGGCAGGCGTCGTCGCCGACGCGGACACCGGGACGATACCGGCAGCCACCGCAATAGTCGCTCATCCGGTTGATGTATGCCCCGCCCGCGGCGTACGGCTTGGTCGCCATCAACCCGCCGTCCGCGTGCAATGACATGCCAACGACATTGGCGACCATCACCCAGTCGTAGCCGTCGACGAAACAACGGTGAAACCAGTCGGTGACCGCACTCGGGTGCCAACCCCGTTGCAGCGCATAGTTGGACAGCACCATCAGCCTCGGGATGTGGTGCACCCAGCCGTGGTCGCGGACCTGGGCCAGTACGTCCCTGAGGCAGTGCGCTTCGACGGCGTCGGCGTCCAATTCGGCGAACCAGTCCGGGAGAGCGGCGTGGGCATGTAATGCGTTGCGGCGGCGGTAATTTCGGCCGAAATGCCAATAGACGTGCCAGATGTAGTCGCGCCAGCCGATGAGTTGGCGGATGTAACCCTCCACGCTTGCCAACGGCGCAGTGCCGTCCCGGTAGGCGTCCTCGGCGGCATAGGCGCACTGCAGCGGATCCAGCAGGCCCAGGTTCATCGGGGCCGAGAGCAGGCTGTGCGCCATGAAACGGTCACCGGCGAGCATGGCGTCTTCGTGCGGACCGAAGTGCGGCAACCGATCCCGGAGGAACACCTCGAGCGACTGCTGGGCTTCGGTTGCGGTGACGGCGAATTCGCGGGGGCCGTCGGATCCGACGAACGCGACCTCGCCGTCGCGTTCCCAGCGGTCCAGATCCGCGCGGACCTGTTCGTCGATCTCGTCCTCGTCGGGCCGCCACGGGGCGGGCACCCCCAGGGCTGGTTCGTTCTTCGGCGCGGGCTCCCGATTGTCGGCATCGAAGTTCCATCGACCGGTGACCGGTTCGTCGCCGTCCATCAGCAGATCGAACCGGCGGCGCGCGCTGCGGTAGAAGTTCTCCAGCCGCAGCGTGCGCTGGCCGCCCGCCCACCGTTCGAACTGGTCGCCGGTGGTGCAGAAGCCGCGGGCCGGCAACACCTCGACCGACGGCAGCGAACGCACGAATCGGTCCGCGGCCCACGACGTGGGCTGGCACACGCTGAGCGGGCCGTCAACCTGTGCGAGGGCTTCACGGTAGGTGCGGGTCTGCAGGAACACGGCCTGCCCGCCGAGTTCGGCGGCGCGATGCCGTAGCGCGGAGAGCACCAGATGGGCCTTGCGGCGATGGAAACGCCGTCGTTCGAACACCGCCCTGGACTCGATCAGCAGCGCGAGCTGATCGGGTCTGTCGAGGAAGTGCGGGCCGAGTTGGTCGGCAAAACACCAGCGCCGGGTTTCCCGGGCGCCGTCAGCCTCGGATCGGTCGGTCACGGAAGTTCGGGTTGCGCGGGCGGGGCTGGGCTGGGCACTTCTTCACCCTACGGCCGGCTGCGGCCGCTGCGGCCTGCGTCGTCGCCCGGACAGGCCGGTATCGTAAGCCGGGTCATGGTCTACCTCGATCACGCCGCCACCACCCCGATGCACCCCGCCGCCATCGAGGCGATGACGGCCGTCCTGGGCACCGTCGGCAACGCCGCGTCGCTGCACACCGCGGGCCGGGCGGCGCGCCGCCGGGTCGAAGAGTCCCGTGAGCTGGTTGCCGACAAGCTGGGCGCGCGTCCCTCCGAAGTGTTGTTCACCGCCGGCGGGACCGAAAGCGACAACCTGGCCGTCAAGGGGATCTTCTGGGCCCGCCGCGACGCGGAGCCGGGCCGGCGGCGCATCATCACCACCGAGGTCGAACACCACGCGGTGCTGGACTCGGTGAACTGGCTGGCCGAGCACGAAGGCGCCGAAGTGAGCTGGCTGCCGACCGCGCCCGACGGCTCGGTGTCCGCCGCCGATCTGCGCGCGGAGCTAGAGACCCACGAAGACGTGGCGCTGGTATCGGTGATGTGGGCCAACAACGAGGTCGGCACGGTCATGCCGGTCGCCGAGCTGGCCGCGGTCGCCGCCGAATTCGGCGTTCCCATGCACAGCGACGCTGTCCAGGCCGTCGGCCAGTTGCCGGTCGATTTCGCGGCCAGCGGCTTGTCGGCGATGAGCGTGGCCGCGCACAAGTTCGCCGGCCCGCCGGGGATGGGTGCGCTGCTGCTGCGGCGCGACGTCAGTTGTGTGCCGCAATTGCATGGCGGCGGTCAAGAGCGCGATATCCGTTCCGGCACACCGGATGTCGCGGGGGCGGTCGGAATGGCCACCGCCGCCCGCCTCGCCGTGGACGGACTGCAAGTCAATAGCGCGAGGCTGCGCGCATTGCGCGATCGCCTGGTGGCGGGTGTGCTCGCCGAGATCGACGACGTCCACCTCAACGGCGCCCTCGATCCGCTGCGACTGCCGGGCAACGCGCACTTCACCTTTCGCGGGTGTGAAGGCGACGCATTGCTGATGCTGTTGGACGCCAACGGAATCGAATGCTCGACGGGGTCGGCCTGCACGGCCGGTGTCGCGCAGCCCTCGCACGTGTTGCTCGCGATGGGCGCCGATCCGGCCAGTGCCCGTGGGTCGTTGCGACTGTCGTTGGGGCACAGCAGCGTCGACGCTGACGTCGATGCCGCGCTGCAGGTGCTGCCCGCCGCGGTGGCGCGGGCGCGCCGGGCGGCTTTGGCCGCAGCGGGGCTTTCGTAATGAAGGTCCTCGCCGCAATGAGCGGTGGCGTCGACTCCTCGGTCGCCGCCGCCCGCATGGTCGATGCCGGACATGACGTCGTGGGCGTGCATCTGGCGCTGTCAACCGCGCCGGGCGCCCTGCGCACCGGATCCCGGGGCTGCTGTTCCAAGGAAGACGCCGCCGATGCGCGCCGGGTGGCCGATGTACTCGGAATACCGTTCTACGTCTGGGATTTCGCCGAGAAGTTCCAGGCGGATGTGATCGACGATTTCGTGGCGTCCTACGCCCGCGGGGAAACTCCGAATCCCTGCGTGCGGTGCAATCAGCAGATCAAGTTCTCGGCACTGTCGGCGCGTGCATTGGCACTCGGCTTCGACACGGTTGTCACCGGGCATTACGCGCGACTCGCCGACGGCCGACTGTGCCGCGCTGTCGACCGTGCCAAGGACCAGTCCTATGTGCTGGCCGTGCTCAGTGCCGCGCAATTGCGGCACGCGGCGTTTCCGATCGGCGACACCCCCAAGGCGCAGATCCGCGCCGAGGCATCGCGCCGTGGCCTGGCCGTCGCCGACAAACCGGACAGTCACGACATCTGTTTCATCCCGTCCGGCAACACCCAGGCGTTCCTGGGCGCCCGGATCGGCGTCCGTCCGGGCAGCGTGGTGGACCAGCACGGGACCGTAGTGGCCGAGCACGACGGCGTGCACGGGTTCACCATCGGGCAGCGCAAGGGGCTGGGCATCGCCGGACCCGGCCCGGACGGCCGGCCGCGGTATGTGACGGCCATCGACGCCGACACCGCGACGGTGCACGTCGGCAACGTGGCCGACCTCGACGTGCTGGCAGTGACCGGCCGGGAGCCGGTCTTCACCGGCGGCCACCCGCCGTCCGGCCCGATCGAGTGCGAGGTCCAGGTCCGGGCACACGGTGAAATCACCAGTGCGGTAGCAGAATTGGTGGACGACGAACTCGTCGTGCAGTTGCGTGCCCCGTTGCGCGGGGTGGCGCGCGGGCAGACCCTGGTGCTTTACCGTCCCGACCCCGACGGCGACGAGGTGATCGGCAGCGCGACTATCGCGGCTACGTCCCGGGGGTCGTGATCGGGCGGCCGGATGGTCAGCCGGGCACGTTGGCAGCGATGTTCGTCAGCACGATCTCCGACACCGATTCCGGGAAGCCGCAGAAGGTGACTTCCAGCAACGCCACCGAGAGCACCCGGTAGTCACGGCCGCAGTTGCCCGGCCGCATCCGCAGCGAGTCGGCACCGGCCTTCCAGTCGTCGACGAGCAGCCAGCCCATCGAACTGGCCGCGCAACTGTCGACGGTGGCCACCAACGCGTCGAACGCGCGTCGGGCGGTGTCGGTGTCGGTGTAGCTCGCCGCGCCCTCCGAGATCAACCGGCCCTGTGGCGGGTCCTGAAACGTCGTCTTGTGAAACGCCTTCACTTCCGGGCCGAAGGTGGCGGTCTCGGCGAACACGAAGCGGCACTCCGGCGGTGCGGTGGCAGCGAGGCTGTCGACGTCGACGGGGTATCTGCCGTCCATCGACGGGATGATCGTCAGATGCTCACCCGCGCCGGTGATGGCGCGCATCCGCGACTGGTCCAGCAGCACCGCGCCCGCGTCGAGCACCCCGACCGGGACGGCGTCGAACTTGGGCAACGCTTCGCCGGCCACCACCCGGGTACACGCGGCGGTCAGCAACAGCGCGCAACACCACAGCAGTCTGGCCATCTGCCACCCTTCTGCGTCAAACCTACCCGCGCGCCGCCTGTTGGCGGACGGAAAATCGCGACCCGTGCAACGCACTAAACACCCCTGCCAGCCGGTGCGCAAAGCGAAGTCGAATACGGTTGGCCGGTGAGTGTTTTCGCGGACCTGCCGGTCAAGGCCACCGGGATCGGCTCCTGGCCCGGGACTGTCGCGCGCCGGGCCGCAGAGGTCGTCGTCGGCGAACTGGCGGGTGCGATGGCCCATCTGACCGAGTTGCCCGGCAGGGGAGTGGGTGCCGACCTGATCGGACGCGCGGGCGCGCTGCTGGTCGACGTTGCCGTCGACACGGTGCCGCGCGGCTACCGCGTGGTGGCGCGCCCGGGCGCGGTGACGCGCCGCGCGATCAGCCTGCTGGACGAGGACATGGATGCGCTGGAGGAGGCCTGGGAGACAGCAGGTCTGCGTGGCGGCGACCGGGTGGTCAAAGTGCAGGCTCCGGGACCGGTCACGCTGGCCGCCGGGCTGGAGCTCAGCAACGGCCACCGCGCGATCACCGATCCCGGCGCACTACGGGACCTGGCCGCTTCGTTGGCCGAGGGCGTAGCCCGCCATCGCGCGACGCTGGCGCGCCGCCTCGACACGCCGGTGGTGGTCCAGTTCGACGAACCGACGCTGCCGACCGCACTGGGCGGGGGCCTGACCGGGGTGACGGCACTGAGTCCGGTCCGCCCGCTCGACGAAACTGTTGCCGCCGACCTGCTGAACACCTGCGTGCAGGCGGTCGGCGGGGACGCGCTGCTGCACAGCTGTGCCCCGGACCTGCCTTGGAATCTGTTGCAGCGCAGTCAGTTCAGCGCGGTGTCGGTGGATGTCGGCACGCTCAAGGCCGCCGACTTGGACGCCATCGCGGCCTTGGTCGACTCGGGTCGTGGCATCCTGCTGGGCGTGGTGCCCGCTGCCGCCCCGGAGCGGCGGCCGTCCGCCGAGGAGGTCGCGGTCGCCCTGGTCGGCGTGGTCGACCGGCTCGGGTTCGGGCGTGCGGCCTTGCGGGACCGGGTGGGCGTCACTCCGGCTTGCGGCCTGGCGGACGCCACGTCGGAGTGGGCGCGCACTGCCATTGAGCTTGCTCGCCGGGCCGCTGAAGCGTTCGCCGACGATCCCGACCAGATCGGCGACTAGCGGCAGACCGGCATCAGGATCGGCAGCAGGACGCTGCGGGCGATCGAGCGTAGATAGTGGTCGTCCATCTCGCGATCCGGTGGGGCGTTGGACATCGAGTGCGCCAGCCGAATCATGGCGAGCGCGGCGGCGTCCAGGCTGGCCGCGGTGTACGCGGACGCGTCCGGCGCCTCTGCGAGTGCTCTGCGGGTGACTTCGGTCGCGTATTCCAGCAGCCGGCCCGCGTCGGGACCTACCAGGAATGCCATCGCCGCCACCGGGTCGCGGTCGAGCAGCGCCTGCAGGATGTGCTGTTCGCGGCGACGGGAGACGCCGGCGACGAAACCTTCCTCGACTCGGGCGCGGAGGGTGTCCCCGGCGATGCGCTGGCCCACGTTGGCCAGGTAACGCCGCGCCTCGCGCACCATCACCGCGTCGGCCAGCGAAGCCTTGGTGAACTTCTGCGTCACGGTCCTGGGGTCGACACCGAGTCGTCTGGCCACGCTGTCGATGCTCGACCGATGGATGCCGAAGTCCATGTACTCCGCCAGCGCTGCGTCGAGGATGCGGTCTTCGAGATCGTCGCCCGCCACCGGCCTGCCGGCCTCAGCTGCCGCCCGGGTCGGTGGGCGTCGCGGTGCCATCGTCAAACTGTAGTCGGACCGTCCGAGGACCTGTCCAGCTGCGGCGGTCTGTTGCCGGGCGACGTGTCGGAGCGCTCGGTTAGCCTGCGAGAGTGAGCTCCTCAGCAGCCGACCAGACTGCCCCCGAAATCCTGCGGCAGTGGCAGGACCTGGCTGAGGAGGTCCGTGAACACCAGTTCCGGTACTACGTGCGCGACGCGCCGATCATCACCGACGCGGAGTTCGACGTGTTGTTGCGCAAGCTGGAAGCGCTCGAGACCGAGCATCCCGAGCTGCGTACTCCCGATTCGCCCACCCAGCTGGTCGGCGGCGCCGGATTCGCCACCGACTTCGAAGCCGCCGAGCACCTGGAACGGATGCTCAGCCTCGACAACGCGTTCAGCAGCGAGGAACTGGCCGCTTGGGCCGCCCGCGTGCACGCCGAGGTCGGCGACGCGGCGCACTACCTGTGTGAGCTCAAGATCGACGGCGTGGCCTTGTCGCTGGTGTACCGCAACGGCCGGTTGACCCGCGCGGCGACCCGGGGTGACGGGCGCACCGGCGAAGACGTCACCAACAACGCACGCACCATCGACGACGTCCCGCACCGGCTCACCGCCGACGATCGTTACCCGGTCCCCGACGTGCTCGAAGTACGCGGTGAGGTGTTCTTCCAGGTGGATGATTTCCAGGCGCTCAACGCCAGCCTCGTCGAAGACGGCAAGCCGCCGTTCGCCAATCCGCGCAACAGCGCGGCGGGATCGTTGCGCCAGAAGGATCCGGCCGTCACCGCGCGCCGCAAGCTGCGGATGATCTGCCACGGCCTGGGTCACACCGAAGGCTTCCGCCCGCCCACCCAGCACGACGCGTACCTGGCGCTCAAGGGATGGGGACTGCCGGTGTCGGACCACACCGCGCTGGTCGACGACCTCGACGGCGTGCAAGAGCGCGTCGACTACTGGGGTGAGCACCGGCACGAGGTGGCCCACGAGATCGACGGCGTCGTCATCAAGGTTGACGAAGTGGCCCTGCAGCGGCGGCTGGGCGCCACGTCGCGGGCTCCGCGCTGGGCGATCGCCTACAAATATCCGCCCGAGGAAGCTCAGACCAAGCTGCTCGACATCCGGGTCAATGTGGGCCGCACCGGGCGGGTGACGCCGTTCGCCTGGATGACACCGGTCAAGGTCGCCGGTTCGACGGTGTCCCAGGCGACCCTGCACAACGGCTCGGAGGTCAAACGCAAGGGTGTGCTGATCGGTGACACCGTGGTGATCCGCAAAGCCGGCGACGTCATCCCCGAGGTGCTGGGCCCCGTGGTCGATCTGCGGGACGGCTCCGAGCGCGAATTCCTCATGCCCACAACGTGTCCCGAATGCGGAACTACGCTGGCGCCAGCCAAGGAAGGCGACGCCGACATCCGGTGCCCCAACACCCAGCGTTGCCCGGCGCAGTTGCGGGAGCGGATCTTTCACGTCGCCAGCCGCAACGCCCTGGACATCGAAGGGCTGGGCTACGAAGCGGGTGTGGCGTTGCTGGGGGCGCATGTGGTCGACAGTGAGGGCGACCTGTTCGATCTCACCGAAGAGGACCTGCTGCGTACCGACTTGTTCCGTACCAAGGCCGGCGGTCTGTCGGCCAACGGCAAACGGCTGCTGGCCAACCTGGACAAGGCCAAGGCCGCGCCGTTGTGGCGGGTGTTGGTGGCGCTGTCGATCCGGCATGTCGGTCCGACCGCGGCTCGCGCCCTGGCCACTGAGTTCGGCAGCCTGGACGAGATCGTCGCCGCGTCCACCGAGCAACTCGCCGCGGTGGAGGGGGTGGGGCCCACCATCGCGGCCGCGGTCACCGAGTGGTTCACCGTCGACTGGCATCGCGAGATCGTCGAGAAATGGCGGGCGGCCGGGGTGCGGCTGGCCGACGAGCGCGACGACAGTGTGCCGCGCAATCTGGTGGGGCTCACCATCGTCGTCACCGGTTCGCTGACCGGTTTCTCGCGCGACGAGGCCAAGGAAGCCATCGTGTCCCGCGGCGGCAAGGCGGCCGGCTCGGTGTCGAAGAAGACTTCCTACGTGGTCGCCGGCGACGCGCCCGGGTCGAAGTACGACAAGGCCGTCGAACTCGGGGTACCCCTGCTCGACGAGGACGGTTTCCGAAAGTTGCTGGCTGAGGGGCCGGCCGTCGAGGAAGGCGGCGCCGACTGAACGCACTCAGAAATCGGTGCGCACCGAGCCCACGGTCAGCAGTCGCTGGGTGGCCGCCGCGGTCAGCGGCGGGCTGAACAGGAAGCCCTGGGCGCGGAAGCAGCCCAGATCGAGCAGGGCTCGGGCCGCGCCTGCGGTCTCGACGCCCTCGGCGACGACGTTGAGGTCCAGGGCCTGAGCGAGGCCAAGGACCGCGCGCACGATCGCCAGATCGTCGCTGTTGGTCTCCAGATCGTGAACGAACCCCCGGTCGATTTTCAACGTGCTCACCGGCAGCGTTCTGAGCAGGCCCATCCCGCTGAACCCGGTGCCAAAGTCGTCGATGGCGATGTCGATCCCCATATCGGTGAGCCCGCTCAGCACTGTTCTCGTGCTGACCAGGTCTCTGATCAGCATGCTCTCGGTGATCTCCAGGCCGATCGCGGTGCCGTCGAGTCCGCACCGGCTGATCGCGCGGTCCACCGCGCGCACCAGGTCGTGCGCCACCAGCTGGGCCGGCGAGACATTGACACGCAGCATGGTGGCGGCCCCCACCCCGGCCGCCCGCCAGCGCGCCATGTCGGCGCACGCGGCGTTGAGCACCCACTCACCGAGTTGCCCGGCCAGGTTCAACGATTCCGCGACCGGAATGAACAGGTCGGGCAACAGCAGCCCCCGCGTCGGGTGCTGCCAGCGCACCAACGCCTCCACCGCCAGGATGTTGCCCGTCACCATGTGAACTTCAGGCAGGTAGACGACGGTCAGTGCGCCGGTTTCGATGGCGTGCTGCAGATGCAATTCCATCTCGGCGCGCAACTCCCGCCGGCTGAGCATCTCGGGGGAGAAGACGCCGATCCGCTCCCCGGACGCCTTGGCTGCCGACAGCGCCTCGTCGGCGTACCGCAGCAAACTCAGGCTGGAATCTTTGCCGGGCGTACCGAATGCAACGCCGACGCTGACGGTGCGATTGAGAATCTCGCCGTCCACCCGCACGTGGTCGGTGAGCCGAACACTGAGGTCCTCCGCCAGTCGTCGCGCCTGCGCCAGGTCCATCGTCGCCGTGGGCACCACCACGAAGTCGTCACCTCCGACCCGGGCGATCAGGCCCCGACCCTGCAACGCCGCCCGGGTCTCGGTCGCGAAATCGCGGATGAACTGGTCCCCGGCCGCGCGGCCCAGATAGTCGTTGATGGCTTTGAGCCGGTCGAGATTGAAGGACAGCACCGCCACCGGTCCGTCATCGCCGGCCAGCCGCCCGTCGAGGTGCGCCAGCAGACTCTGCCGGTTGGGCAGCGCTGTCAGGTCGTCGTGCGCGGCCTGGTAGGTCAACCGGTCTTCGACGGTTATCCGGGCTTGGACCTGGGAGAACATTGTGGCGATGATGGTCATCGCATTGATCTCGTCGTCGTCCCACCGGCGGTCGCCCAGTTTCACAAAACCGAGCACGCCGGTGGTGACGTCACCGGACAACAACGGGAAGCACGCCGCCGAGACAGCCGGTATGCCGGTGGCCTCCGCGACGATTCGCCGGTATACGTCGCTCTGGGCGTCAGGCCGCAGCAGCACCGGCTTCTTGGCGTTTTCCGCCATCGCGAAAATCGGGTCGGCGTCGGCGAAGTAGATGGTGTGCAGCGGGTCCGGATCCGGGATGTTCGGCCGCTGCGGCCATTCGGCCACCAACACCGTCGCATGAATGCTGTGGTCGTTGTGCCGCAGGAAACTCACGTCGACATCGAGGAAACTCACCAGGTCGGCCAGCACCTCGGTGCTGATCTGCGCGGCGTTGCCGGTGGTCGCACCCAGGAGTTTGGTGGCGACCGCGGTGATGATCGCGTTCAGACTGAGAGGAGCGGAGCTGTCCATCGGTTCCTTGCCGCGTTGCCTGTCGCACAGTTCGCTGCGCTTGCAGCAAAGTCTCGCCCCGCCTGGATGGGAACCTCAATATAGCGCCACAGCGCGACCAGGACGACCGAGTCGCAGGTCGTCAGCGCAACATCGTCGCGACAATGCCTGCGAGGTAGCCCAGCCGAGCTACCTCCGACGGGCGAAACTCCGGGCCCGGCCGGCCCAGCACCACCGCCGTCTGCGGGTCACCCAACGGCGCGGCGGCCATGGTGGTGTCCAGGTCCCGCCAGGCCGGCGGGACCCAGTCGGCGCCACCGTCCAACGCCGCGGCGCGCTCGATCGGCAACCAGGGAGCAGCGTCGGCGCGGGTCTCCGGCGCTCCGGCGCTGGCGGCCAGTCGCTGCAGCTTGCCCTGTGTGCTGCGCAACACCGTGCACCAGCCCACCCGCAGGATTCGGGGAGCGTGATCGGCCAGCACCTGCAGTTTTGCCTCCGGGCCACCGGCCGCGGCCACCAAGTCGAGAAGTTCCAGCTCGCGGTGCGCCTCCAGCAGTCCGGTATGCGGGCGGACGCTGTCCACCCGCACCCCGGGCAGCGCTTCGGCGGCGGTGATCAGCGTGTCCGGCATGGAACCCGCCGGCAGCTCGATCACCAGATCGTCGATGGCATACCCCGAACTGCGCTCCACCACGTCCAACGACAGGATGTCGGCCCCCACCGAACCGAGTGCAACCGCGAGCGACCCCAGACTGCCTGGTCGGTCGATCAACTCGATGCGCAACAGATACGACGGCACGGCCAACACTGTTGCACAGCCGAGCCGCGAGGGCATGTCGGCTCTCAGCTGAAGCGCATCGCTGCGCGCAGCGCCGCCGCGAGGTGGCTGGCCGTCGGGATGCTGATGTGCGGAGCGTCGGTCACGGCGTCGTCGATCACGGCCGCGAGTCGCGGCGGCACCTCGAGGTTCAGCCGGCGGATCGGCGTAGCTGTCGTGCTCATCACGACCTCGGCGGGATCTCTGCTGTCCGAAGGCTGCCGGGGCGCCGCGCCGGACAGCATGTAGTACAGGCAGGCGCCCATCCGCCAGGTGTCGACGTCCCGGGCCGACCGGTCGGGTCGGACCACCTGCGGCCGCGGGGTGAACTCCGGGTCCGGCGGTGTCGGCGTGGCGAAGCCGAAGTCGGCGATCTTGGTCACCGGATGCGGGCCGGTCCAGGTCAGCAGCAGGCTGGCCGGGGTGATGTTGCGGTGCATGACGCCCATCGAGCCGTCGCTGCGCATGAAGCTGTGCGCCGCGTCGATCCCGTCCAGGCACGGCAGGACCACTGACATCGCCTGGCGGACCGAGAGCCGGCCCAGCCGCCGGACGAGTCCCTGCACCGTGTCACCCGGGCAGTATTCCGAGACGACCAACAGGAACTCGCCGAGCGGTATGGCTTCCTGCAGGGCGACGACGTTGGGGTTGCGCAAGCCCGACAGGTCCGCCAATGGCGCCGACCGCCGGGCCTCGTCGGGGGCTACCGCGGTCTTCGCCACCACGCGCAACACGCAGATGTCCCCGGTGACCTGCTTGCGGGCGCGAAACAGCTGGCCGGGTCCGCCGCCCCGGTCCAGCGTCTCCAGCAACACGAAACCGGCGACGGTCACCGGCTCGTCCGAGGCGCCCTGCAGGCGTCGAACCAACTCGCCCGGCAATCCCTGCCGTCGGCAGCTCTCGCACAACAACTCGTCGGCCTGCGACCGGCCGCTGTCGACGACAACGCCGTGGCCGCACACGCCACAGCCCGGCAGCTGCAGCGGGACGGTGACCGCGGAGATCTCCGCGGTAGGAAGCGGGATGGCTTCCTCCATCGTCGGCGCTGCCACCGACTCCAGCGCTGCGCGGGCAGCCGCCGCCAGCTCTCCCGCGCTCTGGTAGCGCTGCTGCGGGTCTTTGGCCATGCCGCGCGCGATCACCGCATCGAAGGTGCGCGGCACCCACGTGTTCACCTCGCTGGGTCTGGGCGCGTCGTTGGCGAGCAGTCCACGGATCTGCTCTGCGGCGCTGCCGCCGAACGGCGACACACCCGTGAGGCACGCGTACAGGATGCACGTCAGCGAATACCGGTCCCCGGCATTGGTGCGGTCGCCGGTCTGGAAGCGTTCCGGAGCCAGATACCCGAAGACAGGCGGTTCGCTGTCGAGGGGACTCGAGTCGGGATCGTCGTCCTGCAATACCGGTTCGCACATCAGGTAAGCCAGGTGGTGTCGGCTCACCAGAATCCGATCCGGCACCACCGCTCCCGGTAGCGGCACCGCGCCGTGCACCGCGTCGAGCGCACCCGCGATGTGGCTGACGACCTGTACGGCCCGCGACGGGCTCAGCGGTCCGTACCGATCCAGCAACGTGCCCAGCGCCACGCCTTCGATGTAGGGCAGCTGCACGTAGAACTGGCCGTCGACCTCACCGACGTGATCGACCAGCACGAGCTGTGGCTCCCCGAGCGGCCGCAGCACCAGCGTCGCCATGCTCACCTCGCGCTTCACCCGACGCACCAGGGGATCGTCGGCATCGCGTGCCCTGAACATCTGTACCGCAACCCGCGCCGAGGTGGTGGTGTCCTCGGCCTCGTAACACGCATGGCGCCGGCCCGGCAGTCGCCGCAGCAACCGATACTGCCCGAACTGTGCCGGCGGCTCGTCGACGTGCGGGTCGACCAGTGCGTCGCGGATCGCGTGGGCCAGATGTGTCGCAGTGGCGAAGCGATCCGCGGGATCCCGGGACATGCCCCGATTCACCACGTCGTCGACGGCCGTGGGCAGGCTCGCGCGCAGCTGGCTGGGCGTCGCAGTGCCGGCCCGGTCGGCGGGCGCGCCGGTCAGGCAGGCATACGCCACCGCGGCCAGGGCGTAGACATGGGCGCGCTCGGACAGCCCGTTGCCGGTGAACTGTTCAGGGGGCCAACCGATCCGGGCATCGGCGAGCGTGTGGCCCGGGTCCAGAACGTCGTCGTACGCCTCGCATTGCGCAAGGAAATCGCGGTAACCGAGACCCAGCAGATACGCCGAACCGTCGTCCCCGACCAGGATGTTCTGCGGTGCGATCCCGGTGTGGATCAGACCGGCCCGGTGCGCGGCCTCCAGTGCCGCGGCGAGCTGATCCACCAGGTCGGCTGCTGCCGCCGGTTCGAGTGGACCGTCGCGGTCCAGCAGGGTCTGCAGATCGCTACCGGCCAGCAGCGGCATCTGCAGGTAGAACCGGCCGTCGAGTTCGCCCCACTCGTCGACGGGAACGAGATGAGGTTCGTCGCGCAGCTGCACCGTGATGGTCATGTCCTGGCGCAACTGCGCGCGCAGCGTGTCGGGCGCGCGGCGCGTCGGCAGGATCTTCAGGGCGACCCGCTGCCCGCTGATCGTGTTCTCGGCCTCGTACACTTCGCAGCGCGACCGGGCCAGCGGCCGGAGCAGGCGGTAATGCCCGAGGTCTGTTCGCACGACTATCGATCCGATGCTCGGTGTGATCCATGACGAGGGTAACGCCGTAGCCGCGTCCTCCGGCTGCTCAACATCCCGTGCCGGGATGCATCGTCGCCGGAGGTTAGGCTTTTCGCTCGTGTCCCAGATCTCTCGCGACGAGGTGGCCCATCTGGCCCGGCTGGCTCGGCTTGCACTGACCGACTCCGAGCTGGACAGTTTCGCCGGTCAACTCGACGCCATCATCAACCACGTCAGCCAGATCCAGGCCGTCGACGTCACCGGCGTGGAAGCCACCGACAACCCGCTCAAGGACGTCAACGTCACCCGGCCGGATGAGCCCCGACCGTCCTTGACCCAGCCGCAGGCGCTTGCCGCGGCACCCGAAGCCGTCGACGGGCGCTTCGCCGTCCCGCAGATCCTCGGAGAGAGCCAGTGACGGACATCATCCGGCTCGACGCGGCCACCCTGGCCGCCAAGATCGCCGCCAAAGAACTGTCGTCGACCGAGCTCACCCGGGCCTGCCTGGACCAGATTGCCGCCACCGACGCGCAGTACGGCGCATTTCTGCACGTCGCAGCCGACGCCGCGCTGGCGGCCGCCGCCGCCGTCGACGACAAGGTGGCCGCCGGGGAGGAGCTGCCGTCGGCACTGGCCGGGGTGCCGCTGGCCCTCAAGGACGTTTTCACCACCGCCGACATGCCCACCACCTGCGGCTCGAAGATCCTCGAGGGCTGGCAAGCGCCGTACGACGCCACCCTGACCGCCCGGCTGCGGGCCGCGGGCATCCCGATCCTGGGCAAGACCAACATGGACGAGTTCGCGATGGGTTCGTCGACCGAGAACTCCGCCTACGGCCCGACCCGCAACCCGTGGGACGTCGAACGCGTCCCCGGCGGCTCCGGTGGCGGCAGCGCGGCGGCCCTGGCCGCATTTCAGGCACCGCTGGCCATCGGTTCGGACACCGGCGGCTCGATCCGCCAGCCCGCCGCGCTGACCGCGACCGTCGGCGTCAAACCCACCTACGGCACGGTGTCCCGGTACGGGCTGGTGGCATGCGCGTCGTCGCTGGACCAGGGTGGACCGTGCGCGCGCACCGTCCTGGACACCGCGCTGCTGCATCAGGTGATCGCCGGTCACGACCCGCGCGACTCCACCTCGATCAACGCCGAGGTGCCCGACGTCGTGGGCGCCGCCAAGGCCGGTGCGAGCGGTGACCTCAACGGCGTGCGGGTCGGCGTGGTCCGCCAGCTACACAGCGGCGAGGGCTACCAGGCCGGGGTGCTCAGGTCGTTCGAAGCCGCCGTCGAGCAGCTCACATCGCTGGGCGCCGAGGTCAGCGAAGTCGACTGTCCGCACTTCGACTACGCGTTGCCCGCCTACTACCTGATCCTGCCGTCGGAGGTGTCGAGCAACCTGGCGCGCTTCGATGCGATGCGCTACGGCTTGCGGGTCGGCGACGACGGCACACACAGTGCCGAAGAAGTGATGGCACTGACCCGCGCGGCTGGCTTCGGGCCAGAAGTGAAGCGCCGCATCATGATTGGCACCTATGCGTTGTCCGCCGGATACTACGACGCCTACTACAACCAGGCGCAGAAGGTCCGCACGCTGATCGCCCGCGACCTCGACGAGGCCTACCGGTCCGTCGACGTGCTGGTCTCGCCGGCCACGCCGACGACCGCCTTCCGGCTGGGGGAGAAGGTGGACGACCCGCTGGCCATGTATCTGTTCGACTTGTGCACGTTGCCGCTGAACCTGGCCGGCCACTGCGGAATGTCGGTGCCGTCCGGGCTGTCCCCGGACGACAACCTGCCGGTAGGACTGCAGATCATGGCGCCCGCTCTCGCCGACGACCGCCTCTACCGGGTCGGAGCCGCCTACGAAGCCGCCCGCGGGCCGCTGCCCACCGCTGTCTGAGGGCCGCTCCGACGGTTGGCGAGCAGACGCAGAATCGCACGAAATCAGCGGTTTCTATGCGATTCTGCGTCTGCTCGCGCCATCAGCCGGGCCACGGGGCAAGATGAACCCATGCGCATCGGAGTACTGACGGGCGGCGGCGACTGTCCCGGCCTCAACGCTGTCATTCGGGCGGTCGTGCGGACCTGCGACGCCCGCTACGGCTCGTCGGTGGTCGGCTTCCAGGACGGGTGGCGTGGGCTGCTCGAGAACCGGCGCATGCAACTGAAGAACGACGACCGCAACGACCGGTTGCTGGCCAAGGGCGGAACCATGCTGGGCACCGCGCGGGTGAATCCGGACAAGTTGCGGGCCGGGCTGGACCAGGTCAAGCAGACCCTCGACGACAACGGCATCGACGTGCTCATCCCGATCGGCGGCGAAGGCACGCTGACGGCCGCGCACTGGCTCGCGCAGGAGAATGTCCCGGTGGTCGGTGTGCCCAAGACCATCGACAACGACATCGACTGCACCGACGTCACTTTCGGCCACGACACCGCATTGACGGTGGCCACCGACGCCATCGACCGGCTGCACAGCACGGCCGAATCCCACCAGCGGGTGATGCTGGTCGAGGTGATGGGACGACACGCCGGATGGATCGCGCTGAACGCCGGCCTGGCCTCCGGAGCGCACATGACGCTCATTCCCGAGCAACCCTTCGACGTCGAGGAGGTGTGTCGTCTCGTCAAACGTCGCTTCCAGCGCGGAGATTCGCACTTCATCTGCGTGGTGGCCGAAGGCGCTAAGCCCGTCGAAGGCTCAATTGCGTTGCGCGAAGGCGGCATTGACGAGTTCGGCCACGAAAAGTTCACCGGGGTGGCGGCCCAACTCGGATCGGAAGTGGAGAAGCGCATCAACAAGGACGTGCGGGTGACCGTGCTGGGTCACGTCCAGCGCGGCGGCTCTCCGACGGCCTACGACCGGGTGTTGGCCACCAGGTTCGGGGTCAACGCCGCCGATGCGGCGCACGCCGGCGAGTACGGACAGATGGTGTCGCTGCGGGGCCAGGACATCGGCCGGGTTCCGCTGGCCGACGCCGTACGTCAACTCAAATTGGTGCCCGAAAGCCGTTACGACGACGCCGCCGCCTTCTTCGGCTGACGCTGGCGGGACCGCCCCCGCAGTCACCGTTAGGATCGGTGTCCATGACGATTGCTAGGGCTGACCTGCTGGAATATGACGAGGTCATCGCACAGTTCGACCCGGTACTCGGACTGGAAGTGCACGTCGAGCTGTCCACCGCCACGAAAATGTTCTGCGGCTGCGCCAACGTGTTCGGCGGCGAGCCCAACACGCAGGTGTGCCCGGTGTGCCTGGGTCTGCCCGGGTCGCTGCCGGTGCTCAACCAGGTTGCGGTGGAGTCGGCCATTCGCATCGGGCTGGCGCTGAACTGCGAGATCGTGCCGTGGTGCCGGTTCGCCCGGAAGAACTACTTCTACCCCGACATGCCCAAGAACTACCAGATCTCGCAATACGACGAGCCTATCGCCATCAACGGTTACCTGGAGGCGCCGCTGGAGGACGGCACCACCTGGCGGGTCGAGATCGAACGCGCGCACATGGAGGAGGACACCGGCAAACTCACCCACATCGGCAGCGAGACCGGCCGGATCCACGGCGCCACCACCTCGCTGATCGACTACAACCGGGCGGGTGTGCCGCTGATCGAAATCGTCACCAAACCCATCGTGGGTGCTGGGGACCGGGCACCGCAGATCGCACGGGCCTACGTCACCGCGCTGCGCGAGGTGTTGCGATCGCTGGACGTCTCCGATGTCCGGATGGACCAGGGCTCGATGCGCTGTGACTCCAACGTGTCGCTGATGGCCAAAGGCGCCGCCGAATTCGGCACCCGCACCGAGACGAAAAACGTCAACTCGCTGAAAAGCGTCGAGGTGGCGGTGCGCTACGAAATGCAGCGTCAGGCCGCCGTGCTGCTGGCCGGCGGCGAAATCGTCCAGGAAACCCGGCATTTCCACGAGGCCGGCTACACCAGCCCGGGTCGCGCGAAGGAAACCGCGCAGGACTACCGGTATTTCCCCGAACCCGACCTCGAGCCCGTGGCGCCCAGCCGCGAGCTCGTGGAGAGATTGCGCCACACCATCCCTGAACTACCGTGGTTGAGCCGCAAGCGAATTCAGGACGAGTGGGGCATCTCCGACGAGGTGATGCGCGACCTGGTCAACGCCGGTGCGGTGGAGCTGGTCGCTGCGACCGTCAAGCACGGCGCAGCAAGCAAAGAGGCGCGATCGTGGTGGGGAAACTTCCTGGTGCAGAAGGCCAACGAGGCCAGCACCGGGCTCGACGAACTGCCCATCACCCCGGCCCAGGTCGCGGCGGTCATCGCGCTGGTCGAGGAGGGCAAGCTGTCCAACAAGTTGGCTCGCGAGGTGGTCGAAGGGGTGCTGGCCGGGGAAGGTGAACCGGCACAGGTGATGTCGGCGCGCGGCCTGGAGCTGGTGCGCGACGACTCGGTGACGCAGGCCGCAGTCGACGAGGCTTTGGCCGCCAATCCTGATGTGGCGGAGAAGATCCGGGGTGGCAAGGTGGCCGCGGCCGGCGCGATCGTGGGTGCGGTGATGAAGGCCACCCGGGGACAGGCCGATGCCGCACGGGTGCGCGAGCTCGTGCTGGCGGCGTGCGGACAGGGGTAGGCGGCTTTCCGGCCCGGACACGCGTGATCGGCCGACGATCCGGTGGTACATCATGATCGAGTGGGCAAGGACTGGCTGTACCGGCTGACTGAGCTGATGGACGCCGCCATGATCGCGGTGACCACCCAGGCCGACGGCGAACGCTCAGGCTGCCTGGTCGGTTTCGCCACCCAGGTCGGTATCGATCCGCCACGGTTCCTGGTGGGACTGTCGCGCACCAACCACACTTTCGGCGTGGCGCGGCGCTCCGACCACCTCGCCGTGCACCTCCTCGCCAAGCGCGAGATGAACCTGGCCCGGCTCTTCGGCGGCGAAACCGACGACGAGCTGGACAAGTTCGCGCACTGTGCCTGGCACCACGGTCCGCAGGACATGCCGATTCTGGACGGCGCGGCGGCCTGGATGGTCGGCAAGACAGTGAAACGCATCGACTTCGGCGACCACACCGGCTATCTCCTCGAACCCGTCGACGCCTGGTTCGCCGACAGCGATGTGCAGGTCATCAGGTTCGCCGACGTCCTCGACGTCAAACCCGGCCACGACCCGTAACCCGTTGTTCGGTATTCGCTATGAATCCGGCCTTCGATCCACCAGAAAAACCGTCAGGACGGGCCGCCGACCGCGCATCATGGTGAGGTGATCGAGGAACCGTTCGATGTCCTGATGTCCATGCTGGATTCGCCGGCGTTCGTGATGACGACGCAGGCCGACGGTCAGCCGGCGGGAGCTCTGGTCGCCTTCGCCAGCCAGACCAGCGTGCAACCGCCCAGCTTCATGGTCAGTGTGCCGCTGGACAGTCGCATCCACGAGGTGGCGAATCGGTCGGAATATGTAGCGCTGCATGTCCTGCCGCGCAACCAGCAGGTGCTGGCTGAGCTTTTCGGGCGCCGCGGCGACGGCGCCGCCGAGACCTTCGCCCGCTGTCCCTGGCGCGGCGGCCCGGCGGGAATGCCGATCCTCGATGACGCGGCGGCCTGGTTCGTCGCGCGGACCTACAGCCGCAGCCCGGTCGGCGATCATGTGGCCTACCTGCTGGAACCGGTCGCGGCGTGGGCGCCCGACGGCCCCGAGGACCTGCTGTACCTGTCCGATCTCGACGAGGATCTCGATCCCGGCCAGGAAGCTCCGCAGCGCCTGCACGACGGCAGCCGGTCCGATGTGAACGGCCGCTACGGCCTGAGGTTCACCCTCGACGTGCCCTGACCGTCAGGTCTTGTCGTCGTTGTTGCGGGGGAATCCGCCACCCTGAGGGAACAACGGGAACACCACGTCGTCGAGCTTCTCAGCGTCCCCGGCCGTCTTGTTCACCGTCGCGCCCCAGACGTTGCCGTCCGGCGACATCCGCAGCGCCCACGCGTGGCCGTGCGTGTCCTTGCGCACCACGTCGGGCTCGCCGGTGACCGCACCGGTCTTGGCTGCGAGCCTGACGGCGACGGTGAGCTTGGTGTTGATCAGGTTGACCAGCACGGTGCCGTCCATCGCCGCGCAGCCGGCCACGCCGGGTTTGTCCGGCCAGGTCCACACGGTGGAGACCTCGGACTTCTTGGTGATGCGTTGCAACCGGTCCGCGCCGGGGGTGCGGTCGGCGACGTAGAGCGACCCGTCGACGGGGTCGATGCACAGGCCCCCACCGGAACCGATGCCCGACAGCGCCGTCGTCGGCGGCGCCTGACCCAGCGTGGTGGGCTGTTCGATACGTAATACCTTGCCCGCCAACGATTTCGGATCCGCGGCCAGTGCCGGGTTGCCGGCATCACCGGTCAGCACAACCAGGGTGGTCGGACTGGTGAAGATCAACGCCCCGGTGTTGCCGGTGGCGCCTTTGGGAATTCCGGTCAGGATGTCCTTGGCCACGTCGCCCTCGGCGATGCGGATGACCCGGTTGTCGGTGGGAGTGCTGACGTAGGCGTACATCAGCCGATCCTGCGAGAAGGTGGGGGACAGCACGATATCCATCAAGCCGCCGTCCCCGGACGGGTCCACCGGGATGACCATCTTCACTTTGGGCTCGGCGCTGACGGAGACTTCCCGGACCACGCCGGTGGTGCGCTCGGCGACCAACGCCGTCTTGCTGTCGACCCCCATGATCAGACCGCTGGTGCTTTCCAGGCAGCCCTGCATCACCCCGGGTGCCGGACATTCCTTCGGAAACGGCGTCGCCGGTAACGGGGGCGGTGGGGGCGGCGTCGAGCTGGGCTGCGGCTTGAGCTCGGGCGCCGTGGTGAACGGTTGTGATTGGGCGTCGTTGAACCGCGCGCAACCGCTCGACACCAGCACCGCGGCGGACAGCGCCACCAGCGCGCACCGAACCGACCGCCGTAATCGCATGACCGACAGGCTACGGGAAATCGTGGTCGGGACAGCCTGCCGATCGGCCGAACTGCGGATTTAACAGACAGAAGCGCCGCTCAAATCCCAGCTTCCGGCGAAATTGCCCTTACCCTGGCACCCGTGACCAGTTCGAATGATTCGCATTGGCAGCGGCCGGGCAGTACCGCAGTGCCAACCTCCAGCCGTCCCGCTACGGCCAGCCTGGTTGACCCCGAGGACGACTTGACCCCGGCGGGGTATTCCACCAACTTCGGCAACACCGGAACCACGACCATCATCCCGCCCCTCGATGCCGGCGAGAGCGGCTCGGGGTACCACCTGCTCGACGCGCAGGAGCCGCTGCCCTACGTCCATTCGCCGCAACCCGCCCGCCAGGTGCCGGTGGCGCCGGCCGCCATCGACATCGACGACGAGGAAGATCGGCTGCACACCGCCGGGCGGCGCGGTACCCAGAACTTCGGGTTGATGGTGCTGCGGATCGGACTCGGTGCGGTGTTGATCGCCCACGGACTGCAGAAGTTGTTCGGTTGGTGGGGTGGTTCAGGTCTGCACGCATTCAAGAACTCGCTGACCGACGTCGGCTACCAGCACGCCGACATCCTGGCCTACGTGAGTGCCGGCGGGGAGATCGTGGCAGGCGTACTGCTGGTGCTGGGACTGTTCACCCCGATCGCTGCCGCGGGTGCACTGGCCTTCCTGATCAACGGGTTGCTCGCCAGCGCCTCGGCCCGGCCGCGCTCGAACACGTTCACCTATTTCCTGCCCGACGGGCACGAATACCAGATCAGCCTGATCGTGATGGCTGTCGCCGTCATCCTGGCCGGTCCCGGTCGTTACGGTCTGGACGCGGGCCGCGGCTGGGCCACCCGGCCTTTCATCGGCTCGTTCGTGGCGCTGCTGAGCGGGATCGCCGCCGGTATCACGGTGTGGGTGCTGCTCAACGGCGTCAATCCGCTGGCTTGATTCGGCAGATTCTCCTCGTCAGCCGGCCGCTGATAACTTAGCCTGAGAGCCGTTGTCGCTCCGTGCGACGGTGGTTCAGTCGGTGTCGGGTCGACCATGGGGGTCACGGTGAGCACACCCCGCGATTACAACCAGCCGCCTTGGCCGCAGCGACCGGATCCGCGGCGCCCGGCCGGATATCCCCCGCAGCCCGGCAACCCGTGGGTACAGCGACCGCCGCAATACGGTCAGCCGCCGCGGCCTTACAGTCAACCGCCGGGACCATACGGTCAACCGCCGGCGCGCCAATATGCTCCACCCCCGGGGCAATACGGTCAGCCCAGTCCGCCGCCCGGTCTGCCGAAGAAAAGCGGATCGAAGAATAAACCAATCCTCATTATCGGCGGAATTGCCGCCGCCTTGATTGTGGTCATCGTCGTTGTGCTCGTGACCGCGGTGGTGAATCAGGACGTCAAGAAAATCGCCGTCGCCGATGTGCAGGCTCAGGTGCAACAAGTCCTGTTGGACCGGGTCACCGGTTACAGCTCCGGTGACATCAAGGACGTCAAATGCAATGGCGGCCAAGACCCTACGGTCGACAAAGGTGAGAGTTTCACCTGCACTGTCAACGTTCGCGGAAAGTCGCGCCAGGTGAAGGTGACTTTCAAAGATGACGACGGCACTTACGAGGTGGGGCTGCCCCAGTTGGACGGCGGCAAGTGAAGCGGGCCACGAAGTGGGGCAAAGTTGTTGCCGTGACCGCGATTACGTGTCTGGCCCTGGCCGGCTGCAGTTCGTCGGGCAAGACGACCATGGTCAGTGGACGGGCCGTGTCAGGTGTCTACGACCCCACCGAAGTCGGGGGGCTGCCGCTGAGTGAGGGGCCCAGCGGCCCCCGCCCGAACGCGCCCAAACCGACCGGGGCGGTGAAAAACTCCGACAACGGCGAAATCGACCGGTTGTCCATGTTGGCACTCAATGACATCGAAGAATTCTGGAAGGCGAATTGGCCCGACGCCGCCAAACGTCCATTCAAAGCCGTCAGTGAAGTCTGGTCTTATGACTCGCGCGATTCGCGCAGTCCGGTCATCTGCCGGAACAGGTCCGCCGGGTCTATCAATGCCTCGTACTCGCCGAGCTGCAATCTCGTCAAATGGGACCGGGGCCAGTTGTTCCCCGCGGCGCAGAAGTATTTCGGCGATATGGCGGTGGTCGGGATTCTCGCCCACGAATTCGGGCACTCGTTGCAGCACAACGGGGGATTGATCAGTTCGCGGACCCCGACGATCGTCATGGAGCAGCAGGCGGATTGTTTCGCCGGGGTCTATCTGCAGTGGGTCGCGGCGGGCCACTCGTCGCGGTTCACGCTGAGCACCGGCGATGCGTTGAGCCATGTGATCGCCGGAATGTTGAAGACATCAGATCCGATCATGAACGAGGAAGAATACGAGGAGTCCGAAGACTCCGAGCACGGCTCCGGGTTCGACCGGGTCAGCGCGTTCCAGATGGGCTTCGACAGCGGGTCGGGGACCTGCGCCAAGATCGACACCTCCGAGATCAAGAAGCGCCGTGAGGGCCTGCCGGTGGCCTTGCAGGAAAGCTCCTCCGGTGGCACGGAGGCCGGCGAGGTCACCGTGAACGAAGACACCGTTCAGACGCTGGTCGACATCCTCAACGTGGTGTTTGCGCCGAAATCGCCGCCCACCCTGTCGTTTACGTCCAGCGGCTGCTCGGACGCCAAGCCCACCCAGGGCGCCTCGTACTGCCCGGCGAGCAACACCGTCATCGCCGACCTGGCGAGCCTGCAGCAGATCGGCAAACCCGGCGGCCGCAAAGGAATGACCGATCCGCAGATGCTGCAGGGCGACAACACCGCGCTGTCCATCGTCGCCTCGAGGTACGCGCTGGCGGTGCAGCGCGAGCGGAGTTTGTCGCTGGACACGCCGATGACCGCGGTGCGGACGGCGTGTCTGACCGGTGCCGCTCAGCGCGGCATGGCGCAGCCCGTCTCGATCCCCTCCGGCAAGCAACTGGTGCTGACGGCAGGTGACCTGGACAAGGCGCTGATCGGGCTGTTGATGAACGGTGTAGCCGCCAGTGACGTCAACGGCGGCAACACCCCGGCCGGCTTCACCCGCATCATCGCGTTTCGGGCGGGCGTACTCGACAACATCGAGGAGTGCTTCAACCGAATCGCCTGATCAGCGGTACGGATTGGGAACCCGTCCGGCACTGGCTTCGGTCAGCAGCGGCAGCGTTGCAAATGTCACGGCGGGTAGCCGCAGCTCAGCGCCGCTCTTGAGGTGCGCGCGCGCCCAGGAACCGCGGTGGAACCGCAGCCCGTCGATGTCGTCCCACGCCACCGACCGGCTGCCGAGCAGGGTCCGCACCGTCACGCCGTCGGCATCGGCCACGGTGCGCAGCCGGACGATCAGCGCCGACAGCAGCACCGGGATCACCAGCACCGGAGCGCTCGGCGGCCACGCCAGTACCGGGACCAGCAGGCACAACGTCAGGAAACCCACCGCGAGATGCGCCATCGGGGACACTTTGAGCACGACGGGCGACTTGGTAACCACCCACGCATCATCGCATCGCCGCCGGGATTTGACTGCTGAGCAGTGCGAAGGCTACCGTCGGACGCTATGAAGTCTGGAATGCTCGTAGTACTTAGTCGGCGCGTTGGTGCCTGACTAGCTCTATCGAGCACCAACGCGACCCTCGTACAGCAGCCCAGCTGACGGGGGTTTTTTCTTGCCCCGAGACGCCGAAGAAGAACACCCGAAGAGGACACAGTGAGCGCACCCACGCAGTCACCGGCACCGGCCCCCACACCCGCATCCGAGAAGGCGGCCAGCATCGCCTCCGATGCCGGCAAAGCCGCGCGGAAGCCGGCCACGGGCCAGCCCAAACGCATTGCGCCGCACCAAGTTACCGGTGCCCAGGCGGTGATCCGATCGTTGGAGGCGCTCGACGTCGACGTCATCTTCGGCATCCCGGGCGGCGCGGTACTGCCCGTCTATGATCCGCTGTTCGACTCCCAGCAGCTGCGACACGTGCTGGTCCGCCACGAGCAGGGCGCCGGTCACGCCGCCAGCGGCTACGCCCATGCCACCGGTCGCGTCGGGGTGTGCATGGCGACCTCGGGCCCGGGTGCCACCAACCTGGTGACCCCGCTGGCCGACGCACAGATGGACTCCATCCCGGTGGTGGCCATCACCGGTCAGGTCGGACGACAGCTGATCGGCACCGACGCCTTCCAGGAGGCCGACATCTCCGGCATCACGATGCCGATCACCAAGCACAACTTCCTGGTGCGCACCGGCGACGAGATCCCGCAGGTGATCGCCGAGGCCTTCCACATCGCCGCGAGTGGGCGTCCTGGCGCTGTTCTCGTCGATATCCCCAAGGACGTGCTGCAGGGCCAGTGCACCTTCAGCTGGCCGCCGCGGATGGATCTGCCCGGCTACAAGCCGAATACCAAGCCGCACAACCGCAAGATCGCCGAGGCGGCCAAGCTGATCGCCGCCGCCCGCAAGCCGGTGCTCTACGTCGGCGGCGGGGTGATCCGCGGTCAGGCGACCGAGCAACTGCGGCAGCTGGCCGAACTGACCGGAATCCCGGTGGTCACCACGTTGATGGCGCGCGGCGCGTTCCCCGACAGCCACCCGCAGAACTTCGGCATGCCGGGCATGCACGGCACGGTCGGCGCCGTGGCGGCGCTGCAGCGCAGCGACCTGCTGATCGCGCTCGGCACCCGCTTCGACGACCGGGTGACCGGACGACTCGACTCGTTCGCGCCCGAGGCCAAAGTCATCCACGCCGACATCGACCCCGCCGAGATCGGCAAGAACCGGCACGCCGACGTGCCGATCGTCGGCGACGTCCGCAACGTCATCACCGAATTGATCGAGATGCTGCGCCACTACGAGGTGCCCGGCAACATCGACATGACGGGCTGGTGGGAGTACCTGGAGGGGGTCCGCAAGACCTACCCGCTGAGCTACGACCCGCAGAGCGACGGCAGCCTCGGACCGGAGTACGTCATCGAGAAACTCGGTGAGATCGCCGGCCCGGACGCCATCTACGTGGCCGGGGTCGGACAGCACCAGATGTGGGCCGCGCAGTTCATCAAATACGAAAAGCCGCGCACGTGGCTGAATTCCGGCGGTCTGGGCACCATGGGCTTCGCGATCCCGGCGGCCATGGGCGCCAAGATCGCGCTGCCCGACACCGAGGTGTGGGCGATCGACGGCGACGGCTGCTTCCAGATGACCAACCAGGAGCTGGCCACCTGTGCCATCGAAGGCATCCCGATCAAGGTGGCGCTGATCAACAACGGCAACCTGGGCATGGTGCGGCAGTGGCAGACCCTGTTCTATGAGGAGCGGTACTCCCAGACCGACCTGGCCACGCACTCGCACCGCATTCCCGACTTCGTCAAGCTGGCCGAGGCGCTGGGTTGCGTCGGAATGCGTTGCGAGCGTGAGGAAGACGTCGCCGACATGATCCAGAAGGCGCGCGAGATCAACGACCGCCCGGTGGTGATCGACTTCATCGTCGGCGCCGACGCTCAGGTCTGGCCGATGGTCGCCGCGGGCACCAGCAACGACGAGATCCAGGCTGCGCGCGGGATTCGTCCCCTGTTCGACGACATCACCGAAGGGCACGCCTGATGGCTACCGGTTCGACGAAGACCCACACCTTGTCGGTGCTGGTCGAAGACAAGCCCGGTGTGCTGGCCCGCGTTGCGGCGTTGTTCTCCCGGCGCGGTTTCAACATCGAGTCGCTGGCTGTGGGCGCGACCGAGCAGAAGGACATGTCCCGGATGACCATCGTGGTCTCCGCCGAGGCGACTCCGCTCGAGCAGATCACCAAGCAGCTCAACAAGTTGATCAACGTGATCAAGATCGTCGAGCAGGATAACGACAATTCGGTGGACCGCGAGTTGGCGCTGATCAAGGTGCGAGCCGACGCGGGCACCCGTAGTCAGGTGATCGAAGCGGCAAACCTGTTCCGCGCCAATGTGATTGATGTGTCCCCGGAGTCGCTGATCGTCGAGGCCACCGGCAACCGCGGCAAGCTCGAAGCGCTGCTGCGGCTGTTGGAGCCGTTCGGCATCAAGGAGATCGTCCAATCCGGCGTGGTGTCCATGGCCCGCGGTTCGCGCGGCATCGGCACCGCCAAGTAGATTTTTCGCTGCCCAACTACAAGGAGATAGAGACGTGCCAGAGGCATTGGAGATGTTCTACGACGACGACGCAGACCTGTCGATCATCCAGGGTCGCAAGGTCGGAGTGATCGGCTACGGCAGCCAGGGGCACGCGCACTCGCTGAGCCTGCGCGACTCCGGCGTCGAGGTGAAAGTGGGCCTCAAAGAGGGTTCGAAGTCGCGGGCCAAGGTCGAGGAGCAGGGCCTCGAGGTCGACACGCCCGCCGAGGTGGCCAAGTGGGCCGACGTGATCATGCTGCTGGCGCCCGACACCGCGCAGGCCGAGATCTTCACCAACGACATCGAGCCCAATCTGAACGACGGCGACGCGTTGTTCTTCGGCCACGGGCTCAACATCCACTTCGACCTGATCAAGCCGCCGGCCAATGTCACCGTCGCGATGGTCGCCCCCAAAGGCCCCGGCCACCTGGTGCGCCGTCAGTTCGTCGACGGCAAGGGTGTGCCCGCGCTGATCGCTGTGGACCAGGACCCGACCGGCAACGGTGAGGCGCTGGCACTGTCCTACGCCAAGGCCATCGGCGGTACCCGCGCCGGCGTCATCAAGACCACGTTCAAAGACGAGACCGAAACCGACCTGTTCGGTGAACAGGCCGTGTTGTGCGGCGGCACCGAGGAATTGGTGAAGACCGGCTTCGATGTGATGGTCGAGGCGGGTTACCCGCCGGAGATGGCCTACTTCGAGGTGCTGCACGAACTCAAGCTGATCGTGGACCTGATGTACGAGGGTGGCATCGCCCGGATGAACTACTCGGTGTCCGACACCGCGGAGTTCGGTGGCTACCTGTCCGGCCCGCGCGTCATCGACGCCGACACCAAGGAGCGGATGCGCGCGATCCTGCGCGACATTCAGGACGGCACCTTCACCAAGAAGCTGGTGGCCAACGTCGAGGGCGGCAACAAGGAGCTCGAGGCGCTGCGCAAGGAGAACGCCGAGCACCCCATCGAGGTCACCGGCAAGAAGCTGCGCGATCTGATGAGCTGGGTGGACCGCCCGATCACCGAGACCGCCTAGCGGCGGGCAGCCCTACCGCACCTCGGGCGCCGAGCGTCACGCCAGAGTGGCGTTCGGCGGGCCGAGCGTCACGCCAGAGTGGCGTTCGGCGCCGATCGTTGCTCCAGCGTGACGCTCGGCGGACTTGGGTGCCGCATCAGCGCGACGGGCGGCCCGCTCAACCGGCGGCCAGTCGCCCTGCCACCGAGACCACCCGCCGGGCCAGATGATCCAGTGCGTTGATCGTGGCTTCGCCGAGCTCGGTGATGTTCTCGCGGTTGGCGACCAAACTCACCCCGTAGGGGTTGCCGTCGACGAACTTCAGCGGGTCGGTGTATCCGGGCGGCACCAGGATCCCGCCCCAGTGCATCAACGACATGTAGAGGCTGACCAGCGTGGTCTCTTGCCCGCCGTGTGGTGATTCGGTGGACGTCCACGCCGCGTATACCTTGTCGGCCAGTTTGCCCTGGGCCCACAGACCCCCGAGCGAGTCCATGAACGTCTGAAACTGCGATGTCGTGGCGGCGAAGCGGGTGGGGGAACCGAAGATCACCGCGTCGGCCCACACGATGTCGTCGCCGGTGGCTGCTGGAAGGTCTTTGGTCGCTTCGTAATTCGCCGTCCACGCCGGGTTGTGCGCGAACGAGTCGGGGTCGCGGGTCTCTGCCACGTGGCGTAGCCGGACCTCGGCGCCCGCGGCTTCGGCGGCGGCCGCGACGCGCTTGGCCATCGTGGTGCCGTGGCCGGTGGCGGAGTAGTAAATGATCGCGAGTTTGGTCATGAGGTCAGCGTAGGCCGGTCCCGGTTGGCATTGACGACGATGTGCTGGGTGTTGTAGATCTGTGGGCCGATCGGACGTCCCTGGCCATCGTGGGGGGTGTGCCACTGGCTGACGAACAGATTCAGCTTGTCCAGCGTTGAATCAGGCAGCGGCACAAGGTAACCCCCGTAGTTCTGCGGGACGAAGTTGGGTAGATCCGGATCGTGTTGTTGTACGACGATCGTGCGAGACGCGTTCGGCGCGAGCACTTCTGGTGGGCTGCCGCAACCGACGTGCACCTCGACCGCACCGGGCCCGTTGGACGCGTTGAAGCCGGCCAGCACCGGTCGGCCGTCGATCTCCCGGAAGCTGAGTTCACCGAACCGGTCCCGGCCGATCGGCACGGTGGCGACCTTGCCGGGGGCGCCCCATCCGGCACCGGTCCAGGGCCGCCAGACGCCGCGGTCGGCTACCCGCCCCGCGGCGACGCGATACATGGTTACCGGCTGGGAGCGGTCGAACGAGTCGGCGGCGATGTAGACGAAACCGTCGGCGGCCTGATATCCGCTGATCTGGGTAGGGTGGCTGAGCGGGCTGGTTCCGTGTTCGCCGGGGGTCCAGGGGCGCCATGATCCGCGCACCGGCGGCCAGCCCGACCCGGGATCGTTGGTAACCAGAACCAGCCAGGAGCCGCCGTCGGGGCGCAAACTCGTTGTGCCCGTGACCATCACGAAGGCGGTGCCGTCGCGCATCCGGATGCTGCCCGCCGGCAGTGTGTTGGAGCCGCGGGCCGGTGGGGGAGTGGGGAACAACACATTCGGGCTGTTCGTCGGCCCGGTCAGCGGAGCACCGAAACTCGGGCGATCGTTGGCGTCGAACGCCACCGGCACCGCCACCGACGCGTAGTGCAGCTCGGCGCCGACATGATCGCCGCCGAACGCGTCCCCGAAAATGGCGACATACCGCCCATCGGGGAGTTGCACGACTTCGCCCAGGTCCGCTGCACCGATCCCCGGTATCCCGACCCTCGAGCCGGTACCGGCGACCGACCCGAGGTTGAGCGCGCTACCGCGTTGCGGTCGCATCATCCGCTGCTGCGGGGCCCAGCCCGGGCATCTCAGTGATGCCGAATTCACGACGCAGCACGGTGCGGGCCGCGTAATAGCCCGCCATCCCGTGCACACCGGCACCCGGCGGGGTGGCGGACGAACACAGGTAAACCTTGGGAATCGGTGTGCTCCAAGGGTTCAGCCGCGGCGTCGGGCCCAGCGTTGCCCGGAGAACCGACGCCCCGCCTACCGCGATGTCCCCACCGACGTAGTTGGCGTTGTGGTCGGCCATCGCCGCCGCCGGCACCGCGCGGGCGGCTACCACGATGTCGCGGAAACCGGGCGCGAACCGCTCGACGACGGCCGTCACCGTTTCGGTGGCGTCGACGTTGGACCCCGACGGCACGTGAGCATAGGTCCAGAACGGCCGGCGGCCGGCCTCGTCGACCCGGCCGGGATCGACGAGGTGCGGCAACGAGGCGAGCACCATCGGCGATTCCGCATGCCGGCCGGCGGCGATCTCGGCCTCGGCGCGCGCCATCTGTGCGCGGGTACCGCCGAGATGCAGCGTCGGGGCGTTGCGCAGTCGCGTGTCCGCCCACGGAATTTCACCGCTCAACACGAAATCCACCTTCGCGACACCTGAGCCAAAACGATAGCGGCGCAATGCTTTCGCGTAACCGGCCGGAATTGTGTCTGCGTACACCTGAAGCAGAGTGGTGGGCGCGGTGTCGAAAATGGTCACCGAATCCGGCGCAGACGTGACCTCGACGCCGGCCGTCAACTCACCGCCATGCGCGCGCAGATCGGCGATCAACGCATCGGAGATCAGCTGGGTGCCACCCACCGGAACAGGCCACCCGACCGAATGGGCGAGAGTGGCCAACATCAATCCAGCGCCCGCCGACGCGAGGGACGGCAGCGGCGTGATCGCATGGGCGGCAACGCCGGTGAACAATGCGCGGGCATCCTCACCCCCCAGCGTGGCCCACGCCGGGGTGCCCTGAGCCAGGAGCCGCGTGCCCAACCGCGCCGTGGTGAGCAACGAACCGGGGACCGACCGTTTGTCGCCGAGCAGAAAGTTCACCACCGCGTCGTCCTCGCGTACCAACGGGCCCAGAAAGCGTCGCCAGGACGTGCCATCGGTCAACTCGGCACAGGTGCGCTGCAGATCGCGGTAGGCAATCGCGGCCGGGCGGTCCGGAAGCGGGTTGGCGTAGGAGATTTCCGGGATGGCCAGTTGCACACCCCGTGCGGCCAGATCGAATTCGGCGAAGAACGGGGACGCGATCGCCAACGGGTGCACCGCCGAACATACGTCGTGCGAAACGCCGGAGTATTCGACGTCGACCTGGGTGCGGGCGCCGCCGCCGAAGGTGGGCTGGGCCTCCAGCACCTGGACTTTCAGTCCGGCGCGTGCACAAATGACGGCCGCGGCAAGCCCATTGGGCCCGCTGCCGACGACGGTGACGTCCATACGTCCATTACAGCCGACGGCGTCCCGGAGAAACCAGGTGCCCTGCCGGCCGCGTATCAGCCACAGAGTGTGGCTCGCGGGCTCGCCCGGTAGCGAACGGACAGAATTCCAGATACAGATACCGCTCGAGCATTAGCGCGGGGGCGGCCGCCGGCAGGCAGGCATCGGCCACCCGTCTGCCATACGTCGATGCAGCAGCTCAAATCAACCGCGCACTGTTGTCACAGTTGGCTGCAATCCGTTGCCGATCGAGGTCGGGGATGTTGGGCCGGGCCAATATGCGCCGCCAGAGTGTCACGGCTTCGGCGTGCTCGTCGATCCACGACGCGCACACGGCCGCCTCGTCGAGCGCGCCCCAATTGTAGGTATCGGCGCTGACATTCAACGTGTCCTCGGTGGGTAACGGGATCTCGGCGGCGTGCTTGGCGAACAGATAGCCCAGTCGGTAGCGCTTATCGAGGCGGTACCGAAAAGCGATGGCGTACAACGCTTCTGCGCGAGTCGGCCGGAACTCCCAGGCCCGCAGGTAGGCGTCTTGCACCTGCGGCCAGGGCGCACCCATCGACGACATCGACTCTCCGACACGGTACATCGAGTAGTACACCTCTTCGGCCCATCCGCCCATTTCGACGCGGTGCTCGTACCACTTGCGGGCGTTCTCGAAATCGCCCAAGTCGAAATAGCTTTGCGCCAGATAGAACACCGACCGGGCATCTTCGGGGTTACGTTCGAGCTCGGTGAGCAGCAGGTCGCGGTCGCTTTCGTACTTCTGCTGCGGATTCGAGTTACGGGCACCGAGGCGGCCAGACTCGATGTAGTAGTCACCATCGACTCGGTCGTGGTTGAAATCGGAGTCCACCATGACGTACTCGTGGATCACGCCCTCGTAGCGGACCGGCAGCCCGTCGCGGAACAGGTTCGGTCGCCAATTCATGTCGGAGCTCGGGCCATAACGGAGTTGGTAGAGGTCGTCGCCCAACTGGCCGAAATCGAGGTTGCCGACGACCTTGTCGTCAGCGTCGAGAACCCAGATGTAGTCGCCGTGGCCCTGAGCGAGGGCCAACGCCTCGGACCGGTTGTGCCCGAAGTTGCGCCACGGCCGCTGATGGAGCGCCCCGGGAATTCCGTGGCGCGCCATGTGATCGCGGATGACGTTCTGGGTTCCGTCGTCGGAACCGGTGTCCACGATCACCCAGGAGCTGATGTAGGGCGCGATGTTGTCCAAGGTCTCCCGAATGATCCCCGCCTCGTTTCGGACGATCATGTTGACGCAGATCGCTGGGCGTGCAGGGCAGGACACGGCCGGATCGTACCCAGCAGCGCTGGTGGTCGCTGGCAGATCCGCCTGACTCCGTCGTGCCGACGGCCGCCGCCGGGGGCGATGCGGGTGACCCGCGGCGCCCGACCGGGACTCTGCTGCCGCGCCCGCGGCAACGCCGCTACGCTGGCCCGCGTGAACTTGCCTGTTGTATTGATCGCCGACAAACTCGCCCAATCAACCGTCGCTGCCCTGGGAGACCAGGTTGAGGTGCGCTGGGTGGACGGACCCGACCGGGAGAAGCTGCTGGCCGCGGTGCCCGACGCGGACGCGCTGCTGGTGCGGTCGGCCACCACCGTCGACGCCGAGGTGCTGGCCGCCGCCCCCAAGCTCAAGATCGTCGCCCGCGCCGGCGTCGGGCTGGACAACGTCGACGTGGATGCGGCCACCGCCCGCGGCGTGCTGGTGGTCAACGCCCCCACCTCGAACATCCACAGCGCCGCCGAGCACGCACTGGCCCTGCTGCTGGCCGCGGCCCGCCAGATTCCGGCGGCCGACGCGACCCTGCGTGAACACACCTGGAAGCGGTCGAAGTTCTCCGGCACCGAGATCTTCGGCAAGACCGTCGGCGTGGTGGGTCTGGGCCGGATCGGGCAGCTGGTGGCCCAGCGGCTCGCCGCCTTCGGGACCCACCTGGTCGCCTATGACCCGTACGTGTCGTCGGCGCGCGCGGCGCAGTTGGGTATCGAGCTGCTGCCCCTGGACGACCTGTTGGCCCGCGCGGACTTCATCTCGGTGCACCTGCCCAAGACGCCTGAGACCAAGGGCCTGCTGAATAAGGAGGCGCTGGCCAAGACCAAGCCCGGCGTCATCATCGTCAACGCCGCCCGCGGCGGCCTGATCGACGAGGCGGCGCTGGCCGACGCCATCACCGACGGCCACGTCCGGGCCGCCGGCCTGGACGTCTTCTCCACCGAGCCGTGCACCGACAGCCCGTTGTTCGAGCTGCCGCAGGTGGTCGTCACCCCGCACCTGGGTGCGTCCACCGCCGAGGCCCAGGACCGGGCCGGCACCGACGTCGCCGAGAGCGTACGGCTGGCGCTGGCCGGGGAATTCGTGCCCGACGCGGTCAACGTCGGCGGCGGCGTGGTCAGCGAGGAGGTGGCGCCCTGGCTGGATCTGGTGCGCAAGCTCGGCGTGCTGACCGCGGCGCTGTCGGACGAACTTCCGGTGTCGGTGTCGGTGCAGGTGCGCGGCGAACTGGCCGCCGAAGAGGTCGGGGTGCTCAAGCTGTCGGCGCTGCGCGGACTGTTCTCGGCGGTGATCGAAGACTCGGTGACGTTTGTGAACGCACCTGCGCTGGCCGCCGAACGCGGGGTGACCGCCGAAATCAGCACGGCCACCGAGAGTCCCAACCACCGCAGCGTGGTCGACGTGCGGGCCGTGGCCGCCGACGGCTCGGTGGTCAACGTCGCGGGCGCGCTGTCCGGGCCGCAGCTGGTCGAGAAGATCGTCCAGATCAACGGCCGCAACTTCGACCTGCGCGCCCAGGGCATCAACCTGGTGGTCAACTACGCCGACCAGCCCGGCGCACTGGGCAAGATCGGCACGCTGCTCGGATCGGCCGGGGTGAACATCCAGGCCGCGCAGCTGTCCGAGGACACCGAGGGTGACAGGGCGACCATCCTGCTGCGGTTGGATCAGGATGTTCCGGACGACGTGCGCGCCGAGATCGCCCAGGCCGTGGGCGCCAACAAGCTCGAAGTGGTTGACCTGTCATGACCAAACTCGCGGTCATCGCCGGCGACGGCATCGGCCCGGAGGTCATCGACGAAGCGCTCAAGGTGCTCGACATCGTCAAACCGGGAGTCGAGAAGACCACCTACGACCTGGGCGCCCGGCGTTTCCACGCCACCGGTGAGGTGCTGCCCGAGTCGGTGGTGCCCGAACTGCGCGAGCACGACGCCATCCTGTTGGGTGCGATCGGGGATCCGTCGGTACCCAGCGGCGTGCTGGAGCGGGGCTTGCTGCTGCGGATGCGTTTCGAGCTGGACCATCACGTCAACCTGCGGCCGGCCCGCCTGTACCCCGGCGTCAACAGTCCGCTCGCGGGCAACCCCGAGATCGACTTCGTGGTGGTGCGCGAAGGCACCGAGGGGCCCTACACCGGCAACGGTGGCGCAATCCGCGTCGGCACCCCGCACGAAGTGGCCACCGAGGTCAGCGTCAACACCGCGTTCGGTGTGCGCCGGGTGGTGACCGACGCGTTCGAACGGGCGCGCAAGCGTCGTAAACATCTGACGCTGGTGCACAAGACCAATGTCCTGACGTTCGCAGGCGGATTGTGGCTGCGGACGGTGCAGGAAATCGGCACGCAGTACCCCGACGTCGAGGTGGCCTACCAGCACGTCGATGCGGCCACCATCTTCCTGGCCACCGATCCCGGCCGCTTCGACGTGATCGTCACCGACAACCTGTTCGGCGACATCATCACCGATCTCGCCGCCGCGGTTTGCGGCGGCATCGGTCTGGCCGCCAGCGGCAACATCGACGCCACCCGGACCAATCCGTCCATGTTCGAGCCGGTGCACGGCAGCGCGCCCGACATCGCCGGCCAGGGCATCGCCGACCCGACCGCGGCGATCATGTCGGTGGCGCTGCTGCTGGCCCATCTTGGTGAGGACGCGGCGGCAGCGCGGGTGGATCGGGCCGTAGCCCAATACTTGGCGACTCGCGGGGACGAACGGCCTGCCACCAGCGATGCCGGCGCACGGATTGCAGCCGCGCTCTAGTCTCCAGGCCCGGCGGTAACAGGCGGGTCGGCACCAACGGGACGGCGGCCAGCGGGAACAGGCCGCACAGCGCCCACGCCAGGGGATATGCGGCGGCGGTGATCAGCGCACCGAACATCGGCGGTCCGGCGGCCGCCATCAACCGCTGCGTGGTGTTCTGGATGCCCAGCGCGCGTCCACTCCAGTACGGTCCGGCGAACTCGGTGATGGCGGTGGCCTCCAAACCGTTGTCGAGGACGGCGATCACCGCAATGGCGACCATCAGGAACACATCGAATCGCGTGTTCATCTGGTCGGAGAGAGCCAGCAGGAACAGTGTCAACGCGGCGCTGACGGCGATGATGCGCACCGGCCGGGTTCGGGAACCGATGCGATCCGACCACCGTCCCGCCAGGATGCGGCCCCCCGCACCGATCAGTTGCGAGATGGTCACCAGCCCGCCGGCCGCTGCCACCGACCAGTGGTGGTGGTTGATCAGCCAGACCAGCATGAAAGTGACGGTCACCGTCTGCGGCATCATCAGCAACGCCGACGCCGCGTGGATCCGCCACAGCGTCGACGAACCGCGATATGGACTGGCCAACTCTGTGTCGGTGGCCGTGTGGCGGGACTTGCGCGGCGGATCTTTCACCGCGACGATGCTGGCCACTGTTGCGCACGCGCACGCCACCGCCGGGAACATCAGCCCGGCATGGGCGCCGCGCTCGGCTAGTTCGGGAATCACCAACGCGCCCAAGGCAATTCCGATGGGCTGCGCGGTCTGACGGATGCCCATCGCCAACCCGCGCTGTTGCGGCGGGAACCACCCCGACACCAACCGGCCACCGGCGGTGTTGCAGCTGGCGGCTGCCATGCCGCCGAGGAACAGGAACACCCCCATCCCCAGCAGCGAATGCACCGATGCCGCGGCGTAAGCGGCCGCCGCGGTGAGGCCCGAACCGAGCGCCAACACGATTCGCTCACCCACCCGGTCCAATACGTAGCCCCAGGCGACCAGGGTGACCACCATGCCCCAGCTGGGCATCGACGCCAACAGGCTTGCCTGGGCCAACGGGGTCCCGCGTCCGCTGACCAGCCGGGGGAGTAGGAAGGCGACGCCGTTGATGAAGAGGAAGGCACTTGCCGTCACGAACACCGAGACGACGACGATCGACCAGCGCCTGACCGCGCCGGCCTGCTCTTCGGGCATCCGCCAATGCTCGCACAGGCGACGCGGCGCGATGGGCTACCGAACCACCCGGCGACCGGCGGATTGTCGCTGCGCCCGCTCCTCGAGCCCGGGTGGTACCAGTCCGGTCGGCACCACCGGTACGGCGGCCAGCGGGAACAGGCCGCACAGCGCGAACGCCACCGGAAAGCCGAATGCTCCGATGATCACGCCGAACATCGGCGGACCGGCCAGGGTCATCAGTCGTTGTGTGGTGTTCTGCACACCCAGTGCACGGCCGCTCCAGAACTGTCCGGCGACCTCAGTGATCGCGGTCGCCTCCAAGCCGTTGTCCATCACCGTGATCACCGCGGCGGCGACCATCAGCCCCACGGCCAGCGGGGGATAGAAGTCATTGGTGAACGCCAGCAACATCAGGGCCACGCTGGTGGCGAGCGCAACCAGGCGGATCGGTCGCATACGCGAACCGATGCGGTCGGACCACCGGCCGGCCAGGATGCGGCTCACCGCGCCCAGCAGTGCGGTGAAGCTCACCAACGTGCCGGCATCCTCGAGCGGCCACCCGTGCTCTCGGACCAGCCACACCAGCATGAACGTCACGGTCACCGACTGAGGCATCACCATCAGCGCCGACAGCCCGTGGATCCGCCACAACACCGCGGAGTTGCGGTACGGGCTCGAAAGCTCGCCGTCGTGCGCCTCGGTGCGCGGCTTACGCGGCGGGTCGTGCGCGACGACGGCGGCGACCACCGCCGACATCGCGCACGCCAACGCCGGAAACAACAAGCCGGCCGCGGGTGGACCATGTTGGGCGAGTCGGGGAATGGCCAGCGCGCCCATCGCGATCCCCAGCGGCTGCGCCGTCTGGCGTACGCCCATCGCCAAACCGCGCTGCTCGGGCGGGAACCAGCCCGCCACCAACCGGCCACACGCGGGATTGCAGCTCGCCGCGCCCATGCCGCCGAGGAACAGCAACACGCCCATCACCAACAGGGAATCCACCGCCGAGGCGGCATACGCAACCGCCGCGGTGATGATCGAGCCCAGGGTCAGCACGATCCGCTCGCCGATGAGGTCGGCGACGTAGCCCCAGCCGATCAACGTCACCACCATGCCCAGGCTCGGCATGACCGACAGCAGCCCGGTTTCGGACAGCGGAGTGCCGTGCGCGGCTTCCAGCGCCGGAATCATGAACGGGACCGCGTTGATGAAGCTGAACGCGCTGGAGGTGACGACGAGGGCGACGACCACCATCGACCAGCGCTTAGCGGCGCTGGTCGCGTCCGATGACATCAAGCAATGCTTGCACACAACCCGGGCATGAGCGCCCGGCTTCGCCGCGCTCGCGACCCTCGCTAGGTCTGATGGCGAGGGCCCGCAGCGCCCGGCTTCGCCGCGCTCGCGACCCTCGCTAGGTCTGAGGGCCGGGTTCCTCCTCGGGGCCTGCGGCCCCGCATCGTCACCCGGCTGGATCTGATGGCGAGGGCCCGCAGCGCCCGGCTTCGCCGCGCTCGCGACCCTCGCTAGGTCTGAGGGCGAGGGCCCGCAGCGCCCGGCTTCGCCGCGCTCGCGACCCTCGCTAGGCTGATCCGAATGCGCCTTGGTCGAATCGCCAGTCCTGACGGAGTCGCGTTTGTCAGCATCGAAGGCCCACTCGACGATCCGGGTGCGATGACGGTCCGCGAGATCGCCGAGCATCCGTTCGGCACGCCGACTTTCACCGGCCGCAGCTGGCCGCTGGCCGACGTGCGGCTGCTGGCCCCGATTCTGGCCAGCAAGGTCGTCTGCATCGGCAAAAACTACGCCGACCACATCGCCGAGATGGGCGGTGTCACTCCCGCCGACCCGGTCATCTTCATGAAGCCCAATACCGCGATCATCGGACCCAACGTGCCGATCCGATTGCCCGCCAACGCATCCACCGTGCACTACGAAGGAGAGTTGGCGGCGGTGATCGGCCGTCCGTGCAAGGACGTCTCGGCGGCACAGGCCGCCGACAACATCCTGGGCTACACCATCGGCAACGACGTGTCGGCGCGCGATCAACAGCAGTCCGACGGGCAATGGACCCGCGCCAAGGGTCACGACACCTTCTGCCCGGTCGGGCCCTGGATCGTCACCGATGTGGACCCGGCGGATCTGGAACTGCGCACCGACGTCAACGGTGAGGTCAAGCAGCATGCCCGCACCTCGCTGATGATTCACGACGTCGGCGCGGTCGTCGAATGGATCTCGGCGGTGATGACCCTGCTCCCAGGCGATCTCATCCTCACCGGAACGCCCGCCGGGGTCGGTCCGATCGAGGACGGCGACACTGTCTCGGTGACCATCGAGGGCATCGGTACGCTGTCGAATCCGGTGGTACGCAAGCCGGCCCTGTGATTCACAACACCAATCCTGTAGTGCGCAAAGGAAAGTCGTGACAGTACGAGTTCGGTTCTGCCCGTCGCCCACCGGCACGCCGCACGTCGGAATGGTGCGCACCGCGCTGTTCAACTGGGCCTATGCCAGACACACCGGTGGCACCTTCGTCTTCCGCATCGAAGACACCGACGCCGCCCGGGACAGCGAGGAGAGCTACGCGGCGCTGCTCGATGCCCTGCGTTGGCTGGGCCTGGACTGGGATGAAGGACCCGAGGTCGGCGGGCCGTACGGGCCCTACCGGCAGTCGCAGCGCGGCGATCTGTACCGGGACGTGGTGGCCCGACTGCTCGAGGCGGGCGAGGCCTACTACGCGTTTTCGACGGCGGAGGAGGTCGAGGCGCGCCACGTCGCCGCCGGCCGCAATCCAAAGCTGGGCTACGACAACTTCGATCGCCAGTTGACCGATTCGCAGCGCGCGGCGTTCCTCGCCGACGGCCGACATCCGGTGGTGCGGTTGCGGATGCCCGACGAGGACCTCAGCTGGGACGACCTGGTGCGCGGACCCACCACGTTCGCAGCGGGCTCGGTACCCGACTTCGCGTTGACGCGCGCCAACGGAGATCCGTTGTACACCTTGGTGAATCCGTGCGACGACGCACTGATGAAGATCACCCACGTGCTGCGCGGCGAGGACCTGCTGCCGTCCACACCGCGCCAGCTCGCGTTGTACCAGGCGCTGATCCGGATCGGGCTGGCCGAGCGTACCCCGCAATTCGCCCATCTCCCAACTGTTTTAGGTGAGGGAACCAAGAAGCTGTCCAAGCGTGACCCGCAGTCCAATCTGTTCGCGCACCGCGACCGCGGTTTCATCCCCGAAGGGCTGCTCAATTATCTTGCGTTGCTGGGCTGGTCGATCGCCGACGACCACGACCTGTTCAGCCTCGACGAGATGGTCGCCGCGTTCGACGTGGTGGATGTCAACTCCAACCCGGCCCGGTTCGACCAGAAGAAGGCCGACGCCCTGAACGCCGAGCACATCCGCCGGCTCGCCGTCGACGATTTCACCGCACGGCTGCGCAGCTATCTGGATGTGCACGGCCATCGCCTGGGCTTGACCGATGCGGATTTCGCTACCGCGGCCGAGTTGGTGCAGACCCGCATCGTGGTGCTCGGCGACGCGTGGGGTCTGCTGAAATTCCTCAACGACGACGAGTACGCGCTCGACCCCAAGGCCGCCGCCAAGGAACTGGGACCCGACGCGGGCCCGGTGCTCGACGCCGCCATTGCGGCGCTGGACTCGCTGACCGCCTGGACCACCCCGCGGATCGAGGAAGCCCTCAAGGGCGCGCTGATCGAGACCTTGGCGCTCAAACCGCGCAAGGCGTTCGGCCCGATCCGGGTCGCTGCCACCGGAACCACCATCAGCCCGCCGTTGTTCGAGTCGCTGGAACTGCTGGGTCGCGACCGCAGCCTGCAGCGGCTGCGGGCCGCGCGCGACGTGGCCGGTTGAATCTTTGGTAGTGTGCACTTCGGCTTCAACTGGCCGGCCTCAGCGGCACCGGATGCGGGTATCTCCCGTTAACGGGCTCTGAGCAGCGGTTTTAGGCGGCCGATGGGGTATGGTGTAATTGGCAACACAGCTGATTCTGGTTCAGCCATTCTAGGTTCGAGTCCTGGTACCCCAGCAAGATCCCACCGGGTCAACCGATTAGGTGGGGTTTCCGTGTTCGGCTATGCTGACTCTCCGGATCGTGTCCGGCCCCGTCGTCTAGCGGCCTAGGACGCCGCCCTCTCACGGCGGTAGCGTGGGTTCGAATCCCATCGGGGCTACAAAATTGCGCGTCACCCAGTCTGCTGGGTTCCGCGCACAGCCGGAGCGGTCGAGCCACCCACCGGCATCGGGGGCATTCCCAGCTTGCGGTGATCCCAGGACCGGGTGCGGTTGCTGACGATGCGCACGCAGACGCGCTTGTTCATCATCTGCTCGACGAACGGCTTCATCTCGTCGCTGTAGGGACCGGTGTAGCGCTCCCACACGCTGACGCCGACGCGGTGCGAGGTGTCGGGATCGTCGACGATTTCAGCGGTGCCCTCGAAGGACACCCCGCGCAGCGTGTCGTAGGTGTCGCCGTCTTCGATCAGGAAACTCACCCGCGGATCGCGCTTGAGGTTGACGGCCTTCTGCGACTTGGCCTTGGTCTCCAGCCAGATCTCGCCGTCCAGCACCCCGTACCACATGGCCGTCAGGTGCGGTTGGCCGTCGGGACCGATGGTGGCCAGCGTGCCGGTACGGCTGTTGGCGACGAACTCGGCGATCTCGTCGGGGGACATGACGATGCTCGCGCGCTGATTGGTTCCCATGGCGTCAGTGTGTCAGGTCGCCGGTGCACGCCTGCGCCGAGCCTGCACTGATGGCGCCGAGCCTGTACTGAGGCCGCAGTTTTCGTGATCTGCCCGTCCTGAGTGCAGTCTCGGTGCGGAATTCACAGCCGCCGCGCCAGCTCCTCGGCAGCCGCCAACAGATCTGCGGCCCAACGCGCCCCGGGCCGCCGGCCCATCCGGTCGATCGGGCCGGACACCGAGATGGCCGCCGTCACAATGCCGCGGCTGTCGCGCACCGGTGCCGAGACACTGGCCACACCGGGCTCGCGTTCGGCCACGCTCTGTGCCCAGCCGCGCCGGCGCACGTCAGCCAGCGTCCGGCTGCTGAACTTGGCGTCCGGCAAGACCACCTGCTGAGTGGCCGCATCGCTGTGCGCGAGCAACACTTTGGCGGCCGAACCCGCCGTCATCGGCAACCGGGCGCCCACGGGCACCGTATCGCGAAGCCCGGCAGCAGGTTCCAGCGCTGCCACGCACACCCGCATGGTGCCTTCGCGACGGTACAACTGCACGCTCTCGCCGGTGGTTTCCCGCAACCGGGGCAGCACGGCGGCACCCGCGGCCAGCAGCGGATCGTTGACGTGCCCGGCCAGTTCGGTAACCGCCGGACCGAGCCGCCAGCGGCCGTCCTCGTCGCGTCCGAGCAACCGATGCACCTCCAGGGCAGCGGCGACCCGGTAGGTGGTGGCCCGGGGCAGGCCGGTCCGCTCGCACAGTTCGGCGAGCCCGCAGGGGGATTCCGCGACCGCGTGCAGGACGCCCACCGCTTTGTCGAGGACGCCGATCCCGCTATGCTGTCTCATATATAGATACTAGCGTCTCACATACTGAGATCCAGCCTCCGACGGATCGGTGTGGGACGCAATCGACGAATCGAGGCAATGCGCATATGTGTGCTGCGAAAGACAACCCCCGAACCCTGGCAGAGAAGGTCTGGGACGACCACGTCGTGGTGTCGGGTGAAGGAAACGCACCCGACCTGATCTATATCGACCTGCACCTGGTGCACGAAGTCACCAGTCCACAGGCCTACGACGGGTTGCGGCTGGCCGGCCGTCGAGTACGGCGGACCGATCTGACGATCGCCACCGAAGACCACAACGTGCCGACGGTCGACATCGACAAGCCGATCGCCGACCTGGTCTCCCGCACCCAGGTGGAGACGTTGCGGCGCAACTGTGCCGAATTCGGTGTCCGGCTCTACCCGATGGGTGACATCGAGCAGGGCATCGTGCATGTCGTCGGTCCGCAACTGGGCCTCACCCAACCGGGCATGACGATCGTGTGCGGAGACAGCCACACCTCGACGCACGGCGCATTCGGGGCAATCGCCATGGGGATCGGGACATCTGAGGTCGAGCACGTGCTGGCCACGCAGACGCTGCGGCTGCGACCGTTCAAGACGATGGCGGTCAACGTCGACGGACAGCTGCCTGCCGGGGTGAGCGCCAAAGACATCATCCTCGCGCTGATCGCCAAGATCGGAACCGGTGGCGGACAGGGATATGTCATCGAATACCGGGGCAGTGCCATCGAGTCGCTGTCCATGGAGGGCCGGATGACGGTCTGCAACATGAGCATCGAAGCCGGCGCCCGCGCAGGCATGGTGGCCCCCGACGAAACGACCTACGAATTCCTGCGTGGTCGCCCGCACGCCCCGAAGGGCGCCGACTGGGACAACGCACTCGCCTATTGGCAGCAGCTGCGTACCGACCCGGGCGCGGTTTTCGACACCGAGGTCTACCTCGACGCATCCTCGCTGAGTCCGTTCGTCACCTGGGGGACCAACCCGGGCCAGGGGGTGCCGCTGGCTGCGGCGGTGCCGGATCCCGAGTTGATGACCGACGACGCACAACGCCAGGCCGCGGAGAAAGCCTTGGCGTACATGGACCTTCGGCCCGGGACGGCGATGCGTGACATCGCGGTCGACGCCGTGTTCGTCGGATCCTGCACCAACGGCCGGATCGAAGACCTGCGGGTGGTGGCCGACGTGCTGCGCGGGCGCAAGGTGGCGCCGGGGGTGCGGATGCTGGTGGTGCCGGGCTCGATGCGGGTGCGCGCACAGGCCGAAAGCGAAGGGCTGGGGGACATCTTCACCGCGGCCGGCGCCGAATGGCGCCAAGCCGGCTGCTCGATGTGCCTGGGCATGAACCCTGATCAGCTCGCGCCCGGAGAGCGTTGCGCCGCCACGTCGAACCGCAATTTCGAAGGGCGACAGGGCAAGGGCGGCCGGACGCACCTGGTGTCCCCGGCGGTCGCTGCGGCCACTGCCGTTCGCGGCACGCTCTCCGCGCCCGCCGACTTGACCTGACCGACTTTGATTTCACGCTGAGAAATAGGGGAAGAAGATGGAAGCCTTTCACACCCACACCGGAATCGGTGTGCCGCTGCGGCGGTCCAATGTCGACACCGATCAGATAATTCCCGCCGTCTTTCTGAAGCGCGTCACCCGAACCGGTTTCGAGGACGGTTTGTTCGCCAGCTGGCGTTCGGATCCGTCATTCGTGCTCAATCTCAGTCCCTTTGACCGAGGCTCGGTCTTGGTTGCTGGACCCGATTTCGGAACCGGATCCTCACGCGAACACGCGGTCTGGGCGCTCATGGACTACGGATTCCGGGTGGTTATCTCCTCTCGCTTCGGCGACATTTTCCGCGGCAACGCCGGCAAGGCGGGTCTGCTGGCCGCCGAAGTCGATCAAGACGGGGTCGAGCTGCTCTGGAAGCTGATCGAGCAGAGCCCGGGGCTGGAAATCACTGTCAATCTTCAAGATCGAAATATCACCGCGGGAACGGCGGTGTTGCCGTTCAGGATTGACGATCACACCGCGTGGCGATTGTTGGAAGGACTCGACGATATAGCCCTTACGCTGCGGAAACTCGACGAAATCGAAGCGTTCGAGGCATCGCGCCCGGTGTGGAAGCCGCGCACGGCGCCAATCTGACCGACCCCCTTGCGGTCTGGAATTCCAGCCGGGCCGGCGCGCGCCAAACAAGCGCAATTCACATCGGCGCCACCGGCCAAGGGCGGCAATCGGATTGCCGAAATTGCAGTCATTCGCGCTTGAAATTGCGCGTGGCTCTTGGCAATTTGCCAGCAAAGGGTTTACCGTGTCCTCTAGTCGGTTCCAAATCGAGGACCACTGGCTTCGGAGGGTTGGATGAACAAAGCAGAGCTCATAGATGTGCTCACACAGAAATTGGGCTCAGACCGCCGGCAGGCCACCGCCGCTGTCGAGAATGTCGTCGACACGATTGTGCGTGCGGTGCACAAGGGCGAGAGCGTCACGATTACCGGTTTCGGTGTCTTCGAACAGCGTCGCCGCGCAGCCCGCGTTGCCCGCAACCCGCGCACCGGTGAGACCGTGAAGGTGAAGCCCACATCGGTTCCGGCGTTCCGCCCAGGTGCCCAATTCAAAGCGGTTGTGGCTGGCGCACAAAAGCTCCCGGCCGACGGTCCCGCAGTGAAGCGTGGCGTAGTCGCGGGTGCGGCGAAGAAGACGACCGCCAAGCGGGCTCCGGCCAAGAAGGCTGCGACCAAGGCGCCGGCCAAGAAGGCCGCGACCAAGGCTCCGGCGAAGAAGGCTGCGACCAAGGCTCCGGCGAAGAAGGCTGCGACCAAGGCTCCGGCGAAGAAGGCTGCGACCAAGGCACCGGCCAAGAAGGCTGCGACCAAGGCTCCGGCCAAGAAGGCCGCGACCAAGACGCCGGCCAAGAAGGCCGCGACCAAGGCTCCGGCCAAGAAGGCCGCCAGCAAGGCGCCGGCCAAGAAGGCTCCGGCCAAGAAGGCCGCCGCCACACGCCGCGGTCGCAAGTAGCACTCACACGCGAATACCCTTCGGCGGGCAGCGATGGCCTACCGGAGGGTATTTGCGTTGTCAGGTGCGCACGTTGGGGGCCAGTGCCCCGCCGATGTGGTCGGCGGCGATGAGCCGACCGCCCGACAACGACAGCACCCAGGTGCTGCCCTTGTGGTTGCGGGCCTTGTCCGGCCGCACCCCGTTGCGGTCGCACCACCATCCGATCAGATCCGGAATCACCTTGCCCTGCGAGCAGATCACCGGTGTGCCGGCCCGTCCGGCGATCTGCAGCACCCGCTGTCGGCCGCGTTTGGCGTTCTTGGCGTAGGCCTCTTCGGTGAGGTGCGGTTCGTTGTGAATGGTCACGCCCAGTTCCTCGGCAAGCGGTTCCACGGTTTGGTGGCAACGCACCCGGTCGGCCGCGTAGACGTCGGTGGCGCCGAAAGCCAGTAGCTGGGCCACCAGCGCCTCGGCTTGCGCGCGGCCTTTCTTGTCCAGCGGTCGTTTGGTGTCGTCGCCGCGGTAGCGGGCCTTGCTGCCGGCGGTACCGTGCCGCACCACCAGCACGGTCTTGGTGTCCGCCGGCTGTTTGGTGAACCGTCGCAATACCTTTCGGTCTTGTGCGTAGCCGAGCTTCTTCATGGCCTCGGACACCGGCAGCCAGAGCAGATCGTCGACCTCGTCCCCGGCGGCGAAGGTCCCGCCGGTGCTTCTGGCGGCCCAGTAGTACACCTTCTTGACGCGCTGGTCGATCGGGTAGGTGATCGTGGTGAGGTACCTGCCCAGCTGACTGTGATGGCCGGTCTCTTCGAGCACTTCGCGCACGGCGGTCACCGGCGGGGTCTCACCCGGATCCACCTTGCCTTTGGGCAGCGACCAGTCGTCGTACCGGGGCCGGTGGATCACCGCGATCTCGACCGACTTACCTGATTCGCGGGTCGGTCGCCACAGCACCGCTCCCGCGGCGTGCACGATGCGGCCACGGCGGGCCGACGAATTCTGGGACGACACCTCAACTCCTGCAGATCAATTCGAACAGGTCTTGACGCGGCTGGACGGGTCAGGGGCTGCGGTGCCGCTCCATCAGGGACACCTGATGATCGCGCACGCTCAGTCCCTCCCGCGGCGAGGCCGTCCACTGGCCGTCGGATCCCAATTCCCAGCAGCGGGTGGACGGATCCAGTGCGGATTGGAACAACTCGTCGAGCTGTGTGGTCAATCGCGGGTCTTTGACCTGTGCCATGACCTCGACCCGACGGTCGAGATTGCGATGCATCATGTCGGCACTGCCGATCCAGAATTCGCCGATGGCGTTGAAATGCAGAATCCGCGAGTGCTCCAGGAAACGGCCGAGAATCGAGCGGACGCTGATGTTTTCGGAGAAACCTGCGGCACCGGGGCGCAGCGCGCAGATGCCGCGCACCACCACTTCCACCCGCACACCGGCCTGTGATGCGCGGTAGAGCGCATCGATGACCTGTTCGTCGACCAGGGCGTTCATCTTCAACCGGATCCTGGCGTCATTGCCCCGCCGGTGGGCCTCGACTTCACGCTCTACCCGCTCGATGATGCCGGTGCGAATTCCGTGCGGTGCCACCAACAAATTGCGATAGGTGAGCTTGCGCGAGTAGCCGGTCAGGGTGTTGAACAAGTCGGTCAGGTCGGCGCCGATGTCGGGATCGGCGGTCAGCAGCCCGACATCCTCGTACAGTCGTGCCGTCTTACCGTTGTAGTTGCCGGTTCCGACGTGGCAGTACCGCCGGATGATCGGACCCTCGCGGCGCACCACCAGGCACGTCTTGCAGTGCGTCTTGAGCCCGACGAATCCGTAGACAACATGGACCCCCGCCTGCTCCAGCGTTCGCGCCCAACGGATGTTGGCCTGTTCGTCGAAGCGCGCCTTGATCTCCACCAGTGCCACCACCTGCTTGCCGGCTTCGGCGGCGTCGATGAGCGCCCGCACGATCGGCGAATCACCGGACGTGCGATACAGCGTCTGTTTGATGGCCAGCACGTTGGGGTCGGCGGCGGCCAGTTCGATGAAGCGCTGCACGCTGGTGGAGAACGAATCGTAGGGATGGTGCACCAGCACATCGCCTTCGCGCAGGGTCGCGAAGATGCTCTTCGGGGTCTCCCGGTCGGCGAAGGCTGGATGGGTGGCCGGCACGAACGCCCGGTCCTTCAGGGCCGGACGGTCCACCCCGTAGATCTGCCACAGCGACGACAAGTCCAGCAGCCCAGGCACTTCGATGACGTCGCCGGGATGGACATCGAGTTCGCGCAGCAGCAGTTCGAGCATGCTCTCGGTCATGTCGTCGGCAACTTCGAGTCGCACCGGCGAACCGAACCGCCGTCGTGCCAACTCCCGCTCGAGTGCCTGCAACAGGTCTTCGTCGCGATCTTCTTCCACTTCGAAGTCGGCGTTGCGGGTGATGCGGAACGTGTGATGTTGAACAATCTCCATGCCGGGGAACAGCACTGGGAGGAAAGCGGCGATCAACTCCTCCATCGGCAGGAATCGCACGATGCCCCGCTCGCGCCGCTCGCCGTCGGATTCCGCTTTCGTTTCCAACTCCACAAAGCGGTCGACGTTGTCGGGCACCTTGACCCTGGCGAAGTGCTGGGTGCCGTCGTCGGGCTGTTTGACGGTGACCGCGAGGTTCAGACTCAACCCACTGACGAAGGGGAACGGGTGGGCGGGGTCGACGGCCAGCGGGGTCAGGACGGGGAAGACCTGATCGTGGAAATACGTCGACAACTGTTCGCGCTCAGCCTCGTCCAGGTCGGCCCACGTGATGATGTAGATGCCTTCTTCCTCCAGCGCGGGGGATACCTCGTCGAGGAACACCCGGGCGTGGCGGCTGGCGATCTGCTGGGTCTGTTCGCCGATGCGCCGCAACTGCTCACGCGGCGTCAGTCCGTCGGCCGAGCGGACCGACAGCCCCATTTCGTCGCGGCGTTTGAGGCCGGCGACCCGAACCATGTAGAACTCATCCAGGTTGGAAGCAAAGATCGCCAGGAATTTGGCGCGCTCCAGCAGGGGCATCGAATTGTCGGCGGCCAGCGCCAGCACCCGGGCGTTGAAGTCCAGCCAGCTCAGCTCCCGATTCAGGTAGCGCTCGTCGGGCAGCGGGTCGTTGATCGCGGCGGGAGTCGCCGCCGGCGGTGCCGCAGGTGCCGAGTCGCCTGACTGCCGAGCACCCTCGTGGGTGGATGCATCCGCTTGGGGTGGGGCTTCGATTTCGGTCACCCTGCGATCATTGCCTATTACCCGTGGGCGAGGCCACCAGTCCTGGGAGATCGGCAACCCATCCATCTGGCGTTGAGATGCGATTCACCGAGCGGACATGTTGGGCCGTGTCTGCCGTCCCGCGGGTTGCTGCTGCGGGGAATCAGCGGTGCGCGATCGCGCGCGCGGTCGCCGGGCCCACCCCGAGGCGGCGCGCGGCGGCCAGGTCGGCCGGTGTGTCGACGTCGCAGCGCAGACCGGGCCACGCTCCGGTGAGTTCGACGGCACCCGAATGCCGGTGTCGCGCGGCGGAATCCGGCCCGAACCGGGGATCGAGCGGGGTGCCGAAGGCACACAGTGCCGCGGTCCCCGTGCCGGCCCGGTCGGCGACGAAGCTGCGCTGGTGCGCGCGGGCGGCTGCGACCGCCTCGGCCAGCTCCTGGGACTGCAATGCCGGTAAATCACCTTGCAGCACAACAAGATTGGTAATGCTCGCGGCCATCGAACGTTCGGCGGCGACGATGGCGCTGTTCAACGGATCGGGATCACCCGCCGGGGTGGGGTCGGTCAGCACCTCGGCGCCGAGCCCGGATGCGGCCGCCCCGGCGGCCTCGTCCGGTGTGATCACCACGATCGAGTGCAACGACTCCACCCGGGCCGCGGCGGTCAGCGTGTCGAGCAGCATGGCCAGCACCACCGCTTCGCGGGTCGGGGCCGAGAACACCGGCGCCAGCCGGGTCTTGGCGGCAGCCAACCGTTTGACGGCGATGATCAACCCCACATCTCCGCCTGCGCCGCCCATGGGGGCCATCCTGCCAGCGAGGCTTGGGCGCAACGCCTGCGAGTGTCAAGCTAGCGTGATGCCGGCAGGCGAGCGTCGCGCCAGAGTGACGGTGGCCGCAGAGCTCCGGGAGGGTGGATGACCGGCACGGGAACTGTCGTGGTGATGGGCGCCGGTGCGTGGGGCACCGTATTGGCCAAGGTGCTCGCTGATGCCGGGGGAGAGGTCACCCTGTGGGCGCGGCGGGCGGAGGTCGCCAAGCGGATCAACGCCACCCGGTCCAATCCCGACTACCTGCCCGGTATGCACCTGCCGGCCGGGATTCGCGCCACGTCGGACGCCGAGGAGGCCCTCACCGGCGCGACCACCGTGCTGCTCGGAGTCCCGGCGCAGACCATGCGATCCAACCTGGAGAACTGGAACGGGATGTGGGCCGACGGTGCCACCCTGGTCAGCCTGGCCAAGGGCATCGAGCTGGGCACCCTGATGCGGATGAGCCAGGTCATCGTCTCGGTCACCGGAGTCGACGCCGCGCAGGTCGCGGTGATCTCAGGACCCAACCTGGCCAGCGAGATCGCGCAGGGCCAGCCGGCCGCCACCGTCGTCGCCTGCACCGACTCCGGGCGTGCCGTCGCGCTGCAACGGTTCTTGAACAGCGGCTATTTCCGCCCGTACACCAACTCCGACGTGGTGGGCACCGAAATCGGCGGTGCCTGCAAGAACGTGATCGCGCTGGCCTGCGGAATGGCGGTCGGGGTGGGATTGGGCGAAAACACCGTCGCAGCCATCATCACCCGCGGGCTGGCCGAGATCATGCGGCTGGGTCTTGCCCTGGGCGCCAAAGGCGCAACCCTGGCGGGTCTGGCCGGGGTGGGCGACCTGGTGGCAACCTGCACCTCGCCCTACTCGCGCAACCGCTCGCTGGGCGAACGCCTGGGCCGCGGGGACACCGTGTCCTCGGCGTTGCACAGCAAGGACGGGCACGTCGTGGAAGGCGTCACGTCCTGCCAGTCGGTGCTGGCGCTGGCGTCCAGCTACGACGTCGAGATGCCGCTCACAGACGCCGTGCACCGGGTATGCCACAAGGGCCTGTCGGTGAACGAAGCGATCGCCCTGCTGCTGGGCCGCAGCACCAAGCCGGAGTGAAATGACTCTCCGCTTGACCTGCGCAATCCCGCGACGCGGCGCCGCAACCGGTAGCGTCTCCAGGTTGTGACTGCCAGCAATCGGGTGCGTGTCGCCGTCGTTTTCGGCGGCCGCAGCAACGAGCACGCCATTTCGTGCGTGTCTGCGGGCAGCATTCTGCGCAATCTCGACCCGCAGCGGTTCGAGGTGGTCGCGATCGGCATCACGCCGCAGGGCTCGTGGGTGCTCACCGACGGCAACCCCGACGCGCTGACGATCAGCAACCGGCAACTGCCTGCGGTGAGCCCGGAATCGGGTACCGAACTGGCGCTGCCGGCCGACCCGCAGCGCGGCGGCGAACTGGTGTCGCTGCGGCCCGGCGCCACCGAAGTGCTGGGCGCGGTCGACGTGGTGTTCCCGGTCCTGCACGGCCCCTACGGCGAGGACGGCACCATTCAGGGCCTGCTCGAACTCGCCGGCGTGCCCTACGTCGGCGCCGGCGTGCTGGCCAGTGCGGCCGGGATGGACAAAGAATTCACCAAGAAGCTGCTGGTCGCCGAGGGCCTGCCGGTGGGTGACTACACCGTGTTGCGGTCGTCCCAGCCGACGTTGCACCCCGAGGAACGCGAACGGTTGGGACTGCCCGCGTTCGTCAAACCCGCGCGCGGGGGTTCCTCCATCGGGGTCAGCCGGGTGACGAGTTGGGACCAGTTGCCCGACGCGATCGCGCAGGCCCGCCGCCACGACCCGAAGGTGATCGTGGAGGCCGCCATCAGTGGTCGCGAGCTGGAGTGCGGGGTGCTCGAAATGCCGGACGGCACAATCGAAGCCAGCACACTGGGTGAGATCCGGGTGGCCGGGGTGCGGGGTCGCGAGGACTCCTTCTACGACTTCGCCACCAAGTACCTCGACGACGCCGCCGAACTGGACGTGCCGGCCAAGGTCGACGACGACATCGCGGACACGGTGCGGCAGTTGGCGATTCGTTCGTTCGCCGCCATCGACTGCCAGGGCCTGGCCCGGGTGGACTTCTTCCTGACCGACGCGGGCCCGGTGATCAACGAGATCAACACGATGCCGGGCTTCACCACCATCTCGATGTACCCGCGGATGTGGGCGGCCAGCGGCGTCGATTATCCGACCCTGTTGGCCACCATGGTGGACACGGCGCTGGCGCGGGGTGTGGGTCTGCGTTAGCCGATAGCCGTTAGCCGGGCCGGGCGGGGTCGATCGGGACCGCGGCCAGGGTGCGGTCGATGACGGCGGAGAGTTCCTGAATCGGCGTCGGCCCCGATCCGCCGGGCAGGGTCAGTGCCACGTAGACCGGACGGTCCACGGTGTACCAGGTCGATTCGGTCCCGTGGGTGCCGGCCGGCTCGGACACCTGGAACCACTGCACCCGGTCGACGCCCTGGATCGGTACGCCCACCACGAAGCCGGCCGGACGCGGCATGCCGCAGCGCAGCACCACGGCACCGCCGTCGGACCGCCAGGCGCGGGCGCCATCGGGAGCGGGCTGCGCCAGATCCGCGCGCTGGTAGTCGCCGAGTCGCTGCGGCAGGGCGGCGAGCAGCGCCTGACACTCGGGGCTCGCCGCCTGCGGGGCCGCAGCCGCCGCGATGACGACCGGTGGCCGCGGTGCGCGGCGGTTGACCGCGACGACCAGGAGCGCCCCGATCGTCGCCACGGCCAGCACCAGCGCGGCGATCAGCGCGGCGCGCGGTGGGCCGCCGGGCTCGGAGTTGCCTGCCACTGCTGGTTACCTCCGCAATTACACTGACGCGGTCCGCCCGAACCGGCAGGGAACCAACGTACCGGTTCGTCGGGCCGCATGCGGGAGGAGGCGGGGTGAGCGACGACGCGGCCGGGCAGTCCCCGACGCTGCAGCAGTCCGGTGAGTTCGCCGTGATCGAGCGTCTGGTGCGCGACCGCCGGCAGCCCGCCGCGGTCACCCTGGGCCCCGGGGACGACGGGGCCGTGGTGTCGGGAACCGTGGTCTCGACCGACATGCTGGTGCAGGACCGGCACTTTCGGCTGGACTGGTCGTCGCCGCACGACGTCGGCCGCAAGGCCATCGCGCAGAACGCCGCCGACATCGAGGCGATGGGTGCGCGACCCACCGCGTTCGTGGTGGGTTTCGGGGCGCCCGGCAGTACACCGACGGCCGAAGTGATCGCCCTGGTCGACGGCATGTGGGACGAGGCGGACCGGATCGGCGCCGGCATCGCGGGCGGGGATTTGGTGAGCTGCCCGCAGTGGGTGGTGTCGGTGACGGTGCTGGGTGACCTGAACGGTCGTGCGCCGGTAATGCGGTCGGGGGCTCGGCCCGGGTCGGTGGTTGCGGTCACCGGCGAACTGGGCCGATCCGCAGCAGGATATGAATTGTGGCGCAACGGCATTGAGGAATTCCGCGAGCTACGCTGTCGGCATCTGGTGCCGCAACCGCCCTACGGTCAGGGGGCGATCGCCGCGGCCGGTGGCGCCACTGCGATGATCGACGTCTCCGATGGACTGATCTCGGATCTGCGGCACGTCGCGAAGGCCTCCGGCGTTGCCATCGATCTGTCGGCTGCGTCATTGGCCGCCGATCACGATGCGGTGACCGGCGCTGCCGCGGCGGTGGGTGTCGACGGCTGGTCATGGGTGCTGGGCGGCGGTGAAGACCACGCCCTGGTGGCGTGTTTCAGCGATGCGGTGCCCGACTCGTGGCGGGTGATCGGACGGGTGCTCGACGGGCCGGCGCGGGTGATGGTCGACGGTGTCGACTGGACGGGTCATGCGGGGTGGGAGTCTTTCGCGGGGTGAGGCCGTTGCCGGCGCCGAGCCGGTATTCAGGGCTGGCGCTCCTCGGCGTGTCGGCACTCTGAGTGCAGGCTCGGTGCCACCAGTGCAGTCTCGGTCTCACCGTGCGCGGCACGACGCGCGTTAGGGTGGCGCGGTGACCGTCTACGCCTTCAACCAGCCCGGGTCGCCGTGACCGCCCGTCCGTTGCCCGAACTGGTCGAAGCGGGCTGGGCGAGCGCACTCGAGCCGGTCGCCGACCAGGTGGCCCAGCTGGGCCAGTTCCTGCGCGACGAGATCACCGCCGGCCGGCGATATCTTCCCGCCGGACCAAACGTGCTGCGTGCCTTCACCTTTCCGTTCGATGACGTTCGGGTACTGATCGTCGGCCAGGATCCCTACCCGACGCCCGGGCATGCGGTGGGCCTGAGCTTCTCGGTCGCGCCAGACGTGCGGCCGCTGCCGCGCAGCCTGGCCAACATCTTCGACGAGTACACCAAAGACCTCGGTTACCCGCCGCCGTCGTGCGGAGATCTCACCCCGTGGGCGCAACGGGGCGTCTTGCTGCTGAACAGGGTGCTCACCGTGCGGCCCAGCACCCCGGCGTCGCACCGCGGAAAGGGATGGGAAGCGGTGACGGAGTGCGCGATTCGCGCCCTGGTCGGTCGCCAGCAGCCGATGGTGGCGATTCTGTGGGGACGCGACGCCTCAACCCTCAAGCCTATGCTGGCCGACGGCGACTGCGCCTTCATCGAATCACCGCATCCGTCGCCGTTGTCGGCCTCGCGCGGCTTCTTCGGGTCGCGACCGTTCAGTCGCGCCAACGAACTGTTGGCGCGAATGGGCGCCGACCCGATCGACTGGCGGCTGCCCTAGCGCGCGCCTACCCGCCGGGGAAGTTGACGTCCTTGGTGACGGCCTTCCACTCCTCGATCGAGGCCGACATCGCGGCGATCTTGTCGCGCATCGCTTTGAGCACGTCGCGGCCCAGCAGCAGCCGCAGTGGCGGTTCGTCGAGTTCGGTGACCATCAGCACCGCCTCGGCCACCTTGCGTGGGTCACCCGGCAGGTGATCGGCGAACTGCTTGATGAGGTCCTTGCGGGCGGCGACGTCGGCGTAATCGGCGATGGGAGTGCTGGATTCCTTCATCGATCGCGACGCCCAGTCGGTGCGGAAGGCGCCCGGTTCGATGGCGGTCACCTTGATACCCAGCGGCTTGACCTCCTGCGCAAGCGCTTCGGTCACCGCTTCCAGCGCAAATTTGGTCGACGAGTAGTAGGCGTTGGGCGGGTTGGCCACCAACCCCGTCATGGACGAGATGTTGACGACATGGCCCGATCCGCGGGCCCGCATCGCCGGGAGCACCGCCTTGATCATGTCGACGGCACCGAAGTAGTTGACGTCGAAGAGCTTTCGCACCTCGGCGTCCTCACCCTCCTCCACCGCCGACAGATAGCCATGGCCGGCATTGTTGACCAGCACGTCGATGCCGCCGAAGGTCTCCTCCGCCGCGGCGACCGCGGCGGCGATCTGGCCGGCGTCGGTCACGTCGAGAGCCACGGGCAGGGCCCGGTCGCCGAACTCGTCGACGAAGTCGCGCACCGCATCGGCGTTACGTGCGGTGACGACGACGCTGTGTCCGGCTTCCAGGGCACCGCGGGCGATCTCGCGGCCGAACCCGGTGGAGCAACCGGTGACCAACCAGCGTGCCATCTCAGAGTGTCCCTTCCGGGAGTCGCCGCAGATACGCCCTGCGGCGTTCGGCGAGTTCGGTTTTACGCTGTTGCTCGGTCACCCGCGGCAGGTTCGGTACCTCGGCGTCGAGCAGGTCGCGCTTGATCACCCGCCCGTGCGCACCCAGACCCGCACGGGGTCCGGTCTCGCCGAACTCGGCCATCCGCAACGTCAGGATGGCCTCGCGCAGACCGTCGGTGTCGATCCAGTTCGCCACACCGGGATCCTCGGGGGAGATCACATAGGTGTAGGTGCCGTCCTCGTTGGCCACCGACTGCGCCTTGTTGAGGCTTCCGGTGCGGTCGACGATGTCCAGCGTGGTACCCCAGATGTTGCTCAGCGGCACCGTGAAGTATTCGGCGCCACCATCGTTGACGTCCACCACGAAGGCCTCGTCCGGGGCGAGGTCGATGCGGCCCATCACATAGAACTGGTTGCGCATGGCGCCGTCGGTGTCTGCCGACCACGCCAGTTCGAACCGGTTGGCGGGCATCTTGTAGGCGCCGTGGCTGAGCTTGCCGGTAAAATTCGCGAAGTACGCCATCATCGCCGCGGTCGCCTCGGCCTGCTCGTCACGGGTGCGGGCCGGGGACGACGGTGCAGCGCCAAGGCGTTGCACCGCAAGGTGATTGGGGTCGTCACGGCCCCAGTCCAGCAAAACGTCGCGGATGTAGAACTCGTGCGCGGCCGCAGTGGTCCGCACGTGATTGGGTCGCCCCCCGGCGGGTTCGGCGTCGACGGTGATGGTGAAGCTGCCGTCGGAATCGACCGCCATGGTGCGGCCGTTGAGCACATCGACGGTGCCCATGTTCGCGTCCCAGAGGGTGAAGTAATTCTCGGTCATGCGGTGTTCGCCGACGCGACCGTGGATCTCGTAGCGCTCGTCGCCGGAGATCGGGATCACCCGGTACACGCTGTCGGGATTGTCGATGCCCCACCGTGATCCGGGAATCGCGCGGCCGTCCACCGGGTGCGCCAGTCGGGTGATGCAGCTGACCTTGGGGCGCAGCTTGTCCTGGTTGGACGACCACACCGCCGCCGAGAACATCACCTCGGCGAACGCATCGTCGAACCGCTCGCGCATCGCGTCCGACGCCTTGGCGCGGCCCAGCCAGGTCTGCGCGACGTCGGCATAGGCGGCTTTGACGGTGGGGTGCTCGATCAGCTCGAGGGCGGCCAGTTCCTGTTCGTGCTGCGATGCCGTGGCGACCGGGTCATCACTCACTGGCTCCTCCTTGTGTATTCGTGAAATCGCTTGTTGTACAGACTGAATCGCTCGTCTACCAGTTCGGGCCGCAAACCGTAGGTCTTGAGACCGTAGGGCGGGCGCGCCGGCTCGCGGGGGCGTTCGCGCAGCCAGCGTCGCATCGCGTCCTCGGCGTGGGACGTCAGCGGAAGCCCGAGCGCCTCGTAAACGCGGGACACCTGCCCGATCGGATCGGCGACCGCATCGTCGAACCCGATGTCGGTGACCCGCTCCGGTCCCCAGCCGTCCCGCGCCGTCATCGCCCTGTCGTTGGTCCATCCCATCCGCTCCAGCCACTGCGCGCCCACCCGGGGGAGGTCGACGGTGTCGGCGTGCATCGCGTGCAGGGTGGCGTTCAGGCCGGCCCCCGAGGCGATGGTGGTGCGCGGGTCCCGGTGCATGTGCACCAGGTGCAGTTCGGGGAACTGCGTGCGCAGCAGATCCAGATAGCCCAGGTGGGCCGGCGATTTCAGCACCCAGCGCTGCGGTTGTTCCCCGCGCTGCCGCTTCTGCCACTGCAGGAATTGCAGCATCCGGTGCAGGTGCCGGTAGGCCGGGGTGAAGTCTTGGTCGTCGAGCCAGGATCGGTAGTGCGGCAGGTGCGCGCCGGATTCGGGAACGTGGGACAGGAACGCATCGGCCAGGAAGACGATCTCCTCCTCGGCTTCCCGCGCATACATCGGATGGATCCGGAACAGGTCCGGCGCCAATTCCCGCGATTTCGCTTCGCGCCCTTCGCTGATCGCGATGCGGGGGTCGAGCCCGTCGAATCGGTAGCCTAGCTTCGGTGCGACCTCGACGACCTCCCAGCCGTACGCGCAGCTGAAGCGCGGGTCGGCCGCCAGCAGGCGTTGCAGCAGTGTGGTTCCGCTGCGCATCATGCCGACCACGACGATCGGCGGCGCCAGTCGTTCGGCCAGGATGTCGGGGTGCCGCCGGACCCATTCCTGGGTACGCAACCGCATCCGCAGGCTGTGCACGATGCCGGAGCGCAGGATGTAGGTGCCGATATCGTTGAGCCCGGCGTTCGGGTAGTCGTCCAGCAGCACGCGCAGCGGCCGCTCGAATTCGCCTGGCCCCCAATCGGTCAGCGACTCCTTGCGTTGCGCGTCGGCCAGGATGGCCGCGGCGTCGAAGGGTGCGGAGGCGTTGCCCACCAGGGTCAGAACTTCAGGTGCTGGCTGACGTCGCCGACCTGGTCGACGAACATGACGCGGCAGTCGAAGTGCCACACGCCGTCGAGCCGGTGGAACGTGTCTTTGTAATGTCCGGTCACGATCACCTGTAGGGGCAGCTCGGGGGTGGCTTGGGTGACGCAGTAATACGAGGTACTGCGGGCGGTCCCGGCGGCCTCGTCGATGTACAACTGCACGTTGCTGGTGTTGTGTTTGGTCTTGGGGGTGCCGTCCTCATAGATGCGAGTGGCCATGTCGTACATCGCGCGCACCCGGGCCGATCCGGCGAACACGGTCTCGGGCGGCCCGTCTTCCATCCCGCAGATGCGGCCGTGCTCGAAGAGCTGGGCCACGCCGTCCAAGTCGCCGCCGTCGAGCCGCTCGGCGTAGGTGTAGATCAGGTTGGTGATCTCTGTCGCGCTGTCACTCACCTTCGAACCGCCCTCGACGCCATCAGTCTGACTAATCTGACCTCGTGACGTTACCTTGGACGCCCGATCGGCTCGGCGACCTGACCGGCAAACGGGTCATCGTGACCGGAGCGACCAACGGGGTGGGGCTGGGCACCGCGCGAGCGCTGGTCAAAGCCGGCGCGCACGTCATTCTGGCGGTACGCAACACCGAGCTCGGTGAGCAACGCGCCGCGCAGCTTGGTGGCTCGACGTCGGTGGTCAAGCTCGATCTGGCCGACCTGTCCTCGGTGCGTGCCTTCCCCGATCTGATCGAGGGCGACGTCGACATCCTGATCAACAACGCCGGCGCTCTGACCGAGCGGCGCCGCGACACCGTGGACGGCTTCGAGATGACGCTGGGCACCAACTTGCTCGGCCCGTTCGCGCTGACCAACTTGCTGCTGCCGCGGGTGCGGGCCCAGATCATCAATGTCGGATCCGACGCGCACCGCTCGGCGACGCTGCACCTCGACGATCTGCATCTGCGCCGCACCAAGTGGACGAGGCTGGGGGCCTACGCGCAGTCCAAGCTCACGGTGATGTTGTGGGGGCTCGAGCTCGACCGCCGGCTCCGTGCCGCAGGCTCGCCGATCGTCAGTCAGCTCACCCACCCGGGCTGGGTGGCGTCGAACCTGTCGCAGGTCGGCGACTCGCCGCTGATGTCGTTGGCGCACAAGGCGGTCAAGACGGTGGCCGACCGGCTGGCCAACGACATCGACGAGGGCGCGGCGCCCACGCTGTACTGCATCAGCGAACCGATCCCGCCGGGCAGCTATGTCGGCGTCAGCGGTCGGGGCGGGCTGCGCGGCGGCCCGGTGCTGATCGGCCGCACGGTGGTCGCTTGCGATTACGACACGGCCGGCCGGCTCGTGGCGTTCGCGGAAGAGGAGACCGGTACCACGTTGCAGATTCCCGGCCGTAAGTGAGCGGACGGCGCTGTGTGCGGGAGCCGCTAGCGGCGTGCGCCATGAGGGTGTCGATCGCGAAACCGCAGGGCTGCGGAAATCAACGCGGCGCCAACCGGCCCGTGGTCGTAGGCGTACACGATCGCGGCGGCGGCGCGATCGCGCAGATTGCGCTGCTCGGCGAGCCACGTCGTCGGCGCAACACCCGCGACATGACAACGACCCTCGAACGCATCAAAGCCGCTCTGTGAGAAGTGAGGCGGCGGGTAACGGCTTCAGCCGCGGGTGACCTTGCCGGCCTTGATGCACGACGTGCACACGTTGAGCCGCGTCTTGTTGCCGCCGGGACGGGTCACGGCGTGCACGGTCTGAACGTTGGGGTTCCACCGGCGGCTGGTGCGGCGGTGGGAGTGCGACACCGACTTACCGAAGCCGGGGCCTTTCCCGCAGATATCGCACACAGCGGCCATGGTTCAAACTCCTCAAGTCTTTGTTGCTGCGGTCCGGCGACCCGGTTCGGATCCGCCGGCCGGAAGTAGGCCGGGTTGGCCCGGCCGTCCCACAATACCGACTCCGGTAGGCAACCGCCAAAACGGCTCAACGAACCGCGACGCGTCGTGACCAGTGCTGTCGTGGCCGATAGCTAGGCTGCTGATGGCTCACCGGCCGGCGGGACCGAGGTTACGCTAGCGCGCATCGGGGGCGTGCTGCGGCGGTAAGGAGGTGGGGGCGGGTTTGGCCACGGAGGATCGTCAGCTGGACGGCTCGGCCCTGCGGGACTGGGCGCACACCGCCGTGAGCGACCTGATCACCCACATCGACGAGATCAACCGCCTCAACGTGTTCCCGGTCGCCGATTCCGACACCGGTGCCAACATGCTGTTCACCATGCGTTCGGCGCTGGCCGAGGCGGATGCCGAAGCCAGTCGCGGCAGCTTGGACGTGGTCAGGGTCGCGGCGGCGTTGTCGGCGGGAGCGCTGCACGGCGCCCGCGGCAACTCCGGGGTGATCCTGTCGCAGATTCTGCGGGGATTCGCCGACGCGACCGCTGCTGCGGCCGCCGAATCCGGTGCGGCGCTACCGGCGATCGATGCCGCGCTCCTGGCCGCCGCGCTGTGGCGGGGGGTGGAACTGGTCGTCACCTCGATGGGGGGAAACGAGGTGCCAGGGACCATCGTGTCGGTGTTGCGGGCCGCCGCCGGTGCCGTCGACGAGTGTGCTGCCGCCGGCCAGTCGCTGCACCTTGCCCTCGTCGCGGCCGGGGATGCGGCGGTGATCGCGCTGGAGAAGACCCCCGAACAGCTGGACGTGCTCGCCGATGCCGGTGTGGTGGACGCCGGGGGCCGGGGGCTGCTGGTCATGCTGGACTCGCTGCGTTCGACGATCACCGGAGAGACGCCCACCCGGACCGTCTACGAGCCGTCGTCGCAGCCGCAGCATAAGCCGCCGGCGATCGAGCGGGGTCCGGCGCCTCAGTTCGAGGTCATGTACCTGGTGGCCGGCTGCGATGCGGCGGCTGCGGACACGTTGCGGCAACGGCTGGAGGAATTGGGCGACTCGGTGGCCATCGCGGCCGCGCCGTCGGACAGCTACTCCGTGCACGTCCACACCGACGACGCCGGCGCCGCGGTGGAAGCCGGCCTGTCCGCCGGTCAGCTGAGCCGGATCGTGATCTCGGGACTCAGTTCCGGCGCGACCGGGCTGCCCGCGGGCAGCTGGACGCGGGAACGTGCGGTGCTTGCCGTCGTCGACGGCGACGGGGCCGAGGAGTTGTTCGCCGGTGAGGGTGCCTGCGTGCTGCGACCGGGGGCGGACGGCAGCGCCGATGCGCCCGGGATCACCGCCCATCAGTTGGTGCGCGCCGTGGTGGACAGCGGTGCCGCCCAGGTGATGGTGCTGCCGAACGGGTACGTGGCCGCTGAGGAGTTGGTGGCGGGGTGCACCGCGGCCATCGGCTGGGGTGTCGACGTGGTGCCGGTGCCGACCGGGTCGATGGTGCAGGGGCTCGCGGCATTGGCTGTGCACGACGCCGGCCGTCAAGCCGTCGACGACGGCTACACCATGGCCCGCGCCGCCGGCGCCGCCCGGCACGGATCGGTGCGGGTGGCTACCGAGAACGCGCTGACCTGGGCCGGAACCTGTAAGCCGGGTGACGGCCTGGGCATCGCGGGCGATGAGGTGCTGATCGTCGCCGAGGACGTGGCCGCTGCCGCGATCGGCCTGCTGGACCTGCTGATGGCCTCGGGCGGTGACCTGATCACCGTGCTGATAGGCGCCGACCTGGACGACGCGGCGGCCGCTGGCATCGAGCAGGTGCTGGACAGACACATGCACGACCACCACCCGGGCAGCGAACTGGTGAGCTACCGCACCGGTCACCGCGGCGATGCGTTGCTGATCGGGGTGGAGTAGTGGCCTCGCTGAGCGATCGGCTGGTCGACGTCATCGGGGGCAAGTCAGCCGGACAGCTGTACGAGTACTTCGGTCTGCGGACCGTCGACGACCTGTTGCGGCACTACCCACGCAGTTACCTGGAGGGCGCCTCCCGGCTCACGGCCGAAGACCAGCGTCCACAAGCCGGTGAGCACATCACCATCGTCGATGTCATCACCAAAAGGACTTCCGGTGTGATGAAAAAGAAAAGTCCGACTCAGAAGAAAGCGCGAATGTGGTTGCGCATCACGGTCGGATCCGGCCGCGGTGAGGTGACCGCGACGTTCTTCAACGCCGAAGGCCTGATGAAGGACCTCACCGAGAACACGAAGGTGATGCTCTCCGGGGAGGTCGGATACTACGGCAAGACAATGCAATTCACCCATCCCGCGTTCTTGATCATGGACTCGACGGACGGGAGGAACCACGGCAGCGTCTCGCTGCGTGAGATCGCCGACGCGTCGACGTTGGTCACCGGTGAGTTGGCGATGTCGGAGTTCGAGCGTCGGGTCTACCCGATCTATCCGGCCAGCGCCAAAGTGCAGACCTGGCACATCTATGGCGCCGTAAAGCAGGTGCTGGACCAACTCGACCCGGTGCCCGATCCATTGCCCGCCGATTTGCGTGCCAGGTTGGGTTTGATCGACGAAGACGCAGCCTTACGCGGCATCCATTTGGCTGAACGACCGGCCGAGCGGGCGCGGGCGCGTGATCGCCTCACCTTCGACGAGGCCGTCGCTCTGCAGTGGGCGCTGGTCGGTCGCCGCCATGGTGAGTTGTCCGCATCCGGTCCCGTCGCCCCCCGGCGCGACGACGGTCTGGCAGCAGAACTGTTGCAGCGTTTGCCCTTTGAACTGACCGCCGGACAGCGTGAGGTGCTGTCCGTGGTGTCCGACGGGCTGGCCTCGGCTCGGCCGCTGAACCGGTTGCTGCAGGGTGAGGTCGGGTCCGGAAAGACCATCGTGTCGGTGCTGGCGATGCTGCAGATGGTCGACGCGGGTTACCAGTGCGCGCTGTTGGCGCCTACTGAAGTGCTTGCGGCACAACATTTTCGGTCCATCACCGAGGTGCTGGGTCCGCTGGCGACGGGCGGTCAGCTGGGAGCGGCCGCCGGGGACGGCTGGGAAGCCACCCGGGTGGTGCTGCTCTCCGGGTCCATGACCGCGGCGCAAAAGAAGCGGGCGCGGTCCGAGATCGCCGGCGGTGCGGCCGGGATCGTCATCGGCACCCACGCATTGCTGCACGACGCGGTGGAGTTCCACAAGTTGGGCATGGTGGTGGTCGACGAGCAACACCGGTTCGGTGTCGAGCAACGGGATCGGTTGCGCGCCAAGGCCCCGGCCGGCGTCACGCCGCATCTGCTGGTGATGACCGCGACGCCGATCCCGCGCAGTCTGGCCCTGACCGTGTACGGCGACCTGGAAACGTCGACCCTGCGCGAGCTGCCCCGGGGGCGTCAGCCCATCACCACCAAGGTGATCTTCGTCCGGGACAAGCGGGCCTGGCTGGAGCGTGGTTTTCAGCGCATCCGGGAGGAGGTCGCCGCCGGCCGCCAGGCCTATGTGGTGGCGCCGCGGATCGACGAGGAGGAAGCCGACGAGGCCGGAGACGACGGCAAGCGGCCGTCGGCGACCGCGGTCGGACTGTTCACCAGGCTGCGCTCGGCCGAGCTGGCCGGGCTGCGGCTGGGTCTGATGCACGGACGGCTCTCCGCTGACGAGAAGGACGCCGTGATGGCATCCTTCCGTAGCGGCCAGACCGATGTGCTGGTCTGTACCACCGTGATCGAAGTGGGTGTCGACGTCCCCAACGCCACCGTGATGCTGGTGATGGATGCCGACCGGTTCGGCATCAGCCAGTTACATCAGCTGCGCGGCCGCATCGGCCGCGGCCGGCACCCGAGCCTGTGCCTGCTGGCGAGCTGGACGTCAGCGGGTTCTCCGGCAGGCAAAAGGCTGGAGGCGGTCGCCGGGACGATCGACGGATTTGTGCTCGCCGACCTGGATCTCAAAGAGCGCAGAGAAGGAGATGTGCTGGGCCGCAATCAATCCGGTCGGGCTATCGTGCTGCGGTTGTTGTCGCTGGCCGACCACCTCGAGTTCATCGAGAACGCTCGGGACTTCTGCGAGGCCGCCTACGCCACCAACCCCGACGATCCCGGATTGTCCTCGCTGGCAGCCCGATTCACCGATACCGATCAGATCGAGTACCTGGACAAGTCATGACGAACCGTCGAACCGTGCTGTGGCTGGCCGCGGTCGCTGCCGTGGCGGTGCTGGTCGCATACCAGACGCTGGGGTCCTCCGCCGCCCGGCAAGCCCAGGAGTTCGCTGCGCGCGCCGACGTACCGACCGTGGCGCCCGGCGACGATGTGCTCGCCGGGGTGCTGCTGTTGCCGTTTCGGGCACACCGGTTCGACTACCGCCGGTCCGCGTTCGGCGACGCCTGGGACGACGACAACGATGCGCCGCTGGGCCACAACGGTTGTGACACCCGTAACGACATCCTCAACCGCGATCTGGTGGACGTCACGCACGTGTTCACCAAGCGGTGTCCCGACGCCGTGGCCACCGGCACCCTGCACGACCCGTACACCAACACCGTCGTCGCGTTTCAGCGCGGCGCCAAGGTCGGCGAATCGGTGCAGATCGATCATCTGGTCCCGCTGGCGTATGCCTGGGACATGGGCGCCTACGGTTGGCCGGAGGCCCAACGGGTGCGCTTTGCCAACGACCCGGCGAACCTGCTGGCCGTGCAGGGCAGGGCCAACCAGGACAAGGGCGATTCGCCGCCGTCGCAATGGATGCCGCCCAACGGTGCTTTCGCGTGTCAATACGCCGTGCAGTTCATCGCGGTGCTGCGTGGCTACGCGCTGCCGTTGGATCAAGCGTCCAGCGGCGTGCTGCGAGACGCGGCGGCCACCTGCCCCGCCCGCTGATCGGCGCTCAGGTGCCGGCGTAGTTGTCCGGATCCGGGCGCAGCCGGGTGCCGTCGTTGAGCCCGTTCAGCGCGTCGACGTGCTCGGCGGCCAGCTCGAAATCGAACACATCCAAGTTGCCGGCGATGTGTTCGGGTTTTGCCGAGCGGAACACCACCGAGTTGCCCAACTGCACGTTCCACCGCAGCAGGACCTGGGCGGGCGTCTTGCCGTACTCGCCGGCGATCGACGTCACCGTCGGGTTGTCATTCAACTTGCCCAGCGCCAGCGGGGTGTAGGACTGCGTGACGATGTCGTGCTCGGCGTTCGCCTTGCGCAGCTCCTCCTGGTTGAGCAGCGGGTGCAACTCGATCTGATTGACCGAGGGGGTGACGAAAGTCAGGTCGATGGCCATCGTCAGGTGCTCCGCGGTGAAGTTGGACACCCCGATCGAGCGGGCGTGCTGCTCGCCGCGGCACTGGATCAGGCCACCCCACGAGTCCACGTACTTGCCCAGCGACGCGGCCGGCCAGTGAATCAGGTACAGGTCGACGTAATCGAGGCCGAGGGTCTCCAGGCTGCGCCGGCAGGCTTCCTGCGAGGACTTGAAACCCTGGTCGGCGGTGGCCAGCTTGGTAGTGACGAACAACTCGGCGCGCGGAATGCCCGACGCGGCGATCGCCCGGCCCACCGCCGCTTCGTTGCCGTAGGCGGCCGCGGTGTCGATGAGCCGGCAACCGACTTCGAGTGCGGCCGAGACGGCGCGTTCTGTCTCGTCGTCCGACAATTCCGCGGTGCCGAGACCGAGCACCGGCATCGTCTGCTCGTCGTTGAGGGCTATCGAGGGGATAGAACCGGGGACAGAAGCGGCGCCCGACTCGCCAGTCAACGTCATCACCTACCTATGAAATTTGAGCGTTCTCCGATTAGGGCCCAGCCTGGTGCCGCAGTCCGCACGGCTCGGGGATCACATATTACCGAGTTGACTATGCGATCTAACCAACGCCCGGGCTGGTGTCCGCTCCCAATGTCGGACATTCGTCGCACCGTCGGGCAGGCGGCGGCCGGATTTCGCCCGTTCGGCACGACGTAAGGTGGGCCGGCACGAGGCATTTTCAAGGGAGCGGCCGATGACCAAGAGTCTGTCAGGCGCGCCGGACCTCCATCTGGGAGCAAAGCGCGCACCGACCGGTTGGGTGACGCGCGTCCAGAACACGGTCACCAGCGTCGGCGCGAAAGTCATTCCGCGGATCCCGGACGGCGCCAAGCGCCTGCTGACCCGCGGGCGTTCGGTGACCATCGACGGCAACACCCTGGACCCCACCTTGCAGCTGCTGTTGACGGGACAGCGCGCCGTGGGGATCGGCGGCCTGGTGATCGACGACGACGCGCGCACCTCCCGGGCGACGATGCGGGACGGCCTGCAGGCCATGCCCGGTCCGCAGATTCACGTCGACGTTGCCGAGATCTCGATTCCCGGGCCGGCAGGTCCCATCCCGGCGCGGCACTACCGCCCGGCAACCGCGAATGCGCCGCTGCTGGTCTTCTATCACGGTGGCGGCTGGTCGATCGGCGACCTGGACACCCACGACGCGCTGTGCCGATTGACCTGCCGGGACGGGGAGATGCATGTGCTGTCGATCGATTACCGGCTGGCACCTGAGCATCCGGCACCCGCGGCGATCGAGGATGCGTACGCCGCGTTCGGGTGGGCCTGGGAGCACGCTGAGGAACTGGGTGCGGCGCCCGGGCGGGTGGCGGTCGGCGGCGACAGCGCCGGCGGCAACCTGGCGGCCGTCGTCAGCCAGCTCGCGCGGGACAACGGCGGACCGGCCCCGGTGTTGCAGTGGCTCATCTACCCGCGAACCGACTTCACCGCGCAGACCCGCTCGCTGAGCCTGTTCGCGCGTGGCTTCCTGCTGACCAGACGCGACATCGACTGGTTCACCTCGCAGTACCTGCGCAAGTCCGGGATCGACGCGTCCGACCCACGGGTGTCACCGGCGCTGGCGGATTCGCTGTCCGACCTGGCACCCGCGCTGATCGCGGTCGCCGGGTTCGATCCGCTGCGCGACGAGGGTCAGGAGTACGCCGAGGCGCTGCGGGCCGCGGGCACCGCTGTGGACCTGCGCTACCTGGGATCGCTGACGCACGGCTTCGCCAATCTCTTCCCGCTCGGGGGTGGCAGCGCCGCCGGAACGGGCGAGCTGATCTCAGCGCTGCGGGCACACCTGAGCCGGTGCTGACCTGCGGCTGCGGCGCCGTCGGTACTCTAGAGTCGCCCGACCGCAGGTGAAGCAAACGAAACGTGAGGATTCTGTGGCCGAAAAACCCAAGCGCCCCGCGCGGCTCGACCTGAAGTCCGGCGACGGCAGGTCCGGCCGACTCATCCAAATCGGCGGCACGTTGATCGTCGTGCTGTTCGCCGTCGGTCTGGTGTTCTACATCGTGACGAGTCACAACAAGAAGCAGGCCGCCGGTGCGGGAGCCGAGGGCGCCGTCCGCGTGACCTCGAGCAAACTGGTCGCCGACAACGGCAAACCCAAGGCGACCGTGGCCTTCTACGAGGACTTCCTGTGCCCGGCGTGCGGCGATTTCGAGCGCACCTTCGGTCGCACGGTCGCCAAGCTCATCGACATCGGCGCGATCGCCGGTGACTACACGATGGTCACCATCCTGGACAGTCCGGCCACCCAGAACTACTCCTCGCGGGCGGCCGCCGCGGCCTACTGCGTGGCCGACGAGTCCATGGACGCCTTTCGCCGCTTCCACGAAGCGCTGTACAGCAAGGGCATTCAGCCGTCCGAAACGGGTGACCGGTTCCCCGACAATGCGCGACTGATCGAGCTCGCGCGCCAGGCGGGCGCCGCCGGCAAGGTGCCGGACTGCATCAACAGCGGCAAGTACATCGGCAAGGTCACCGGGTTGGCGGCAGCCAACAAGATCCGCGCGACCCCGACCGTGCGGATCAACGGCACCGAATTCGAGCGGACGTCACCGGCAGCGCTCGTCGCCAAGGTCAGAGACATCGTCGGCAACATCCCCGGGATGGACGAGGCCGCGGCAGTGGCGAACACCTGACCACGTGGCGGCTGATCTCGTCCCCGAGGTGGACTCCGACGCGGCTGACCCGCCCGGCGAACTCGAACCGTCCGGACCGTGGGTACCCGCGCCCAGTGCATGGTGGGTGCTGATCGCCGGGGTGATCGGTCTGCTCGCCTCCGCCACGCTGACGGTGGAGAAGATCGCGTTGCTGCTCAACTCGTCCTACGTGCCGTCCTGCAACATCAACCCGATCGTGTCGTGCGGTTCGGTGATGGTGACCCCGCAGGCTTCGGTGTTCGGCTTCCCCAACTCGCTGCTCGGTATCGCCGGTTTCACGGTGGTGGTGGTCACCGGGGTGTTGGCGGTGGCGAAAGTTCAGCTGCCGCAATGGTATTGGGTGGGGTTGGTGATCGGGTTGACAGCCGGCACGGTGTTTGTGCACTGGCTGATCTTTCAGAGCCTGTACCGCATCGGGGCGCTGTGCCCGTACTGCATGGTGGTGTGGGCGGCCACCGTGACGCTGCTGGTGGTCGCGGCCTCGATCCTGGTGCGTCCGGCCGCGACGGGAAATACCGCGCTGCGGTTACTGTTCGGCTGGCGCTGGTCGCTGGTCACGTTCTGGTTCACCGGGGTATTCCTGCTGATCATGGCGCGGTTCTGGAATTATTGGTCGACACTCATTTGATTAGGGGTCGCACGTGATCTCCAAAGTGTTGGTGGCCAATCGCGGCGAGATCGCGATCCGCGCCTTCCGCGCCGCATACGAGTTGGGTGTCGGCACCGTCGCCGTCTATTCGTACGAGGACCGCAATTCGCTGCACCGGACCAAAGCCGATGAGTCGTACCAGATCGGCGAAGTGGGGCACCCGGTGCGGGCGTACCTGTCCGTCGCCGAGATCGTCGAGACGGCCCTGCGCTGCCATGCGGACGCCGTCTATCCCGGTTACGGATTTCTCTCGGAGAACCCGGAATTGGCCGCAGCGTGCGCCGAGGCGGGCATCACGTTCGTGGGGCCCGACGCCGAAGTGCTCAAGTTGACCGGAAACAAGTCGCGGGCGATCGCCGCCGCGCGCGAGGCGGGCCTGCCGGTGCTGCAGTCCTCGGCTCCCTCGGCGTCGGTGGACGAGTTGGTCGCGGCCGCACAGGACATGCGATTTCCGTTGTTCGTCAAGGCCATTGCCGGTGGCGGTGGGCGCGGGATGCGGCGGGTCACTGACAGCGCAGCTCTGGGTGAGGCCATCGAGGCCGCCAGCCGGGAGGCGGAGTCGGCGTTCGGGGACCCGACGGTGTATCTCGAGCAGGCTGTGCTGCGCCCGCGGCACATCGAGGTTCAGATCCTGGCCGACACCGGTGGCAACGTGATCCACCTCTACGAGCGGGACTGCAGTGTGCAGCGCCGCCACCAGAAGGTGATCGAACTGGCTCCGGCGCCGAACCTTTCGGCTGAGTTGCGGGAAAAGATGTGTGCGGATGCGGTGGCCTTCGCCCGCCACATCGGCTACAGCTGCGCCGGCACCGTCGAATTCCTGCTGGACGAGAACGGCGAATACGTCTTCATCGAGATGAACCCGCGAATTCAGGTGGAGCACACCGTCACCGAGGAGATCACCGACGTCGACCTGGTGTCTAGCCAGCTGCGCATCGCCGCCGGCGAGACCCTCGACGATCTGGGCCTCACCCAGGACACCGTGCGCCCGCACGGTGCCGCGCTGCAATGCCGGATCACCACCGAGGATCCGGCCAACGGGTTCCGCCCCGACACCGGTCGGATCAGTGCGCTGCGCACCCCGGGCGGCGCCGGGATCCGGCTGGACGGCAGCACCAATCTGGGGGCTGAGATCAGCGCCCACTTCGACTCCATGCTGGTGAAGCTGACCTGCCGGGGCCGCGATTTCCAAACCGCGGTCAACCGGGCGCGCCGGGCGATGGCCGAGTTCCGGATCCGCGGTGTGTCGACCAATATTCCTTTCCTGCAAGCGGTTCTGGACGACCCGGACTTCCAGGCCGGCCGCGTCACGACGTCGTTCATCGACGACCGGCCGCAACTGCTGACCTCGCACACCTCGGCCGACCGCGGCACCAAGATCCTGAACTACCTGGCCGATGTCACCGTCAACCAGCCGCACGGCGCGCGTCCGTCGACGGTGTACCCGCAGGACAAGCTGCCCGCGATCGACCGCGAGGTGGCGCCGGAGCACGGTTCCCGGCAGCGGTTGCTCAAACTCGGCCCGGACGGTTTCGCGCGCTGGTTGCGGGAGTCGCCCGCGGTCGGCGTGACCGACACGACGTTCCGCGACGCGCATCAGTCGCTGCTGGCCACCCGGGTGCGCACCAGCGGATTACTCATGGTGGCACCGTATCTCGCGCGCACGATGCCGCAGCTCTTGTCGGTCGAGTGCTGGGGCGGGGCGACCTACGACGTGGCGCTGCGCTTCCTCAAGGAGGACCCGTGGGAGCGGCTGGCCGCGCTGCGGCAAGCCATCCCCAACATCTGCCTGCAGATGTTGTTGCGGGGCCGGAACACCGTGGGCTACACGCCCTATCCGGAGACCGTCACGTCGGCGTTCATCGAGGAGGCGACGGCCACCGGTATCGACATCTTCCGGATCTTCGACGCGCTGAACAACCTGGACTCGATGCGCCCGGCTATCGACGCGGTCCGCGAAACCGGCACTGCCATAGCCGAAGTCGCGATGTGCTACACGGGTGACCTGTCCGATCCGGACGAACGGCTCTACACCCTGGACTACTACCTGCGATTGGCCGACGGGATCGTCGAGGCCGGTGCACATGTGCTGGCCATCAAGGACATGGCGGGGTTGCTGCGGCCGCCGGCGGCCCACACCCTGGTTTCCGCTTTGCGCAGCCGGTTCGACCTCCCCATTCACGTGCACACTCACGACACGCCGGGCGGCCAGCTGGCCAGTTACGTGGCCGCCTGGCAGGCGGGCGCCGACGCCGTCGACGGGGCCTCGGCGCCGATGGCCGGCACCACCAGTCAGCCGGCGTTGAGTTCGATCGTGGCCACGGCCGCGCACACCGAGTACGACACCGGGTTGTCGTTGTCGGCGGTGTGCGCGCTCGAGCCGTTCTGGGAAGGCCTGCGGAAGGTCTACGCGCCCTTTGAATCCGGTCTACCCGGTCCGACCGGCCGGGTGTATCACCACGAGATCCCGGGCGGTCAGCTGTCGAACCTGCGCCAACAGGCGATCGCGCTGGGGCTGGGGGACCGGTTCGAGGAGGTCGAGGAGGCATATGCGGGCGCCGACCGGGTGCTGGGCCGGCTGATCAAGGTCACCCCGTCGTCGAAGGTGGTCGGCGACCTGGCGCTGGCCCTGGTGGGCTCCGGTCTGAGCGTCGACGAATTCGCCGCTGACCCAAAGCGATTCGATATCCCGGACTCGGTGCTGGGATTCCTGCGCGGTGAGTTGGGCGATCCGCCCGGCGGGTGGCCCGAGCCGTTGCGTTCCGACGCGCTGGCCGGCCGCGCGCCGGCCAAGCCGGACCCGCAACTGACCGCCGACGACGAGAAGGCGCTCGCCACCGCCGGGCCGGAGCGTCAGGCCGCCCTCAACCGGCTGTTGTTCCCCGGTCCCACAAAGGAATTCGAGGACCATCGAGAGGCGTACGGCGATACCTCGCAGCTGTCGGCCAACCAGTTCTTCTACGGCCTGCGCCAAGGCGAGGAGCATCGGGTGAAGCTGGAGCCGGGCGTGGAGTTGTTGATCGGGCTGGAGGCCATCTCCGAACCCGACGAGCGCGGCATGCGGACCGTGATGTGCATCATCAACGGCCAGCTGCGTCCGGTGCTGGTGCGCGACCGCAGCATCGCCAGCGCCGTTCCCACTGCGGAGAAAGCTGACCGCGGCAACGCCGGCCATGTCGCGGCGCCCTTCGCCGGGGTAGTCACCGTCAGCGTGTCCGAAGGTGATGAGGTGAGCGCCGGCCAAACCGTCGCCACCATCGAGGCCATGAAGATGGAAGCGCCGATCACCGCGCCCAGCGACGGCACGGTGGAGCGGGTGGCGGTCTCCGACACCGCTCAGGTGGAGGGTGGCGACCTGCTGGTGGTGCTGAACTGACCCGCGTGATCGGTGGCGTGGCCCGGGGCCGGCGCCTCACCGTTCCGCCGCGGGGGACCCGGCCGACCACTGACCGGGTGCGCGAGTCGCTGTTCAACATCCTGGCGACGCGGGTCGGTTTCGCGGACGTGGCGGTGCTGGATCTCTTTGCCGGGTCGGGTGCCTTGGGTCTGGAAGCCCTGTCGCGGGGAGCTGCGTCGGCGCTGTTTGTGGAATCCGACCCGCGCGCGGCGGCGGTGATCGCCCGCAACATCGAGACGGTGGGGCTGCCCGGGGCGATCGTGCGCCGCGGTGCGGTCGCTGCCGTGCTGACCGCCGGGTCGCCCTCCCCGTTCGACCTGGTATTGGCCGACCCGCCGTACGAGCTTGGAGCCGCTGAGCTCTCGGCTGTGCTGGCCGCGCTGACGTCGGGGGGTTGGACCCGGGCGGGAACGGTTGCCGTGGTGGAGCGCGGAATCGGCAGTGCCGCGCTCACGTGGCCGGACGGCTGGACGTTGTGGCCCGAGCGCGTCTACGGCGACACCCGTCTGGAGCTGGCCGAACGGGTGTAGGGCGCCTGCTAGCGTCGTTGACTATGAGCGTGCCGCCGGCGACGATGCTGAGCGGAGCGAAGAGGAGGAGCGGCGCAATGAGCGGCGCGGTCTGTCCCGGGTCCTTCGACCCGGTCACGTTGGGGCACGTCGACGTCTTCGAACGTGCCGCAGCTCAATTCGACGAGGTCGTGGTGGCGATCCTGATCAACCCCGCCAAGAAGGGCATGTTCGACCTCGACGAGCGGATTGCGATGATCGAGGAGTCGACGAGCCACCTGTCCAACGTGCGGGCGCAGGCCGGGAAAGGCCTGGTCGTCGACTTCGTCAGGTCCTGCGGGATGAACGCCATCGTCAAGGGTCTGCGCACCGGCACCGACTTCGAGTACGAACTGCAGATGGCGCAGATGAACAAGCACGTCGCCGGCGTTGACACGTTCTTCGTAGCGACATCGCCGCGGTATTCGTTCGTGTCGTCGTCGCTGGCGAAAGAGGTGGCGATGCTGGGCGGCGACGTGACCGAGTTGCTGCCCGAACCGGTCAACCGGCGACTGCGCGAACGGATCGCCCGGCAGAGCGGGTAGCTCAACCGGCGCTCTGCCAGTAGTTGTCGGCGCAGATCGTGGTCTCGCCCGACCAGCGATAGGCCGTCAACTTGCCGCCCTTCACCGCGCTGAAATCCACGCACGCGCAATGGTCTGCCCAATCACGGTGGCGCTGCGGGGAATCCTTGCGCCAGTAATGACCGAAGAACACCGGAACTGTTCCCGAGTAGACGTAGCAGCGGTCCGCAGATGTGACGGCGCTGTCGGGTAACGGGGGATACGGTGCACCCGCCGCAGTGGTGAAATTGCTTGCCATTTCCGCGATCTCGCGCAGGGTCACCGCATCCTCGTTCCACCACCGGATTCTGGCCCTGCTGCGGGCGTGGCCGTCCTTATCCAGATAATCCGGCTGGTGATGGGCTGCCAGGCTGATCTCAGGGCCCTTGAGCAGCACCTCGACCGTGGTGTAGAGGCGGTCGGTGCTGTCGGAGGCCCGGGCGAACTGGTCCACCGCAGTGAACTGGTTGGATCCCAGTTGGCTCTCGACGTATCGCATGGACTCCTCATGCCAGCAGGCATGAACGACGCGGATATCGCCGAGGTCCAGCCACAGCGGCAGCGTCTTGAACCAGTCCAGGTAGTAGATGCGCTGCTCGTCGGTGAGTTGGTCGACGAACTCGCGGTGCTGTCGGTAGTTGCTGTCGGTGTGTTTGCGCAGATATTGGCCGCTGCCGCACGGGTGCTCGATGGAGTAGCAGATCGCATTGAACTCATGGTTGCCCATGACGATGCGGGCGCTGCCCGTATCCACCATCGGCTTGACGATTTCGAGGACGCGAAGCTGTTCCGGGCCGCGGTCCACCAGGTCGCCGACGAAGACGGCTTGACGGGTGGGGTGTCGATACGCGCCCGTCGAATCCTGAAGTGTGTAGCCAAGATCGGCGAGCAGCGTTTCAAGCGCGGAAGCACAACCGTGGATGTCGCCGATGATGTCGTAGTACTGCATGACCTGATCTTCGCACCTGGGTGCGACACGTCGTCGAGCTTGAGCAAGCTGGTGCCGGAGGCATGGCGTTCTCTTCGTCGAGTGGGTTACCGTCTGCTCGAAACATCGATGTTGACGGGGATCGAGGACGCCCATGCAGACCGTGCTGATTACCGGAGCCTTCGGTCTGGTCGGTGCGGAGGCGGTCCGAAGGTTCGCTGCCGACGGATGGCGGGTGGTCGCCACCGCGCACCGCAAGTTGGCGGTCCTGCCGCCGGGGGTGGAAAGCCGCCGCGTCGACTTGACCGTTCCCGACCAGGTTGAACAGTTGGTCAGCGAAATTTCGCCGGACGTGATCGTCCACCTGGCGGCCGTCATCCCCCCGTTGATCTACCGCGAACCGGCGTGGGCGCGCAGAGTCAACGTCGATGCCACCGCAATCTTGGTGCGTGCGGCAGAGCAGCAACCTGATCCGCCGCGCTTTCTGCATGCGTCCAGCATCTCCGTGTACGGCGCGCGCAATCCACATCGGCACCAGGACCGGTTGGGCGTGGAAACCCCGGTCAACCCGTGCGACCTGTACGGGAGTCAGAAGCTCGAAGCCGAGGAGATCGTCCGTGCGTCGAGGTTGAACTGGTTGATCTTGCGGCTCGGTGGGGTGATCAGCGTCGACCCGGCGGCCATGCCCTTCACCACCGACGTGTTGTATTTCAGCAGCGCGATGCCGGCCGACGGTCGGGTGCACTGCGTCGATACCCGCGATGTGGCAACCGCATTCGTTGCGGCCGCCCATTCGGAGGTGGCCGGTGAGGTGTTGATGATCGCCGGCGATGACTCGCACATGTTGCGGCAGGCCGAGATTGGCGCGGCCATGGCGGCGGCGCAGGGCATGGCCGGCCTGATACCGATGGGACGTCCCGGTGACCCGGACAGTGACGATTCCTGGTATCTCAACGATTGGATGGATGTCTCCCGTGCGCAGGAACTGCTGAATTTTCAGCAGCATTCGTGGCCGGACATGCTGGCCGAGATCCGTGCGCAGACCGGCTGGCGACGTTACCCGCGGCGCCTCGTGGCGCCGGTTGCCCGGCAGATCCTGAAACGCCATGGGGCGTATCGCAAGTCGCCCGGTCAGTATGCCGATGTGTGGGGAGCGCTGCGAGCCAGGTACGGCGACTCGTTGTCGGAAGTCGGAAGCGCAGAATAGATTCCCGTCGCGGTCAGAAGACAACCGTCTGGTTGTCGTGCACGATCACTCGGTCCTGACAGTGCCAGAGCACCGCGCGCGACAGTACCGCCCGCTCCACGTCGGCACCGACACGCACCAGGTCGTCGACGGTGTCGGTGTGGCTGACCCGCACCACATCCTGCTCGATGATCGGCCCCTCGTCGAGCATCTCAGTGACGTAGTGGGCTGTGGCGCCCACCAGTTTGACGCCGCGCTCGCGGGCGCGCTTATAGGGTGCTGCGCCGATGAATGCCGGCAGGAATGAATGGTGAATGTTGATCAGCGGGCATCCGACGGCGGCGAGGAACTCAGGCGTCAGTATCTGCATATAGCGCGCCAACACCACCAAATCGACATTGCCGGTGAGTAATTGAAGCTGACGCTGTTCGGCTGCGGCGCGGCTTTCCCGGGTGGCGGGTATGTGGATGAACGGCACACCGAACGGACGAACCCGCTCGGCAAGGTCGGGATGGTTGGCGATCACCATCGCGACGGAAATCTTGAGCTCGCCACGACGGTTGCGCCACAACAGATCCAATAGGCAATGGTCTTCCCTGGATGCGAAGATGGCGACCCGTTTGGGTTTGGCCGCCTCGGTGAAGCGGTAGTCGATGCCGAATTCCGCTGCCACGGTGGCGGCGAATTGATCTTCCAGACCATCGATTGCGGCGGTGAGCCCGGGCAGGTGAAAGATCGCGCGCTGCAGAAAGGTTCCGTTCTCGGGTGCGGTGGAGTGCTGGTCCAGAGAGATGATGTTGGCACCGGCTCGAGCGAGGAATGTGCTTACCGCAGCGATGATTCCGGGGCGGTCGTGGCAGCGCAGCAGTAGTCGTCCGATGTCTGCGGGAGACGGGGGGCCGGCCGGCCGCTGCGCGAAGTTGCCGGGATCATTCGGCGTCGGCACCAGTGGACCCCTTTCGCCTCGCAATCGTGCGAGCAACGATACCGCCGTGGTAGGCATCGCGGCAGCTACGGCACGTCGTCGTCTTCAGTGTGGTCTCCCGCGCGGGACATTCACGCCAACATTCATTTAGGTATCCGTTCGCTTACCGCGGCCGGGCGCAGCAGTTCAACGGGGCTTACGCAGCTTTGGCCAGAGAGGCGCCGATTTGCCGGCTTGGATGACGCCGATCTCCTCGAACCCGTGGGCGGCGTAGAGCTGCCTGTTGTGGGGGTTGGTTGCTTCGAGGTACGCAGGCAGTCCGTCGCGGTCGCAGCGCCCGGCCGCATGGCGGAGCAGTGCTGAGCCGAGCCCACCGCGACCGGCGTCCGGAAAACCCAGCGGGCGACGGAAGACATCCACCGGCAATCGATCAACGAAAAATGTTGGTAGCGAGCCTCAGTGGCACTGGTGACTATGCCCGCCATGATCGTGTTCAGCGTCGGGCGACCCGTTCATCATCCGTAGCATCGGCATTCCACCGGACGCGAAGAATCGAACCACCAGCACCGCTGCGACGATCAGGAAAGCGATGTTCAGCCAGGTGGTGTAATTCCAGGAGATGCTGCCGGACATCACCATCGCGTTGCGGGCGCCCGGAATGAGATCGGCTGCGCCGAAGATCAATTCGACGAGATAGCCCGCGACGACCATCGCGGCGTAGAACGTCGTCAACAACATCAGCATCATTCTGGCGCCGTAATACTTGCGATAGATGTTGAGGATCGGCAGGATCAGCAGGTCGGCGAAGATGAACGCGATGACCCCGCCGAAACTGATGCCGCCGTTCCACAGCACCGCGGCCAACGGCACATTGCCGATCGAGCAGACGAACGACACGATCGCGACGACTGGGCCCACGATCGGTCCCCACACCGACGACAGTGCCGGGTGGTTCGCTAAAAAGAAGCTCTGCCAGAAGCTCTCCGGGACCCACGCCGCGATTGCGCCGGCGATGAGCAATCCGATGACCAGGTCGCGCAGGATCGCCAGCCACTCCATCACGAAGACATGCGACACGGAGGTCAGACCCGGTCCGGAGAACAGCCGTCGCCAGAACGACACGTCGCCCCGGATCGACATGTCCATCGCCGCATGGCCTTCCATCGATCCGGCGATTCCCTTGTCTGCCTGTTCACGCGCGGCATCGATGAGCCGGCCGCGCACGAACAGCCGGAACAGTAGGGCCAGCACGATGATCATCAGCGGTCCGCCGACGAACTCCGCTGCGGTGAATTGCCAGCCCATCAGCAGCGCCAGGATGATGCCCAGTTCCACCACCAGATTGGTGGAGCCGATTTCGAAGGCCATGGCCGCGGTGAAGTCGGCCCCCTTGCGGAACAGCGAGCGGGCCAGCGCCACGGCGGCATAGGAGCACGACGACGACGCGGCGCCGAGCGTGGCCGCCACGGCCAGGGTGCGGGGCCTGTCGTCGCCCATCAAGGCCACGATTGTCGAGCGGCGCACAACAGCCTGGACGACCGCCGACAACGCGAAGCCCAGGATCAGCGCCCAAAGGATTTCCCACGTCATGGAACCTGTCAGCGTCAACGCGTGCAGCACTGCGTTCACGACTCTGTCCATCAAAGTTCCCTTCCGCTGTGACGCCGTCATATATACCCCCCAAGGGTATATATGCTGTCAATAGAGGCCTCGCCCGCTGTCCCGGTGGCTACGCCGGCGATAGTCTGGAACCAAATCACGTGGCTAGAGGCGGTTCGCGGGTGATGCGCAGCAAAAATTCAAGCCGACACACCGGAGTCATCACCGCAGTCACAGACGTAACACCAGGCACACTGGTAACTACAGATTTATGCAAGCCGCCAGGAGGGTATGGCCGTGTACCGAGTCTTTGAAGCGCTGGATGAATTGAGCGCGATCGTCGAGGAAGCCCGCGGCGTGCCGATGACCGCCGGGTGCGTCGTTCCCCGCGGTGACGTGCTTGAACTGATCGACGACATCAAGGACGCGATCCCTGGTGAGCTCGACGATGCCCAGGACGTGCTGGACGCCCGCGACGCGATGCTGCACGACGCCAAATCGCACGCCGACTCGATGGTGTCCTCGGCGACCACCGAATCCGAGTCGATGGTCAACCACGCCCGCGCCGAAGCCGACCGGCTGCTCTCGGACGCCAAGGCTCAGGCTGATCGGATGGTCAGCGAGGCCCGTCAGCACAGCGAGCGGATGGTCGGGGAGGCCCGCGAGGAGGCGATGCGCATCGCCGCGTCGGCGAAACGCGAGTACGAGGCCAGCATCAGCCGGGCCAAGTCCGAATGCGACCGCCTGATCGAAAACGGCAACCTCTCCTATGAAAAGGCCGTGCAAGAGGGCATCAAGGAGCAGCAGCGGCTGGTGTCCCAGAACGAGGTGGTGCAGGCCGCGCACGCCGAATCCACCCGTCTGATCGACACTGCGCACGCCGAAGCGGACCGGTTGCGCGGCGAATGCGACATCTACGTCGACAACAAGCTGGCCGAGTTCGAAGAGTTCCTCAACGGAACCCTGCGGTCGGTCGGTCGAGGCCGTCACCAGCTGCGGACCGCAGCCGGCACCCACGACTACGTCACGCGGTAGGCCCGACGGCCCGGTGACGGGCAGCTGAACTGAACGTGGACCTGTCAGCTGCGCGCCGTAGGATTCCACCTATGGCCAAGCAGCACAGCCAGACGGCGCAGCGACACATCACCACGCCGTTGACGATCGATATCGCTCGGCTGGGTCGACGGCCAGGAGCGATGATTCCGCTGCGCCAAAGCGTGGACAGCCCGCTGCGCATCGGCCTGGATCTGATCGCGATCCAGCCGGGAGCACCCCTGGAGCTGGACCTGCGGCTGGAATCGGTGTCCGAAGGGGTGCTGGTGACCGGCACGGTAACCGCACCCACCGGCGGCGAGTGTTCCCGGTGCCTGTCGCCGATCCAGGGCCGGGTGCAGGTTGCGCTGACCGAGCTCTTCGCCTATCCGAACAGTGCGACCGAGGCGACCACCGAGCAGGACGAGGTCGGCCACGTCGTCGCCGAGACCATCGACCTCGAGCAACCGATCATCGACGCGGTGGGGCTGGAATTGCCGTTCGCGCCGGTGTGCTCATCGGATTGCCCGGGTTTGTGCACGCAGTGCGGCATTTCGCTGGCCGCCGAGCCCGACCACCGGCACGATCAGATCGACCCCAGGTGGGCCAAGCTCGCCGGAATACTGCCCCCGCCGGACGGGGGCGAGCAGTGACCCCCTCCCGGCAGGTCCTGCTGGACGCGCTGGGCGTCGACCTGCCCGAAGACCTGCTCACGCTGGCGTTGACGCACCGCAGTTACGCCTACGAGAACGGCGGTCTGCCCACCAATGAGCGGCTGGAGTTTCTCGGCGATGCCGTATTAGGCCTCACCATCACCGACGAGCTCTACCACCGGCATCCGGACCGGTCGGAGGGCGACCTGGCCAAGTTGCGTGCCAGCGTCGTCAACACCCTGGCGCTGGCGGACGTGGCGCGCCGCCTGCCCGGCGACGGGCTGGGCGTGCACGTACTGCTCGGTCGCGGGGAAGCGAACACCGGTGGCGCGGACAAGTCCAGCATCCTGGCCGACGGGATGGAGTCGTTGCTCGGCGCGATCTATCTGCAGCACGGGATCGACGTCGCACGGGAGGTCATCCTGCGCCTGTTCGGCCCGCTGCTGGACGCCGCGCCGACCCTGGGTGCCGGTCTGGACTGGAAGACCAGCCTGCAAGAACTCACCGCCTCGCTGACGCTCGGCACGCCGACCTACCAGGTGACCTCGACCGGGCCCGACCACGACAAAGAATTCACCGCGGTGGTGGTGGTGATGGAGACCGAATACGGGTCGGGCGTCGGCCGCTCCAAGAAGGAAGCCGAGCAGAAGGCGGCGTCGGCTGCGTACAAAACACTCGAGGCAGCGCACGTGCTCGACACCGCGGGGAAATCCTGAAGCTCCGATGACGGTGACAAGCCGGTGCCTGCTGCGCCGACAGTGAATTTCCCGACGGTCGCGCGGCGTGTCCGGTCGCGGATTGCACAGTGGGCCCAGGAGGGCGGACATGCCTGAGCTACCTGAAGTCGAGGTGGTGCGGCGCGGTCTGCAGTCCCATGTGGTCGACAAGACGATCACCGCGGTCCGCGTCCACCACCCCCGCGCGGTGCGGCGCCACGAGGCCGGCCCGGCCGACCTGACCGCCCGGCTGCTCGACGCCCGGATCACCGGCACCGATCGGCGCGGCAAGTACCTGTGGCTGACGTTGGGTACCGGCGAGGCCCTGGTGGTCCACCTCGGCATGAGTGGCCAGATGTTGCTGGGGGTGGTGCCGCGCGCTGACCACGTGCGGATTTCGGCGTTGCTCGACGACGGGACGGTGTTGAGTTTCGCCGACCAGCGCACCTTCGGCGGCTGGCTGCTTGCCGATCTGGTGACGGTCGACGGCAGCGTCGTGCCGCAGCCGGTCGCGCACCTGGCGCGCGATCCGCTGGATCCGCAGTTCAACGCCGCGGCGGTGGTGGATGTATTGCGGCGCAAGCATTCTGAGATCAAGCGCCAACTGCTGGACCAGCAGGTGGTCTCGGGCATCGGCAACATCTACGCCGACGAAGCCCTGTGGCGAGCCCAGGTCAACGGCGCGCGGATTGCGGCCACGCTGCCGCGCCGGCGGCTGGCCGCGGTGCTGGAATCGGCGGCTGAGGTGATGCGCGAAGCGCTGGCCAAGGGTGGCACCTCGTTCGATTCGCTGTACGTCAACGTCAACGGGGAGTCGGGTTACTTCGACCGGTCGCTGGACGCCTACGGCCGCGACGGGCAGCCGTGCCGGCGCTGCGGGGCGGTGATGCGCCGGGAGAAGTTCATGAACCGCTCGTCGTTCTATTGCCCGAAATGTCAACCGCGGCCGCGCCGTTGAGCCATTGACTCTGCGCTCTGGCCGCAGAATCGGCCGAAACAGCGCCCTCACCGCAGACTCAACACACAGAAGAGAGGAACTATGACGCAACTGTGGGTGGAACGCACCGGCACCCGCCGCTATACCGGGCACAGCTCCCGGGGAGCACAGGTGCTCGTCGGGAGCGAGGACGTCGAGGGGGTGTTCACTCCCGGCGAATTGCTGAAGATCGCGCTCGCCGCGTGTAGCGGCATGGCCAGTGACCAGCCGTTGGCCCGCCGGCTCGGTGACGACTACCGGGCGGTGATCCGCGTGTCCGGCGCCGCTGACCGGGAAAAAGAGGTCTACCCGCTGCTCGAAGAGACCCTCGAACTGGACCTGTCGGGACTGAGCGACGAAGACCAGCAACGGGTGCGCACTGTCGTCGACCGGGCCGTCGACGCGGTGTGCACAGTGGGTCGAACGCTGAGATCGGGCAGCACGGTGACGTTCGGAGTCCGCGATGTCGGGGCCTGACGTGCTACTGACCGCCTGGGTGCACGGCCACGTCCAGGGCGTTGGTTTCCGCTGGTGGACGCGCTGCCGCGCGCTGGAGCAGGGGTTGACGGGGTACGCCGCCAACCACGCCGACGGGCGCGTGCTCGTCGTGGCCAACGGGCCGCGTGAGTCCGGCGAGAAGCTGCTGCACCTGCTGCGCGGCGACAGCACGCCGGGACGGGTGGACAAGGTCGTCGCCGACTGGTCGGAGCCGACCGAGCAGTTCACCGGATTCGTCGAGCGTTAGCGGGCACGGCCCTCGCCGAGCGTCACGCCAGCGTGGCGTCGGGCGTTGGCCGCCACGCTGGCGTGACGTTCGGCGCGACGGGTGACGGGCGATGGCCACGCGCTCGGCTGCTGGCGTGACGCTCGGCGCGATGGCAGACGGCCCGAGTAGTCTGGCTCGCCATGTACCTCAAGAGTCTGACGCTGAAGGGCTTCAAGTCCTTCGCCGCGCCTACGACTCTGCGTTTCGAGCCGGGCATCACCGCCGTCGTCGGGCCCAACGGCTCCGGCAAGTCCAATGTGGTCGACGCGCTGGCCTGGGTGATGGGCGAACAGGGCGCCAAGACGCTGCGTGGCGGCAAGATGGAAGACGTCATCTTCGCCGGCACCTCCTCCCGTGCCCCGCTGGGACGCGCCGAGGTCACCGTCACCATCGACAACTCCGACAATGCACTGCCGATCGAGTACTCCGAGGTGTCCATCACCCGCCGGATGTTCCGCGACGGCGCCAGCGAGTACGAAATCAACGGCAGCAGTTGCCGTTTGATGGATGTCCAGGAACTCCTGAGCGACTCCGGCATCGGCCGCGAGATGCATGTGATCGTCGGGCAGGGCAAGCTCGACGAGATCCTGCAGTCCCGCCCCGAAGACCGGCGGGCGTTCATCGAAGAAGCCGCGGGCGTGCTCAAGCACCGCAAGCGCAAGGAAAAGGCGCTGCGCAAACTCGACGCGATGGCAGCCAACCTGGCCCGTCTGTCGGACCTGACCACCGAACTGCGGCGCCAGCTCAAGCCGCTGGGCCGGCAGGCCGAAGTGGCCCGGCGTGCCCAGACCATCCAGGCCGACCTACGCGATTCCCGGTTGCGCCTGGCCGCCGACGACCTGGTCAGCCGGCGCACCGAACGGCAGGCCATCTTCGACGCCGAAGCGTCCATGCGCCGCGAACATGACGAAGCCGCGGCCCGCCTGTCGGTCGCCGCGGAGGAACTGGCCGCGCACGAAGCGGCACTGTCGGAGCTCTCCGGACGCGCCGAATCCGTCCAGCAGACCTGGTTCCGGCTGTCCGCGCTGGCCGAACGGGTCGGTGCGACGGTGCGGATCGCCAGCGAGCGGGCGCAGCATCTTGACGTGGAACCGGTCCGGGCCAGCGACACCGACCCCGACGCGTTGGACGCCGAGGCCGACGAGGTGGCGTCTGCCGAGCAGCAACTGCTGGCAGAACTAGACGAGGCCCGCGCCCGCCTGGACGGCGCCCGCGCCGAACTGGCCGAGTGGGAGCGCCGCGCGGTCGAGGCGGACAAGGCGCACCTGGCGGCGGTACGCGCCGAGGCGGACCGGCGCGAAGGTCTGGCGCGGCTGGCCGGCCAGGTGGAGACCATGCGGGCGCGGGTCGAGTCGACCGACGAGAGCCTCGCGCGGCTCTCCGAGCGGATCGAGCAGGCCGACGCCCGTGCCCAACAGACCCGCGCCGAGTTCGAGAGCGTGCAGGGTCGCGTCGGGCAGCTGGACCAGGGTGAGTTGGGTCTGGACCAGCAGTATGAGCGGACGATGTCCGCGGTGCGGCTGGCCGACGCGCGGGTCGCCGAGCTGCAGACCGCCGAACGTAGCGCCGAACGCCAGGTCGCCTCGTTGCGGGCTCGCATCGACGCGTTGTCGGTGAGCCTGGAACGCAAGGACGGGACCGCCTGGCTGACCCGAAATCACGGTGGCGCAGGGCTTTTCGGTTCGATCGCGGAGTTGGTCAAAGTGTCCCCGGGCTACGAGGCGGCGGTGGCAGCGGTGCTGGGGTCGGCGGCCGACGCGCTGGCCGCCGACAGCCTGGGCACCGCGCGCAGCGCGGTCACCGCGCTCAAACAGGCCGACGGTGGTCGTGCGGCGCTGGTGCTCAGCGATTGGCCCGCACCGACGCCTGAGTCGCCGGAGTTGCCCGACGGGTCCCGCTGGGCGCTGGACCTCATCGACGCGCCGGCCCGGCTGCGTGGGGCGTTGGCGGCGATGCTCTCCGACGTCGCGGTCGTCGAGGATCTCGGTCACGCGCTGGACCTGGTGGCCAGCCGTCCTCAGCTGCGCGCGGTCACCCGCGACGGCGACCTGGTCGGCGCGGGCCGGGTGAGCGGCGGGTCGGACCGCAAGTTGTCCACGCTGGAGGTCGCCTCGGAGATCGACAAGGCGCGCAGCGAACTGGCCGCCGCCGAAGAACAGGTCGCTGCGCTCAGCGCCGCGCTGTCCGGGGCGCTGACCGAACAGAGCGCTCGCCAGGATGCCGCCGAGCATGCGCTGGCGGCGCTCAACGAGTCCGACACCGCCATTTCGGCGATGTATGACCAGCTCGGCCGGCTGGGCCAGGATGCGCGGACGGCGCAGGACGAGTGGACCCGATTGCTGCAGCAACGCGAACAATTGGAAGCCGGGCGCGCCGGGACCGTCGAGGAAGTGGCCGAGCTGGAGACGCGGCTGCGCAATGCGCAGCAAACCGAGTATGTCACCGAGGAGGAGGCAAGCCCGGCGCAGGCGCGTCAGGAGATCGCGGCCGCCGCCGACCGGGCACGCAGCGTCGAGGTCGAGGCCCGGCTGGCAGTGCGCACCGCCGAGGAGCGCGCCAATGCGGTGCGCGGGCGTGCCGACTCGCTGCGCCGGGCCGCCGCGGCCGAACGCAAGGCGCGATCGCTGGCCGAACAGGCGCGCGCAGCCCGGGTGCGGGCCGCCGCGGTGGCCGCCGCGGTCGCCGAGTCCGGTCGGTCGCTGGCCGGTCGGCTCGATCTCGTCGTGGCCGCGGCGTCGAAGATGCGGGACGAGCTGGCCGCCGAACGCCAGCAGCGGGCAGCGGCAATGACCGCAGTTCGCGAGGAGACCAACACGTTGAGCGCGCGGGTGGCGGCGCTCACCGATTCGCTGCACCGCGACGAGGTGGCCAACGCCCAGGCGGCGCTGCGCATCGAGCAGCTCGAGCAGATGGTCCTCGACCAGTTCGGCATGGCGCCGGCCGACCTGGTCGCCGAGTACGGACCCGACGTCCCGCTGCCGCCGACCGAGCTGGAGATGGCCGAGTTCGAGCAGGCCCGGGAGCGCGGGGAGCAGGTCGTCGCGCCCGCCCCGATGCCCTACGACCGCACCACCCAGGAGCGTCGGGCCAAACGCGCCGAGCGGGAGCTGGCCGAACTGGGACGGGTCAATCCGCTGGCCCTGGAAGAGTTCGCTGCGCTGGAGGAGCGGTACAACTTCCTGTCCACCCAGCTCGAAGACGTCAAGGCCGCCCGCAAGGATCTGCTCGACGTCGTCGCTGACGTCGACGCCCGCATCCTGCAGGTGTTCAGCGAGGCATTCTTCGACGTCGAACGCGAGTTCCAGACCGTATTCACCGCGCTGTTCCCCGGCGGCGAGGGCCGGCTCCGGCTGACTCAACCCGACGACATGCTCACCACCGGCATCGAGGTGGAGGCCCGTCCGCCGGGCAAGAAGGTGACCCGGCTGTCGTTGCTGTCCGGCGGCGAGAAGGCGCTGACGGCGGTGGCGATGCTGGTCGCGATCTTCCGGGCCCGCCCGTCGCCGTTCTACATCATGGACGAGGTGGAGGCCGCGCTGGACGACGTGAACTTGCGCCGCCTGATCGGGCTGTTCGAGATGCTGCGGGACCGCTCGCAGCTGATCATCATCACCCACCAGAAGCCCACCATGGAAGTGGCGGACGCGCTCTACGGCGTGACGATGCAAGGTGACGGCATCACCGCCGTGATCTCGCAGCGGATCCGGGGGCAGCAGGTCGATCGGCTAGCTACCACGCCGGTATAAGCCGGTTGCTCCGACGGGCTGCAGAACTGCCCGGCGTTCGAGCGTGCCGTTGGTTACGGGGTGTGCACTCAGGGCGTCGGGTGTGCACGCAGGGCCTGGAATGTGTACTGGCGGAGGGATTCTCGCGGGATTGCCGCCCTGGTTACACCGCTGAAACCCTGACTTCACACTCAACGCCCTGCCCGCACACCCGACGTCGGAGCGCGTGGGCAGCGCACGCGAACAGCCCAGCCCAAGAGCCGCCCGACCCGCCCCCAACCCGCCGAGTGCCTGACACCCCCCGGCTGGAAGGATTGTCCGCGTGTCCGAAGGTCTATGGATCGCCGTCGCGGTCGTCGCCGTCCTGCTCATCATCGCGGCGCTGGTCGTCGGACTGGTGCGGTACCGCACGCGCAGGATCAGCCTGGCGCCGCGCCCGCAAACCGACGCGATCGACAAATCCGGCGGCTACACCGCATCGTCCGGCATCACGTTCAGCCAGACCCCGACGCCGACCCTGGACCGGCCCGAACCGGTAGAGCGGATCGACACCAGCGGTCTGCCCGCCGTCGGGGACGACGCGACCATCCCGCGCGACGCGCCCAAGCGCCCGATCTCCGAAGTCCACCTCCCTGAGGTCGAGGCGCCGCCGGCCGAACCCGAGATCCCCGAAGGTCTCGAGGTCCTCGACGTCCTGGAACCGGAAGCGCCCGAAGCGCCCGCGGTGGAGGAGATCGAACCGACCGAAGGGCGACTGGAACGCCTGCGCGGCCGGCTGGCCCGGTCGCAGAACGCGCTCGGGCGCAGCATGCTGGGCCTGATCGGCGGCGGCGACCTGGACGAGGACTCCTGGCAGGACGTCGAGGACACCCTGCTGGTCGCCGACCTGGGCCCGGTGGTCACCGAGTCGGTGGTGAGCCAGCTGCGCGCCCGGCTGGCCAGCACCAACGTGCGCACTGAGGCCGACGCCCGCGCGGTGCTGCGGGACGTCCTGATCAAAGAGCTGCATCCCGAGATGGACCGATCCATCCGGGCGCTGCCGCACGCCGACCATCCGTCGGTGTTGCTGGTGGTCGGCGTCAACGGCACCGGCAAGACGACCACGGTCGGCAAACTGGCCCGGGTGTTGGTGGCCGACGGTCGCCGCGTGGTGCTGGGTGCGGCGGACACCTTCCGGGCCGCGGCGGCCGATCAGCTGCAGACCTGGGCGTCGCGGGTCGGCGCGGAAGTGGTGCGCGGCGCCGAGGGCGCTGACCCGGCGTCGGTGGCGTTCGACGCCGTCGACAAGGGCATCGCGGCCGGCGCCGACGTCGTCCTGATCGACACCGCCGGCCGGTTGCACACCAAGGTCGGCCTGATGGACGAATTGGGCAAGGTCAAGCGCATCGTGACCCGTCGGGCGTCGGTCGACGAGGTGCTGCTGGTGCTCGACGCCACGATCGGGCAGAACGGACTGGCCCAGGCCAAGGTGTTCGCCGACGTCGTCGAGATCACCGGCGCGGTGCTGACCAAGCTGGACGGAACCGCCAAGGGCGGCATCGTTTTCCGCGTCCAGCAGGAACTCGGCGTGCCGGTGAAGTTGGTCGGGCTGGGCGAAGGCCCCGACGATCTGGCGCCGTTCGAGCCCGCGGCGTTCGTCGACGCCCTGCTCGGCAAGTAGGTATTACACAGCAGTCTTTACGTTAATCCTGACGAAACATCGCCGCCCCATTCGCGCAACAACTTATGCGCATGGTTCTGGGCAGGTCGCCAGTCATCCATCTGGGGCCCTCCCGATGCTGACTGGAGGTGATAGCGAGTGAGTTTCCCGATTATGGGCCAGCCCAACACGGGCGATACCGCCTGGATGCTGGCGAGTTCCGCGCTCGTTCTGTTAATGACGCCGGGCCTGGCGTTCTTCTACGGCGGCATGGTGCGCGCCAAGAGCGTGCTCAACATGATCATGATGAGCATCAGCGCGATGGGCGTCGTCACGGTGCTCTGGGTGCTCTACGGCTACTCGATGGCATTCGGCACCGACACCGGCAACGTGGTGGGCAGCCCGACCCAATACTTCGGGCTCAAGGGGCTCATCGGCGGCAACGCCGTCGCGGCCGACCCCACCAAGACTCCGCCGTTGGCGGCGACGGACATCCCGCTGGCCGGCACCCTGCCCGCCACCGTGTTCGTGGCCTTCCAGCTGATGTTCGCGATCATCACCGTCGCTCTGATCTCCGGCGCGGTCGCCGACCGGCTCAAGTTCAGCGCCTGGCTGGTGTTCTCCGGCCTGTGGGCGACGCTGGTCTACTTCCCGGTCGCGCACTGGGTGTTCGCGTTCGACGGGTTCGCCGCCGAGAAGGGCGGCTGGATCGCCAACAAGCTGCACGCGATCGACTTCGCCGGCGGTACCGCGGTACATATCAACGCCGGTGTGGCCGGCCTGGTCCTGGCGATCGTGCTGGGCAAGCGCAAGGGTTGGCCCACCACGCTGTTCCGGCCGCACAACCTGCCGTTCGTGATGCTCGGCGCCGGCCTGCTGTGGTTCGGCTGGTACGGGTTCAACGCCGGTTCGGCGACCAGCTCCAACGGTGCTGCCGGTTCGACGTTCCTCACCACCACGGTGGCGACGGCCGCGGCGATGCTGGCCTGGCTGCTCACCGAGCGCATCCGCGACGGACACGCGACGACGTTGGGCGCGGCCTCGGGAATCGTCGCCGGCCTGGTCGCCATCACGCCGTCCTGTTCGTCGGTGAACGTCGTCGGTGCCCTGGTGATCGGCGTGGTCGCCGGTGTGCTGTGTGCGCTGGCCGTCGGGTTGAAGTTCAAGCTCGGGTTCGACGACTCGCTCGACGTGGTTGGGGTGCACCTGGTCGGCGGGCTGGCCGGCACCTTGCTGGTGGGCCTGGTCGCCGCTCCGGAAAGTGTGGCGATCAACGGCGTGAGCGGCGTGTCCGCCGGATGGTTCTACGGCGGGGGCCCGGACCAGCTGGAACGGCAGGCTGTCGGGGCGTTCGCCGTGCTGGCCTACTCCGGCGTGGTCACGCTGGTCCTGGCGCTTATCCTGAAGTACACCATCGGGCTGCGTCTGGGGGCTGAGCAGGAGGCCGCCGGGATCGACGAGTCGGAGCACGCGGAGAGCGGCTACGACTTCGCGGTCGCCAGTGGTTCGGTGCTTCCGAGGGCCAGCATCCCGCCGCAGAGTAGCGTCAACGGCCGGGAAGAGCGCGTGGGCGAGAAAGTGGAGGCGGAGTAGACATGAAGCTGATCACCGCGATCGTAAAGCCGTTTACCCTCGACGACGTCAAGACCAGCCTCGAGGACGCCGGCGTCCTGGGCATGACCGTCAGCGAGATCCAGGGCTACGGGCGGCAGAAGGGTCACACCGAGGTCTACCGGGGTGCGGAGTACTCCGTCGACTTCGTGCCCAAAGTGCGGATCGAGGTCGTCGTCGACGACGCCATCGTCGACAAGGTCGTGGACAGCATCGTCCGGGCCGCCCGGACCGGCAAGATCGGCGACGGCAAGGTGTGGGTCAGCCCGGTCGACACCATCGTGCGCGTCCGCACCGGTGAGCGCGGATCGGACGCTTTGTGAGTAGAACCGGCCGGGTGTGACCACGACGGACCGGCCGGATTCTTCACAGACACCAGAAAGCGCCGCGGCGGCAGTCGATCTGGCTGCCGCCCGGCGCGAACTGTTGTCTGAGGGGCTCCAGGGGCTCACCCCCGCGCAGATGCGCCAGAGGGTCCTCGAACTGCACGAATCCTGGCTGAAGGCCAAGGCTGCCGAGATCGGCATCGGCGACGGCAGCGGATACGCGATCGTGGCGGTGGGCGGGCTGGGCCGGCGCGAATTGCTGCCGTACTCCGACCTCGACCTGGTGCTGCTGCACGACGGCAAACCCGCCGACGTGCTGGGCCCGGTGGCGGACAAACTGTGGTATCCGTTGTGGGACGCGAACATTCGGCTCGACCACAGCGTGCGCACCGTCAGTGAGGCGCTCAGCACGGCCAACGCGGACCTGACCGCCGCCCTGGGCATGCTGGAAGCGCGGCACATCGCCGGCGAGGAGCAGCTCTCCGCCGATCTGGTCAGCGGGGTGCGACGGCAATGGCGCACCGGAATCCGTTCCCGCATGGACGAACTCGTCGACATGACGCACGCCCGCTGGTTGCGGCTGGGGCGCATCGCCCACCGGGCTGAGCCCGACCTGAAATCCGGCCGCGGCGGGCTGCGCGATGCGCAGTTGCTCAACGCACTGGCGCTGGCCCAGCTCATCGACCGCAGCGGCATGTCCCGCTCGGACAACCCGGCCGGGTCACTCGACGAGGCCTACCTCACGTTGCTCGATGTGCGCACCGAACTGCACATGGTGTCGCGCCGCGGACGCGATCAGGTGCTCGCCCAATTCGCCGACGAGATCAGCGCCGCATTGGGCGTCGGCGACCGGTTCGACCTGGCGCGCATGCTCTCCAGCGCCGGACGCACCATCGGCTACCACGCCGTCACCGGCCTGCGCACCGCCGCCAACGCGCTGCCCCGGCGCGGCATCTCGGCGTTCATCGGCCGGCCCAAACGCCGCCCGCTGGACGAGGGCGTGGTCGAGTACGCGGGGGAGATCGTGCTGGCCCGCGAAGCCCAACCCGACCGTGATCCCGGCCTGGTGCTGCGGGTGGCGGCGGCATCGGCCGACAGCGGCGTGCCGATCGGCGCGGCGACGCTGAGCCGGCTGGCCGACAGCGCCCCGCCGCTGCCCACGCCCTGGCCGCGGGAAGCCCTGGACGATCTGCTGGTGGTGTTGCTGGCCGGACCCACCGCGGTGCCCACCATCGAGGCGCTCGACCGCACCGGGCTGTGGGGACAGCTGCTGCCGGAGTGGGACGCGATCCGCGACCTGCCGCCCCGCGACGTCTCGCACAAATGGACGGTGGACCGCCACGTCGTCGAGTGCGCGGTGCACGCCGCGCCGCTGACCACCAACGTCGCCCGGCCCGACCTGCTGGCACTCGGCGCGCTGCTGCACGACATCGGCAAGGGTCGCGGCGTGGACCACTGTGTGTTCGGCGCGGACCTGGTGGTTCCGATCGCTGAGCGCCTGGGGTTGTCGGCCGCTGACATCAACACGCTGACGCAGATGGTCCGCCATCATCTGCTGTTGCCGATCACGGCCACCCGCAGCGACCTGAACGACCCGGCGATCATCGAGTCGGTGTCCGAGGCGCTGGGTGGCGATCCGCAACTGCTCGAACTGATGCACGCGCTGTCCGAGGCCGACTCCAAGGCCACCGGACCCGGGGTGTGGAGCGACTGGAAGGCCTCGCTGGTCGAGGACCTGGTGCGCCGGTGCCGGATGGCGATGGCCGGTGAGACGTTGCCGCAAGCCGAACCCACTGCGCCGCACTATCTTTCACTGGCCGCCCAAAAAGGGGTGCACGTCGAGATCAATGCCGGCGATGGCGAGCGGCTGACTGCGGTGATGGTGGCCCCGGACGAGCGCGGCCTGGTGTCCAAAGCGGCTGCGGTACTGGCGCTGAACTCGCTGCGGGTGCATTCGGCGTCGGTGAACGTGCACGAGGGCGTTGCGATCACCGAGTTCGTGGTCTCGCCACTGTTCGGTTCGCCGCCGGCGGCCGACATGCTGCGTCAGGCGTTCGTGGGTGCGCTGCGCGGTGACGTCGACGTGCTGGGGACGCTGGAGAAGCGGGATCTGGAGGCCACCAGCTCGGCGACCGCGCGGGCGGGGGAGGTGCAGGTGGGCGTGCCAGTCACCCGCTCGACCGCGCCGCCGCGCATCCTGTGGCTAGACACCGACACACCCGGGCAGCTGATCCTGGAAGTCCGCGCCATGGACCGGGTGGGCCTGCTCGCCCTGCTGGCCTGGGCGCTGGAACGCGCCGACACCGACGTCGTCTGGGCGAAGGTGAACACGTTCGGTTCGACGGCCGCCGACGTGTTCTGTGTGACGGTCCCGCCGGACTCGAACGCCCGCACCGCGGTGGAAAAGAACTTGCTGGACGTGCTGGGCGCCCCGGCGGTGGTGATGGTCGACGAGCCGGTAGGGGACTAGCCCGGTTCGCCCCGCTGCCCACCGGCCGCCGGGTGTGCGGTTTCCGACAGGACACGCCGCCGAAGCGTCGCCATTTTCACACTCGCCGAGACGGTTGCGGCGCTACTCCGAGTTCAATTGCCGTACCGCGACGATCCGCTCCTGGAGCTGATCCCGCGTCGCTGCGGCGATCGGTGGGCCGCCGCAGCGCCGCCGCAGCTCGTTGTGGATCCAGCCGTGCGGCTTGCCGGTGCGGTGATGTGCCACCGAGACCAGCGCGTTGAGCTCGCGACGCAGTTCGCGCAGCTGTCCGTGGGTGGTGACCGGCACCGCCGGTCCAGCGACGGCCGCACGCTTCTGCAGCTGCTCGTCCTGACGGCGGTGCAGCAGCGCACGCATCTGCTCGGCGTCGAGCAGGCCGGGAATGCCGAGATAGTCGGCCTCCTCGTCGCTGCCCGCGGGGGTGGCGGTACCGAACGATGACCCGTCGAAGATGACCTGGTCCAGCTCGGCGTCGGCCCCCAGCGAGACAAAGCCCTTTTCTTCGCCGGGCTCGTTCTGCTCCTTGACGGCGGGGTCGTCCAGCAGCGGGTCGTCGAGCGACTCGCGGTGCGGTTTGCCCAGCACGTGATTGCGCTGGGCTTCCAGCTCGCTGGCCAGCTGCAGCAGATTGGGCACCGACGGCAGGAAGATGCTGGCCGTTTCGCCGGGCCGGCGGGATCGCACGAACCGGCCGATGGCCTGGGCGAAGAACAGGGGGGTCGAGGCGCTGGTGGCGTAGATGCCAACCGCGAGCCGGGGCACGTCCACACCCTCGGACACCATCCGCACCGCGACCAGCCACCGACTGGTGCCGGCCGAGAACTCGCTGATCCGGGCCGACGATTTCGGGTCGTCGGAGAGCACGACCGTGGGGTCCTCACCGGTGAGCTTCATCAGCAGCTTGGCGTAGGCACGGGCCGCGGTCTGGTCGGAGGCGATGATCATGCCGCCCGCGTCTGGCACGTGCTCGCGCAGCTGACGCAGCCGGCGATCGGCCGCGGTGATGACCGCCGGCATCCACTCTCCGGCCGGATCCAGCGCGGTGCGCCACGCCCGCGCCGTCTGCTCGGCCGACAGCGGCTCACCGAGGCGCGCCTCGTGTTCTTCCCCGGCGCTGTCCCGCCAGCGGGCCTGCCCCGAATAGGCCATGAACACCACCGGGCGGACCACGCCGTCGGCCAGGGCTTCGGCGTATCCGTAGGTGTGATCGGCGCGGGACCGGCTGAGCCCGTCGGCGTCGGGTTCGTAGGTGACGAACGGGATGGGGCTGTCGTCGCTGCGGAACGGCGTGCCGGTCAGGGCCAGGCGGCGGGTGGCGTCGCTGAACGCCTCCCGCATGGCCTCACCCCACGTCTTGGCGTCACCGCCGTGGTGGATCTCGTCGAACACCACCAGGGTCTTGCGCTGCTCGGTGCGTACCCGGTGCAGCGTCGGGTGCGCGGCCACTTGGGCGTAGGTGACGACGACGCCGTGATATTCCGGGGAGGTCTGCGGGTTGGAGTTGGAGAACTTCGGGTCCAGCGACAGCCCCTGGCGGGCGGCGGCCTGCGCCCACTGGATCTTGAGGTGCTCGGTGGGCACGACGACGGTGACTTGCTCGACCGCGCGGTGGGCGATCAGCTCGCCGGCGATCCGCAACGCGAAGGCGGTCTTGCCGGACCCCGGGGTGGCGACGGCCAGGAAGTCGCGCGGCTCGGTGCCCAGGTACTTGACCAGGGCGCGGCGCTGCCAGCCACGTAGCGACCGCGTTGTGTCGGCTGGAAAGTGTCCGACCGGCTGCAACGACAACAATCCCCCCGTGACGGTCTGTGCTGGGCTGTAAAACATAGCATGGCAACGGTTTTCGGTGCGGTAGCGACGTGAGCCTACCGCGGCGCGTCGCGGGTTTCGAGCCTCGGCGACGTCGGGCCAGCCCGGCGCAGTTCGCTCGCGCTTCGTCGAGACTGTACGGGGGGCGAGGTCCCGCGGCGTGTCGCCGCCCAGGTTTCAGTGTCGCCGCCCGGGTTTCAGTGTCGCCGCCCGGCCGCGCGACGTCAGGCCACACCACTAGGCTTGCCTACGTGTTTGAATCGCTCTCCGACCGGTTGACCGGTGCGCTGGCGGGGCTGCGCGGCAAGGGCCGCCTGACCGACGCCGATATCGACGCCACCACCCGCGAAATCCGGCTTGCGCTGCTCGAAGCCGACGTATCGCTGCCGGTGGTCCGGGCGTTCGTGCACCGGATCAAGGAACGTGCCCGGGGCCACGAGGTGTCCGCCGCGCTCAACCCGGCCCAGCAGGTCGTCAAGATCGTCAACGAGGAATTGATCGGCATCCTCGGTGGCCAGACGCGCGAGCTGGCCTACGCCAAGACGCCGCCGACGGTGATCATGCTGGCGGGTCTGCAGGGGTCGGGTAAGACGACGCTGGCCGGCAAGCTGGCTTATCGCCTGAAAAATCAGGGTCACACGCCGCTGCTGGTGGCCTGTGACCTGCAGCGGCCCGCCGCGGTGAACCAGCTGCAGGTGGTCGGGCAGCGCGCCGGCGTTCCGGTGTTCGCGCCGCACCCCGGCGCCTCACCCGAGTCCGGCCCGGGTGACCCGGTCGCCGTCGCGGCCGCCGGCATCGCGGAAGCCAGAGCCAAGCACCACGACTTCGTGATCGTCGACACCGCCGGACGCCTCGGCATCGACGAGGAGCTGATGGCACAGGCGGCCGCCATCCGCGACGCTGTCGACCCCGACGAAACCCTGTTCGTCCTGGACGCGATGATCGGCCAGGACGCTGTCGCCACTGCGCAGGCCTTCGGCGAGGGCGTCGGCTTCACCGGCGTGGTGCTGACCAAGCTGGACGGTGACGCTCGCGGTGGCGCGGCGCTCTCGGTCCGCGAAGTCACCGGTGTGCCAATCCTTTTCGCCTCCACCGGAGAGAAGTTCGAGGACTTCGACGTCTTCCACCCCGACCGGATGGCCAGCCGCATCCTGGGCATGGGCGACGTGCTGAGCCTGATCGAACAGGCCGAGCAGGTCTTCGACGCCCAGCAGGCCGAGGCGGCCGCCGCCAAGATCGGTGCCGGCGAGCTCACCCTGGAGGACTTCCTCGAGCAGATGCTCGCCGTGCGCAAGATGGGCCCGATCGGCAATCTGCTGGGCATGCTGCCCGGTGGGGCGCAGATGAAGGACGCGCTGGCTGAGGTCGACGACAAGTCGCTGGACCGCATCCAGGCGATCATCCGCGGCATGACCCCCCAGGAGCGGGCCGACCCGAAGATCATCAACGCCTCGCGGCGGCTGCGCATCGCCAACGGTTCGGGTGTCACCGTCTCCGAGGTCAACCAGTTGGTGGACCGCTTCTTCGAAGCGCGCAAGATGATGTCGTCGATGCTCGGCGGCATGGGCATCCCGGGCATGGGGCGCAAGTCCGCGACGCGCAAATCCAAGGCAGCCAAGGGCAAAAAAGGCAAGAAGGGCGCACGCGGTCCCACGCCGCCCAAGGTCAAGAGCCCGTTCGGCGCGGGCATGCCGGGGATGCCGGCCGGTTTCCCGGATCTGTCGCAGATGCCGGAGGGCCTCAACGAGCTGCCACCCGGCCTGGCCGACTTCGACCTGTCCAAGCTGAAGTTCCCGGGCCCGAAGTAGTCGCGCCGTGCACCTGCACGTGCGGGGGCGGACCCTGCCCGACGAAAGCCCGATCGAGCTGTGGGTCGCCGACGGCCGCATCAGCACTGAATCGGTGGCCGGTGCCGACACGATCTTCGCCGACGGCTGGGTGATACCCGGCCTGGTCGACCTGCACTGTCACATCGGACTCGGCAAAGACGGCGGCGTCGAACTCGACGAGGCGATCGCGCAGGCCGAGACCGAGCGGGACGTGGGTGTACTGCTCGTGCGCGACTGCGGCGTGCCGATCGACACCCGCAGCCTCGACGACCGCCCGGACCTGCCCCGGATCATCCGGGCCGGGCGCCACCTCGCCAGACCCAGGCGCTACGTCCCCGGCCTGCCGCTGGACCTCGAGGACGAAGCGGACCTGCCGGCTGCGGTCGCCGAGCAGGCGCGACTCGGCGACGGCTGGGTCAAGCTGGTCGGGGACTGGATCGATCGCAGCATCGGCGACCTGGCCCCGCTGTGGTCCGACGACGTCCTCAGAGCCGCCATCGACGCTGCGCACGAGCACGGCGCCCGGGTCACCGCCCACATCTTCGGTGAGGACGGGTTGCCTGAGCTGATCCAGGCCGGCATCGACTGCATCGAGCACGGCACCGGACTGACCGACGACACCATCGCCATGATGCTCGAACACCGCACGGCCCTGGTGCCGACGCTGATCAACCTGGAGAACTTCCCGGGTATCGCCGACTCGGCGCAGCGCTACCCGGTCTATGCCGCTCACATGCGGGAGCTGTATGCCCGCCGCAACGAACGCCTGTCCGCGGCCCGGGCGGCCGGAGTGCCGATCTACGCGGGCAGCGACGCCGGCGGCATGATCCGGCACGGCCGGGTCGCCGACGAGGTCGAGGCGCTGAAGGGAATCGGCATGAGTCCCACCGAGGCGCTGGGTGCGGCGTGCTGGGACGCCCGGCGCTGGTTGGGCCGACCCGGGCTGGACCACGGCGCTTCGGCCGACCTGTTGTGTTACGCCGAAGATCCGCGCCAGGGACCGGACGTGCTGTCGCGGCCCGATCTGGTTGTGTTGCGCGGCAAAGTCTTTCAGCCCAGCTGAGGCTGGCCGCAGCGGGCATCCGCCGGTCTGGCTAATATCACCGCATGGCCCCGGTCAACGGCGCCGACGACGGCCCCGATCCCGACGAACAGCCGGTCCGCCGGCTTTCGCCGTTGACCACTTCGCGACGCTGGCTGCGCCGCGGCATACTCGCACTGGCCGCCACCATCATGGCGATCGGTTTGTTCGCCGAAGGCAAGACGGTCGTTCACGACCGGCGCCACCACGCCGCCCCGGTTCCACTGGACGGCACCTATCGCATCGAGGAAGAACGCTCCCAGCAGACTTACGACAACCGGCCTGACCCACAGCCCCCCGACGTGACCACCAGCTGGGCCATCCGCTCGTCGTGCACCTCCGGCGGCTGCCGGGCCGCGGCGATTCTGCTCGACGACCACGGCCACACCGTGATGGTGTTCCAATTCGCCGACGGGCAGTGGCGGTCGCGGCCGAGAACCGTGCGCGTTCCGTGCGCGGCCTCCGAGACTTCGGCGAACCATCAGCAAGCCACGCAGGTGCTGTCGCTGCGGCCCCGCTCCCACTCAGAGCTGGTCGGCGAGATGGTGACCACGGTGACCGGCGACGAGTGCGGCCGGCGCGGTGGCGTCATCCGCGTCCCGGCTGCAGCGCACCGCAGCGGAAACGTGCCGCCGGGCGTCGACGTCCCGGACCCCGCGGCCAGCCCCTGAAAAGATTGCGAGTGATCGCTATCTATGTTAGCGTCGCGGCAGCCCACGACTTGGAGGAACTGTGACTTACGACGTGATCATCCGTGACGGCCTGTGGTTCGACGGCACCGGTGCGGTGCCGCAGACCAGGACGTTGGGCATCCGCGATGGCGTGGTGGCCGCCGTTTCGTCGGTGCCGCTGGACGAGACCGGCTGTCCCGAAGTGATCGACGCGGCCGGCAAATGGGTGCTGCCCGGCTTCATCGACGTGCACACCCACTACGACGCCGAGATCCTGCTCGACCCGGGACTGCGCGAGTCGGTGCGGCACGGGGTGACCACCCTGTTGCTGGGCAACTGTTCGCTGTCGACGGTCTACGCCAACTCCGAGGATGCCGCCGACCTGTTCAGTCGCGTCGAGGCGGTGCCGCGCGACTTCGTCCTCGGTGCGCTGGAAAGCAACAAGAACTGGTCGACGCCTCAGCAGTACATCGAGACGCTCGACGCACTGCCGCTGGGGCCGAATGTGAGTTCCATGCTCGGTCATTCGGACCTGCGGACCGCGGTGCTCGGCCTGGAGCGGGCCACCGACGAGACAGTGCGGCCCACCGACGCCGAACTGGAGAAGATGGCGAAGTTGCTCGACGAGGCGCTGGACGCCGGAATGCTGGGCATGTCGGGGATGGACGCGCCGATCGACAAGCTCGACGGCGACCGCTTCCGGTCCCGTGCGCTGCCGTCCACCTTCGCGACGTGGCGGGAACGGCGCCGGCTGATCAAGGTGCTGCGCAAGCGCGGTCGCATCCTGCAGAGCGCGCCCAACGTCAACAGCCCGCTGTCCCCGCTGATGTTCTTCCTCACCAGCAGTCGAATCCTCAACCGCCGCAGGGGTGTTCGGATGAGCATGCTGGTCTCCGCCGACGCCAAGTCGATGCCGATGGGGGTGCATGTGTTCGGCCGCGGTACCCGGCTGCTCAATAAGCTGCTGGCTTCCAGCGTGCGGTTCCAGCACCTGCCGGTGCCGTTCGAATTGTATTCCGACGGAATCGATCTGCCGGTTTTCGAGGAGTTCGGTGCCGGCACCGCGGCGTTGCACCTGCGGGACCAACTGCAGCGCAACGAGCTATTGGCCGACGAAGCCTACCGCCGCCGGTTCCGCCGCCAGTTCGACCGCAAGAAGCTCGGACCGTCGTTGTGGCACCGTGACTTCCACGACGCTGTCATCGTGGAATGCCCGGACAAGTCGTTGGTGGGCAAGAGCTTTGGCGCGATCGCCGACGAGCGCGGACTGCACCCGCTGGACGCGTTCCTCGACATCCTGGTCGAGAACGGGGAGCGCAATGTGCGCTGGACGACCATCGTCGCCAACCACCGGCCCAAGCTGCTGGACAAACTGGCCGCCGATCCCAGCGTGCACATGGGGTTCTCCGACGCGGGCGCGCACCTGCGCAACATGGCGTTCTACAACTTCCCGCTGCGACTGCTCAAGCGGACGCGGGACGCACTGCAGGCCGGCAAGCCGTTCCTGACCGTGGAACGAGCCGTGTACCGGCTGACCGCCGAGGTCGCCGAGTGGTTCGGCATCAACGCCGGCACCCTGCGCGAAGGCGACCGGGCCGACTTCGTCGTCATCGACCCCGCCCACCTCGACGACTCGGTGGACAGCTACCACGAGTCCGAGGTCCCGTTCTACGGCGGACTGAGCCGCATGGTGAACCGCAACGACGCGACCGTGGTCGCCACCGGGGTGGGCGGCGCTGTGGTCTTCCGCGACGGCGAGTTCCGCGAGGGCTACGGCCAGACCGTCAAGTCGGGGCGCTACCTGCGCGCCGGTGAGCGGCAGGCGGCCGCGGTCAGCGTGCCGGCCTGAGATGGCCAGGACGCAGCAGCAGCGTCGCGAGGAGACCGTCGGGCGCCTGCTGGACGCGTGCATCGACACCATCGTCGAGTCCGGGTACGCCCGAGCCTCGGCGGCGGTGATCACCAAACGCGCCGGGGTGTCGGTGGGTGCGCTGTTCCGGCACTTCGACAACATGGGCGACTTCATGGCCGCGACGGCCTCGGAGGTGTTGCGCCGGCAGATCGAGACGTTCACCAAACAGGTCGCCGAGATTCCGGCCGACCGGCCGGCGCTGGAGTCGGCGCTGGCGATCCTGCGCGACATCACCGCCGGCTCCACCAACGCGGTGCTCTACGAGATGATGATCGCCGCGCGCACCGACGAGAAACTGAAAGCGACCCTGCAGCACGAACTTTGGCAATACCGCGCCAAGATGTACGACGCGGCGCGCACGATGCCGGGGACCGAACACATCCCGCAGGACACGCTGCCGGTCCTGGTGGCGCTGCTGACCAATGTCTTCGACGGTGCCGCGATCGTCGAAGGCGTACTGCCGCAACCCGAAATCGCCGAGCGCCGGATCCCGGTGCTGACCGAGCTGCTCACCGCGGCGTGGCCGAACCCGCGCGCCTGAGCGCCCGCATCTCTGGGCGAGCAGACGCAGAATCGCACAAGCACAAGCGATTTCGTGCGATTCTGCGTCTGCTCGCGGGCGAGTGGCCGGGGTTACAGCGAGCCGATGCCGGACTGCGGGCCCACCGCGAACCCCCAGTCGAACAAGTTGCCCGCCTGGTCCCAGTACGTTGGGCCACCCGCGGTGACCAACCCGTACATCATGGCGATCACCAGCCGGCGGCCACCGCGCGCGGCCGCGCCCACGAAGGTCTTGCGGGCGGCGTTGGTGAAACCGGTCTTGCCGCCGATGGCGCCGGGATACCGGACCAGCAGCTCGTCCTGGTTGAGGATCGGCTGGTCGCCGGTGTCGCCGGGGAACATCGCCGATGGTTCGGCAGTGATGCGGGCGAACGTCGGGTTGGCCATCGCCGCGCGGAAGATGACCGCGAGATCATGGGCGGTCGTCCAACCGGAGCCGTCGGCGCCGTCCAATCCGGACGGGGTCGTCGCGTGGGTGTTCCCGGCGCCCAGCGACGCGGCTTTGGCGTTCATCTTGCCCACCGCGGCGTCCTGGCCGCCGAGCATGTGCGCCAACGTGTTGGCGGCGTCGTTGCCCGACACCAGCAACAGGCCGTCGAGCAACTGGCGGGCGGTGTAACTGCGGCCCGGCTTCACCCCGGCGCAGTTGCACTCGGCTGCGGTGTCGGTGAGGTCGGCCACCACGGTGGAGTTCAGGTCCAGCTCGTCGAGCGCCACCAGCGCCAGCAGCACCTTGATGGTGCTGGCGGGTGGGTGCGGCACATTCTGGTCGCGGCCGGCCAGGACCTGCCCACTGTCCAGATCGGCGACGATCCAGGTCTGCGCCGGCCCGTCCGGGATCGGCACCGAACCGGCCACCTGCTGCACATCGGTGTCGGCTTCCGACACTGGGGACGTGACGCCTGCGGCCCAGATCATCGCCAGCGCGGCGGCGGTAGCCACGAGCTTTCGCATGGGCGCAGAGTTTAACCCGGCTACGCCGCGGTGTTGAATCGTTCCCATGTTGAGCCTGGCCGAGATTTCTGACCGCCTGGAGATCCAGCAGTTACTCGTGGATTACTCCACCGCCATCGACCAGCGTCGATTCGACGACCTGGACCGCGTCTTCACGCCGGATGCCTATATCGACTACCGCGAACTCGGCGGTATCGACGGCCCGTATCCCGAGGTCAAGAAGTGGCTGTCGGAGGTGCTGCCGAATTTCCCGGTCTACGCGCACATGCTGGGGAATTTCTCGGTCCGCATAGAGGGCGACACCGCGTCCTCGCGGGTTATCTGTTTCAACCCGATGGTGCTGGGCGGCCAGCAGGACCAGATCCTGTTCTGTGGTCTCTGGTACGACGACGAATTCGTGCGCACGCCGCAGGGCTGGCGGATGACGCGGCGCGTAGAGACCAAGACCTTTCAGAAGGTGCTGTAGCGAATTACCGCCGGATCGCCACGTTCTGGCACAATAGGCGGCTGTCCGCGGCGCGATCATGATCGCACCCGGTCACAACACGCGAGGCAAAACCGGACCCGGGCGTTCCGCCCCGGTTGCTGAATTGCAGCGTGACACCCACAGGAGTTCAGTTATGGCTGTCAAGATCAAGCTCACCCGGCTTGGCAAAATCCGCAATCCCCAGTACCGCATCGCGATCGCCGACTCGCGCACCCGCCGCGACGGCCGCTCGATCGAGGTCATCGGCCGCTACCACCCCAAGGAAGAGCCGAGCCTGATCGAGATCAACTCCGAGCGTGCCCAGTACTGGTTGTCGGTCGGCGCACAGCCCACCGAGCCCGTCCTCAAGCTGCTCAAGATCACCGGCGACTGGCAGAAGTTCAAGGGCCTGCCCGGCGCCGAGGGCCGGTTGAAGGTCAAGCCCGCCAAGCCGAGCAAGCTCGAACTGTTCAATGCCGCCCTGGCCGCAGCCGACGGCGGGCCCACCACTGAGGCCACCAAGCCGAAGAAGAAGTCGGCGCCGAAGAAGGCCGCCAAGGGTGACGAGACCACTGAGACCGCTGCCGAGCCGGCCGCCGAGACGCCGAGCGAAACGGCGGCGGCTGCCGAAGCCGAAAGCTGAGCAGGGCCGTGAGCACTGTCGTGGTCGACGCCGTTGAGCATCTGGTTCGCGGCATCGTCGACAACCCCGACGATGTCCGGGTGGATCTGGTGACCAGCCGCCGCGGCCGCACCGTCGAGGTGCACGTGCACCCCGACGACCTGGGCAAGGTGATCGGCCGCGGGGGACGCACCGCGACCGCGCTGCGCACCCTGGTCGCCGGGATCGGTGGCCGCGGCATCCGCGTCGACGTGGTGGACACCGACCAGTAGCGCTCGAATGGAGCTGATCGTCGGGCGGGTGGCCAAGGCCCACGGCATCACCGGCGAACTCGTCGTCGACGTCCGCACCGACGATCCCGACGTCCGGTTCGCGCCGGGCAGCAGGCTGCGGACCCGTAAACCGCGCGATCCGGGTCCCGAACGCAGCTACGTCGTCGAGGGCGCCCGTCCGCACGGCACCCGGCTGCTGGTCCGGCTGGCGGGGGTCACCGACCGGGATGGCGCCGATGCGCTGCGGGGCAGCCTGTTCCTGATCGACTCCGACGAACTGCCGCCGATCGAGGAACCGGACACCTACTACGACCACCAGCTGGAAGGTCTGCGGGTCACCACGACCGGCGGGCGGCAGGTCGGTGTCGTCACCGAGGTGCTGCACACCGCCGGGGCCGAATGGCTGGCTGTCACGGGCGATTCCGGCGAGGTGCTGGTGCCGTTCGTCAGCGCTATCGTCACCTCGGTCTCGCTGGAAGACGGCACCGTGGAGATCGAACCGCCCGACGGTCTGCTGGACCCGGGCTGACCGTGCGCATCCCATGAAAATAGACGTCGTCACGATCTTTCCGGCCTACCTGGAACCGCTGCGACAGTCGTTGCCGGGCAAGGCGATTGCGTCGGGCCTGGTGGATCTGCAGGTGCACGACCTGCGACGCTGGACCCACGACGTACACCACTCGGTGGACGACGCGCCCTACGGCGGTGGCCCGGGCATGGTCATGCGGGCACCGGTCTGGGGCGACGCCCTGGACGAAATCTGCACCGAACAGACACTTTTGGCGGTTCCCACGCCGGCGGGCGCGCTGTTCACCCAGGCCACCGCGCAACGCTGGAGCGCCGAAACTCACCTGGTGTTCGCCTGTGGCCGGTACGAGGGCATCGATCAGCGTGTCGTCGACGATGCGGCCCGCCGGATGCGTGTGGAAGAAGTGTCGATCGGCGACTACGTGTTGCCCGGCGGCGAGTCGGCGGCGCTGGTGATGATCGAATCCGTGCTGCGGCTGCTCGCCGGGGTGCTGGGCAATCCCGCATCGCACCAACATGATTCGCATTCACCGGCGCTGGACCGACTGCTGGAAGGCCCGAGTTACACGCGACCGCCGAGCTGGCGCGGCCTGGATGTCCCGCCGGTTCTGCTCTCCGGCGACCACGCCCGCATCGCGGCCTGGCGCCGGGAGGTGTCGATGCAGCGCACCCGGGAGCGGCGGCCCGAACTGCTGGACTGACCGCGGGCGCTCAGATGCGGCCGTTGGGGAACATCGTCTTGACGGCCTGGGTGATCGTCTCGCGAGCGGTGGCGTCGTCAGCAGCCTGCAGCGACTCGATCACCATGATGTAGCGCCGGTCGGCGCCGATCACACCGGTCGACAGGTGCATCCAGTCGGCGCCGATGCAGCACATCCAACCCTGTTTGACCGCAACGGGTTCGGCGTACAGGCCGTCAGGTATCCCGAACCGTTGCGGGTACCCGTCGACCCCGGTGGGGGTGGACCGGGCCAGATCGTTGAAGATCAGCCGGGACCGGTCCTGCGGCAGACCGCCCGAGCCGTCCAGCAACCCCTGGTAGTAGCGGATCAGGTCGGCGGCCGAACTGATGGTGTTCCACCACCGCCCGTCACTGGGTGGTGTGGTGGCGGTCAGCCCGTACCGGGCCGCGACCTGGGTGACGATGGCATCGCCGCCGTCCTGTCCCCAGAACCGCTCGGCCGCGTCGTCGTCGGACGACTGCAGCATCACGTCCAGTGCCTGGTGGTCGTCGGCGGACAGCACCGACCTGCCCTCGGATTCCTGCAGCAACAGCTGGTCGGCGATGAAGAGTTTGGCCACCGAGGCGGTGGCGATGATCTGGTCGTTGCCGTTGGAGACCAGCTGGTGGGTGGCCCGGTCGAGGATGGCCACCGAGAGGATCGCCCCGCTGGCCGCGGCCTGCTCGGTGGCTTGCTGGACCCGCGCCTGCACTCCGTCGAGCCCGCCGGGCCGCAGCATGGGCAGCGCCGTCGGGTTGCCACTGGGCGTGATCACCCGCAGCAGCAGTTCGACCAGCTGCGGCTGCGATTGGGTCGGCGACTCCGACACCGGCTGGGCGGGGGAGTCGAATGCTTTGGCGTGCACCGTCGCCTCGCAACCCGCGACAACCACCAGCGCCACCGCGGCTACGGCGGTCAGCAGGGTCAGCGGCCGGGCTCGCATCGCACTCCTTCAGCCGTCCCGTGGGCGTCTCTAGTGGGCGGGGGTCAGCCGCGCCGGATGCTGTCCCGGGCCCGAACTTCCGGGGCTGGTCCAGGTATAGATTCCGCGCGGTTTGAACCCCTGTCATATGTACCATTTGCAGGCGCTTCAGGGCGGACGCGAACCACTACAGTTTCCTGTGATTTTCACTGCATGCGCACCATCTGGCACAATTGGGCGGTTGTCTCCGGCGGTCGTCGGCCGGCCCGTGCCTGCCGCCTGCTGCGAGACGCGACTTGAGAAGCCCGAAACCCATCGGCTTGGTGATCGCCGCGCGCCTGCGTGCGGGTAGTTCATCCGGCCGCGACCCCGAGGAAGTGTCTTTCCAATGAACAGGCTGGACTTCGTCGACCAGGCGTCGCTGCGCGACGACATCCCCGCGTTCAACCCGGGCGACACCATCAACGTGCACGTGAAGGTCATCGAGGGCGCCAAGGAGCGTATCCAGGTGTTCAAGGGTGTGGTGATCCGCCGGCAGGGCGGTGGCATCCGCGAGACGTTCACGGTCCGCAAGGAGAGCTACGGCGTGGGCGTCGAACGGACCTTCCCGGTGCATTCGCCGAACATCGATCACATCGAGGTGGTGACCCGGGGCGACGTCCGTCGCGCCAAGCTGTACTATCTGCGCGAGCTGCGTGGCAAGAAGGCCAAGATCAAGGAAAAGCGCTGACCTCGCCCAGCAGCGCTGACCGCGAGAGCTTCGAGCCCTGGCTACGCTGAGCTCGTGACGGAAACGGAAAAGTCCCCTCCGGAGGACTCGTCTTCGGACCCTGACCTCGTGCGGTCGGCGCCGCAGTCGCTCGACACAACCGCGTCCGACGAGCCCGTCGCGGCCGCTGCAGGGACGGCCGAGCCGGTCGACACGGCGCCCGAGGCCGAGGATGCGAAGCCGAAACGGTCCACCCTGCGGGAACTGACGTCGCTGCTGGTGATCGCGATCGTCCTGTACTACGTGATGCTGACGTTCGTTGCGCGCCCGTATCTGATCCCGTCGGAATCGATGGAACCGACCCTGCACGGCTGCCCGACCTGCGTCGGCGACCGCATCATGGTCGACAAGCTCACCTACCGCTTCGGCGAACCGAAGCCGGGTGACGTCATCGTCTTCAAGGGCCCGCCGTCGTGGAACCTCGGCTACAAGTCGATCCGCTCGCACAACCCCGCGATGCGCTGGATCCAGAACGCGCTGTCGTCCATCGGATTCGTGCCGCCCGACGAAAACGACCTGGTCAAGCGCGTCATCGCGGTCGGTGGAGAAACAGTCCAGTGCCGGGCGGACACCGGCTTGACGGTCAACGGCAAGACGTTGAAGGAGCCGTACCTCGACCCGAACACGATGATGGCCGACCCGTCGGTGTATCCGTGTCTGGGCAGTGAGTTCGGTCCGGTCACCGTGCCGCCGGGACGGTTGTGGGTGATGGGTGACAACCGGACCCACTCGGCGGACTCCCGGGCGCACTGCCCGATGCTGTGCACGGGTGACCCGACCGCCGGTACGGTTCCGGTCGGCAACGTCATCGGCAAAGCGCGCTTCATCGTGTGGCCGCCGAAACGGTGGGGTGGCGTGGGTTCGGTGAACCCTCAGCAGGCTCAGTGACGATGGCCACGACGTGGCCGCCGCGGACGGTGATCCGCAAGTCGTCAGGGTTGCGCACCCTGGAGTCCGCGCTGTACCGCAACGGACTGGGCCCGGTCGCGGGGGTCGACGAGGTGGGTCGCGGCGCCTGCGCCGGCCCGTTGGTGGTCGCGGCCTGCGTCCTCGGTCCGGGGCGCCTGGAAAGCCTTGCTGCCCTTGATGATTCGAAGAAGCTGACGGAGAAGGTACGGGAGCGGTTGTTTCCGTTGATCCGCCGCTACGCGCTGGCCTATCACGTGGTGTTCATTCCCTCGACCGAGGTCGATCGCCGCGGCGTGCACGTGGCCAACATCGAAGGCATGCGACGCGCGGTGGCCGGCCTGTCGGTGCGGCCCGGCTATGTACTCAGCGACGGATTCCGGGTCCCCGGGTTGGCGGTGCCGTCGCTGCCGGTGATCGGCGGGGATGCCGCGGCGGCCTGTATCGCCGCGGCGAGCGTGCTGGCCAAGGTCAGTCGCGACCGGTTGATGGTCGCGATGGAAGCCGATCATCCCGGCTACGGCTTCGCCGACCACAAGGGCTACAGCACCCCCGCGCACAGTCGGGCGCTGACCCGGCTGGGTCCGTGCCCCGAACATCGCCGTTCGTTCATCAACGTGCGCCGGGTCGCGACCGGGACTGTGCTCACCACCGGTGGTCCGCCCGAGAGCGGCGTTTGTCAGTGAGGAAAGATAGAGCCCAAGATCCGGGAAGAGGACGTCTGAGCAGATGAGTGCAGAAGATCTCGAAAAGTATGAAACCGAGATGGAGCTCTCGCTGTACCGCGAATACAAGGACATCGTCGGTCAGTTCAGCTACGTCGTGGAAACCGAGCGCCGGTTCTATCTGGCCAACAGTGTCGAGATGGTGCCGCGCAACGCCGACGGCGAGGTGTATTTCGAGCTCCGCCTGGCCGACGCGTGGGTGTGGGACATGTACCGCCCGGCCCGGTTCGTCAAACAGGTGCGGGTGGTGACGTTCAAGGACGTCAACATCGAAGAGGTGGAGAAACCCGAACTCCGCTTACCGGAGTAGTCAGCCGGGCGGCAGCTGACCGCGGGCGTCGACGACGTGGCGCGCCACGTCGGCAAGTTTGATGTTCAGGCTCTGCGAGTGCCGGCGCAGCAGATCAAAGGCCTCGTCTTCGCCGATCTGGTGCAGCATCATCAGCATGCCCACGGCTTTGCCGATTTCCCGGTTGCTCAGTAAGCCGCGGCGCAGGCTGGCGGCGTCCTCGCCCTGCGCGATCGCGTTGATGGCCACACCGGCGAACGCCGCCAGCACCGCGGCCCGTCCGGCGGCTTCGGCGTCGAAGAGGTTGGGCGTTTCGCTGAACAGGTTCAACGCAGCGTTCTTGCGCCTGTCCATCAGCAGCCGAAAGCCCATCGCGCCGCGCACCGGCGTTTCGGCGACCAGGCGCTCGGCGAACCTCGGCCATTGATTCGGGACGGTCAGGTCCGGCTCGATCTGCGGGGTCTCCTCCTCGATCGCGTCGATGCACGGACCGTCGCCGGCTCGTCGTTCCAGGTCGTCGACCTGGTAGGCGAGTCGGCTACTGGCACCCACCGTCACGTAGCGGTCGTCGCGCTTGACCAGCAGGCTGGCGTGGTCGCAGCCGGGCACGACCAGAGTGGCGGCCACGCAGATCGCCGCATACATCTGGGTCGGGTCCGTGCCCTGGTAGAGGATCTCGGCCAGGGCGGCGAACACCGTCGCGGGATCGGCCGTCGACCCACCCGGGGTCGGGCCGTCGGCGGCGCTCGGTTCGTTGACCAAGTCGTCACCTCCCTTCGGCGCAGCGGGTGCTGGCCGTAGACTAGCGCGGTCGTCACAGGCGTCACACGCCGACTGCGCGCTCGAGGTCTTTCAGCGAGGTCTCCAGATGACTGAGCATCCGCTGCAGGTGCGGCACGCTGCCCCGGGCGCCCACCAAACCGAAGTCCAGATTGTCACCGTTATTGGTCACGGTGATGTTCATCGCCTGCCCATCCAGCGTGATCGACAGCGGATAGTTGCCGACCAGCTCCGCGCCGCGCCAATACAACTTCTCCTTGGAGCCCGGCACGTTGGAGATCACGATGTTGAACGGCGGCGGTGCGGTGCGGATGAATCCGGGTACCAGACCGAGGAACAGGCCGCCGGTGAGGAACGCCGACAATGCCAGCTGCTGAACCTGGGGGAGCTGGTTGAACAGCTCTTTCTGTTCGGTCATCGACGAGTTGATCCCGCGCAGCCGATCGCCCGCGTCTTCGACATGGGTGTTGAGGTTGCACAGCACGGTTCCCACCGAGTTGCCGCCGCCGTCGCTGTCCTCCTTGCGCAGGCTCACCGGCACCATCGCGATCAGCGGCGCGTCGGGCAGGGCATTCTGTTCGATCAGATACGTGCGCAGTGCGCCCGCCGACATCGCCAACACCACGTCGTTGAAGCTGACGTTCGCGGCCTTCTTCACGCTGAAGATGCGTTCCAGCGGCCACGACTGCGCGGCAATGCGCCGCGCGCCGCCGATCCGCACGTTGAACATGGATTTGGGGGCCCGGAAGGGGAACGTGAGTTGCTGCTCGATCAGGGCGGCGCGCGCCAGCGTCAGGGTCGACGGCGCCAGACCCGCCGCGGAACCGATCGCACCGGTCAGCGCCTGCAGCGGCGACGAGCCGCCGCCCGAGTCCGGCTTGTGGCGCGGTTTCAGCTCCCACGGCACCCGGACCTCGTCGTCGTTCGGATCGTTGGTGAACGCGCGCTGCATCAACCGCATCGCCGAGACACCATCCATCAGCGAGTGGTGGAACTTTGTGTAGACGGCATAGCGCCCGTCGTTGAGGCCCTCGATGAGGTGCGCTTCCCACAGCGGGCGGTGCCGGTCGAGCAGGCTACCGTGCCAGCGTGAACACACCTCGAGCAACTCGCGGACCCGGCCCGGACGGGGCAGGTGCGACCGGCGGAAGTGGTAGTCGAGTTCGATGTCCTTCTGCTCCGACCACGCCAGGTTGGTGACCGGACCCACGAACGCCGGGTGCTTGCGGAACGTCGGCTGGACGTCGGTGCGGCTGAGCATCGATTCGTAGGCCTCGGTCACGAAGTCTTCGTCCTTGCCATCAGGTGGCTGGAACAACTGCAGGCTGCCGACGTGCATCGGGTGCTCGCGGGATTCCCCGAGCAGGAACATCGAGTCGGCCGGCGCGATCAATTTCATGGTCCCTCGTACCCTCCAAGCGGTATTGAACCCGGTAGTAGTAGCCAACTGTGGCATCGCGCACACATTTGGTGACGTACGTCGTCGCTGAGTGTGCCCGACCGGGCAGGATTCGGTGGAGTGCGCCCGAATCGGGGTACGTTGACGCCGTGTGGTTTCAGCGTTCCGGCGGACCCGGTGACATTCCCGCCGACTACGACGAACACGCGGTAACCGTCACGCCGCGCAAGCAGGACGCGGCGGGAGTGCGCGCGGTCATGGTGTCGCTGCAGCGCGACCTGGAGCAGATGGGTGCGGTGCGCACCGCGCGGGCGCTGGCCAAGCTGAATCAGCGCAACGGTTTCGACTGTCCGGGGTGCGCCTGGCCGGAGGAACACGGTGGCCGCAAGCTGGCCGAGTTCTGCGAAAACGGCGCCAAAGCGGTCGGCGAAGAAGCCACCAAGCGGGTGGTGGACCCGGAGTTCTTCGCCCGGCATTCGATCGCCGACCTGGCAGCGAAGCCGGAATACTGGCTTTCCCAGCAGGGTCGGCTCACCCAGCCCATGGTGCTGCGGCCCGGTGACGACCACTACCGGCCGATCGGCTGGGAAGCCGCCTATCGGCTGATCGCCGATCAGCTCAACGCCCTGGACAGCCCGGATGAGGCGGTGTTCTACACCTCGGGGCGGACCAGCAATGAGGCCGCGTTCTGCTACCAGCTGATGGTGCGCAGTTTCGGCACCAACAACCTGCCCGACTGCTCCAACATGTGCCACGAATCCTCGGGTTCGGCGCTGACCGAATCCATCGGCATCGGAAAGGGTTCGGTCACCGTCGACGACATGGTGCACGCCGACCTGATCGTCATCGCCGGACAGAACCCGGGCACCAACCATCCCCGCATGCTCTCGACTCTGGAGAAGGCGAAAGACAACGGCGCCAAGGTCATCACCGTCAACCCGCTGCCCGAGGCGGGACTGATCCGGTTCAAGGACCCGCAGAAGGTGCACGGGGTGCTCGGGCGGGGCATTCCCATCACCGACGAGTTCGTCCAGGTGCGGCTGGGCGGCGACATGGCGCTGTTCGCCGGTCTGGGCAGGTTGCTGCTCGAGGCCGACGAGCGCGCCCCGGGCACGGTGATCGACCGCGAATTCGTCGACCGGCACTGTGCCGGCTTCGATGAGTACCGCCGGCGCACCCTGGAAATCGACCTCGACGACGTGGCGGCCGCCACCGGCATCGGACGTGCGCAACTCGAGCGCGTCGCCGCGATGCTGATGGCGTCCCAACGCACCGTGGTGTGCTGGGCAATGGGCCTGACGCAGCACACGCACGCGGTTGCCACGATCGGCGAGATCACCAATGTGCTGTTGCTGCGCGGCATGATCGGCAAACCCGGCGCGGGAGTGTGCCCGGTGCGCGGACACTCCAATGTCCAGGGCGACCGCACCATGGGCATTTGGGAGCAGATGCCCGAACCGTTCCTGGCCGCTCAGGACCGTGAGTTCGGGATCACCAGCCCCCGTGCGCACGGGTATGACACGGTGGCCGCGATCCGCGCCATGCGGGACCGCCGCGCCAGCGTGTTCGTCGGCATGGGCGGCAACTTCGCCTCGGCCACGCCGGACACCGCCGTCACCGAGGCCGCTCTCCGCAATTGCGCGCTGACTGTACAGATTTCGACGAAACTCAATCGCAGCCACATCGTGCACGGCAGCACCGCGCTCATCCTGCCCACCCTGGGCCGCACCGACCGCGACATCCGCGGCGGTCGCAAACAGCTTGTATCGGTTGAGGATTCGATGTCGATGGTGCATCTGTCCCGCGGTGGCCTGCAGCCGCCCAGCGACCAGTTGCGCAGCGAGGTGGAGATCGTCTGCCGGCTGGCCCGGACCCTGCTGGGCCCGGCGCACCCCGTGCCATGGGAGCGGTTCGCCGACGACTACGACATCATCCGCGACGCCATCGCCGCGGTGGTGCCCGGTTGTGCCGACTACAACCGCAAGGTGCGCCGGCCCGACGGCTTCCAGCTGCCGCATCCGCCCCGCGATTCACGCGAATTCCGTACCAGCACAGGCAAAGCCAACTTCGCCATCAATCCGCTGCAGTGGGTTCAGGTGCCACCCGGGCGGCTGGTGTTGCAGACGCTGCGCAGCCACGACCAGTTCAACACCACGATCTACGGGCTCGACGACCGCTACCGAGGGGTCAAGGGCGGCCGCCGGGTGGTGTTCGTCAACCCCGTCGATATCGAGGCGCTCGGTCTGACCCCCGGCGCCCGGGTGGATCTGGTGTCGGAGTGGACCGACAGTGCAGGCCGGCTCGAGGAGCGCCGGGTGAAAGACTTTCTGGTGGTGCAGTATTCGACGCCGGTCGGCAATGCGGCCGCTTACTACCCCGAGACGAATGCCCTGGTGCCGCTCGACCACACCGCGGCGAAATCGAACACCCCGGTGTCCAAGGCGATCGTGATCCGAGTGGAGCCGGGCGGTTAGTGGGACACGTCACCGCGCGTCGGCGCGTTCGGCATCTCGCCGCCGGCCGGGCGATCACCCGGCCGGAGACGCTGGCCGTCGAGGAGCCGTTGGAGATCCGCGTCAACGGCACCGCGGTCACCGTGACCATGCGCACCCCGGGTGCCGATTTCGAACTGGCACAAGGTTTTCTACTCACCGAAGGAGTGCTTGTCCGGCGCGAGGACGTACGCACGATTCGCTACTGCGCAGGCCAAGATGCCGACGGCGGCAACAATTACAACGTGCTCGACGTGACCCTGGCGGCGGGTGTCGACGTGCCCGATCTGGATGTGACCCGCAACTTCTACACCACGTCGTCGTGTGGGGTCTGCGGCAAGGCGTCACTGGAGGCGGTGCGGCTGATCAGCCGGCACGCGCCCGGGGATGATCCCGCCACCGTTGCCGCGGCCAGCCTGGAAGCGATGCCGGACCAATTGCGGGACGCCCAAAAGGTTTTCGCCTCCACCGGCGGGCTGCACGCCGCGGCGCTGTTCGGGGTGGACGGGACGATGCTGGCCGCACGCGAGGACATCGGCCGGCACAACGCCGTGGACAAAGTGATCGGCTGGGCGCTGGAACACGGGCGGGTGCCGTTGGCGGGCACGGTGCTGCTGGTCAGCGGGCGGGCGTCCTTCGAGTTGACCCAGAAGGCGCTGATGGCCGGGATTCCGGTGCTGGCCGCGGTTTCGGCGCCGTCGTCGTTGGCCGTCTCGTTGGCCGAAAAGTCCGGGATCACGCTGGTGGCGTTCCTGCGCGCGGATTCGATGAACGTCTACACCCGGGTGGACCGGGTCACCGTGGATTGAGACCCCGGCCGCGAGGGTAGCCGGTCCTAGCGCTTCACCGAGCTCACCTCACTCAGTCCAGGAGACGGCCATGCTGCACGAAGTCATTACCGCCGCGCAAAGCAATCCCGAGGCAGCGGGGTTCATCCTGCGCGGGATCAAAGGGATCTTCGTCATGGTCGGCAGCGTGATCGCGGCGATCGTCTGCGCGGTGATCGCGTCGATGAAGGGACGCAGCGCTGTCATCTGGGGACTGTGCGGCCTGTTCTTCAGCATCCTGACGTTGATCGTCGTGATCATCGTGCCCAGCAAGCGCGCCTGACGGCCGCGTCCGCTCGGGCTGTGGATGAATGCCCGGGTGTGGATAGGTAGCGGCGCAACCGGGTGCTGCGCATCCGCCACCACCGGCCGTGTCGGGGCCCACCTGCAGGGTGAGCCTCATGACGAGCCAAGAAACGATGACCCGGGCGCAGCTCGGAGCGTTCGGTGAACAGTTGGCCGTAGCACACCTGACCGGCCTGGGGTTGCGCATCCTGCACCGGAACTGGCACTGCCGCTACGGGGAACTCGACGTGATCGCTGCTGATATAGCCACTCGCACAGTGATTTTCGTCGAGGTCAAGACCCGCACGACGGACGGATACGGTGGCGTGGCGCAGGCGGTGACCGACGCCAAGGTGCGCCGGTTGCGCAGGCTCGCGGGCCTGTGGCTGGCCGGTCAGCAGCAGCGCTGGGCGGTGATCCGCATCGACGTGATCGCGGTGCGCATCGGACGCCGGCGCGTCCCGGAGCTCACCCACCTCAAGGCGGTCGGGTGATGGCGCTCGGGCACGCATTCTCGGTCGCCGTGCAAGGCCTGGACGGGCACATGGTGGAAATCGAAGCCGATATCAGCTCGGGACTGCCGGGCGTGCATCTGGTCGGCCTGCCCGACGCGGCGTTGCAGGAGTCCCGGGACCGGGTGCGCGCGGCGGTCAGCAATTGCGGCAACGACTGGCCGCAGGCCCGGCTCACGCTCGCGCTGTCACCGGCCACACTGCCGAAAATGGGATCCGTCTACGACATCGCGCTGGCGTCCGCGGTGCTCTCGGCGCAGCGCAAGCGGTCATGGCACCGGCTGGAGAAGACGGTGCTGCTCGGCGAGCTGGCGCTGGATGGCCGGGTGCGTCCGGTCCGGGGGGTGCTGCCCGCGGTGCTGGCCGCCAAGCGCGACGGCTGGCCCGCCGTCGTGGTTCCCAGCGCGAATTTGCCCGAGGCCTGCCTGGTCGACGGTATCGAGGTATGGGGGGTGCGCACCCTCGGACAGCTGAAAGGCTGGCTGAACGGAAGCGGCGGCCTGGACGGCCCGGTGCTGGGGTCGGCGCCCGCCGACGAGCCGGTGGTGGATCTGGCCGACGTCGTCGGTCAGTCCCACGCCCGGTTCGCTGTCGAGGTGGCGGCCGCGGGGGCGCACCACCTGATGATGACCGGCCCACCGGGGGTGGGCAAAACGATGCTGGCACAACGTCTACCGGGGCTGCTGCCGCCGCTGACCGACAGCGAGGCGCTGGAGGTCACCGCGATCCATTCGGTGGCCGGCCTGCTGGCCGGAGACACACCGCTGATCACCCGGCCGCCGTTCGTGGCGCCGCACCACAGTGCCACCGTGGCCGCCCTCGTCGGCGGCGGCAGCGGGATGGCCCGCCCAGGTGCGGTCAGCCGCGCGCACCGCGGCGTGTTGTTCCTCGACGAGTGCGCCGAGATCGGCGCCAGCGCCCTGGACGCATTGCGGACACCGTTGGAGGACGGTGAGATTCGGCTGGCCCGCCGCGACGGCGTCGCGTGCTACCCGGCCCGGTTCCAGCTGGTGATGGCAGCGAACCTGTGTCCGTGCGCGCCGGCCGACCCGCAGGACTGCGTCTGTCCCGCCGCGGTCAGGCGGCGGTACCTGAGCAAGTTGTCCGGTCCGCTGCTCGACCGGGTGGACCTGCGGGTCCAGATGACCGTGGTGCGATCGGGAGCGTTCGCGCCTGCCGACGGTGAATCCACCGCGCAGGTCCGGCACCGGGTGGCGCAGGCCCGGGCGGCCGCAGCCGACCGGTGGCGGCCGCACGGTTGTCGTACCAACGCCGAAGTCTCCGGCGCGCTGCTGCGCCGGAAATTCCGGCTCGGCCACGCCACGATGGAGCCACTGCACACCGCATTGAGGTGCGGGGTGCTGAGCATCCGCGGGGTCGATCGGACGTTGCGGGTCGCCTGGAGTCTGGCCGACCTCGCCGGGCGCACGTCACCTGGCCGCGACGACGTCGCCACCGCGCTCAGCTTCCGGCAGGCGGGGGCGGCACGATGAGCGCCACCGATCCGCAGTCGCGGGCATGGGCCTACCTGTCGCGGGTCGTCGAACCGCCCTGCGCGGAGCTCGCCACGCTGGTGCGATGCGTCGGGGCGCAGGAGGCGGCCGAGCGGATCAAGCGTGGGGAGGCCGGGCTACCGGGTTGTCCGGATCTGGCCCGACGCACCGAGGCCCGGCGCCACATCGACCAGGCGGCAGCGGATTTGGAGCTGCTCGAGCGGCGCGGCGGCCGGTTGATCACACCCGACGACGCGGAGTGGCCGGTGCTGGCGTTCGCCGCCTTCGACAACGCGGCGGTCACATCGCGCGGCGGGCCGCCGCTGGCGCTGTGGGCGATCGGGCCCGTCGACTTGGCCGAGGTGTCCCACCGGTCGGCCGCCATCGTCGGCACCCGGGCCGCCACCAGCTACGGCGAGCACATGGCGGCCGATCTGGCGGCCGGTCTGGTCGACCGGGAGGTGGCAACCGTTTCCGGCGGTGCCTTCGGCATCGACGGTGTGGTGCACCGGGCAACGCTGGCCGCCGAGGGCAGCACGGTGGCAGTAATGGCCGGCGGGATCGACGTGCCGTATCCGGCCGGGCACTCCGCGCTGCTGCACCGCATCAGCCGGCACGGGCTGCTGGTCACCGAGTACCCGCCCGGTACCCGGCCGGCCCGGCACCGGTTCCTCACCCGCAACCGCCTGGTGGCCGCCGTCGCCGGCGCCGCGGTCGTGGTGGAAGCGGGGCTGCGCAGCGGTGCCGCCAACACCGCAGCGTGGGCGCGCGCGCTGGGGCGGGTAGTGGCCGCGGTACCCGGGCCGGTCACGTCGTCGGCCTCAGCGGGATGTCATGTACTGCTGCGCAACGGCGCGGAGCTGGTCACCCGTGCTGACGATGTCGTCGAAATGGTGGGCCGCATCGGGGAACTGGCGCCCGAGGAGTCACGGCCCGCCACCGTGCTGGACGGTGTGAGCGAGGCCGAGCAACGGGTGCACGACGCGTTGCCGGGCCGTGGCGCGGCCACCGTCGAACAGATCGCGGTCGCGTCCGGCCTGGTTCCCGAACAGGTACTGGGGCCACTGGCGCTGCTCGAGGTTGCCGGCTTGGTCGAGTGCGACGACGGCCGGTGGCGGATCGCACGGCACGGTCGCGGCAAAACCCGACTCGTATAGTCGACTGGGGTCGGGTGTGGGTATCGCGGCGCGGGACGGGACGACCGCGGGACAGGAGGACACGGTGGCAGGTCGGCCGCTGCAGGCATTCGAGGTCGTCAGTACCGAACAGCTCACGCCGCACATGGTCAGGTTGGTGCTGGGCGCCAAGGATTTCGACGCCTTCGTGCCGAGCAAGTTCACCGACTCCTACGTCAAGTTGGTGTTCGTCCCCGACAACGTCGACATCAACGGGCTACCCCAGCCGTTGACGATCGACAGCTTCGCCGAGTTGCCCCCCGCGCACCGGCCCTCGGTGCGCACCATCACCGTGCGCCGCGTGGATGAACAGGCCGGCCAGATCACCGTCGACATCGCGGTGCACGGCGAGCACGGCGTGGCCGGACAGTGGGCGGCCGCGGCCGAACCGGGCCAGCCGATCTATCTGATGGGCCCCGGCGGCGCCTACACTCCCGACCCGGCCGCCGACTGGCATCTGCTGGCCGGAGACGAATCCGCGTTGCCCGCCATCGCCGCAGCGCTGGAGGCACTGCCCGAAACTGCGGTCGGCAAGGCCTTCATCGAGGTCGGCTTTCCCGAGGACGAAATCCCGTTGACCGCACCCGAAGGTGTGGACGTGTTCTGGATTGTGCGCGGCGGCCGCGCCGACCTGGTTCCCGAAGACCGCGCGGGCGATCACGCACCGCTGATCGAGGCGGTCACCACCTCGCCCTGGCTGCCGGGGCAGGTGCACGTCTTCATCCACGGCGAAGCACAAGCCGTCATGCACAACCTGCGGCCCTACATCCGCAAGGAACGCGGCGTCGATGCCCAGTGGGCGTCGATCTCCGGATATTGGCGGCGCGGGCGCACCGAAGAGTCGTTCCGGGAGTGGAAAAAGGAACTCGCCGAGGCGGAGGGCCCGGACCAGTAGCGCGGGCCACTGGCATCCTCTAGCTCATGGCATACGGCGACTATCAGTACGAGATCTACTTCCAAGGACTCTCCGGGATCGCTCCCAAGCTGCCGATGAGTTTCGCGGAACTGGAGCTGCGGGCCGAAATGGCCCTGCCGCCGTCAGTGTGGTCCTACGTCGTCGGGGGAGCGGGCGACGAACGCACCCAGCGGGCCAACCGGGAAGCCTTCGATCAGTGGGGCCTGATGCCGCGCATGTTCATCGGCGCCGCCGAACGCGACCTCTCCGTCGACGTGTTCGGGTTGAAACTGCCCTCGCCGCTGTTCATGGCGCCGATCGGCGTCATCGGACTGTGCGCGCAGGACGGCCACGGCGACCTGGCGACCGCACGCGCGGCGGCCCGCACCGGAGTGCCGATGGTGGTGTCCACGCTGACCGCCGACCCGCTGGAAGACGTCGCGGCCGAATTCGGCGACACCCCGGGCTTCTTCCAGCTGTACACCCCGAAGGACCGGGAACTGGCCGCCAGCCTGGTGCAGCGTGCCGAAGCGGCCGGCTACAAGGCGATCGTCGTCACGCTGGACACCTGGATTCCCGGTTGGCGACCGCGGGACCTCACCACCGCCAACTTTCCCCAGCTGCGCGGGTTGTGCCTGAGCAACTACACCAGCGACCCGGTCTTCCGCGCCAGCCTGCCGCGCCCGCCCGAGGAAGACCCGCAAGGCGCGGTGCTGCAGTGGGCCCAGACCTTCGGGAACCCGCTGACCTGGGACGACCTGCCCTGGCTGCGCTCGCTGACCGACCTGCCGCTGATCCTCAAAGGGATCTGCCATCCCGACGACGCGCGGCGCGCCAAGGACGGCGGCGTCGACGGCATCTACTGCTCGACCCACGGCGGTCGGCAGGCCAACGGTGGGCTGCCCGCCCTGGACTGCCTGCCGGACGTGGTCGAGGCGGCGGACGGGCTGCCGGTGCTGTTCGACTCGGGCATCCGCAGCGGCGCCGACATCATCAAAGCGCTGGCCCTGGGTGCGACCGCGGTCGGCGTCGGCCGGCCCTATTCCTACGGCCTCGCGCTCGGCGGCGTCGACGGCCTGGTGCACGTGCTGCGGATGCTGCTCGCCGAAGCCGACCTGATCATGGCCGTCGACGGCTATCCGACGCTGAAAGATCTCACCCCGGACACACTGCGGCGCGTCCGCTGAATCGCCGTGCCGCGTCTGCGAGCGTGGGGGAGTGCAGGCGATCCTTGACGAGTTCGACGAATATCTCGACCTGCAGTGCGGCCGGTCGGCGCATACCCGTCGGGCCTATCTGGGGGACGTGCGGGCGCTGCTGGACTTTCTCGCCGAGCGTGGATCCAGTCTGCAGACGCTGAGCCTGCCTGTGCTGCGGGCCTGGCTGGCGGCCGCGGCCGGCGCCGGCGCCGCGCGCACCACCCTGGCCCGGCGCACGTCGTCGGTCAAAGCTTTCACCGCGTGGGCGTTGCGGCGCGGCATCATCGCAAACGACCCCGCCGCCCGCCTGCAGGTCCCCAAGGCGCACCGCACCCTGCCTGCGGTGCTGCGCCAGGACCAGGCGCTGGCCGCCATGTCGGCCGCCGAATCCGGTGCGCAGCAGGGCGATCCCCTGGCCCTGCGGGACCGGCTGATCGTGGAGATGTTGTACGCGACCGGGATCCGGGTCAGCGAGCTGTGCGGGCTGGATGTCGACGACGTCGACACCGGGCATCGAGTGGTCCGGGTGCTCGGCAAGGGCAACAAGCAGCGCACCGCGCCGTTCGGGCAGCCGGCCGCCGCGGCGCTGCAGGCGTGGCTGACGCACGGGCGTCCCGAACTGGTCACCGCCGAGTCCGGTCCCGCGCTGCTGCTGGGGGCCCGCGGCCGCCGTCTGGACGTCCGGCAGGCCCGCACGGTGGTGCACCAAACCGTCGCCGCCGTGGACGGCGCGCCCGACATGGGACCGCACGGACTGCGGCACAGCGCTGCCACCCACCTGCTCGAAGGTGGCGCCGACCTGCGCGTGGTCCAGGAACTGCTCGGCCATTCCAGCCTGGCCACCACCCAGCTCTACACGCACGTCGCGGTGGCCAGGCTGCGCGCGGTACACGACCAGGCTCATCCGCGCGCCTGACCCGGCAATGGTTTGAGCCGGATCGGCGTGACCGCCAGCAGGCCGAGCGGGTCCACGTAGTCGGCTCGCGACGCCGCCCCCCACATCGCGCCCCAATGCAGGCACGCCGGCGCCGGGCAACCGGCGTGCCCGGCCAGCAGCTCACCGATCGCCGTCGCCGACGTCACCGATTGTCCCGCGCGCACCGCTGACCGGACCGGTTCGTAGCTGGTGCGCAATCCGCCCGGGTGGGCCAGCGACACCACCGGCCGTCCGGCGACCGACCCGGCGAACACCACTGTCGCCTCGCCGGCGGCGTACACCGGCTGACCCGGTCGACCGGCCAGGTCCACACCGCGGTGCCCGGCCAGCCAATCCGGGCGCGGCGCGTCGAATACCCGGACCACCGTCGGCGGCGGGCGCAGCGGCCAGCTGAACCGCCCGTTGTCGGCGTCTGCCGGCGGTGCGTTCAGCAGCACCCAGCACGGGAACAACACCACTACCAGCCATCGCACCTGATCAGTGCAGCCGCACGCGCGGGATCGGACCAGTCGCTGTGGACAGCTCTGCGGCGTGGGAATTCCGGTCGCCGAGTCGGTGTAAACTTCTCGGCGCAGCTCGTGACAAGCGGGCTGACTTCGCGCGTCTGCATCGCGACCCAGTAGTCCAGGGATCCGCATCAGCATGCCGAGCGGTCCCGTGACCAGGTGTACCTGGCAGCGGGTTCGGCATCGCAGCAGGCGCCAGGGCCCGGCTTCACCCGAGCCGGGCGACAACCGAGAAAAGGACGTGGCTTCACCATGGCTGTCGTAACCATGAAGCAGCTGCTTGACAGCGGCGCGCACTTCGGGCATCAGACCCGTCGTTGGAACCCCAAGATGAAGCGGTTCATCTTCACCGACCGCAACGGCATCTACATCATCGATCTGCAGCAGACGCTGACCTTCATCGACAACGCATACGAGTTCGTCAAGGAAACCGTCGCCCACGGTGGGACGGTGCTGTTCGTCGGCACCAAGAAGCAGGCGCAGGACTCGGTCGCCAGGGAGGCGACCCGCGTCGGGATGCCGTACGTCAACCAGCGCTGGCTGGGCGGCATGCTGACCAACTTCTCCACCGTGCACAAGCGGCTGCAGCGCCTCAAGGAGCTCGAGGCGATGGAGCAGACCGGTGGCTTCGAGGGTCGCACCAAGAAGGAAATCCTGATGCTGACCCGGGAGAAGAACAAGCTGGAGCGGTCCCTGGGCGGTATCCGGGACATGGCCAAGGTGCCGTCTGCGGTCTGGGTGGTGGACACCAACAAAGAGCACATCGCCGTCGGCGAGGCCCGCAAGCTGGGCATCCCGGTCATCGCGATCCTGGACACCAACTGCGACCCCGACGAGGTCGACTACCCGATCCCCGGCAACGACGACGCGATCCGCTCGGCCGAGCTGTTGACAACGGTGATCGCCAAGGCGGTCGCCGAGGGTCTGCAGGCGCGTGCCGGCGCGGGCCGCAGCGACGGCAAGCCGGAAGCTGAGGCCGCCGAGCCGCTGCCGGAATGGGAGCAGGAACTGCTGGCCGGCGCTGCCGCCGGCACCGACGCCGCCCCCGGCGCTGACACCGCCGCCGGCGCACCAACCACAGACGCATCCTAGGAAAGGCTGAGCATTGGCGAACTACACCGCTGCCGACGTCAAGCGACTTCGCGAGCTGACCGGCGCCGGCATGCTCGATTGCAAGAACGCGCTGGTGGAGACGGACGGCGACTTCGACAAGGCGGTCGAGGCGCTGCGCATCAAGGGCGCCAAGGACGTCGGCAAGCGCGCTGAGCGGGCCACCGCCGAAGGCCTGGTCGCCACCAAGGGCGGCGCGCTGATCGAGCTGAACAGCGAGACCGACTTCGTCGCCAAGAACGCCGAGTTCCAGGAGCTGGCCGACAAGGTGGTCGAAGCCGCGGTGGCCTCCAAGGCCACCGACGTCGACGCGCTCAAGGCAGCCAGCACCGGCGACCAGACGGTCGAAGAGGCCATCGCCGCGCTGTCGGCCAAAATCGGGGAGAAGCTGGAGCTTCGCCGGGTGGCCAACTTCGACGGCACCGTCGAGGCCTACCTGCACAAGCGTGCCGCCGACCTGCCGCCCGCGGTTGGGGTGCTGGTCGAGTACACCGGTGACGGGGGCGCCGACGCGGCACACGCCGTCGCGCTGCAGATCGCCGCGCTCAAGGCGCGCTATCTGTCGCGCGAGGACGTCCCCGAGGACGTGGTGGCCAGCGAGCGCCGCATCGCCGAGGAGACCGCGAAGGCCGAGGGCAAGCCGGAACAGGCGCTGCCCAAGATCGTCGAGGGCCGGCTCAACGGGTTCTTCAAGGACGCCGTGCTGCTCGAGCAGCCGTCGGTGTCGGACAACAAGAAGACCGTCAAGGCCCTGCTCGACGAGGCCGGCGTCACCGTGACCAGGTTCGTCCGGTTCGAGGTGGGCCAGGCCTAGCGCCGGTTCCCGATGCCGCGCGTACACGCATTCGGCGACGACGCCCTGGGTGACCTGGATGCCGTCGCGCTGGCTGAGGCCCTGCGGTCCGGCCAGCTGAACCGTGCCGAGGTGCTGGAGGCTGCGATTGCGCGTGCGCACGCCGTCAACCCGGCGCTCAACGCGCTGGCCTGCGCAGGCTTCGATCAGGCGCGCGCCGCCGCCGCGCGGCCGAGCACCGGCTTCTTCGCCGGCGTCCCGACCTTCATCAAGGACAACGTGGACGTCGCCGGGCTGCCGTCGCGGCACGGCACGGACGCGTGGGAACCGTATCCGGCGTCCGCCGACAGTGTGGTCACCCGGGTATTGCTGGACACCGGGCTGATCGTGCTGGGCAAAACCCAACTTTCGGAGTTCGGGTTCAGCGCCGCCGCCGAACACCCCCGATTGGGGGCCGTGCGCAACCCCTGGCACCCCGAGCACACCGCGGGCGCCTCGTCGTCGGGGTCGGCGGCGTTCGTCGCCGCCGGCGTCACCCCGATCGCCCACGCCAACGATGGCGGCGGGTCGATCCGGATCCCGGCGGCGTGCACCGGGCTGGTCGGGTTGAAACCGTCCCGGGGCCGGTTGCCGCTGGACCCGGAATTGCGCCGGCTACCGGTCGGCATCGTCGCCAACGGCGTGCTCACCCGCTCGGTGCGCGATACCGCCGTTTGGTACCGCGAGGCGGAACGCAGCTTCCGCAATCACACATTGCCACCGATCGGTGACGTGAGCGGGCCGGGCCGGCAGCGGCTCAAGATCGCCGTCACGACCCGGTCCATGCATCGCGAATCCGGACCCGAGGTGCGGGACCTCACGCTGAAGACGGCGGCACTGCTCGAGGAACTCGGGCACCGGGTGGAAACCCTCGACGAGCTGCCGGTGCACGCCGGCTTCCAGGACGACTTCGTGCTGTACTGGGGTTTCCTGTCATTGGCGCAGGTCAGCGCCGGACGGCGGGTGTTCGGCAGCTCGTTCGACCGCTCCCGTCTGGATGCCTTGACGATGGGTCTGTACCGGCACACCCGGCGCCACATCCACCGGCTCCCGCTGGCCATCGCCCGGTTGCGCAGGCTGCGGCGGCGCAGCGCCCGGTTCTTTGCTGACTACGACGCCGTGCTGATGCCGACCCTGGCCGATCCGCCGCCCCCGGTCGGCTTCCTGGCGCCGACCGACTACCAGCAGGTCATCGATCGTCTGGTCGACTGGGTGGCCTTCACACCGCTGCAGAACGTCACCGGCGACCCGGCCATCTCGCTGCCGGTGGGCCAGTCCGCGAACGGCCTGCCCGTGGGCATGATGCTGTCCGCCGACTTGGGCCAGGAGTCGCGGCTGCTGGAGCTGGCCTACGAACTCGAAGCGGCGCGGCCGTGGGCGCGGATTCAGGGTTGAGCGTCAATCCGACCCGAGTTTGTCCAGCAGTCGCTTGAACTCGGCCTGCTCGGCCGCGGTCAGTTTGGCCAGGATGCGGGCGTCGGCGGTACGCACCACCGCCTCCGCACGGTGAAGCAGCTCGCGACCGGCGTCGGTCAGCGACGCCGGCAGGGCACGCCCGGAGGACACCGAGGCCGGACGGTCCACCGCGCCGAGGTCTTCCAGTTTGCGCAGCACCGTGTGCATCGCCTGTGGCGTGACGCTTGCATGACGGGCCAGTTCAGCGCTCGACGATCCCGGCGACTGGGACAGGATGCGTAGGCAGACGAATTCCGGCAGCGTCAGGCTTAGCGGATTCAGCGCCGCGGACGCCTCGGGTCGCAGTACCGATGACACTCGATACAGCAGATAACCAAGCGGGGCGTCCTCGGTGGCATCCATCTCAAGGATATTGACATAGGTATTCCTCCGGCGCGGGTGCATCCCGAGAATTTCACCTCGATCGGTCTGCCAACAATGGTGGGCAAAAAAGTATTCAATGCGCAGCGGCGGTCCGGTGCTAATCCTGGATATTTGACATTCGACGGATAGGTTTTCGGTCCGGCATTGTGAATTACGGTGGTGCCAATGTTGAAGATGTGACGAAATCATTATTGTGGCGCAGCTCAATTTGTGCGCTGTTTACGCAGCTAGCGGCCCCGCGTGTGGTAATTCTGCCAGCCCGGCGCTGTTTGAGTAGGTGTGCGGTGGGTAATGGGATGCAAGTGCGGTTGGCACAGCGAACGTAAGACGCTGACTGCTGAGAACGACACCAAACGAGAGGATTGAGCGTGAAGTTCAGCACTACCACTGCAAAAACGGTCATCGGTGCCGCCGGAATCGCGGCTGTCAGCCTGTTCGGTGCGGCAGCGGCTTCGGCTGCGCCCACCATCGTCGACGGTCTCGGGACCCCCGAAACCCTGGTTGATGGGCCGCTGAGCACCGAGTACACCGTGAGCAACCTGCAGCCCGCCACCATCACCATCCCGGGCTACACCGTCAAGGGCCAGCTCTGGCAGGCCGACGTCCAGGTGCATGCGACCAACGGAGTCGTCACGCCCGTCGTGACCAACTTCAACGCGCGTACCGCCGATGGCACGAATTACCGCGTCATCAGCACCAAGGCAACTCCTGAGGGACTGAGCCCCGCGCCGATCACGCAGGGCGGGATGACCAGCGGGAAGATCTACTTCGACGTGACCGGTGCTGCACCGACCCGCGTTGTCTACAACGACGGCATGCAGGACGCGCTGGTCTGGGAGGGTGGTTCGGCCACCGCTCCCGCGCCCAACGCCCTGCCGAACCAGGCACCCAATGGGATGCCCGGTCAGGCACCGAACACGGTGCCCGGCCAGGCGCCGAACACGGTGCCCGGCCCGAACCAGGCACCGAACTCGATGACCGGCCCCAACCCTGCGGCGCCGAACTCGATGACCGGCCCGAACTCGGTACCCGGCCCGAACGCCGCGGAGCCCAACCCGTCGGAACCCGCGTAATAGTCGGTACCCGTAGCTAGACGACCCTCCCCGCGCCACTCAACCGGCGCGGGGAGGTCTCGTTTATCGGAGTTTTCTATGGACATGTGGGGTATGCCACAAGCCATGACCCACACAGATCACCGATCGGAAGACGTTCTCGAGCAGGCACGCCACCACGCCGAAGAAGCCCGTTCGACCATGGCGGAGAAGCGCGACAAGCAGAGCGGCGGCGTCAGCGGCTGGGTTGCTAATCGGGCCGGGGACTGGTCCCTCGACGGCCAGGACGAAGCCACCATGCAACGGCAGAAATTCTTCTGGAACGTGCTGGTCGACTACTGGTTCCGGATGGAGATCGACGGCTGGGAAAACGTCGGGAAGTCCCCGGTTCTGCTGATCGGCATCCACTCCGGAGCGCCATTCGTCTGGGATGCGTGGACGGTGGGCCTGCAGTGGTGGCGGCGGTTCGGTCCGGACCGCCCGCTGCACGGCACGGCGCACGACGCGCTGATGGCGATTCCCGGCATCGGGCGCTACTTCCGGTCCATGGGTGTGCTGCCGGCGGCGCCGGACGCGATCGCCACGGCGCTGGCCGAGGGGCGCGACGTGGCCCTGTGGCCCGGCGGCGAAGTGGATTCGCTGCGGCCCTGGAGCGAGCGGGACCGCGCCAACCTCGCCGGACGCAAGGGATTCGTGAAGATGGCGATCCGGGCGGGGGTGCCGATCGTGCCGATCGCCACTGTCGGCGGCGCCGACGCGATGCCGGTGCTGATTCGCGGCGACCAACTGTCCAAGACGCTGCGGCTGGACAAACTGCTGCGGCTGAAGGTCTTTCCGCTCGCGGTCTCGCTGCCCTGGGGTATCGCCCCGGCGGCCCTGCCGCAACTGCCGCTGCCGGCCAAGATCAGGACGCGATTCATGCCGCCTGTCGAGATCGACTCGGATCCCGCCCGCGCCGGCGACGATGAGTACATCGACGCGAAGTACCGGGAAGTCGAAGACAGCATTCAAGCAGGGATGGATGCGCTGGCCCGCAAACGGACGCTGCCGCTGTTCGGTTAGCGGGTCACCGCGCGACGGCGTCGGATACCGGACTCAGCACCGGTTCGCCGACAACCCAGCGTGGTTGCGGCGGGGTGGCGGCCATGTAGCCCACCCCGCGGACGGTGTCGACCATCGACTCGTGCGCGGGCCCCAGCTTGGCGCGCAGTCGACGAATGTGAACGTCCACCGTGCGGACCCGCCCGTTGCTCTCATAACCCCACACCTCGTGCATCAACCGGGTCCGGCTGAACGCGCGGCCGGCGTGCTGGACCAGGAAGTTCAACAACTTGAACTCGGTCAACGTCAGCCCGAGGTCCCGGTCCCGCAGCATCGCGGTGTAGCTGGATGGATGCAGCACCAGCTCGCCGAACTGCAGAGTGCCGCCCACGGCATTGCGACGACGGGTGATCGCCAACCGCAACCGTGCCTGCAACTCGGCCGCCCCGGCGGAGGCCAGCAGCACGTCGTCGAAGTTCCAGTCGACGTCGACGGCCACGAAGTCTGTCGGGGTCACCACGGCAATGACCGCCAGTGCCGGCGCGGTGGCGGTCAGCCAGCGACACGCGGCCCGCGCGGCCACCAAATCGGTGCGGGCGTCGATCACTGCGACGTCGGCGCCGTCGAGCCGCCAGAAATCGCCGTCGTTCAACGGCGCGCTGCGCACCGTGAGGGCGAAAGATCCCAGCTGCAATGAGGATTCGAAATGGTTGTCGTTGGTGAGGAGCAGAACGTCCACTGGTATCTCCAGGCCTCGAGGGTGGTACCGGCGTGCCGCCGGTCCCTGCCGCAGCCCCGTGGATATCCGCCCCCAGCGCAAACTGCCTGCGCCCGCGATTATTCCAACTTTGTTACAGCGCCGGAAACCCTACCCGGAGATGTTCGATGGGCCCGGTCCGTGTACACAGACCGGGCCCATCCTTGTGACAAGTTCTACTGGTTGGCCTTCTGGCGCTCTTCGGCGACTTCGGCCGCACCGCGAGCCGCCTCGGCCTGCGCTTCCTTCTTCGCGGCGTCGCGCTGAGCTTCGGCCTTGTCCTGCTGGGCTTCGCCCTCGTTGATCAGGTCGCCGCGACCGGTCACGGTGCCGACCGCTTCTTTGGCTTTGCCTTTGACGTCCTCGACGACACCCTTGACCGCTTCCGCGGGTCCAGAGTTGCTGTCCGCCATGAATTCCTCCTTGATCGGCCGCATCGGTAGGCGTCTGTTGGGGTGGTGCCGACCGAACCAGCGGTCAACACACTGCCGGGCAACGCGATTCTTTTCTCAAGACCCCCATGTCACCCCGGCGCAAAGCGGGTTCCCACGGTGCCGCGCCGCCAAACCTGTACGACGACTCCGGGACCCCGTCCCCGTCGGTAGCGGAAGATGAGGCAGGATGAGAGGGGTCGTGCCGGGTGGTTTGCTGGGATGACACTTTCTTGCGAGGAGATCGATGACAGAGCCTGCGGAGAGCAACGGCGTGTCGGCGACCGCCGCGGTTTCCGGCCCGCCGTCGAAGTTCTCTCGCGTGCTGCTCAAATTGGGCGGCGAGATGTTCGGCGGCGGTCAGGTGGGGCTGGATCCCGACGTTGTCGCGTTGGTGGCCCGGCAGATCGCCGAGGTGGTTCGCTCCGGGGTGCAGGTCGCCGTGGTGATCGGCGGGGGCAATTTCTTCCGCGGCGCGCAGCTGCAACAGCGCGGTATGGAACGCACCCGGTCGGACTACATGGGCATGCTCGGCACAGTGATGAACAGCCTTGCCTTGCAGGACTTCCTGGAGAAGGAAGGCATCGCCACGCGGGTGCAGACCGCGATCACCATGGGCCAGGTGGCCGAGCCGTACCTCCCGTTACGCGCGGTGCGGCACCTGGAAAAAGGGCGAGTGGTGATCTTCGGCGCCGGCATGGGCCTGCCGTACTTCTCCACCGACACCACGGCGGCCCAGCGGGCGTTGGAGATCGGTGCGGACGTGGTGCTGATGGCCAAAGCGGTCGATGGTGTGTTCACCGAGGATCCGCGGGACAACCCGGACGCGGAAATGCTCAGCGCGATCAGCCACCGCGAGGTGATCGACCGCGGCTTGCGCGTGGCCGATGCCACCGCGTTCAGTCTCTGTATGGACAATGGCATGCCGATCCTGGTGTTCAACCTGCTGACCGACGGCAATATCGCCCGGGCGGTCGCTGGTGAGAAGATCGGGACACTGGTCACCACCTGAGATGACGCGGACATGATGCCTGCCGACGGCGACACAACAAGCCATGCGGGGTACCACCCGCGTGCGGGGGAGAGGAGCGGTGCAGATGATTGACGAGGCTCTCTTCGACGCCGAGGAGAAAATGGAAAAGGCCGTTTCGGTGGCCCGCGACGACCTGTCGACCATTCGGACCGGCCGGGCGAACCCGAGCATGTTCTCCCGGATCGTCATCGACTACTACGGCGCAGCCACGCCCATCACCCAGCTGGCCAGCATCAACGTGCCCGAGGCGCGGCTCGTCGTCATCAAGCCCTATGAAGCCAGCCAGGTGAATGCCATCGTCACGGCGATCCGCAACTCTGACCTGGGTGTCAACCCCACCAACGACGGCACGTTGATCCGAGTGGCGATACCGCAGCTCACCGAGGAACGTCGGCGCGATCTGGTCAAGCAGGCCAAGGCCAAGGGCGAGGACGCCCGGGTCTCGATCCGCAACATCCGTCGCAAGGCGATGGAGGAACTGCACCGCATCCGTAAGGACGGCGAGGCCGGCGAGGACGAGGTCGGCCGAGCGGAGAAAGATCTGGAGAAGGCGACCCACCAGTACGTCGCCCAGATCGACGAGCTGGTCAAACACAAAGAAGGCGAGCTGCTGGAGGTCTAGCGGCCTACAGCAGTCCAGACAGTTCACCTCCGTGGCAACCACCGATGCCGAAGCCGGCAGCCCGACCGAGGAGCCGGTCGAGGCGTCCCAGCCAGCCAAGAAGAAGTCCCGCGCGGGCCGCGACCTGCCCGCTGCGATCGCGGTGGGCGTCAGCATCGGCGCGGTCCTGATTGCGACCCTGCTCTTTGTGCCGCATTTCTGGGTGCTGTACTGCGCTCTGGCCACGCTGGTGGCCAGCCACGAGGTGGTCCGGCGGTTGCGCGAGGCCGGTTACCTGATCCCGGTCATTCCGTTGCTGCTCGGCGGACAGGCGACGGTGTGGCTGACCTGGCCTTATCGTGCTGCCGGCGCGGCGGCCGGATTCGGCGGCATGGTGGTCATCTGCCTGATCTGGCGGCTGTTCATGCAGGCCAAGCCGGAGGCCGACGGGACACCGCCGCCGAGCAACTACCTGCGCGATGTGTCGGCCACCGTTTTCCTGGCCGCCTGGGTGCCGCTGTTCGCCTCGTTCGCCGCGATGCTGGTTTACGACCCGCAGCACGGCCCCGGCTGGGTGTTCTGCATGATGATCGCGGTCATCTCCTCCGACACCGGGGGTTATGCCGTCGGGGCGCTGTTCGGTAAGCATCCGATGGTTCCGGCGATCAGCCCGAAGAAATCCTGGGAAGGCTTCGCCGGCTCGTTGATCTGCGGGATCACCGCCACGATCTTGACCGCGACGCTGTTGGCCGGCGAGCGGTGGTGGGTCGGAGTGCTGCTGGGTCTGCTCTTCGTGCTGACCACCACCCTGGGCGACCTGATCGAGTCGCAGGTGAAGCGTGATCTGGGGATCAAGGACATGGGCCGGTTGCTGCCCGGCCACGGCGGGTTGATGGATCGATTGGACGGGGTGCTGCCCTCAGCGGTGGCCGCGTGGACCGTTTTGACGCTGTTGCCCTGATACTGGACTGGTCATGGTCCAAGAGTTGGTATTCGATGCGCCACGCCGCGGTAAGCCACCGCGGCACCTGGCCGACCTCGATGCGGCCGGTCGCGTGGCGGCAGTCGCGGAGCTGGGATTGCCGGCGTTTCGCGCCAAGCAACTGGCGAGCCAGTACTACGGGCGGCTGATCGCCGATCCACACCAGATGACGGATCTGCCGGCCGCGGTTCGCGACCAGGTCGCCTCGAGCATGTTCCCCGCTCTGCTGACCGCGCACCGCGAAGTTACCTGCGATTCCGGTCAGACGCGAAAGACGTTGTGGCGGTGCGCCGATGGCGCCACCGTGGAGTCGGTGCTGATGCGTTACCCGCAGCGGAACACGGTGTGCATCTCTTCGCAGGCAGGCTGCGGGATGGCCTGCCCGTTCTGCGCCACCGGCCAGGGCGGGCTGACCCGCAATCTGTCCACCGCCGAGATCCTGGAGCAGGTGCGCGCCGCAGCGGTCGCGTCGCGCGACGAATTCGGCGAGCGGTTGTCCAATGTGGTGTTCATGGGTATGGGGGAGCCGCTGGCCAACTACGCCAGAGTTGTTGCCGCCGTGCGCCGCATCACCGAGCCGCCGCCGTGCGGCTTCGGGATCTCGGCCCGGTCGGTGACGGTGTCGACGGTGGGTCTGGCTCCGGCGATCCGCAAGCTGGCCGACGAGCGGCTCGGCGTGACGCTGGCGTTGTCGTTGCACGCTCCCGATGACGAACTGCGCGACACCCTGGTTCCGGTCAACAACAGGTGGAAGGTTTCCGAGGCGCTCGAAGCCGCCCGTCACTACGCGGACGTGACGGGCCGGCGGGTGTCGGTGGAGTACGCGCTGATCCGTGCGGTCAACGATCAGCCGTGGCGGGCGGACTTGTTGGGCAAGCTGCTGCACCGGGCGTTGGGTCCGCTGGCGCACGTCAATCTGATCCCGTTGAACCCGACTCCGGGCAGCGACTGGGACGCCAGTCCCAAGCCGGTGGAGCGGGAATTCGTCAAACGTGTTCGCGCGCAAGGTGTTTCATGTACGGTGCGGGACACCCGCGGCCGCGAGATAAGCGCCGCCTGCGGACAGCTGGCCGCCGAAGGCGGGTAGCTGGAGCGCGGGCGATTCGGCTTGGGCCTGCGGACAGCTGGCCGCCGAAGGCGGGTAGCTGGAGCGCGGGCGATTGGGCTGGGGCCTGCGGACAGCTGGCCGCCGAAGGCGGGTAGCTGGAGCGGGCCCGAGGCGTGATGAACCGTCCGGCGGGGTAACCGGTGTGCTGGGTAAACCGCCGACCGAATGAGGTGTGCCGTGTTCCGATGCCTGATGTTCCCACTCAAGATCTTTGCCGCCACCGCCGTCGCGGTCGTCCTGATGACGGGCCTGGCTACCGCGCCGCGCGCGGTGGCCGCCGACGACCGGCTGAATTTCACCGGCACCACGCTGAGCGGAGCCCCGTTCGATGGGGCCAGCCTGCAGGGCAAACCGGCGGTCTTGTGGTTCTGGACCCCCTTCTGCCCGTTCTGCAACGCCGAAGCGGCCACCCTCAGCCAGGTGGCAGCAGCCAATCCGAAGGTGACTTTCGTCGGCATCGCCGCGCATTCCGACGTCGGGCAGATGCAGGACTTCGTCGCCAAGTACGGCCTGAACTTCACCAACCTCAACGACGCCGACGGTGCGATCTGGGCCCGCTACAACGTGCCCTGGCAGCCTGCCTGGGTGTTCTACCGTTCCGACGGTTCGTCCACGTTCGTGAACAACACCAGCTCGGCCATGTCCCAGCAGGACTTGTCCGCCCGGGTCGCCGCGCTGTCCTGACCGGGTGAGTCAGCCCCTGCTCGGACTGGCATTCGCCGCCGGCCTGGTGGCTGCGCTCAACCCGTGCGGTTTTGCGTTGCTGCCCGCGTACCTGCTGCTGGTGGTGCGCGGCGAACGATCCCGGCGTCCGATCGTGGCGCTCGGCCGCGCAGTGGGCGCCACGCTGGGAATGGTGCTGGGGTTTGTGGCGGTGTTCGGCGCCTTCGGGCTGCTGACCATCTCGGCCGGTGCGACGGTGCAGCGCTACCTGCCGTATGCGACGGTGCTGATCGGGCTGGTGATGATCGGCCTCGGCGGTTGGCTGTTGGCCGGGCGGGAGCTGCCGGCACCGAACCCGTTCGGTCCGCGCTGGGCGCCGACCGCGCGGTTGGGTTCGATGTTCGGCTATGGCGTCAGCTACGCGATCGCCTCGTTGTCGTGCACCGTCGGACCTTTTCTGGCGGTCACCGGCGCCGGGCTGCGCAGCGGTTCGGTGCTCGACGGCATCGCGGTCTACGCCGCCTACGTGGCCGGGCTGTCGTTGGTGGTGGGGGTCCTGGCGGTGGCGGCGGCCACGGCGAGCGCCACGCTGGTCGAGCGCGTGCGCCGGGTTTTACCGTGTGTCAGCCGGGCCGGCGGGGTGGTGCTGATCCTGACCGGCCTGTACGTCGGCTACTACGGCCTCTATGAGGTTCGGCTTTTCACCGCGAACGGCAGTCCCGACGATGCGGTGATCGCCGCTGCCGGACGACTGCAGGGCGCCGTCGCGGGCTGGGTGCATCAGCATGGCGGCTGGCCGTGGTTGCTGGGCTTGGCGCTGGTGGTGATTGCGGCGCTGGGCGCCGGGCGGCGCCGACGCAACCGCGCCGCACCGCACCGGCAGGGTGGTCCTGCCGGGCCCGGCTGAGGCCGGGTTACCGCAACCAGCCGCGGCGTCGTCCCCAGATGTCGCGAACCAGAATGAACAGCACGACCACGGCGAACCCGACACAGAAGATGTCCTCGACGTGTCCCACGTGGTTGCCGCGCAGGAACGCCAGCAGCAGCACGATGCTGGCGATACCGACGCCGTACCAGGTGCGGTAGTTGATCCTGCTCCAGCCCCACCGCGCGGACGGCACCTCAGCTTCGTCGACGCCGGCGTACGGCTCCACCTCAGTACTTGCCACGGCGATCCCTCCGGTTGGACTGGATTCAGACCCTGACATTCTGGCACAGCCGTCCGCCGGCGAGCAGCGAAGCACCTGTTACGACGGCGGCATCAGCACCGTGTCGATCATGTACACCTGAGCGTTGGCCGTCGAGACGCCGCCGCAGACCAGGCCGGCATTGTTGACCCGGATGTTGTTGCCTTGGCCGGTCACCATCAGGCTGGCGCCCTGCAGAGTCGGGTGGGTGCCGGCGACCCTGGCTGGACTGGCCTGACCGTTGACCACGTGGTAGGTCAGGATGCTGGTCAGCATCGGTGCGTCGGTCTTGAGCTGCTCGACGGTGGCCGCCGGCAACTTGGCGAAGGCGGCGTCGGTGGGCGCGAACACCGTGTACTGGCCGCTGTTGAGGGTGTCGACGAGGTTCACCTGCGGGTTGAGCCCGCCGGACAGCGCCGAGGTCAGCATGGTCAGCATCGGGTTGTTCGCGGCTGCCTCGGTCACCGGGACCTGCGACATGCCCTGCACCGAAGCCGGACCGGTGGGGTTCATGGCTGCATAATCCCCACAACCCGGGCCCACCAGATCGGCCGCCGACGCGGTCGGGGACACAGCTACCGCGCAGGCCACCAGGGCGGCCGCGAAACCGGTTGCTGCGATTGAATTCTGCGTCTTCATCGTCGCTCGTTCCTTTGCTTGTCGCTATGTGCTGAGACCCCCCGACCCCAGTGATTCGGAGTGGACCGACACCTGGATGGGTTCAGCCGTAAGTGAACGAGAAAAACTGCAAGCCCTTACTGGCGCGCACCTCGACGGTTGCGGTGGCAAGCGCCTCGCCGGCCACCATCCGATGGCTGGTCGGGGGTCCGTTGATGGCTAGCGTCGTGGTCTTGCCGTCCCGCGTCACGCTCAGGGTGCCGGTGCCGCCGACCACCACGTACACGTCCTTGGCGTGGTAGTTGAGTTTGACCGTCGAGTCGTCGCCGCCGGCGGTGGCGCCCTGATAGTCCAGTGACCAGCGGCCGCGCAGTGCGAACTTGTCGGACGCCAGGTTCGGCGGGTAGCTGAACGTCGCCGCGCCTTCGTCGTATGCGCCGCCGCCACCGAAGTTGGCGGCTTTGCCGACACCGAAGTACGTCTCCGGGGTCAGCACAGTGGTGGGTGTCAGATCCGGTGCGTCGACAGGCTCAGGAAGCCGGACACCGGGCTGGGCGTCGGCAAGCAACTGCCTGATCAGCAACTCGGTCTGCTTGTAGTCACCTTCGCCGAACTTGGTGTGCCGCACCACGCCGTCGGCGTCGATGAGGTATTCGGCCGGCCAGTACAGGTTGTGGTAGTTGGTCCACGTGGAGTAGTTGTCGTCCAATGCGACCGGGTAGGTGATGTCCAGATCGGCCGCACCCTGGGCGACGTTGGCGGGCACCTTCTCGAAGGCGTACTCGGGCGTGTGCACGCCGATCACCGCCAACCCACTGTCCCGGTAAGCCCGATACCAGCCGACCACATGCGGGATGGCGCGCTGGCAGTTGATGCACGAGTAGGCCCAGAAGTCGACCAGTACGACCTTGCCGCGCAACGAATCCAGGGCGACCGGTGCGCCGCCGGGGGTGTTCAGCCATCTGGTGATCCCTTTGAAATCCGGTGCCGCACCGCAGTTCTGGAGCTGGGTCGACGCATTGCTGCAATCGGCCAGCTGCCCGCTGGCGACGCCCCGCAACCTTTCCTGGACCTGCCGTGATCCGGCGACCTGCTGCTGCAACGACGAGGTGTAGTCGGGAATCGCTCGCTGCAACACCGCGGGCAGGTCGAACACCAGGGCGACCGCGAGCAGAATAGTGACGATTCCCGCGCCGATCCGGATCTCGCGTTGCCGCCGTCGAAAGGCGCTGACGCGCTGGGTGATCCGCTGTCCAGCCAGTGCGAAGAACAACAATGGCACCGCAGCACCTATAGCGAACGCCGCGGTGAGCACCACGGTGCCCACGCCGACCTTCGCGGTGGCCCCGGCTACGACGATGGCGGCCAGCACCGGGCCCGCACACGGGACGTAGAGCACGCCCAGTGCCAGGCCGAGACCGAATCCATCGGCGGCACTGCCGATGTGACGTTGCGGTAGGCGGGCGAACGGCCGTTCCAGCAGTTGTTCGAAGCGCGGGAACACCAGGCCCACACCGATCGCCAGCAATGCGATCAGTGCCGCCCACCGAAGTGCGTTCTGGGGCAGTCGCAGCGCTGACAGCAGCGCCGAGCCCAGCAGGGTGACCACGCTGAAGCTGAGCACCAGACCGCCGATCACCCGATAGGGCCGGGTCCGCTGCGCGCGGGACTGTTCTGGCTTGACCGCCACCGCGCTGTCGGATTGAGCGGTCGGCGTGCGCTGGGCTCCGGAGAAGAAGATGACCGGTAGGACCGGCAGGATGCACGGCGAGATCCCGGTGATCAGGCCACCGACGAAGCCGACTAGGGCGAGGGTCAACATGTCAGTCATTCGGTACGGTGCCCGCCGCGGACTGATTTTGGACGGTGCCTCGCGGCTCGATGATCGTCTGACGGTGCCTGGCGGCACAATGGACGGGTGACTATCGGCGATGACGGGCCGGCCGAACGCCGGTTGCGGGTGCTGGTGCTGGGCAGCACCGGCTCGATCGGTACCCAGGCGCTCGAGGTCATCGCCGCCAACCCGGACCGCTTCGAGGTGGTCGGGCTGGCCGCCGGTGGTCACAATATGGACACGCTGCTGCGGCAGCGTTCCGAGACCGGGGTGACCAACATCGCGGTGGCCGACGCGGCCGCCGCGGAGCGGGCCGGCGACATTCCCTACCGCGGCCCCGATGCCGCCACCCGGCTGGTCCAGGACACCGACGCCGACGTCGTGCTCAACGCCCTGGTCGGCGCCCTCGGGTTGGGGCCGACGCTGGCCGCACTGGAATCCGGTGCCCGCCTCGCCCTGGCCAACAAGGAATCTCTGATCGCCGGCGGACCTCTCGTGCTGGCAGCGGCGCGCCCGGGCCAGCTCGTGCCGGTGGACTCCGAACACTCCGCGCTGGCCCAGTGCCTGCGCGGGGGCACCGCCGACGAGGTCGCCAAGCTGGTGCTGACGGCCTCGGGCGGGCCGTTCCGGGGCTGGTCGGCCGACGACCTGCACGGCGTGAGCCCCGAGCAAGCCGGCGCGCATCCGACCTGGTCGATGGGGCCGATGAACACGCTGAACTCGGCCACGCTGGTCAACAAGGGGCTCGAGCTCATCGAAACCCACCTGCTTTTCGGCATCCCCTACGACCGCATCGATGTCGTCGTGCACCCGCAGTCGATCGTGCACTCGATGGTCACCTTCATCGACGGCTCGACGATCGCCCAGGCCAGTCCGCCGGACATGAAGCTGCCGATCTCGCTGGCGCTGGGCTGGCCGCACCGGGTCAGCGGTGCCGCCGCCGCGTGTGATTTCAGCACGGCGTCGACCTGGGAATTCGAGCCGCTGGACAGCGACGTCTTTCCGGCCGTGGAACTGGCCCGCGCGGCCGGCGAAACAGGCGGCTGCATGACCGCCATCTACAACGCGGCCAACGAAGAGGCGGCTGCGGCCTTCCTCGACGGCCGGATCGGATTCCCCGCGATCGTGCACACCGTCGCTGATGTGTTGCACGCCGCCGACCGGTGGGCCCCGCAATTCGGCCAGGTACCCGCTACCGTGGATGAGGTACTCGAGGCGCAGCGCTGGGCCCGCGAGCGGGCACAGCGCGCGATCGCGAAAACAAGCTCGGCGTCGGTCGGAGTCGCTGGCGTGAGAAAGGTCGTATCAGGCTGATGATGTTCGTCGTCGGCATTGTGCTGTTCGCACTTGCCATCCTCATCTCGGTCGCCCTGCACGAGTGCGGACACATGTGGGCCGCGCGCGCCACCGGCATGAAGGTGCGCCGCTACTTCGTCGGCTTCGGTCCCACGCTGTGGTCCACCCGGCGCGGCGAGACCCAGTACGGCTTCAAGGCCATTCCGGCGGGCGGCTTCTGCGATATCGCCGGGATGACGCCGGTCGAGGAACTCGCGCCTGACGAGGAGGACCGCGCGATGTACAAGCAGGCCACCTGGAAGCGGGTGGCGGTGCTGTTCGCCGGGCCGGGCATGAACTTCGTCATCTGCCTGGTGCTGATGTACGCGATCGCGCTGATCTGGGGACTGCCCAACCTGCACCCGTCCACCAAAGCCGTCGTCGGCGAAGTCAGCTGCGTGGCACCGGAAACCAGCAAAGGCAAGCTGGACAAGTGCAACGGTCCGGGCCCCGCGGCCCAGGCCGGGATCCGGGTCGGTGACGTGGTGGTCAAGGTGGGGGACACCCCGGTGTCCTCGTTCGAGGAAATGGCCACCGCGGTGCGCAAGCTGCACGGCACCGTCCCGGTCGTCGTCGAGCGGGACGGCAGGACCATCACCACGAACGTGACCGTCGAATCCACCCAGCGCTACGTCCCCAACGCGCAGGGCAAGCAACTCGAACCCGCCACGGTCGGCGCCATCGGGGTGGGCGCCACCCGTAACGAACCCACCCATTACAACGTGCTCACCGCGGTGCCGGGAACGTTCGTCTTCGCCGGGCAGTTGACCGTCGAGGTCGGCAAATCGCTGGCCGCCATCCCGACCAAGGTCGGTGCCCTGGTCAATGCCATCGGCGGCGGAGAGCGGGACCCGCAGACCCCGATGAGCGTCGTCGGCGCCAGCATCATCGGCGGCGACACCGTCGACCACGGCCTGTGGGTGGCGTTCTGGTTCTTCCTGGCCCAGCTGAACCTCATCCTGGGCGCGATCAATCTGTTGCCGTTGTTGCCGTTCGACGGCGGCCACATCGCGGTCGCGGTGTACGAGAAGATCCGCAACACGATCCGGTCGGCGCGCGGCAAGGTGGCCGCCGCCCCGGTGAACTATCTGAAATTGATGCCGGCGACCTACGTCGTGCTGATTTTCGTGGTCGGGTACATGCTGTTGACCGTCACCGCCGACCTGGTCAACCCGATCCGCCTGTTCCAGTAAATAGAGAGAAGGCAGAACAGTGACCGTTGGCCTGGGCCTGCCGCAGCCCCCGGCGCCCACGCTGGCTCCCCGCCGTAAAACGCGTCAGCTGATGGTGCGCGACGTCGGGGTGGGCAGCGACCATCCGATAGCGGTGCAGTCGATGTGCACCACCAAAACCCATGACGTCAACACCACGTTGCAGCAGATCGCCGAGTTGACCGCGGCCGGCTGCGACATCGTCCGGGTGGCATGCCCGCGCCAAGAGGACGCCGACGCACTGGCCGAGATCGCCAAGCACAGCCAGATCCCGGTCATCGCCGACATCCACTTCCAACCGAAGTACATCTTCGCCGCCATCGACGCCGGGTGCGCGGCCGTCCGCGTCAATCCCGGCAACATCAAAGAGTTCGACGGCCGGGTCGGCGAGGTGGCCAAAGCCGCCGGCGCCGCCGGCATCCCGATCCGTATCGGCGTCAACGCGGGTTCGCTGGACAAGCGCTTCATGCAGAAGTACGGCAAGGCCACCCCGGAGGCGCTGGTCGAGTCGGCGCTGTGGGAGGCCTCGCTGTTCGAGGAGCACGGTTTCGGCAACATCAAGATCAGCGTCAAGCACAACGACCCGGTGATCATGGTCGCGGCCTACCAGCAGCTGGCCGAGCAGTGCGACTATCCGCTGCATCTGGGTGTCACCGAAGCCGGACCGGCGTTCCAGGGCACCATCAAGTCCGCCGTCGCCTTCGGTGCGCTGCTGTCCAGGGGCATCGGCGACACCATCCGGGTCTCGCTCTCCGCGCCCCCGGTCGAGGAAGTGAAAGTCGGCACCCAGATCCTGGAGTCGCTCAATCTGCGCCCGCGCGGTCTGGAGATCGTGTCCTGCCCGTCCTGCGGTCGCGCTCAGGTCGACGTCTACACCTTGGCCAACGAGGTGACCGCCGGACTGGACGGACTCGACGTGCCGCTGCGCGTCGCGGTGATGGGGTGCGTGGTCAACGGCCCCGGCGAGGCCCGCGAGGCGGACCTGGGCGTGGCTTCCGGCAACGGCAAAGGCCAGATCTTCGTCAAGGGCGAAGTGATCAAGACGGTGCCCGAATCGCAGATCGTCGAGACGCTGATCGAAGAGGCCATGCGGCTGGCCGAGCAGATGGGCTCGGAGGCCGACGCGACCGAGAATCCCGGGACGGCAGCGAGCGGTTCGCCTATTGTGACCGTAAGCTGATAGAGGCCTGACTCACCGGCCCTCGACACGCACGACAGAGAGTTTTGAGATGTCGGCTCCGCCCATCTTGCGCCTGGTTGGCGAGAGACGGGTGTCGGTGGTGCGTGATGCCGCCGCCGTATGGCGCGTCCTCGGCGAGAACCCGGTCGAATCGTGCATGGTGGCCGCGCGCGTCGCCGATTACGGCGTGGAGCCCAATTCGATCGGCGGGGAACTGTGGACGCGCGGCGGTGTGGACGAGTCGCTGTGCTTCGCCGGCGCCAACCTGATTCCGTTGCGGGGCAACCTGATCGATCTGAATGCGTTCGCCGACGAGGCCAAGAGCACGGCGCGGCGGTGTTCGTCGCTGGTCGGGCGGGCCGATCTGGTGCTGCCGATGTGGCAGCGTCTGGAACCGGCCTGGGGTCCGGCGCGTGACGTGCGCGCCGACCAGCCGCTGATGGCGCTGAACTCCCATCCCCAGTGCACGCTGGACACCGAAGTGCGCCAGGTGCGCCCGGAGGAACTCGATGCCTATCTGGTGGCCGCCGTGGACATGTTCATCGGCGAAGTCGGCGTCGATCCGCGGCTCGGCGACGGCGGCCGTGGCTATCGCCGCCGGGTGGCCAGCCTGATCGCGGCCGGACGGGCGTGGGCGCGCTTCGAAAACGGCCAGGTCGTGTTCAAGGCCGAAGTCGGATCACAGTCGCCATCGGTCGGACAGATCCAGGGTGTGTGGGTCCATCCCGAGCTGCGCGGCCGCGGAATGGGCACGGCCGGGACCGCGACGCTGGCCGCCGTGATCGTCGGCAGCGGGCGGATCGCCAGCCTGTACGTGAACGACTTCAACACGGTGGCGCGGGCCGCTTACGCCCGGATCGGGTTCAAAGAAGTCGGCACCTTCGCCACCATCTTGCTGGACTGACCGCGCCGGGCCCGACCGGGTCCAAGCCATAACGGTTCGGTCTCGGTGTGTCGGCCGCCGTCGCGCGGTCACAGCTTTAACATCAGCATCGATGGTCACAAAAACAACATTGGCAACAGCGGTGGTCGGTCTGCTGATCGTGCTGACGATCCTGCCCGGGTGCACCCCGAAACCCGAGGGCCCCGGACCGGCCGCCGAGAAGTTCCTGGCCGCGCTGTCGGTCGGCGACACCGCAACCGCCGCGCAACTCAGCGACGCGCCCAACGAGGCCCGCGAAGCACTCAACGCCGCATGGGCCGGCCTGCAGGCCACCCATCTCGACGCCCAGGTGCTGAGCTCGAAGTACGCCGAGGACACCGGCATGGTGGTGTATCGCTTCACCTGGCATCTACCAAAGAACCGGACCTGGAGCTATGACGGCCAGCTGAAAATGGCCCGCGACGAGGGACGGTGGCAGGTGCGCTGGACCCCGACCGGGCTGCACCCCAAGCTGGGCGAACACCAGACGTTCGCACTGCGTGCCGACCAGCCCCGGCGCGCTTCGGTCAACGAATTCGGCGGCACCGATGTGCTGGCCCCGGGTTATCTGTACAACTATTCGCTGGACGCCACCCAGGCCGGGCCGGAACTGAGCGCGACATCGCATGCGGTGATCGACGCGTTGCGTCCCTTCAACGACCAGCTCAACGACCCGCAGTTGCTTGCCGAGACCGCCAGCTCGGCGAACCGGCCCGTCGACCTGGTCACCCTGCTGCCCGACGACAGCAACCGGGTCTTTCCGGCGATCGGCCAGCTTCCCGGCGTCGTCATCACACCACGACCCGAACTGTTGGCCACCGATCCCCACTTCGCGCCGGCAGTGATGAGCGAAGTGCGCAAGGCCGTGATCGACCAGCTCGACGGCCAGGCCGGTTGGCGCATCGTCAGCACCAACCAGAACGGTGTGGACGTCGCGGTGTTGCACGAAGTCGAGGGTTCGCCGGCGCCGTCGGTGTCGATCACCCTGGACCGAGCCGTGCAGAACGCCGCGCAGCACGCGGTGGACACCCGCGGCGGCAAGGCGATGCTGGTGGTGATCAAGCCGTCGACCGGGGAGATCCTGGCCATCGCACAGAACGCCGGGGCCAGCGCCGAGGGCCTGCCGGCCACCACCGGCCTGTATCCACCGGGTTCGACCTTCAAGATGGTCACCGCCGGCGCGGCCGTCGACCGCGACATGGCGACCCCCAACACCATGCTGGGTTGCCCCGGCCACCTGGACATCGGCCATCGCACCATCCCGAACTACGGCGGCTTCGACCTCGGCGTGGTGCCGCTGTCGCGTGCCTTCGCCAGTTCCTGCAACACCACCTTCGCCGAACTGAGCAGCAAACTCCCACCGCGCGGGCTGACCCAGGCGGCCACCCGCTACGGGATCGGACTGGACTACCAGGTCGAGGGCATCACCACGGTGACCGGCTCAGTACCGCCGACAGTGGATCTGACCGAGCGCACCGAGGACGGCTTCGGGCAGGGTCGGGTGCTGGCCAGCCCGTTCGGCATGGCCCTGGTGGCGGCCACCGTCGCCGCCGGCAAAACCCCGGTGCCGCAGCTGATCGCCGGCCGGCCGACCACGGTCAACGGCGACAACACCCCGATCAGCCCGAAGATGGTGGAGGCACTGCGGCCGATGATGCGGCTCGTCGTGACCAACGGGACCGCCAAGGAGATCGCCGGGTGCGGGGAGGTCTACGGCAAGACCGGTGAGGCCGAATTCGCGGGCGGCTCGCATTCCTGGTTCGCCGGATACCGCGGCGACCTGGCTTTCGCGGCGCTGATCGTCGGGGGCGGCAGCTCGGAATACGCGGTCCGGATGACCAAAGTGATGTTCGACTCGCTGCCGCCGGGCTACCTGGCCTGATAGCCATCGAACCCGCCGGCGGCGGTAAGTTGCGAGGGTGTGCGCGAAAGACCGGAGTAGGCCGTGACGGACGGGGACATGGCGTTGCGGGTCTCCGACGCCGACCGCAACGGCACCATGCGCCGCCTGCACAATGCCCTGGCGCTCGGGCTGATCGACATCGACGAGTTCGAGCAACGGTCCACCCAGGTGGCCTATGCGCGGACCCGCAACGAGCTCGACAGCCTGGTCGGTGACCTGCCCGGACCAGGTGCGATCGTCAGCTCCGCCACCGACCGGGTGGAACTGCGCGGCTGGGCCGGTTCGCTCAAGCGGCACGGGGAGTGGACGGTGCCGACCCGGCTCACGCTGGTGCGCAGGTTCGGCAACATCGACCTCGATCTCACCAAGGCGCGCTTCGCGGGGCCCGTGGTCGTCATTGAGATCGACATGAAATTCGGCAACCTCGATCTGCGTCTGCCGGAGGGCGCCAGCGCCTCCATCGACAATGTCGAGGCCTACGTGGGCAGCGCGAGCGATCGTCGCAAAGACCCGCCGGCGGAAGGCAATCCGCACGTCGTGCTGACCGGTCAGCTGGTGTTCGGCTCGGTGATCATTCGCGGTCCGCGCCGGGCGCTGCTGCGCCGCCCGCACCTGTTCGACGGCCGCTCGTAGCGGCAGCGCCGGGTGCGCCTCGCTAAGCTGTCTGCCATGCCCGCTCGTACCGCGCTTTCCCCCGGCGTGCTGTCCCCGACGCTGCCGGTACCCACGTGGATCGCGCGCCCGGAATACGTCGGCAAATCCACGGCCAAGGAAGGCACCGAGCCGTGGGTGCAGGAGCCCGAGGTCATCGAGAAGATGCGCGTCGCCGGCCAGATCGCGGCCCGGGCGCTGCAGGAAGCCGGCAAGGCCGTCGCCCCGGGCGTCACCACCGACCAACTCGACCGCATCGCCCACGAATACATGGTCGACAACGGGGCGTACCCGTCGACGCTGGGCTACAAGCACTTCCCGAAATCGTGCTGCACCTCGCTCAACGAGGTGATCTGCCACGGCATTCCCGACTCGACGGTGATCGAGGACGGCGACATCGTCAACATCGACGTCACCGCCTACATCAACGGCGTACACGGCGACACCAACGCGACGTTTTTGGCCGGCGACGTCTCTGAGGAGCACCGCCTGCTGGTCGAGCGCACCCACGAGGCGACGATGCGGGCGATCAAGGCCGTCAAGCCCGGCCGGGCACTGTCGGTGATCGGACGCGTCATCGAAGCCTACGCAAATCGGTTCGGCTACAACGTGGTTCGTGACTTCACCGGGCACGGGATCGGCACCACATTCCACAACGGGTTGGTCGTGCTGCACTACGACCAGCCCGCCGTCGACACGGTAATTCAGCCGGGGATGACGTTCACCATCGAGCCGATGATCAACCTGGGTGGGCTGGACTACGAGATCTGGGACGACGGTTGGACAGTGGTCACCCGTGATCGCAAGTGGACCGCGCAGTTCGAGCACACGCTGCTGGTCACCGAAACCGGGGCCGAAATCCTCACGCTGCCCTGAGTTGCCGTCCAGTGTCGGGGCCGGCCCACACAGCGATGCCGTCCGCTGCCCGGGGCGGCGATTTCCGGTAATTTGCGGTGGTGCCCCCGACGATGATGACCACGCACGACGGCTTCCCGGTCCCGGTGGGCGTGTCCGGCCCGGAGAAGGGCACTGTCGTGGTGGTGCTGGCCGCCGAGCAACGCGCCCCCGCCGCCTACGACCCCCTCTGCGAGCGACTGCACAACGCCTCGCTGCGCACCGTCGTGATCGGCGCCGACCCGCGCCTGACCCCGAAGTCGGTGATCGGCATCCTCGATTCGCTCGGGATCGGCTGGGCGGTGGTGGTCGGCGATCGCAGCGGCGCGGAGTTGGCGTGGGTGCTGGCCGCCACCAAGTTGGGTCGCTTCGCCGGACTGGTCGCGATCGACCGGCCACATCCGCGGATCAACGGCGGCGAGGGGCCCGACGACACGTGCCCGCCGGTGGAAATCGCCACCACCGTGTTGGTGAGCGTGCCGACCGTGCGCGACGCCGCCCGGGACAGCCAGCGCTTCGTCTTCGGTGACTACCGGGTGGTGGAGATGCTCGGGCGGCGCAGCGCGCACGAGACGACCGCGCAGCTGGCCACCGAGATCATCCTGCGTACCAGCGGTTGGTGAGGTTTCCAGGTGGTTGACTGACGAGCATGACTGGGTTCTCCGAGGCTGACCTGGAACGGCTGGTCGCTGCCGGTGACATCGACACCGTCATCGTGGCGTTCACCGACATGCAGGGCCGGCTGGTCGGCAAGCGGGTGGCGGGCCGGTTCTTCGTCGACGAGGTGGCCGGGCACGGCGCCGAGTGTTGCAGCTATCTGCTGGCCGTCGACGTCGACATGAACACCGTTGCCGGGTATGCGATGTCGAGCTGGGAGACCGGCTACGGCGACATGACGATGACACCGGACCTGAGCACGCTGCGCCGTGTGCCGTGGCTGCCGGGCACAGCGTTGGTCCTGGCCGACCTGTCCTGGGCCGACGGCAGTCCGGTCGCGGTGTCGCCGCGGGCGGTGCTGCGCCGCCAACTCGATCGGCTGGGCGAGCGTGGGCTGGTCGCCGACGTCGCCACCGAGCTGGAATTCATCGTCTTCGACCAGTCCTACCGGCAGGCCTGGGCCGGCGGTTACCGTGACCTGACCCCGGCCAGCGACTACAACATCGACTACGCGATCGCGGCGTCCACGCGGATGGAGCCGCTGCTGCGCGATATCCGGCTGGGCATGCAGGGCGCGGGGCTGCGGGTGGAGGCCAGCAAAGGCGAATGCAATGCCGGCCAGCAGGAGATCGGCTTCCGCTACGACCAGGCGCTGGTCACCTGTGACAACCACGCGGTGTACAGGAACGGTGCCAAAGAGATCGCCGACCGGCACGGCAAGAGCCTGACGTTCATGGCGAAATACGATGCGCGCGAAGGCAACAGCTGCCATATCCATGTCTCGCTGCGCGACACCGAGGGCTCGGTTTTCTCCGATCCCGATGCGCCACAGGGTATGTCGACCACCTTCCGGAGCTTCATCGCCGGGCTGCTGGCCACCGTGCGGGAGTTCACGCTGTTTTATGCGCCGAACATCAACTCCTACAAGCGTTTTGCCGACGGCAGCTTCGCGCCCACCGCGGTGGCCTGGGGCCTGGACAACCGCACCTGCGCGCTGCGGGTGGTCGGGCACGGACCGAGTATCCGCGTCGAGTGCCGGGTTCCCGGCGGCGACGTCAACCAGTACCTCGCCGTGGCGGCGCTCGTCGCGGGCGGGTTGTACGGTATCGAGCAGGGTCTCGAGCTCGGCGAGCCGTACCTCGGGAATGCTTACGAGGCCCAGGATGTGGAGCGACTGCCCGGCACGCTCACCGAGGCGGCCGCGGCATTCGGGGCCTCGTCACGTGCCCGTGCGGCGTTCGGCGACGAGGTGGTCGCCCACTACCTCAACAACGCGCACGTGGAACAGGCGGCGTTCAACGCGGCGGTCACCGACTGGGAGAGGATTCGTGGCTTTGAACGGCTCTAGGGACAGCGCGCGAGCTCCGGTCGTCGGGCTCACCATGTATCGGGAGCAGGTCCGCACCGGGGTCTGGGACATCCCGGCCGCCTACCTGCCCGCCGACTACTTCGAGGGCGTGGCGCTCGCCGGTGGCGTCCCGGTCCTGCTGCCGCCGCAGCCGGTGGCGCCCGACACCGTCGATGCGCTGCTCGACCGCCTGGGTGCGCTGGTAATCACCGGGGGGTACGACCTGGACCCTGCCTGCTACGGCCAACAGCCGCACCCCACCACCGATGCGCCGCGCACCGACCGGGACGCCTGGGAGTTCGCGTTGCTGCGGGCCGCGCTGGACCGGCGGCTGCCGGTGCTGGGTATCTGCCGGGGCGCGCAGATCCTCAACGTCGCCTTCGGCGGCACCCTGCACCAGCATCTGCCCGAGGTGCTCGGCCACTCCGGGCACCGGGCCGGCGACGGGGTGTTCAGCAGGCTGCCGGTGCGCACGGTGGCGGGCACCCGGGTGGCGGCGTTGCTGGGTGAGTCCACCGACGTGCCGTGCTATCACCACCAGGCCATCGACAAGGTGGGCGACGGACTCGTGGTCGGTGCCTGGGACGCCGACGGGGTGGTCGAGTCCGTGGAGCTGCCCGGTGACACGTTCTGCCTTGCGGTGCAATGGCACCCGGAGAAGTCGCTGGACGACCTGCGGCTGTTCACTGCGTTGGTCGACGCGGCAAGGACGCGCCGGTGACTGCGGTACAGCTGCTCAACCCCGCCACCGCGGCAGTGCTGCGCTCGGTGGAGCACGCCGACGCGGCGGCCGTCGACGACGCGGTGGGCCGCGCCCGGGCGGCCCAGAAACGGTGGGCCAGGCTCGCGCCGGCCGACCGCGCCGCCGGCCTGCGGGCGTTCGCCGCCGCCGTCAACGCCCACCTCGACGAACTGGCCGCGCTGGAAGTGGCCAACTCCGGACACCCGATCACCTCGGCCGAATGGGAGGCCGGCAACGTCCGCGATGTGCTGCAGTATTACGCCGGCAGCCCGGAACGACTGTGCGGCAAGCAGATTCCGGTGGCGGGCGGCATCGACGTCACCTTCCACGAACCGATGGGCGTGGTCGGGGTGATCACCCCGTGGAACTTCCCGATGGTGATCGCGACCTGGGCCATCGCGCCCGCTCTGGCGGCGGGCAATGCGGTACTGGTCAAGCCTGCCGAATGGACGCCGCTGAGCACCATGCGAATCGGTGAGCTGGCCGCCGCGGCCGGATTGGACCCGGACCTGCTGCAGGTGTTGCCCGGCCAGGGTGCGGTGGTGGGGGAGCGGTTCGTCACCCACCCCGACATCCGCAAAGTGGTGTTCACCGGGTCCACCGACGTCGGCAAGAAGGTGATGGCCGGCGCGGCAGCGGCGGTCAAACGGGTGACGCTGGAACTGGGCGGCAAGAGCGCCAACATCGTCTTCGACGACTGCGATCTGGAGCGTGCGGCCGCGACCGCACCGGCCGGGGTGTTCGACAACGCTGGACAGGATTGCTGCGCCCGCAGCCGAATCCTGGTGCAGCGCAACGTCTATGAGCGGTTCATGGAACTGCTGGAGCCGGCCGTCAAAGCCGTGGTGGTCGGCGATCCCGCCCAGCGCGACACCGAGATGGGCCCGCTGGTATCGGCGGCGCACCGCGCCAGGGTGGCCTCCTACGTGCCCGACGGTGCCCCGGTCGCGTTTCAGGGCGTCGCCCCGGCCGGCCCCGGATTCTGGTTCCCACCAACGGTTCTCACCCCGCAACGCGGTGACCGCAGCGTCACCGACGAGATCTTCGGACCGGTGGTCACGGTGCTGGCCTTCGACGACGAGGCGGACGCCGTCGAGCTGGCCAACGACACCGAATACGGTCTGTCCGGGTCGATCTGGACCGACGATCTGTCCCGGGCGCTGCGGGTGTCCCGCGCGGTCGAGTCCGGCAACCTGTCGGTGAATTCGCATTCCTCGGTCCGTTACAGCACCCCGTTCGGCGGATTCAAGCAGTCGGGGCTGGGCCGCGAGCTCGGACCCGATGCGCCGCTGCACTTCACCGAGACCAAGAACGTCTTCATCGCGATCAAGGAGAGTCCGTGATCAACCTGACGCAACGGCTGGCCGGGCGGGTGGCCGTCATCACCGGCGGCGGCAGCGGCATCGGTTTGGCCACCGCCCGCCGCATGCACGCCGAGGGTGCCACCATCGTCATCGCCGACATCGACGGCGAGGCCGGCGGCGCGGCCGCCGAGCAACTGTCCGGTCTGTATGTGCACGTCGACGTTTCCGACGAGGAGTCGGTGAACAAGCTGTTCGACGCCGCCGCCCACACCTGCGGTGGGGTCGACATCGCGTTCAACAACGCCGGTATCTCACCGCCGGAGGACGATCTGATCGAGCACACCGAACTGGCGGCCTGGCAGCACGTGCAGGACGTCAACCTGAAGTCGGTGTACCTGTGCTGCCGGGCGGCGTTGCGGCACATGGTGCCGGCCGGCAGGGGTGCGATCATCAACACGGCATCCTTTGTCGCAGTGCTGGGTTCGGCGACGTCACAGATCTCCTACACCGCCTCCAAGGGGGGCGTGCTGGCCATGTCACGCGAACTCGGTGTGCAGTTCGCCCGGCAGGGCATCCGCGTCAACGCGCTGTGCCCGGGTCCGGTGAATACACCGCTGCTGCAGGAACTTTTCGCCAAAGACCCGGAGCGGGCGGCGCGCCGGCTGGTGCACGTGCCGCTGGGCCGGTTCGCCGATCCGGACGAGATCGCCGCCGCGGTGGCGTTTTTGGCCAGTGACGACGCGTCGTTCATCACCGCGTCGACGTTCCTGGTCGACGGCGGCATCAGCTCGGCCTACGTGACCCCGCTCTGAGTCAGGAGCAGATCAGCCGCGCGCAGACGGCCCGCCCGCCGATCATCCGCATCCGGCGGGCAGAGGCGCGGAAGTCCACGCTGACCGGGCTGGGCGGTTCGATGTCGCTCCAGGCCGGCGGCACCGACAATCGACCTATACGCGCCCCACCGCCCCAGCGTGCCGTCACCGAAGCCGCCGCCCGCCGGGGTCCGCGGCCCAGGAAATTCAGCAGCTGCATCGGGAATTTCACCGGCGCGGCCAACGAACCCAGCCGCACCAGCGAGGAGGACATCGACATCAGCGCGGCATCGAAGGCGGCCGACGGCGACGACGCGAGCGCCTGCAGTGCCTGCGGAAGGCTGGAGATCAGTTGCGATCCGGCCGCGATCACGTCGGGGTCGCTGACCTCGCCCGACCTGGCGAGCACCGGCAGGTCGACGGCCAGCGGCGCCGAGGTGAACGGCGTCACCCGGGAGGCCGCGGCAGCCGCGTCGGCGTAGCTGTACATGGCTTCGACGTCCCGGGCCCACATCTGTTCGTAGTCGGCGTCGACGGTGGCGATCGACTCGCTGTCCTGGCCCAGCGAATTGGTGCTGGCCATCGAGGTGCGCCGGGACCGGTTGGCGGCGACGACGGCAGGAGGCACCACCGCTGCATGCGCTTCTTCGTAAGCACTCGCGGCTGCCGCGGCATGTGCGGCCGTCTGCCGGCCTTTGGCGGCGGCGGCGCCCAGCCAGCCCAGGTAGGGCGCGGCGGCCTGGGTCATCGCGATGGCGGCGTGACCCTGCCACCCGCCGTTGAGCCGGGTGGTCACGCTCCGGAAGTCGGCTGCCGCTTCATCCAGCCCGTCGGCCAACTGGTTCCAGGCTGTCGCGGCCGCCAGCAACGATCCCGCGCCGGGACCGGCATACATTCGCGCCGAGTTGATCTCCGGTGCCAGGCAGCCGTAATCCATCGCTACATCTCCTCAGCCGTGGCCCGCGACCAGCAGATCCACGCTCTCAACCTATCCCGAGCCGGTGGTGTCAGCCACCTGACTCAACATTTGAGTTCGCTCCGAATTTCGATCAGCGGAATTGCCCGTTCCGCGGCGGTCGCCGCGCCGTGAAAGCCGACGAGACGGGCCGACTCCGGCGGTTCGTGGCCGGTCGCCAGGATTGCCGCCTCGCCGGTGCAGGTGACCACGACATCGCCGATCCGGGGCAGGTGGTCGGGGCGGACCGGCCCGAAGACGCCCGATGCGACGGCCTGGGCCCGGGTGCGGACCTGCGCGCGGCCGGCGAGCAGCTCGGTCCAGGTGGCCACCACGTCGTCGGCGGCGCCGGGTTCGGTGTGCAGGTAGCGCACCCGCGGTTCGCCCGCCACCACCCGCACACCCGCCGTGAGCCGCGGGTCGGCGTCCATGTCGATGCGGGCGTCCGTGGGCACGTTGAGACCGCCGTGGTCGGCGGTGACCAGCAGCACGGCGTTCGCCGGCAGCGCCTCGGCCACGCTGCGCAGCAGGGCGTCGACCCCGCTCGCCGCTTCGTGCCAGGCTGGTGAGCCGATGCCGAACACGTGGGCGGCGGTGTCCAGGTCGGCGGTGTAGCCGTAGATCAGGCCGGGCGCCGCGCGTACCTCCGCTGCCAGCGTGGCTGCGTAGTCCGCACCGGAACGCGCCGGGACGAACGTGGCACCGCGATACGCCGCCTCGGTCAGTCCGCTGCCGCGGAACCACTCCGGCAGCACCGCGCGCGTGCCGACCCCGGCGCGGGACAGCCGCTGGAACCACGTCGGCAACGGCTGCCACTGGGCGTGCGGTGGGTCGTCGCGCCAGCGGATGTGATTGAGCACCTGCTCGGTGCCGGGCACGTTGACCGTGAAGCCCAGCACCCCGTGCTGGCCGGGCGGGGCTCCGGTGCCCAGTGACACCAGGCTGGCCGGGGTGGTGGACGGAAAGGTGCAGTCCAGGCGGCGCAGCCGTCCGGTGCCGCCGGCGAGCACCGAGGCCAGCAGCGGCGCGTCCGCGGCCAGGTCGGCCAGCAACTCCCAGCCCATCCCGTCGACCAACACGATGCAGACGCGGTCGGTGCCGCCGACCGAATCCGCCAGCCCGAGTACGTCGACCCCGTCCGGCACCCCGAACAGTGCCGCCACGCTGGGCAGCACATCGCAGATCGAGCCGGGCACGCGGTCAGTGTGGCACGGCTGCGAGCGGGCCAGGCTGATTCACGCCAGGCCCAGCAGCGCGTTCTCGACCACTTCGGGCAACGCCGGGTGGATCCAGTACTGACCGCGGGCCATCTGGGCAGCGGTGAGACCGAAGCTCATGCCCTGGATCAACGGCTGGATCAGTGCCGAGGCCTGGTAGCCCATGAAGTGCGCGCCCAGCAACTTGCCGGTGCCGCGTTCGGCGATCAGCTTGACGATGCTGGTGGTGTCTTCCATCGCCCAGCCGTAGGCGACGTCGCCGTACTCCTGAATCTTGACGGAAATGTCGTATCCCTCTGCCAGTGCCTGGTTTTCGGTCAGTCCGACGCTGGCCAACTGCGGGTCGGTGAATACGGCGGACGGAACGAATCGGTGGTCGGTGACGGCCATCGACTCGGTGTCGTCCCAGTCGGTGAGCAGATTGTGCGCCACCACCCGGGCCTCGTGGTTGGCGACGTGTTTGAGCTGATGGGGCGATGAGACGTCACCGAGGGCGTGAACCCCACGCGCAGAGGTTCTTTGGAAACAGTCCACCACGATTCTGCCCAGTTCGACATCGACACCCACCTGTTCGGCGTCCAGCAGATCGGCGTTGGAGATCCGGCCGGTGGCCACCAGCAGTGTGTCGGCCTCGATGCTGGACCCGTCGTCGAGTTTGACGGTGATGCCCGAGTCCCGGTTCTCGGCGTCGACGACGTTGCGCCGCGCCCGCAGCTCCCATTTGGCGGACGCGATCCGGGTGAACTGTTCGCGGATCGCGTCGTCACAGTGCTTGAGCATGGTGCCGCCGCGCATCACGATGGTGACCCGGCTACCCAGGCTGGCGAAAATGTGCGCGAATTCCGCTGCCACGTAACCACTTCCGACGATCACCAGGTGCTGCGGCAGAGTGGGGATGCGCATCACGGTGTCGCTGGTGTGGTAGGTCACACCGCTGTTCTGGATCGCCGGCGGGACCACTGGTCGCGAACCCGCCGCGATCACCACCTGCTCGGCGGTGAACTCGTCGCCGGCCTCGGTGCGCAGCAGGTAGCGGCCGTCGTCCTGGGCCGGCCCGAAACGGGTGTGGTGGCCGTACACCTCGACGTTGGGCAGCGAACGCCGATAGTCTTCGCCGCTGTTCGCGATCGGATCGATGCGGCCGAACACACGGGAGACGATGTCATCCCAGCGCACCCCGTCCAGGTGCGCGTCGATGCCGAACTTCGCCGCCCCGCGTACCGCCTCGGCGACCTCGGCGGCGTAGACGAACATCTTGGTCGGAATGCAACCCACGTTCAGACAGGTGCCGCCGAAGGTGCCCTGCTCACAGATCGCCACCCGCTTGTCGGCGTAACGCTCGTCGAGAATGGAGTTGCCCGAACCGGTTCCGATGATTGCGAGATCGTAGGTTTCCATTCAGCGGTCAGCCTTTCCGTGTGCAGAGATAATCGTCCAGCCACCGGTCGAGATGGCGGTAGGCCAACCGGCGTGGTTGCTCCAGCGACAAGAAGACGTCGTGTTTGGCGTCGGGAACCGGAACGATGCTGCTGCGGTTGCCGATACAGCCGGCCCAGCGGGCGATCTGGCGGACGTCGAGCACCGCGTCACCGCACTGCAGCGCCTGCGGGCCGGCGTCTTCGGGCACGGTGTGATCCGAGCGCAGGATCAGGTTGGGCACCCCGACGTCGAGTCCCCGGTGCAGGCGGGCCTGGCCGCTGCGCACGGCATGCAGCCAGCCGAAGGTGATGGGGAAGCCGCCCAAGGGCTTCCACCGCAGGTCGTAGTCGAACTCGCCGTGGTAGTCGCGGTGCAGGCTGGAGCCGTAGCCGCCGGCACCGCCGGCCCGCGCGATCGCCTTGCCCCGCACCCGCGACAGCGCCGCAATGGTCGCCGACGTGACGCCGAGTCGGAGGTAGGCCGGCCCGTGCAGATCGAGGAAGGGGCTGTTGAGCACCAGGCCCCCGATGCCGGCGGACCCGGTCGCGTTCCGGCGCCGCAGGCGGTCCAGCCACAGGGACACGATGAGCCCGCCCGCGGAATGCCCGTACATCACCACGGTGGGATTGCCGGACTCAGCGCGGATCAGGGTCACCGCGCGGCGAAGCTCGGTGTCGTAGCGGGCCAGGCTGGTGGTGAAGTGCGGGGTCTGCCCGGGCTGCCGCGACCGGCCGCACTTGCGCAGGTCCAGCGCGTAGAACCCGAAGCCGCGCTCGGCGAAATGGTCGGCCAGGGCGGTCTGGAAGAAGTAGTCGGTGTAGCCGTGGACGGCCAGCACCGCGTGCTCGGTAGCCGCCGGCGGCCCGCGTCGGACCAGGGTCGCGACGATGTCACCCTCGCCGTCGGGATCGGCCCCCAGCGGGATCGAGTGCTGCCAGTAGCCGGGTAACACATCGGGCACCCAGCCAGTCACGATGGCCAGCTTAAAGAAGGTGTCCCGGTGGTGCTCACAAAGGTGCCGGGCCGTCGGGCGCTTGGGTCGTTGGGCCCGGACCCATCGGGATAACCTGGGACCGGCATACCCAGGGAAGGATCATCAGCCGGTGTCACAGCGAACCAGAACCGACGTCGTGCTGGTGGGCGCCGGGATCATGAGCGCGACGCTGGGGGCGCTGCTGCGCCGGCTGGAGCCGGACTGGTCGATCACGGTGATCGAGCGACTCGACGGCGTCGGCGCCGAAAGCAGCAGTCCGTGGAACAACGCCGGCACCGGCCACGCCGGGTTGTGTGAGATGAACTACACCCCGCAGCGGCCCGACGGCACGATCGACATCAGCAAAGCGGTGCTGGTCAACGAGCAGTTTCAGGTCACCCGCCAGTTCTGGGCGTACGCCGTGGAAAACGGCATGCTGACCGACGTCCGCGACTTCCTTAACGCCGTCCCGCACGTGAGTTACGTCCGCGGCGCCGACGGTGTCGAGTATCTGCGGCGCCGCCGTGACGCGCTGGCGTCCAACCCACTGTTCGCCGCCACCGAATTGATTCTCGACCCGGACGAATTCGCGCGCCGGCTGCCGTTGATGTCCGCCCGACGCGACTTCACCGAGCCCGTGGCGCTCAACTGGTCCGCCGACGGCACCGACGTGGACTTCGGCGAGTTGTCCCGCCAGCTCGTCGGTTACTGCGTGCGCGGCGGCGCCACGGCGTGGTTCGGTCATCAGGTGCTCAACCTGTCCCGCCGGTCCGACGGCGGCTGGACCATCACGGTCGCGAACCGCCGCACCGGCAAAAGGCGCCAGCTCACCGCCAAGTTCGTGTTCGTCGGCGCCGGTGGCGACGCGCTGCCGTTGTTGCAGAAATCGGGCATCAGGCAGATCCGGGGCCTCGCCGGGTTCCCGATCGGCGGCCGCTTCCTGCGCTGTACCAACCCGGCGCTGACCGCCGGGCACCGCGCCAAGGTGTACGGCGTGCCGTCGCCGGGCGCCCCGCCGCTCGGCGCGCTGCACCTGGATCTGCGTTTCGTGCACGGCAAGCCGTGGCTGGTGTTCGGGCCGTACGCCGCTTGGTCGCCGAAGTTCCTGAAACACGGGCACTTCAGTGACCTGGCCCGGTCGATCCGGCTGGGGAATCTGGTGCCGATGCTCGGTGTCGGCGCCACGCAGACGACCATGCTCGCCTATCTGCTCGGCCAGTTGCGGCTGTCCGAACCCGAGCGGGTCCGCGTGTTACGCCAATTCGTACCCGCCGCAACGGATTCCGACTGGGAAATGACGGTGGCGGGACAGCGGGTCCAGGTGATCCGGCGGGGCCGTCGCGGGCGCGGGGTGCTGGAGTTCGGCACCTCGCTGGTCGGTGACGCCGACGGCAGCATCATCGGCCTGCTCGGCGGCTCGCCGGGTGCCTCGACCGCGGTGCCGATCATGCTGGAAGTTCTGCAAACCTGTTTCGCCGGCCGGTATCAGTCGTGGTTGCCCCAGCTCAAAGAGATGGTGCCGTCGCTGGGGGCCACGTTGTCCGACGAACCGGTGTTGTACGAGGAGTTGCGGTCCTGGACCTCCCGGGCTCTGCAGTTGGACGCCGCGTGAGCCGCCGATGAGTGAAGCATTGCGCCGGATGTGGTCCAAAGATCTTGACGCGCAGACTCTTTACGAGCTGCTCAAACTGCGGGTGGAGGTTTTCGTGGTCGAGCAGGCGTGGCCCTACCCGGAGCTCGACGGGCGCGACCTGCTCGCCGAGACCCGGCACTTCTGGCTGGAATCCCCGCAGGGAGAGGTGATCTGCACGTTGCGGCTGATGGAGGAACACCCCGGCGGAGAGAAGGCCTTCCGGCTCGGCCGGTTGTGCACCAAGCGCAGCGCCCGCGGTCAGGGCCACACCACCCGGTTGCTGCGCGCCGCGCTGGCTGAGGTGGGTGACTTTCCGTGCCGGATCGACGCGCAGACCTACCTGGTCGACATGTGGGCCCAACACGGGTTCGTCCGGGACGGCGATGATTTCATCGACGGCGGCATTCCGCACGTGCCGATGCTCAGGCCCGGTTCAGGACCCGGCGCGGGAGCTCAGCGATGAAGGCCTACCCGTTCAGCGCCATCGTCGGACACGACCAGCTGCGGCTCGCGCTGCTGTTGTGTGCGGTACGCCCGGAGATCGGCGGTGCCCTGATCCGGGGTGAGAAGGGCACCGCGAAGTCGACGGCGGTGCGCGGACTGGCCGCGCTGCTGTCGGCGGCGACGGGTGCCGAAGGTGCCGGCCTGGTCGAAATGCCTTTGGGCGCAACCGAAGACCGGGTGGTGGGCTCGCTGGACCTGCAACGGGTGTTGCGCGACGGCGAGCACGCGTTCTCGCCGGGACTGCTGGCCCGCGCCGATGGCGGGGTGCTCTACGTCGACGAGGTGAACCTGCTGCACGACCATCTTGTCGACATCCTGCTCGACGCCGCGGCGATGGGACGGGTGCACATCGAACGCGACGGCATCTCCCACTCCCACGACGCCCGCTTCGTGCTGATCGGGACGATGAATCCCGAAGAGGGCGAGCTGCGTCCGCAGTTGCTGGACCGGTTCGGACTCACCGTGGATGTCCAGGCGTCCCGCGACGTCGACGTACGGGTGGAGGTGATCCGCCAACGAATGGCCTACGAGGCCGACCCGGAGGGCTTCGCGCAGCGTTACGCGCCCGCCGATGCCGAGCTGGCCGCGCGCATCTCCGCGGCCCGCGCGTTGGTCGACGATGTGGTGTTGCCGGACAACGAGTTGCGGCGCATCGCGGCGCTGTGCGCGGCGTTCGACGTCGACGGCATGCGCGCGGATCTGGTGGTGGCCCGGACCGCCGTCGCGCACGCGGCCTGGCGCGGGGCTCACACCGTGGAGGAAGAGGACATCCGGGTGGCGGCGCAGCTGGCCCTGCCGCATCGGCGCCGGCGTGACCCGTTCGACGAGCACGGCATCGACGAAGACCAACTGGACGAAGCGCTGGCCCAGGCCGCGCAATCCCAGGACGGCGAACCGGACCCGGATCCCGATCCATCGGGCGGCGGCGTCACACCCAAGAGCGATACACCACAACCGAATTCGAACCCCGCACCGCCACGGCCCAGCGCCCCGCCGGCGAAGGTCTTCCGCGCCCGGGCACTGACCGTGCCCGGCGTCGGTGCCGGGGCCCCCGGCCGACGGTCCCGCGCGCGCAACGCCGCCGGCAGCGTGGTGGCCGCCGCACCACCGGCCGACCCCGACGCCCACGGTCTGCACCTGTTCGCCAGCCTGCTGTCGGCGGCCGAGCAGGCATCGGCCGGCGGGCGGTTGCGGTTGCGGCCCGACGACATCCGCCGTGCCGTCCGCGAGGGCCGGGAAGGCAACCTGGTGATCTTCGTCGTCGACGCGTCCGGGTCGATGGCCGCGCGCGACCGGATGGCGGCGGTCAGTGGCGCCACCCTCTCGCTCCTGCGCGATGCCTATCAGCGTCGCGACAAGGTCGCCGTCATCACGTTCCGGCAGCAGGCCGCTACCGTGTTGCTGCCGCCGACCTCGTCGGCGCACATCGCCGGCCGTCGACTGGCCCGCTTCGACACCGGTGGCAGGACGCCGCTGGCCGAGGGTCTGCTGGCCGCGCGTGAGCTGGTGCTGCGCGAGCGGGTGCGCGACCGGGGCCGGCGGCCGCTGCTGGTGGTGCTGACCGACGGACGCGCGACCTCCGGCCCAGACCCGTTGGGCCGCAGTAAAATTGCCGCAGCCCGCCTGGTCGCCGAGGATGTGGCCGCGGTGGTGGTGGACTGCGAGACGTCCTATGTGCGGCTGGGTCTGGCCGGTCAGCTCGCCACCCAGTTGGGCGCGCCGGTGCTGCGGCTCGAACAGCTGCACGCCGACCACCTCACCCACGCCGTTCGTAGCGTGGCCTGATATGCCGCAGGGCATTCCGACCGAAGTTCCCGACGACGGCCTGACCACCCGGGCGCGCCGCAACACCCCGGTACTGGCCGTGCACACCGGCGACGGCAAGGGTAAGTCGACGGCCGCGTTCGGAATGGCGTTGCGGGCCTGGAATGTCGGGCTCGGCATCGGGGTGTTCCAGTTCGTCAAAAGCGCGAAATGGAAAGTGGGCGAGGAGTCGGTGTTCCGGCGACTCGGCGAGCTGCACGACGATCACGGCGTCGGTGGCGCGGTCGAGTGGCACAAGATGGGCTCGGGCTGGTCCTGGACCCGCAAATCGGGCAGCGACGTCGACCATGCGGCGGCGGCCGCGGACGGTTGGACCGAGATCAAGCAGCGCCTGGCCACCCAGCGGCACGACTTCTACGTCCTCGACGAGTTCACCTACCCCTTGAAATGGGGTTGGCTCGACCTCGATGACGTGCTGGAGGCGCTCACGGCTCGACCCGGCCACCAGCACGTGGTGATCACCGGCCGCGACGCCCCGCCGCGGCTGATCGAGGCTGCCGACCTGGTGACCGAGATGACCAAGGTCAAGCACCCGATGGACGCCGGGCGCAAGGGCCAGAAGGGAATCGAGTGGTAGCCCCCGCGCCCGCCGTCATCATCGCTGCGCCCGCCTCCGGCAGCGGAAAGACCACGGTCGCAACGGGTTTGATCGGTGCCCTGGTTCGGGCCGGGCACCGGGTGGCACCGTTCAAGGTGGGCCCGGACTTCATCGACCCCGGCTATCACGCGCTGGCCGCGGGCCGTCCCGGCCGCAACCTGGACCCGGTGCTGGTGGGGGAGTCGTTGATCGGCCCGCTGTTTCGGCACGGCACCGCGGGCGCCGACATCGCGGTGATCGAAGGAGTGATGGGTCTGTTCGACGGGCGGATCGGGGCGACCGTGACCGGCCCGGCGGTGGGGTCCACCGCGCACGTCGGCGCCCTGCTGGGCGCGCCGGTGATCCTGGTGGTCGATGCACGAGGCCAGAGCCACAGCATCGCCGCGCTGCTGCACGGTTTTTCCACGTTCGACCCCCAGACCCGGGTCCGCGGCGTCATCCTCAACCGCGTCGGTTCGGCCCGGCACGAACAGGTGCTGCGGCAGGCGTGCGAGCAGGCCGGCGTGCCAGTGCTGGGTGTGATTCCCCGCGTCGCCGAATTGGAGCTGCCGACCAGGTATCTGGGTTTGGTGACTGCCGTTGAATACGGTCGGCACGCCCGGTCGGCGGTGGCGGCGATGACGGATCTGGTGGCCCGTCATGTCGATCTGGCCGCCGTGGTGGCGGCCGCCGGGGGACGGGTCGACGACGCGGCGTGGGATCCGGCGGTCGCCGTCGGGCCGGTCGCAGGCGCCCGCGACGCGGTGATCGCGGTGGCTGCGGGAAAGGCGTTCAGCTTCGGCTACGCCGAACACGCCGAACTGCTGCAGGCCACCGGTGCGCAGGTCGCCGAGTTCGACCCGCTCAGTGAAACCCTGCCCGCGGGGACGACCGCCGTGTTGTTGCCGGGCGGGTTCCCCGAGCAGTTCGCCGCCGAGTTGTCCGCGAACGACGAGGTGCGCCGGCAGATCCGCGAACTGGCCGCTTCCGGCGCTCCGGTGCATGCCGAATGCGCGGGACTGATCTATCTGGTCTCCGACGTCGACGGACACCCGATGTGCGGGGTACTGGCCGGCTCGGCGCGCTTCGCCCAGCACCTCACCCTGGCCTACCGCGACGCCGTCGCGCTGGCCGATTCGTCGGTGTACGCGACCGGGGAGCGGGTGTCCGGACACGAATTCCACCGGACCACAATCGCTTTCAGCGACGACTACCAGCCCGCCTGGGCCTACCCGGGGGCCGGCGGGGCGCGCGAAGGCGCAGTGCACGGCGGTGTGCACGCCTCGTATCTGCACACCCACGCCGCCGCGACGCCCCGGGCGGTGGCGCGCTTCGTCGCGCACGCCACGGCCTGCACCGCCGCCACACCCGCCACTAGGCTTGCCCGGTGACCGAGAGCCCCTACCTGGTGGGACTGCGACTGACCGGCAGGAAGGTCGTCGTGGTCGGCGGGGGCAGCGTGGCGCAACGACGGCTACCACTGCTCATCGCCAGCGGCGCCGACGTGCACGTCGTCTCCCGCAGCGCCACCCAGTCCGTCGAGGCGATGGACGGGATCACGCTGACGTTGCGGGAATACCGCGACGGTGACCTGCACGACGCCTGGTATGCCATCGCGGCCACCGACGATCCGCAGGTGAACGCGGCCGTCGTCACCGAAGCGGAACGTCGCCGCATCTTCTGTGTCCGCGCGGACATCGCCGTCGAGGGCACCGCGGTCACCCCGGCGTCGTTCGAATACGCGGGCCTGTCGGTAGGCGTGCTGGCCGGTGGCGAGCACCGCCGTTCGGCGGCAATCCGGTCGGCGATCCGCGAGGCGTTGCAGCAGGGCGTCATCCTCGCCGACAGCGAGGACGCGGTGCGCGGAAGTGTGGCACTGGTCGGCGGCGGACCCGGCGATCCCGAGCTGATCACGGTGCGCGGCCGCCGCCTGCTGGCCCAGGCCGACGTCGTGGTGACCGATCGGCTCGCGCCGCCGGAGTTGCTCGCCGAGTTGGCCCCGCACGTGGAGGTGATCGACGCGGCCAAGATCCCGTACGGGCGCGCCATGGCCCAGGACGCGATCAACGCCGTGCTGATCGAACGGGCCCGGGCCGGCAAGTTCGTGGTCCGGCTCAAGGGCGGTGATCCGTTCGTGTTCGCACGGGGTTATGAGGAAGTGCTGGCGTGCGCCGAAGCGGGGATTCCGGTGACTGTGGTGCCGGGTGTGACCAGTGCCATAGCTGTACCTGCCATGGCGGGCGTTCCGGTCACTCATCGGGCCACAAATCACGAGTTTGTGGTGGTCAGCGGCCATCTGGCGCCCGACCATCCCGAATCGTTAGTGAATTGGGATGCATTGGCAGCAATGACGGGCACGATTGTTTTGCTGATGGCGGTCGAACGCATCGAACTCTTCGCGGCCGCGCTGCTGGAAGGCGGCCGACCTGCGGATACTCCCGTGTTGGTGGTCCAGCACGGCACGACGGCGGCGCAACAGACGTTGCGGGCCACCCTCGCGGAGACCCCGGAGAAGGTCCGTGCGGAGGGGATCCGACCACCCGCAATCATCGTGATCGGACCCGTCGCGGGCCTCGGGGCTTTAGACGATTCTTAAGATTACTGTAAGGTAACCTGCTATGACGGCTCTCAACGACTCAGAGCGGGTTGTCCATACTTGGACAGATGGACGCTCGCAAAGTTCGGCACAGGAGCGTCCCACGGATTCGGTGGAGACCACCTTGCAGCGCCTGAGCAGGTATTACCCGACCTGGCTGCCTTCCTACCGGTTCATCGCCGCGGTCATCGCGATCGGTGGGATGCAGCTGTTGGCCACCATGGACAGCACCGTTGCCATCGTCGCGCTTCCTAAGATTCAGGACGAGCTCAGCCTGTCCGATGCGGGCCGCAGCTGGGTGATCACCGCCTACGTGCTGACCTTCGGCGGACTGATGCTGCTCGGCGGGCGCCTCGGCGACACCATCGGGCGCAAGCGCACGTTCATCGTCGGCGTCGCCCTGTTCACCATCTCCTCGGTGCTGTGCGCGGTCGCATGGGATGAAGTGACCCTGGTCATTGCGCGGCTCTCGCAGGGCATTGGTTCGGCGATCGCATCGCCGACCGGTTTGGCGCTGGTGGCGACGACCTTCCCGAAGGGGCCGGCGCGTAACGCCGCGACCGCCGTGTTCGCCGCGATGACCGCGATCGGTTCGGTGATGGGTCTGGTGGTCGGCGGGTTCCTGACCGAGTACTCCTGGCGGCTGGCGTTCCTGGTGAACGTGCCGATCGGGCTGGTGATGATCTACCTGGCCCGCACCGCGCTGCGGGAAACCAACCGCGAGCGGATGAAGTTGGATGCCGCAGGTGCGATGCTGGCCACCCTGGCCTGCACCGCGGCCGTCTTCGCCTTCTCGATCGGGCCGGAAAAGGGCTGGATCTCGGTGACCACCATCGGTTCGGGCGTGGTGGCACTGGCCGCCGCGATCGCCTTCGTCATCGTGGAGCGCACCGCGGAGAACCCGGTGATTCCGTTCGAGCTGTTCCGTGACCGCAACCGGCTGGTCACCTTCGGCGCGATCTTCCTGGCCGGTGGCGTCATGTTCAGCCTGACCGTGTCGATCGGCCTGTACGTGCAGGACATCCTGGGCTACAGCGCGCTACGCGCCGGCATCGGGTTCATCCCGTTCGTCATTGCGATGGGGATCGGCCTGGGCATCTCCTCACAGCTGGTGTCCCGGTTCTCGCCGCGGGTGCTGACCATCGGCGGTGGCTGGCTGTTGCTGGGCGCCATGATCTACGGCTCCCTGTGCATGCACCGCGGCGCTCCCTACTTCCCCAACCTGGTGTTGCCCATCGTCGTCGGCGGCATCGGGATCGGGATGGTCGTCGTTCCGCTGACGCTCTCGGCGATCGCCGGCGTCGGGTTCGACCAGATCGGTCCGGTCTCGGCGATGACGCTGATGCTGCAGAGCCTGGGCGGGCCGTTGGTGCTGGCGGTCATCCAGGCCGTGATCACCTCGCGCACGCTCTACAACGGCGGCACCACCGGGCCGGTGAAGTTCATGAACGAACTGCAGCTGCATGCCCTCGACAAGGGCTACACCTACGGGTTGCTGTGGGTGGCCGGCACGGCCGTCATCGTGGGGTGTGCGGCGCTGTTCATCGGTTACACGCCGGAGCAGGTCGCGCACGCGCAGGAGGTCAAGGAAGCGCTGGACGCGGGCGAGCTGTAGCCCGCCGCGCCCTTCGCGTCGCCGCGCCCTTCGCGTCGCCGCGCCCTTCGCGTCGCCGAGCCCGCATTCGCCGCTACCCCCACGCGTCGCCGAGCCCGCATTCGCCGCTACCCCCACGCGTCGCCGAGCGTCACGCCAGCGTGGCAATGGCACGCGAGCGTCGCGCTGGCGTGACGCTCGACGCACCGAGACCCCACCTTCGCCGAGCCACAGCCTTCGCCAAGCCGCCACGCGTCGCCAAGTCCCACGCTCGCCCAGCCGCGCTTTTCGCCGGGCGTCACGCCAGAGTGGCGATGGCAGGTGAGCGTCGCGCTGGCGTGACGTTCGACGCGCCGAGACCCCACCTTCGCCGAGCCGCGGGCCTCGCTAAGCCTCCACGCGTCGCCAAGCCCCACGCTCGCCCAGCCGCGCTTTTCGCCGAGCGTCACGCCAGAGTGGCGATGGCAGGTGAGCGTCGCGCTGGCGTGACGTTCGGCGCGCCGAGACCCCACCTTCGCCGAGCCGCGGCCTTGCTAAGTCCCCACGCGTCGCCAAGCCCCCACGCTCGCCCAGCCGCGCTTTTCGCCGAGCGTCACGCCAGAGTGGCGATGGCAGATGAGCGTCGCGCTGGCGTGACGTTCGATGCGCCGAGACCCCACCTTCGCCGAGCCGCGGCCTTGCTAAGTCCCCACGCGTCGCCAAGTCCCACGCTCGCCCAGCCGCGCTTTTCGCCGAGCGTCACGCCAGAGTGGCGATGGCAGGTGAGCGTCGCGCTGGCGTGGCGTTCGATGCGCCGAGACCCCACCTTCGCCGAGTCGCGGGCCTCGCTAAGCCTCCACGCGTCGCCAAGTCCCACGCTCGCCCAGCCGCGCATGTCGCCGAGCGTCACGCCAGAGTGGCGATGGCAGGTGAGCGTCGCGCTGGCGTGACGTTCGACGCGCCGAGGCGCCGCGGTCGCGCTGGCGTGACGCTCGACGCGGCGAGGACCCGCCGTCACGCTGGCGTGACGCTCGACGCGGCGAGGACCCGCCGTCACGCTGGCGTGACGTTCGACGCACTGCGGACCCGCCGTCGCACTGGCGTGACGCTCGACGCACCAATACCCCGCTCGCCCACGTGACGCCCGACGCACCGGGCCGCAGGCTAGGCTGCCGCCTGTGATCACCCGGATGTCCGAGCTGTTCCTGCGCACCCTGCGCGACGACCCCGCCGACGCCGAAGTGCCCAGCCATAAGCTGCTGATCCGCGCCGGCTACGTGCGGCCCATCGCGCCCGGGCTGTACAGCTGGCTCCCACTGGGCCTGCGGGTGCTGCGCAACGTCGAACGCGTCGTGCGCGAGGAGATGAACGCCATCGGTGGACAGGAGATCCTGTTCCCCGCGCTGCTGCCGCGCGCGCCCTACGAGACCACCAACCGCTGGACCGAGTACGGCGACAGCGTCTTCCGGCTCAAAGACCGCCGCGACAACGACTACCTGCTGGGGCCGACGCACGAGGAACTGTTCACCCTCACCGTCAAAGGGGAGTACAGCTCCTATAAGGACTTCCCGCTGACGCTGTATCAAATTCAGACGAAGTTCCGCGACGAGGCGCGACCCCGCGCCGGGATCCTGCGTGGCCGCGAATTCGTGATGAAGGACTCCTATTCCTTCGATGTCGACGCGGCCGGGCTCAAGACCTCCTATCACGCCCATCGCGAGGCCTACCAGCGCATGTTCGCGCGCCTGCAGGTGCGATACGTGATCGTGTCGGCGGTTTCCGGCGCGATGGGGGGCAGTGCCTCCGAAGAGTTTCTGGCCGAGAGCCCGATCGGTGAGGACACCTTCGTGCGTTGCCTGGAATCGGGCTACGCGGCCAACGTGGAAGCCGTCGTCACCGCGCGCCCCGAATCGAAACCCACCAGCGACCTGCCTCCCGCGCAGGTCTACGACACCGGCGACACCCCGACCATCGCCACCCTGGTCGACTGGGCGAACGCCGCCCTGGACCGCCCCGTCACCGCCGCCGACACCCTCAAGAACGTCCTGATCAAGGTCCGCCAGCCCGGTGGCGACTGGGAGTTGCTGGCCGTGGGCGTGCCCGGGGATCGCGAAGTAGACGACAAGCGGCTGGCCGCAGTCCTGGACCCCGCCGAGTACGCGTTGCTCGGCGACGCCGACTTCGCCCGGCACCCCTTCCTGGTGAAGGGGTATATCGGGCCGAAAGCCTTGCAGGACAACGGTGTTCGATATCTGGTGGACCCGCGGGTGGTGGACGGCACCAGCTGGATCACCGGGGCCGACGAGCCCGGACGCCACGTGGTCGGCCTGGTGGCCGGCCGCGACTTCACCGCCGACGGCACCATCGAGGCCGCCGAGGTACGCGAAGGCGATCCCTCCCCGGACGGGGCGGGCCCGCTGGTGATGGCGCGCGGCATCGAGATCGGGCACATCTTCCAGCTGGGCCGCAAATACACCGACGCGTTCACCGCCGACGTGCTCGGCGAGGACGGCAAGCCGGTGCGGCTGACCATGGGTTCCTACGGCGTCGGGGTGTCTCGCCTGGTCGCCGTCGTCGCCGAACAACACCACGACGAGTTCGGGCTGCGCTGGCCGGCGTCGATAGCGCCGTTCGGCGTGCACCTGGTGATCGCCAACAAGGACCCCGAGGCCCGGCTGGGAGCCACCAAACTGGCCGCCGATCTGGACAAGGTGGGCGTCGAGGTGCTGCTCGACGATCGCCAGGCCTCGCCCGGGGTGAAATTCAAGGACGCCGAATTGCTCGGCGTGCCCTGGATCGTCGTGGTGGGCCGGGGCTGGGCCGACGGGCGGGTGGAACTGCGTGATCGGTTCACCGGAGAGAAATCGGAGTTGGCCGTCGGCGACAGCCTCGCCACCGACCTGGTAGCAGCCATCACACGTCATTGACTCTGCGCTGCGGGCGCCCATCACCCGCACGACTGCGCCGTGGCCGCAGAGTGAGTTACTCGTTTCCGCCTGGGAACGACGTGGTGATCGGCCAGCCGCCCAGCACCTTGTTCCAGCGGGCGGCCATCACCGCACTCTGGGTCAGGGCGGTGGCGGCGAACGCGCGGTCCTCCGCGGTATCGGCGTGCTCGACGACCGCGCGCCAGGCCGTCGCACCGTCGTTCTCCATCCGCGCCGCCAGCCGGGCCGCTTCGGACGGGCTGCCCACCGGGGACGGCAGCTGATAGCCGGCCGCGGCCACCGGGGCGGTGGCCTTGCGCGCGGTCAGCATCGCGATCACGTCGTCGCGGCGTTGCCGGTGCTGATTGAGCGCCTCCACCACCAGGTCGTTAACGCTGGGCGGTGACATCGCGGACACGATGCCGTACCCGTAGATCGTGGCGTGCTCGACGGCCAGAGCTTCGCCGAACGCGGTGATATCGGCATCTTTGCCGGCCGGGGCACGTTTCGGGCCGGTCATATCGACGGTCCTCCAGGGACCAGCGCGACGGTGGCCGACGCGGTGCAGGATGCGGCGATCGAGGCGAGCAGCCCCGACCGGTAGCCCGAGGACGTCGCCAGCAACCGGCTGGCGTCCTCGGCCGACTTGCGCAACGAGTCGATCACGTCGGACACCGGCGGCGGTGGTGGCGGCTCCTGCTCGGTCGGGCTGGCGCTTGCGCCGCTGCTGCTCGTCTCACTGGTCGACGAGACCAGCTTGCCCGCGGCGCGGGCGATCTCGGTGGACAGCGCCCGGGCGTGCGCGGCGCGCTGGGTGGCGACCACGGTCAGCGCGGCCGCGATCTGCGGGGGGCTGCCGACGGCTCCGGCCGCCGCGGCCGCCAGCGCACTGTCGCGGCGGGCCTGGTCCAACGGAGCCAGCAACTCCTCGACGGCGGGGGGCTTGGGCGCCGGCTCGCTGCAGGCGGTCGATACCACCCCTAGAGCGGCAAGAGCGGCCCCACCGGCGAGTACGCCCCGCCTGCTGATGACGGGTACTGCTCTGGGCACGTCCCTCATCCTGCCATCACAGGACACCGCAGCGACGCCAGGCACGTTGCCGTCATACCCGGACGACGCGATCAGGGCGTCATTGCCGGTTCCTGGCGTATCGTGGATAGCTGGCTTGGACAACTCAAGATGAGGAGCTCGCCGTGACCACCGAGCTACCTTCGCAGACGCAGGTGATCGAGCTACTCAGTGACGAGTTCGCGCGCGCCGGCTACGAGATCGATGACGTGCTCATCGACAGCCGCACCCGCCCGCCGCGAATCACCGTGGTCGCCGACGGCGACACCGCCCTGGATCTGGACACGATCGAACAGCTGTCCCGCGTGGCGTCGACGCTGCTGGACGGCGCCGACGGTGGTCAGGGCGCGCCCTACGTCCTGGAGGTCAGTTCTCCGGGGGTGGACCGTCCGTTGACCAGCGACAAGCATTTCCGGCGCGCACGCGGACGCAAAGTGGAGCTGGCGCTGGCCGACGGCTCGCAGTTGACCGGCCGCGTGGGCCAGACCAGCGGCGACACGGTCGCGCTGGTGGTCCGAACCGGCCGCGACCTGGCCGTGCGCGAGATCCCGCTCAGCGAGATCACCAAAGCTGTTGTGCAGGTTGAGTTTTCGCCGCCGGCACCGGCAGAGTTGGAGTTGGCCCACGGGACGGAGGCCGGAGCATGAACATCGACATGGCCGCGCTGCACGCGATCGAGGTGGACCGGGGCATCTCGGTAAACGAACTGCTCGACACGATCAAGTCCGCGCTGCTCACCGCCTACCGGCACACCCAGGGGCACCAGAATGACGCCCACATCGAGATCGACCGCAAGACCGGTGTGGTCAAGGTGATGGCCCACGAGACCGACGACGAGGGCAACCTGATCGGCGAGTGGGACGACACCCCGGAGGGTTTCGGGCGCATCGCCGCCACCACGGCGCGTCAGGTGATGCTGCAGCGTTTCCGCGACGCCGAGAACGAGCGCACGTTCGGTGAGTTCTCCACCCGCGAAGGCGAGATCGTCGCCGGGGTGATTCAGCGCGACAGCCGGGCCAACGCCCGCGGGCTGATCGTGGTGCGCATGGGCACCGAAACCAAAGCCTCCGAGGGCGTGATCCCCGCCGCCGAACAGGTGCCCGGCGAGACCTACGAACACGGCAACCGGGTGCGCTGTTACGTCGTCGGGGTCAGTCGCGGTGCCCGCGAACCGGTGATCACCCTGTCGCGCACCCATCCCAACCTGGTGCGCAAGCTCTTCTCGCTGGAAGTGCCCGAGATCGCCGACGGGTCGGTGGAGATCGTGGCGGTAGCCCGGGAGGCCGGCCACCGCTCCAAGATCGCGGTCAAGTCCAACGTGGCGGGGCTGAACGCCAAGGGCGCGTGCATCGGCCCGATGGGCCAGCGGGTCCGCAACGTGATGAGCGAGCTGTCCGGGGAGAAGATCGACATCATCGACTACGACGAGGACCCGGCCCGGTTCGTGGCCAACGCGCTGTCGCCGGCGAAGGTGGTCTCCGTTTCGGTGATCGACGCGACCGCCCGCGCAGCCCGCGTGGTGGTGCCCGACTTCCAGTTGTCGTTGGCCATCGGCAAGGAGGGCCAGAACGCACGGCTGGCGGCCAGGCTCACCGGTTGGCGCATCGACATCCGGGGCGACGCGCCGGCCCAGCCCGGCAACCAACCCGAGCAGGGCGCCGCCCACGGAGTGCCGCAGGACCATTAGCCCGCCGCAGTACACCGGGCCCGCCGGGTGGTTCAGGGCACCGGTCCGGTGACGCTAAACTAAACCGTGATCCAGCGCGAGCCTTCGGTCTCGGCGCACGGAAGCCCGGATAACCCCAGCGGACCGGTGCGGACATGTGTCGGGTGCCGGAAGCGAGAGTTGGCCGGCGAACTGCTTCGAGTGGTGGCTCGGTCGGATGGGAACGGCGGCTACGCCGTGATCGTTGATCCGGCCGGACGCCTGCCGGGGCGGGGTGCGTGGCTGCATCCCGTTCCGCAGTGCCTACACCAAGCAATTCGGCGGCGGGCTTTCACCAGAGCGTTGCGCATCACCGGTTCGCCGGAAACATCCGCGGTGGTCGAGCACGTGAGTCCACCCGTAACAGAACAGGTAGCGAAGAACATGAGCACACCGTGAAGTCCCGATGACCATGTGTCATAGCTAATACCCGAGGCGCGGCCCAGCACTGTCGCCTCTTAGACAGGAGATGTAGTGGCAGGTAAGGCCCGCGTACACGAGTTAGCCAAGGAACTCGGTGTCACCAGCAAGGAAGTCCTCGCCCGACTGAACGAACAGGGCGAATTCGTCAAATCCGCATCCTCGACCGTGGAAGCGCCGGTAGCCCGGCGGTTGCGCGAGTCCTTCGGCGGCAGCAAACCCGCCGGCCAGAAGGCCCCGGCAAGCTCGCCCAGCGCCCCCGAGAAGGTGGCAGCCAAGGCGCCCGATGCGGCCCTTGATCAAGCACTCGACAAGGCGGTCGGCAACGGTGCCGCGGTCCCCGCGCCTGCCAAACCCGCAGCGCCTGGGCGCCCGGCGCCACCCGCAGCTCCGCCCACCCCGGCCGCACCGGCCGCCAGCACGCCCACTCCTGCTGCGCCGGCACGGCCGACGCCCGGGCCTCCGGCACCCACACCCGCCCCGGGCCAGCCCGGCCCGCAGGCACCCCAGCCGGGTGCAACGCCCGGACCGCGTCCGGGCCCGGCGCCCAAGCCCGGGGTCCGCACCCCGCGCGTCGGCAACAACCCGTTCTCGTCGGCGCAGCCCGTCGACCGGCCCATCCCGCGGCCGCACCCGCAGGCTCCGCGGCCCGGCGCACCCCGGCCGGGTGCACCACGCCCCGGCGGCGCTTCGCCGAGCAGCATGCCGCCGCGTCCCGGCGGTGCCGCGGGCGGTCCCCGTCCGCCGCGCACCGGCGCGCCCCGGCCCGGCGGTGCCCGGCCCGGCGGTGCCGGTGGCGGACGCGACGGCGGCGGCGGTAACTACCGCGGCGGTGGCGGCGTCGGTGCCGCACCCGGCGGCGGCGGTCCCGGCGGTTTCCGCGGCCGGCCCGGCGGTGGCGGTCCCGGTGGCGGCGGTGGCCGGCCCGGCCAGCGCGGCGGTGCTGCAGGTGCGTTCGGCCGGCCCGGCGGCGCGCCGCGGCGGGGCCGCAAGTCCAAGCGGGCCAAACGCGCCGAGTACGAGAACATGCAGGCGCCGGTCGTCGGCGGCGTGCGGTTGCCGCACGGCAACGGCGAGACCATCCGGCTGGCCCGCGGGGCGTCGCTGAGCGACTTCGCCGACAAGATCAACGCCAACCCGGCCGCGCTGGTGCAGGCGCTGTTCAACCTCGGCGAGATGGTGACGGCCACCCAGTCGGTGGGCGACGAGACCCTCGAGTTGCTGGGCAGCGAGATGAACTACGTGGTCCAGGTGGTCAGCCCCGAGGACGAGGACCGTGAGCTGCTGGAGTCCTTCGACCTGACCTACGGCGAGGACCAAGGCGACGAGGACGACCTGCAGACCCGGCCGCCGGTGGTGACCGTCATGGGTCACGTCGACCACGGTAAGACCCGACTGCTGGACACCATCCGTAACGCCAGCGTCCGCGAGGGCGAGGCCGGTGGCATCACCCAGCACATCGGTGCCTACCAGGTTGCCGTCGAATTCGAGGGCAGCGAGCGGCTGATCACCTTTATCGACACCCCGGGTCACGAGGCGTTCACCGCCATGCGTGCCCGCGGCGCCAAGGCCACCGACATCGCCATCCTGGTGGTCGCGGCCGACGACGGTGTGATGCCGCAGACCGTGGAGGCGATCAACCACGCCCAGGCCGCCGACGTGCCGATCGTGGTGGCGGTCAACAAGATCGACAAGGAGGGCGCCGATCCGACCAGGATCCGGTCGCAGCTCACTGAGTACGGTCTGGTGGCAGAAGACTTCGGTGGCGACACCATGTTCGTCGACATCTCCGCCAAGCAGGGCACCAACATCGCGGCACTCGAAGAGGCGGTGCTGCTGACCGCCGATGCCGCGTTGGACCTGCGGGCCAACCCCGACATGGAAGCCCAGGGTGTGGCCATTGAGGCGCACCTGGACCGCGGTCGCGGTCCGGTGGCCACCGTGCTGATTCAGCGCGGCACCCTGCGGGTCGGCGACTCGATCGTCGCCGGCGACGCCTACGGCCGCGTCCGACGCATGGTCGACGAACACGGCGAGGATGTGCACGAGGCGTTGCCGTCGCGTCCGGTGCAGGTGATCGGTTTCACGTCGGTGCCCGGCGCCGGCGACAACCTGTTGGTGGTCGACGAGGACCGCATCGCCCGGCAGATTGCCGACCGGCGCAGCGCTCGCAAGCGCAACGCGCTGGCAGCGCGCAGTCGCAAGCGGATCAGCCTGGAGGACCTGGATTCGGCGCTGAAGGAAACCAGCCAGCTGAACCTGATCCTCAAGGGTGACAACGCCGGTACCGTCGAGGCGCTGGAAGAGGCCCTGATGGGTATCGAGGTGGACGACGAGGTGGCGCTGCGCGTCATCGACCGCGGCGTCGGTGGCATCACCGAGACCAACGTCAACCTGGCGTCGGCCTCGGATGCGATCATCATCGGCTTCAACGTGCGGGCCGAGGGCAAAGCGACCGAGCTGGCCAACCGCGAGGGCGTGGAGATCCGCTACTACTCGGTGATCTACCAGGCGATCGACGAGATCGAGAAGGCCCTGCGCGGCATGCTCAAGCCGATCTACGAGGAGAACCAGCTGGGTCAGGCCGAGATCCGGGCGATCTTCCGGTCCTCCAAGGTCGGCATCATCGCCGGCTGCATGATCACCTCGGGTGTGGTGCGCCGCAACGCCAAGGCGCGGTTGCTGCGGGACAACATCGTGGTCACCGAGAACCTTTCGATCAATTCGCTGCGCCGGGAGAAGGACGACGTGACCGAGGTCCGCGAGGGCTTCGAGTGCGGTCTGACACTGGGCTATTCGGATATCAAGGAAGGCGACATCATCGAGTCCTTCGAGCTGGTCCAGAAGGAACGCGCCTGACCACGACAAGGCAGTGCGAAGCGATGAGAAGAAGGCGGTGAATTGATATGGCCGACCCGGCCCGGGCGCGCCGATTGGCCAAGCGGATCAACACGATCGTCGCCTCGGCGATCGAATACGAGATCAAAGATCCGGGGCTGGCCGGCATCACCATCGTTGACACGAAGGTGACCGCCGACCTGCACGATGCGACGGTCTACTACACCGTGATGGGCCCCACCCTCGATGACGAGCCGGACTACCCCGGCGCGGCGGCGGCGCTGGACCGGGCCCGGGGTGTGTTGCGGACCAAGGTGGGCGCCGGCACCGGGGTGCGGTTCACCCCCACCCTGACGTTCGAGCGCGACACCACCTCCGACGCCGTCAAGCGGATGGAGGAGTTGCTGGCCCGCGCCCGCGCGGCGGATGCGGATCTGGCGCGGGTCAGGGTGGGCGCGAAACCCGCCGGCGAGGCCGACCCGTACCGTGAGAGTGGGTCGACGGCCGAACCGGCGGCCTCAGGGGGACTCGGAGCTTTGGGGGTACCGCCCGTTCGCGGGGGAGACGCCGATGACGACAACCGACCGCACGATCGATCCGAAGACTGAGCTGACCGGTATGCCGCGCCTTCCCGGGGCGCGCGTCGACGCAGTCGGCGCCGCCGAACTGCTGTCGGCGGCCGACTCGGTCGCGGTGATCTGCCATGTTCACCCCGACGCCGACACCATCGGCGCCGGACTCGCGCTCGCCGCGGTGCTCGACCAAAGCGGTAAGAAGGTGCAGGTCAGCTTCGCCACGCCGGCACAACTGCCGGAGTCGCTGCGGTCGCTGCCCGGCTGTCACCTGCTGGTCACGCCGGCAGAGTTGCGCCGCGACGTCGATCTGGTGGTGACCGTCGACGTGCCCAGCATGCACCGGCTCGGCGCGTTGCGGGATCTGGCTGCCCCCGGCCGGCAACTGCTGGTTATCGACCACCACGCGTCCAACGGTCTGTTCGGCACCGCGAATTTCGTCGACGAGTCGGCCGATTCGACGACGATGATGATCGCCGAGATCCTCGACGCGTGGGGCAAACCGATCGACCAAGGTGTGGCGCACTGCATCTACGCCGGGTTGACCACCGACACCGGGTCGTTTCGCTGGGCCAGTGCCCGCGCCCTGCGGCTGGCCGCGCGGCTGGTCGAGATCGGTGTGGACAACGCCGCGGTCAGCCGGGCACTGATGGACACACATCCGTTCGCGTGGTTGCCGATGCTGTCGCGGGTGCTGGGGTCGGCCCAGCTGGTGCCGGAGGCGGCGGGCGGTCGCGGACTGGTCTATGCCGTCGTCGATCACCGGGATTGGTCGGGATCCCGTCCCGAGGAGGTCGAGAGCGTGGTCGACATCGTGCGCACCACGCAGCAGGCCGAGGTGGCGGCGGTGTTCAAGGAGGTCGTCCCGCAGCAGTGGTCGGTGTCGATGCGCGCCAAGACCGAGGTGGACCTGGCTGCGGTCGCATCCGGTTTCGGCGGTGGCGGTCACCGGCTGGCGGCCGGCTATTCGACGGCCGGCGCCATCGAGGACGTCGTGGCGTCGTTGTGCGCGGCGCTTGGCTGAGTTTCGCCAGATCACCCGGCTGGCTCTGCCCGCGTTGGGCGTGCTGGCCGCCGAACCGCTGTATCTGTTGTTCGACACCGCGGTGGTCGGTCGGCTGGGGGCGGTGCCGCTGGCCGGTCTGGCGATCGGCAGTCTGGTGTTGGGTCTGGTCAGCACTCAGCTGACGTTTCTGTCCTACGGCACCACGGCCCGCGCGGCCCGCTACTTCGGCGCCGCCGATCGTGGCGCCGCGGTCCGCGAAGGGGTGCAGGCGACCTGGCTCGGCCTGGGTTTGGGCGCGGCGATCGTCGTCGTGGTGCAGGCCGCGGCGGTGCCGGTGGTGTCGGCGATCGCCGCGGGTGGCGAGATCGCCGCTGCGGCGTTGCCCTGGTTGCGGATCGCGATCCTGGGGGTGCCGGCGATCCTGGTCTCGCTGGCCGGCAACGGCTGGCTGCGCGGCGTGCAGGACACCGGACGTCCGCTGCGTTTTGTGGTCGCCGGATTCTCGGTGTCGGCGCTGCTGTGCCCGCTGCTGGTCTACGGCTGGTTGGGTCTGCCCCGGTTGGGGTTGACCGGGTCGGCGGTGGCGAACGTGACCGGGCAGTGGCTGGCGGCGTTGCTGTTCGGCCGTGCGCTGCTCGCCGAGCGGGTGCCGCTGCAGGTCGATGGTGCCGCGCTGCGCGCCCAGGTGGTGCTCGGACGTGACCTGATCCTGCGCAGCCTGGCGTTCCAGGTGTGTTTCGTCTCGGCGGCCGCGGTGGCCGCCCGGTTCGGCGCCGCCGCGCTGGGGGCCCACCAGATCGTGTTGCAGCTCTGGACCTTTCTGGCTCTGGTGCTTGATTCGCTCGCGATCGCCGCGCAGGCCCTGGTCGGCGCCGCGCTGGGAGCCGGTGATGCGGCGCACGCGCGGTGGGTCGCGTGGCGGGTGACGTTGTTCTCGCTGCTCGCCTCCGCACTGTTGGCCGGTTTCTTCGCGGCGGGATCCGCGATGCTGCCGGACCTGTTCACCGACGACAGCTCGGTGCTGGCGGCGATCGGAGTGCCGTGGTGGTTTCTGGTGGCCCAATTACCGGTCGCCGGAATCGTTTTCGCACTGGACGGAGTGTTGCTGGGCGCCGGGGACGCCGCGTTCATGCGCACCGCGACGGTGCTCAGTGCGCTGCTGGGATTCCTGCCGCTGATCTGGTTGTCGCTGGCCTACGGCTGGGGGTTGACCGGTATCTGGTCAGGGTTGAGCACCTTCATGGTGCTGCGGCTGGTGTTCGGCGGCTGGCGCACGCTGTCGGGACGCTGGGTAGTGACCGGCACGGCCTGACGGCTCCGCCGGCATCGTGACCGGGCGTATCCGGGGGTGCGGGTGACGCGATCAGCGCACCTGCGAACGTCCGCGCTGCAGCACCGCTTCCCGGTTGGCGGCGATGTCGTCGCCGCTGGGCCGGAACTGCCGAGCCGCCGCCGCTTCCAGCCACAGCCCGCCGCCGAGCTGCGCGTCGTCGATGTGGTGGTAGGACGCCAGCAGGGCGCGCACCGCGTCCTGGTTGTTGCCGACGATGGACGCCGCGACGCCGCGCGCGGTCGCCAGCAACTTGTCGTGCGGCACCACTTCGGTGACCAGCCCGGCGCGCAGCGCGTCGGCCGCCGACAGGTAATCCCCGGTCATGCTCATCCGTCGGGCCAGGCCCACCCCCACTTTCTGCGGCAGTCGCACGCTCAAACCCCAGGTGGGCAGCAGACCCACCCGGGCGTGCGTGTCGGCGAACCGCGCCTGCTCGGAGGCGATCAGGATGTCGCAGTACAGCGCCAGCTCGAGTCCGCCGGTGACCGCGGCGCCGTTGATGGCGCCGATGACGGGTTTGGTCAGCGCCGGCCAGCGCGGCGAGATGTCGGGCAACGCGGTCTGCCCGCCCAGCTCCTTGAGGTCCAGTCCGGCGCAGAACACCGGGTCGGTGCCGGTGACGATCACGACGTCGACGCCGTCGTCGGACTCGGAATCGGCCAGGGCGCCGAAGAATTGGTCGCGCAGCGCCGCGGACAGCGCGTTGCGGGACTGCGGCCGGTTCAGGGTCAGGGTGCGTACCCGCTCGTCGGTGTCGATCAGCAGGATGTCGTCGGTCATAGGGTTCACCGTAGTCACCCACGGGGTGGCGATCGGCACCCGCGGCCGATCGCGGTCTGGTAGCGCCGCACCTATCGTGGACACCATGTGTCGGAATATCACCGAGCTGCGTGGGCTGGAACCACCGGCTACCGCCGAAGAGATCGCGGCCGCGTCACGTCAGTACGTGCGCAAGGTCAGCGGCATCACGCACCCGTCCGCTGTCAACGAAGACGCCTTCGAGGCCGCCGTCGCCGAGGTCACCGCCACCACCACCCGGTTGCTCGAAGCGCTGGCACCTCGACGGCAGCCGCCCAAGACGGTGCCGCCCCTGCGCCGCCCCGAGGTTCTGGCCCGGCTCGCCAGATCGCAGTAGCGGAGAACGCTGAAAGATGTACGCGCTCAAGGAGTGGAGCGTGGCGGTGCACGCGCTGCTCGACGGGCGCCAGACCATCCTGCTGCGCAAAGGCGGCATAAGGGAGAAACGGTTCGAGGTCGCCGCCCGGGAGTTTCTGCTGTTCTCGACGGTCGCGCACAGCCACGCCGAACGTGTCCGGGCTGAACATCAAAGCCTGCTCGCACTGGCGGCCGCCGACAGCACCGAGCAGCAGGTCACGGTGCGGGCCGCCGCGAAAGTGGTTGCCGCGCTGCCGGTCAACCGCGCGGAGGGGCTCGCCGAGATCGAGGATCTGCACATCTGGACCGCCGAGTCGGTGCAAGCGGACCGGCTGGACTTCCGGCCCAAACACAAGCTGGCGGTGCTGGTCGTCCAGGCGATGCCGCTGGTCGAGCCGGTCCAGCTGACCCGTACCCCCGACTATGCGGGATGCACCAGTTGGGTGCCGCTGCCGGTCGAGCCTGCGCTGGCGGCGCCGGTGCACGACGACGGGACGCTAGCCGGGATCGGGGCCCGGGTCCGGCGCGCGGTCGGTTGAGTCTGCCTGCACCGGTAACAACAGCCGGGATTCCCCGAAGTGCACCGAGTGCGTCGCCGGGCGGATCTGACGCCCGGTCAGCACCGGCTCGTCAGTACCGAGGTTGCGCGCGTAACGCGGAAACCAGCTGCCGGTGATCAGCACCCGGATCCGGGAACCGGCCTCGAAGCGGTGCGCGATCGCGTCGAGTTCGATGGTGACCCGCCGGGTGCCGGGCTCGTCGGTGGCCAGGCGCCGGTAGCCGTCGCTGACATTCTGGGACCTGCCCTTGGCGTTGACCTTGCTGACCCGCACGAACAGGTCGACGTTGGGGTTGTCGGCGCTGTGCTCCAGTTCGATGACGGGTTGGCCGTAGACGTGCAGGTCGTGGGGGAGCGCGGCGCCGGTGAAGCTCAGCACGTCGTCGCGCGTCGCCAGATGGGTGTCGTCGCGGTAGCCGCCCTTCGGTGACAGCAGTGGACCACCGGTGGTGGGGGTCGGGTCGGCCGGGTCGTAGTGGAAATTCGCCGGTCGCGTCTTGGTGGTCGGCGGAGTGTCGCCCAGGTGTCCATAGGGCTGCAGGTACAGCGCGTGTTCGCTGGTGGCCGGTGGCCAGTCGGGCAGGTGACGCCACCCCACGCCGGCCTCGTAGATGTGCACCGGGCTGGGACGGTCCAGGTCCGGCGCGCCGCCCAGATAGGTGTCCAGCCAGTCCAGGGTTTCGCGCGCGCAGGTCGGCAGCCCCTGGACCAGCATCTGGGTGTGGGTCCACGGCCCGACGGTCAGCGCGACGTTCACCCCGCGGTCGCGCAGGTGCCGGTACTGCTGCAGGGTCTGGCGCAGGAAGATGTCCTGCCACCCGCTCAGCAGCAGCACCGGTACTTCGACGCGGTCCAGTGCGTCGGGGAAGCGCAGCCGGTCCCAGAACGGGTCGTGCGCGTCGGTGTGTTCGACCCAGGATTCGAACCACGGCGCGCCGGCGCCGAGCAGGGTCCGCGCGGCCGGCCCCAGCGGCACCTCGCGGACCGTGCGGGCCACTTTGCGCGGTGCCCGCAGCTGGCGAAGGCCGGTCCGGAGGCGTCCCGGATCCTCCTGGCGGGCGACCAGATCACTCCAGCCCAGGAAGTCGTTGACGGCGAATGTGCCGGTGCCCCACACCGAGTCGCGGAAGTCGTGCGGCCCCACCGTGATCACCGCCGCGGCCAGCTCCGGCGGCGGGTCCTGCAACAGCGCCCACTGGGTGAAGCCGAGGTAGGACAGGCCCACGGTGGCGAAGCGGCCGGTGAACCACGGCTGTTGACGCAGCCAATGCACGGTGTCCTGGCCGTCGGCGGCTTCGTGGACCATCGGCTCGAAGTCACCGGTGGAGCCGAAGGTTCCCCGCACGCTCTGCAACACGACGTGGTAGCCGCGGGCAGCGTACAACCGGGCGAAGGCAAGGGAGAACGGGAACTTACGTCCGTATGGGCCGCGGGCCAGCAGGGTGCCGGCCGGCTTGGCCGTTGCGGGCGCGTAGTGGTCGCCCACCAGTTCGACGCCGTCGCGCATCGGGATGCTCACCCGGGTGACGGTGTAGCGGGTCCTTGCCCGGGGCAGCCGCAGAGCCAGGCCGAGTGCGCCCAAAGCCGCTCGGCCGCCCGCTCCGGTGGCGCGGGTGCGTAGCTTCGGCTCGTCGTGCGGGATCGATGTGGTGCTCACGTGCCAAGCCTAGGGAAGGCCGGGCGCGCACCGCGCAACCCGGGACTAGAACTTGTACATCGGCGCGAGTTCGTTGGCGCGCTGCAGGTTGGTCGACGGGCAGTCGACGTCGGGCTCGGAGTAGACCGTGGAGTAGAACAGCGACTGCTGGATCACCCCGTAGCTGGTCTTGAACGTCACCATGCACGAGATGTACCAAAAGCTGTTGTGGTAGGTGGGTTTGAGCACCCAGTACTGCGCGGCGCGGTGACCCTGGATCGTGGTTTCGATGGCGTCCGGCGGCAGGGTCTGGGCGTAGGTGCGCCAGACGATTGGCTCCACGGCCAGCTGGTAGTTGCCCGCGTCGAACTGGCAGCGCAACCCTTCCTGCGGTTCGGGCGGGGTGAACGCCAGGCCCAGCCGCTGCACCGCCTCCAGCGGGATGTCGGTGCACGGGTCGAACGGGCTCGGATCGGTGGTGGCCACGATCGGGCTCTTCATCGTGGTTTCCATCGGCGCGGCGGTGGACCGCAGTTCGACTTTGCCACGATGGGTCGGCGGGGGGCCGTCCTGCCAGCCGGCCACCCCCACCGTGACCGCTGTGACCAGCGCACCGAACGCTGCAGCCAGACGCATTTTGGCGAACACGACACCCCCTGCTCTCGGCAGCACCCTTGCCGGGAGTGTACAAGTAGCCTCTGCGCGGTCACAGGGAAACGAGCACACCGACCGCGGGTCGCTAGGCTGGTTAATCGTGGCAGGACACGAATCGACCGGACAGCCGACGCTGTGGGCTGTCTCGGACCTGCACACCGGGCATCTGGGCAACAAGCCGGTCACCGAGTCGCTGCATCCGTCGTCGCCGGATGACTGGCTGATCGTCTGTGGCGACGTCGCCGAACGCACCGACGAAATCCGCTGGGCGCTGGACTTGCTGCGCCGCCGCTTCGCGAAGGTCATCTGGGTGCCCGGCAACCACGAGTTGTGGACCACCAACCGCGATCCGATGCAGATCTTCGGCCGCGACCGCTACGACTACCTGGTCAATATGTGCGACGAGATGGGTGTCGTCACCCCCGAGCACCCCTTCCCGGTCTGGACCGAGCGGGGCGGCCCGGCCACCATCGTGCCGATGTTCCTGCTCTACGACTACAGCTTCCTGCCGGCCGGAGCCGCCACCAAAGCTGAGGGCATGGCCATCGCCAAAGAGCGCAACGTGGTGTGCACCGACGAATTCCTGTTGTCGTCCGAGCCGTACGCCACCCGCGACGCGTGGTGTCGCGACCGGGTCGCCAAGACCCGGGCCCGCCTCGAACAGCTGGACTGGATGCAGCCGACCGTGCTGGTGAACCATTTCCCGCTGGTGCGCAACCCCTGCGACGCGCTGTTCTACCCGGAGTTCTCGCTATGGTGCGGCACCACCAAGACTGCGGACTGGCACACCCGCTACAACGCGGTGTGTTCGGTGTACGGGCACCTGCACATTCCGCGGACGACCTGGTATGACGATGTGCGCTTCGAAGAGGTGTCGGTCGGCTACCCGCGGGAGTGGCGGCGCCGCAAGCCCTACAGCTGGCTGCGTCAGGTGCTGCCGGACCCGCAGTACGCGCCGGGGTACCTGAACGACTTCGGCGGCCACTTCGTCATCACTCCGGAAATGAAGGCGCAGGCCACCCAGTTCCGGGAAAAGTTGCGGCAACGGCAGAACCGGTGACGGCGCGCACACTGGTGTCGACGTTGTTGCCCGGCACCCTGGTCGACGACATGGGTTACGCCGAGTTGTATTCCGACCCGCCCGGGCTGGTGCCGTTGCCCGAGGAGGAGCCGCTGATCGCCAAGTCGGTGGCCAAGCGGCGCAACGAATTCATCACCGTGCGGCACTGCGCGCGGATCGCGCTCGACGAACTCGGGGTAGCGCCGGTGCCGATCCTCAAGGGCGACAAGGGCGAACCCTGCTGGCCCGACGGTGTGGTCGGCAGCCTGACACACTGCACCGGGTACCGCGGCGCCGTCGTCGGCCGCAGCGAGGCGGTGCGTTCGGTGGGCATCGACGCCGAACCCCACGACGTGCTGCCCAATGGTGTGCTGGACGCGATCAGCCTGCCCGCCGAACGCACCGAGCTGCCGCTGGCGCTGCCGTCCGCGCTGCACTGGGATCGAATCCTGTTCTGCGCCAAGGAGGCAACGTACAAGGCGTGGTTCCCGCTGACCAAGCGGTGGCTGGGGTTCGAAGACGCGCACATCACCTTCTCGGCGGACACCGAGTCCAGCGGGCGGTTCGTCTCCCGCATTTTGATCGACCCGGCCGCGCTGTCGGGCCCACCGCTGACGACGCTGGCCGGACGCTGGTCGGTGGCAAATGGCTTGGTGCTGACCGCGATCGTGTTATGAGCGAGGCCGGTCTGGCGATCGTCGACAAACCGGAAGGCATGACGAGCCACGACGTGGTGGGCCGGTGCCGGCGGATCTTCGGCACCCGCCGGGTGGGTCATGCCGGCACGCTGGATCCGATGGCCACCGGCGTGCTGGTGCTCGGAATCGAGCGGGCCACCAAAATTCTGGGCCTGTTGACCATGACCTCCAAGTCGTATGCCGCGACCATCCGGCTCGGGCAGACCACCTCCACTGAAGACGCCGAAGGTGAACTGCTGCAATCGGTTTCGGCTTCGCACCTCACCGATGAGACGATCGAGGCGGCGCTGGCCCCGCTGCGCGGTGACATCGAGCAGATACCGTCGGCGGTCAGCGCGATCAAGATCGGTGGCCGGCGGGCGTACCAATTGGCCCGCGCGGGGGAGGCGGTGCACCTGCAGGCCCGACCGGTGCGCATCGACCGCTTCGAGGTGCTGGCCATCCGACGCGGAGTGGACCTGCTGGATCTCGACGTTGAGGTGGACTGCTCGTCGGGCACCTACATCCGCGCGCTGGCCCGCGACCTGGGTGAGGCGCTGGGCGTCGGTGGTCATCTGACGTCGTTGCGGCGCACTCGCGTCGGCCGCTTCGACCTGAGCCAGGCCGTGTCGCTCGAGGAACTGGCCGAGCGGCCGCGGCTGAGTCTCAGCCTGGACCAGGCCTGCCTGCTGATGTTCCCGCGCCGCGACCTCACCGCCGATGAGGCTGTGGCTACCAGCCACGGCCGCGCCCTGGCGCCGGCCGGCATCGACGGTGTCTACGCGGCCACCGACGCCGACGGGCGGGTAATTGCGCTGCTGCGCGACGAGGGTTCGCGGACCCGGTCCGCAGTGGTGCTCCGCCCGGCGACCCTGTGAGGCAGCCGGCCGTGCGCAGATGAGGAAGTACGGCGCCGAAAGCGCCGGTCAGCGGCTACGCCACCACCCAGATCGCGCACGCGGCCGGACTGCCCAGATCCACCGTCGTCGCACCGTCCTCCGATTCGACCGCCACCGAGACCATCCCGGCGAACTCCCGGCGGGTCAGCACCCGCAGCCGTGAGTCCAGGTTGATCCCCACGCTGTCGAAATATCGCAGCATCTCCGGGTCGGCGTCGGAAATCCGGGCCACTGTGCCGGTGTCGCCGTCGCCGCACGCCCACAGTTGCCGGGCCGGCGGTGTCGGGACCTGCCCGTCGGTGGCCGGGATCGGATCGCCGTGCGGATCGCGCTGCGGGAAGCCCAGTTTGGCGTCGATGCGGGCCATCAACCGGTCCGACACCGCGTGCTCGAGTACCTCGGCCTCGTCGTGTACCTCGTCCCAGCCGTAGCCGAGCTCGTTGACCAGGAAGGTCTCCAGTAGCCGGTGCCGGCGCACCATGGCCAGCGCCGCGCGGCGGCCGGACTCGGTCAGCGTCACCGCGCCGTACTTCGCGTGGTCGACCAGGCCCTGCTCAGCGAGCTTTCGAATGGACTCCGAAGCCGTGCTGGCCGACACCCCGAGCTTCTCGGCGAGCAACTTGGTGCTCACCTTTTCCCGAGACCACTCTTGAGTTGTCCAGATGACTTTCAAATAGTCCTGGGCAACCGCGGTGAGTCCACCAGGCTCTTCGTCGGCCCTCACAAACACGAATCTTAGGCAATGCACGCCTAAACGGTTGTCCCGAGATTGCCGGGACGCTAAGCGGGACGATTAGGCTTGCGCTCGTGCAGCGGTGGCGTGGCCAGGACGAGATCCCTACAGACTGGGGCCGATGCGTGCTGACCATCGGAGTTTTCGACGGCGTGCATCGGGGACATGCGGAGTTGATTGCGCACGCGGTCAAGGCTTCCCGGGCGCGCGGGGTGCCCTCGGTGCTGATGACGTTCGACCCGCACCCGATGGAAGTCGTGCACCCCGGCAGTCACCCCGCCCAGCTGACCACGCTGACCCGCCGCGCCGAACTCGTCGAGGAACTGGGCATCGACGTCTTCCTGGTGATGCCGTTCACCACCGACTTCATGAAGCTCACCCCCGAGCGTTACGTGCACGAGTTGCTGGTGGAGAACCTGCACGTGGTGGAGGTCGTGGTCGGGGAGAACTTCACCTTCGGCAAGAAGGCGGCCGGCAACGTGGAGACGCTGCGCCGGGCCGGCGAGCGGTTCGGCTTCGCGGTGGAGTCGATGTCGCTGCTGTCCGAGCACCACAGCAACGAGACCGTGACGTTCTCGTCGACCTACATCCGCTCCTGCGTGGACGCCGGGGACATGGCGGCGGCCACCGAAGCGCTGGGGCGTCCGCACCGCGTCGAGGGCGTGGTGGTGCGCGGATACGGGCGCGGGGTCGAGTTGGGATATCCCACCGCCAATGTGGCGCCGCCGATGCACTCGGCGATCCCGGCCGACGGCGTATATGCGGCGTGGTTCACCGTGCTCGGGCACGGACCGGCCACCGGCACCGTCGTCCCCGGTGAGCGCTACCAGGCAGCAGTGTCGGTCGGCACCAATCCGACCTTCTCCGGGCGTACCCGCACCGTCGAGGCATTCGTCCTGGACGCCAAGGCTGACCTGTACGGGCAGCATGTGGCGTTGGATTTCGTCACCCGCATCCGCGGTCAGCAGAAATTCGATTCGGCCGAAGATCTGGTCGCCGAGATCGGCAATGACACCGACCGCACCCGCAAACTGCTGAGCTAGTGGACTGGCGGCCCGCCGCGCCGCGCTTGCGACCGCAGGATTGCATGGTGGCGGCCCGCCGCGCCCGGCTGCGCCGCGCTTGCGACCGCCACGGGATTGGAGGGTGGCGGCCCGCCGCTGTTAAACTGCCCGACGGCATGCGCTGCGGTTCGCGGTGGCCGTGCCCGTTGACTCTGATCGCGGACCTATTGATGGAGATGTTTTCGTGGCGCTTACCGCCGAGCAGAAAAAAGAAATTCTGAATTCCTACGGTCTGCATGAGACCGACACCGGGTCGCCGGAGGCGCAGATCGCGCTGCTGACCAAGCGGATCGCGGATCTGACCGAACACCTGAAGGTGCACAAGCACGACCACCACTCGCGGCGCGGGTTGCTGCTGCTGGTGGGTCGGCGCAAGCGGCTGGTCAAGTACCTGACCCAGGTCGACGTGGAGCGTTACCGTTCGCTGATCGAACGGCTGGGTCTGCGCCGCTGATCCGTGGCGCCGTGCGCGCCGCGAGCACCGGGCTGGTCCTGGTCTCGATGGTGACGGCATCAGCGGGGTGTGCGGGGCAGGCCAGCGGGCCCGATCTCGGCGACATCAAAGTGGGGGATTGTCTCAAACTCGGCGGCACGGCCGACCGACCGCACGCGGCCAGAGCTACGTGCGGCAGCCCCGAGTCCAACTTCAAAGTCGCCGCGCTGGCCACCGCAGGGGCGAAGTGCCCCGCCGACGTCGACTCGTCCTACACGACGCACAACGCGATCAGCGGCACCGACAACACTCTGTGTCTAGACATCGACTGGGTGATCGGCGGATGCATGAGTGTGGACCCGCACCACGTCGCGGACCCGTTCCGGGTCGACTGCAACGACGGCGCTGCACCGCACCGTCAGCGAGCTACGCAGATCCTCACCGATCTCGACCCTCCGGTCAGCGTGGACCAATGCGCCAGCGGCCTGGGTTACACCTATGCGCAGCGGCGCTTCGCTGTGTGCGTGGAAAATGTCACCGCCGGAGTGCCGAAATAGAAGTTGCGCCCTCGGGTCTGCGCCGATCCGGGGAGTTAGCCAGTGTAGAGTGAGGGCGTTCTGGGCCGGTTCGGCCCGAGCAACCTGGTGCGGCTCACGCATATCCGCGGGCGCCGTTCCAGCGAGTCACTGCAAGTTCGAGGGACCCGGCCTGAATCGGGCGGTCTTCGGTAGTGGCTGCCGGGCTCCCCGGATCTGGGACAGGTCGGCCGCTTCGATCGATGGCCGTAGCCGCATCCGGGCTCGTGACCGCCCTCTGGATTCCGCGTGACGACGCGAAACAGCTGAATAACCAGAGAGGCCGCACTGACGTATGTCTGCGACTGAAATTGAAGAAGGCGTGTTCGAATCCACCGCCACCATCGACAACGGGAGCTTCGGCACCCGCACCGTGCGTTTCGAGACCGGCAGGTTGGCCCTGCAGGCCGCCGGCGCCGTCGTCGCCTACCTCGACGACGAGAACATGCTGCTGTCGGCGACCACCGCCAGCAAGAACCCCAAAGAGCACTTTGACTTCTTCCCGTTGACGGTCGACGTCGAAGAGCGCATGTACGCCGCGGGCCGCATTCCCGGCTCGTTCTTCCGGCGTGAGGGCCGGCCGTCCACCGACGCGATCCTGACCTGCCGGCTCATCGACCGGCCGCTGCGCCCGTCGTTCATCGACGGGCTGCGCAACGAGATCCAGGTGGTGGTGACCATCCTGAGCCTGGACCCCAACGACCTGTACGACGTGGTGGCGATCAACGCCGCGTCAGCCTCCACCCAGCTCAGCGGGCTGCCGTTCTCCGGCCCCATCGGCGGCGTGCGGGTGGCGCTCATCGACGGCCAGTGGGTTGCCTTCCCGACCGTCGAGCAACTCGAGCGGGCGGTGTTCGACATGGTGGTGGCCGGTCGCATAGTCGGCGAAGCTGACGACAAAGACGTGGCGATCATGATGGTGGAAGCCGAGGCCACCGAGAAGGTCATCGAGCTCGTCGAAGGCGGCGCGCAGGCGCCGACCGAGACGATCGTGGCCGAAGGTCTGGAAGCGGCCAAGCCGTTCATCGCCGCGCTGTGCACCGCGCAGCAGGAACTCGCCGACGCGGCCGCGAAGCCCACCAGCGAGTACCCGACGTTCCCCGCCTACGAGGAGGACGTGTACTACTCGGTGTCCTCGGTGGCCACCGACGAGCTGGCCAAGGCGCTGACCATCGGCGGCAAGGCCGAGCGCGACGCCCGCACCGACGAGCTCAAGGCCGAGGTCCTCGAGCGGCTGGCCGGCACCTACGAAGGCCGGGAAAAAGAGGTCAGCGCCGCGTTCCGGTCGCTGACCAAGAAGCTGGTCCGCCAGCGCATCCTGACCGACCACTTCCGCATCGACGGCCGCGGCGTCACCGACATCCGCGCGCTGTCCGCCGAGGTCGCAGTGGTGCCGCGAGCACACGGCAGTGCGCTGTTCGAGCGGGGCGAGACCCAGATCCTCGGCGTGACCACCCTGGACATGGTCAAGATGGCCCAGCAGATCGACTCGCTGGGACCCGAGACATCCAAGCGGTACATGCACCACTACAACTTCCCGCCGTTCTCCACCGGCGAGACCGGCCGGGTCGGGTCGCCCAAGCGGCGCGAGATCGGGCACGGCGCGCTGGCTGAGCGGGCGCTGATCCCGGTGCTGCCCAGTGTCGAAGAGTTCCCGTACGCGATCCGTCAGGTGTCCGAAGCGCTCGGCTCCAACGGCTCGACCTCGATGGGGTCGGTGTGCGCGTCGACGCTGGCGCTGCTCAACGCCGGTGTGCCGCTGAAGGCGCCAGTGGCCGGCATCGCGATGGGCCTGGTCTCCGACGACGTCGACGGCGAACGTCGCTTCGTGACGCTGACCGACATCCTGGGCGCCGAGGACGCATTCGGCGACATGGACTTCAAGTGCGCCGGCACCAAGGACTTCGTCACCGCACTGCAGCTGGACACCAAGCTGGACGGGATCCCGTCCCAGGTGCTCGCCGGCGCCCTGGCCCAGGCCAAAGACGCCCGCGTGACGATCCTCGAGGTCATGGCCGAAGCCATCGACCGGCCCGACGAGATGAGCCCGTACGCCCCCCGGGTCACCACCATCAAGGTGCCGGTGGACAAGATCGGCGAGGTCATCGGGCCCAAAGGCAAGGTCATCAACGCAATCACCGAGGAGACCGGCGCGCAGATCTCCATCGAGGACGACGGCACCGTGTTCGTCGGCGCCACCGACGGCCCGTCGGCGCAGGCCGCGATCGACCGGATCAACGCGATCGCCAACCCGCAGCTGCCGACCGTGGGCGAGCGGTTCCTCGGAACCGTGGTCAAGACCACCGATTTCGGTGCGTTCGTGTCGTTGCTGCCCGGTCGCGACGGCCTGGTGCACATCTCCAAGCTGGGCCGGGGCAAGCGCATCGCGAAAGTCGAGGACGTGGTCAACGTCGGAGACAAGCTGCGGGTGGAGATCGCCGACATCGACAAGCGGGGCAAGATCTCGCTGGTCCTGGTCGCTGAGGACGGCGCGGCCGCGGCACCCGCTGACGCTGCGCCGGCGGATGCCGCGCCGGTCAGCAGCTGACGCTGCGGGTGGCACGAAACGCTGAACGGTCGCCGGGGGTGCGTCGTAGCACCTTGCCGGGCGGGCTGCGGGTGGTCACCGAGTATCTACCCGCGGTCCGGTCCGCCTCCGTCGGCGTCTGGGTCGGGGTCGGCTCGCGCGACGAGGGCGCCACGGTGGCCGGCGCCGCGCACTTCCTGGAGCATCTACTGTTCAAGTCCACCCCGACCCGCACCGCGGTGGACATCGCGCAGGCGATGGATGCCGTCGGCGGTGAGCTCAACGCCTTCACCTCCAAAGAGCACACCTGCTATTACGCCCATGTGCTGGACACCGACCTGACGCTGGCGGTCGACCTGGTCGCCGACGTGGTACTCAACGGCCGGTGCGCCGCCGACGACGTCGAACTGGAACGCGACGTCGTGCTCGAGGAGATCGCGATGCGCGACGACGACCCCGAGGACGCGCTGGCCGACATGTTCATGACGGCATTGTTCGGTGACCATCCGGTGGGCCGTCCGGTGATCGGCAGCGCGCAATCGGTGTCGGCGATGACCCGGTCGCAGTTGCACTCGTTCCATCTGCGGCGTTACACCCCGGAGCGGATGGTGATTGCGGTGGCCGGCAACGTCGACCACGCCGAGGTAGTCGGCTTGGCGCGCCGGCACTTCGGGCCACGGCTGGTGCGCGGCCGGGGGCCGGTGGCGCCGCGCCGGGGTGCCGGCCGGGTGAGCGGCCGGCCCGGCCTGGTGCTGGGCAGCCGCGACGCCGAACAGACCCACGTCTCGCTGGGTGTGCGCACGCCGGGCCGGGGGTGGGAGCACCGCTGGGCGCTGTCGGTGTTGCACACCGCGCTGGGCGGCGGGCTGAGCTCGCGGTTGTTCCAGGAGGTGCGCGAGGCCCGCGGGCTGGCCTACTCGGTCTATTCCGCGCTGGACCTGTTCGCCGACAGCGGGGCGCTGTCGGTGTATGCGGCCTGCCTGCCGGAACGGTTCGCCGATGTCATGAAGGTCACTACCGCGGTGCTGGAATCTGTTGCGCGGGATGGGATCACCGAGGCGGAGTGCCGGATCGCCAAGGGTTCCATGCGCGGTGGACTGGTCCTGGGGCTGGAGGATTCGGGCTCGCGGATGAGTCGCATCGGCCGCAGCGAACTGAATTACGGCGCGCACCGCAATATCGCGCACACGCTGCGGCAAATCGACAAAGTCACCGTTGACGAAGTCAACGAGGTGGCGCGGCGGCTGCTGAACAAACCGTTCGGAGCGGCTGTGCTCGGCCCGCATAAGTCGAAACGATCGCTGCCGCAACAACTTCGAGCGGTGGTAGGTTAGCCCGATGGTACTGGGTTTCTGGGACATCGCAGCGCCCATCGTGGGTGCGCCGATGGCGGGTGGCCCGGGAACGCCGGCGCTGGCGGCGGCGGTGTCCAATGCGGGCGGCCTCGGCATGGTCGCCGGTGGCTACCTCAGTGCGGACCAGTTCGCCGCGGACATCTCCGCAGCGCGCGCCGCGACCACCGGTCCGATCGGGGCCAACCTGTTCGTGCCCCAACCGAGCGTCGCCGACTGGGCGGCGCTGGAGTACTACGCCGAAGATCTCGAAGAAGTCGCCGACCACTACCGCGTGGACGTGGGTCGGCCCGTGCACGGCGACGACGACGACTGGGACCGCAAGCTCGAAGTGATCGCCGACGTGCGCCCGGAGCTGGTGTCGTTCACCTTCGGCGCTCCGCCACCGGACGTGATCCGCCGGTTCAGTGCGCTGGGACTGCTGGTGTCGGTCACGGTGACCTCGGTGTACGAAGCGGGGGTAGCCGTTGCCGCCGGCGCGGACAACCTGGTGGTCCAGGGGCCCGCCGCGGGCGGGCACCGCGGCACGTTCGCGCCGGACATGGAACCCGGTTCCGAGTCGCTGCACCAGCTGTTGGAGCAGATCGGCGCCGCGCACGAGGTGCCGTTGATCGCCGCGGGTGGGTTGGGCACCGTGGAAGACATCGCCGCGGCGTTGCGCCGGGGCGCGGTGGCCGCGCAGGTCGGCACCGCGCTGCTGCTGGCCGACGAAGCCGGCACCCACCCCGCTTACCGTGTCGCACTGAAGAATCCGTTGTTCGACGCCACCGTCGTCACTCGCGCGTTCTCCGGTCGCTACGCCCGGGGGTTGGCCAACAACTTCACCCGGTTGCTCGATCACGTGGCGCCGCTGGGCTATCCCGAGGTCAATCAGATGACCAAGCCGATCCGCGCGGCGGCGATCCAGGAAGAGGATCCGCACGGCACCAACCTGTGGGCGGGGGAGGCCTACCGGGAAGTGCAGCCCGGCCCGGCCGGCGACATCGTCACCGCGCTGGCGCCCTACGTGCGCTGATCGTCGCGGGCCAGCAAACCGGAGGGGTCGGTGTAGGGCAGGTCCAGGTCGTCGGCCACATGGTCGGCCAGCAGGGCGCCCGCGTGCGTCGAAAGCCCTTTGGCGAGCGCCGGATCCGAGCGGCACGCCGCATGCCAGCCCAGGTCGGCAATCTTGAGCACGTAGGGCATCGTCGCGTTCGTCAACGCATAGGTCGACGTCTTGGGCACCGCGCTGGGCATGTTGGCCACGCAGTAGAACAGCGTCTCGTGCACGGCGAATGTCGGCTCGTCGTGGGTCGTGGGCCGCGAATCCTCGAAGCAACCACCCTGGTCGATCGAGATGTCGACCAGCACCGCTCCCGGCTTCATCTGCGCCACAAGCGAATTGGGGATCAAGCTGGGCGCCTTCGCGCCGGGCACCAACACTGCGCCGATCACCAGGTCGGCACGTTTGACCGCCCCCACCAACTCGTAGGTCGATGAGTAGCGGGTGCCGATGCGGCCGGCGAACTCCGCATCAAGCAGTCGAAGCTTGCCCAGACTGACGTCCAGGACCATGACCGACGCGCCCATACCGCAGGCGACCCGGGCGGCGTTGTACCCGGCGGTGCCGCCGCCGATCACCACGATGTCTGCCGGCTTCACCCCCGGCACCCCACCCATCAACGCGCCGCGGCCGCCCTGCGTCCGCATCAGGTGGTAGGCGCCGACCTGCGCCGAAAGCCGGCCCGCGACCTCACTCATCGGGGCCAGCAACGGCAGGGCGCCGTCGGCGGTCTGCACGGTCTCGTAGGCGATCGACGTCGTGCCGGCCTTCAACAACGCGTCGGTGCACGAGCGCGATGCGGCCAGGTGCAGGTAGGTGAAAAGGGTCTGATCCGCGCGCAGGTGACCGTACTCGGCCGGCAACGGTTCCTTGACCTTGAGCACCAGGTCCGCTTCGGCCCACACCTGCGCGGCGGTGTCGGCGAGTTGTGCACCCGCCGCCGTGAATTTCTCGTCGGAGATTGCCGAACCTTCCCCGGCGCCGGTCTGGACCAGGACCTCGTGGCCGCGCTGGGTCAACGCCGCGACCCCGGCCGGGGTGATAGCCACCCGGAATTCGTTGTTCTTGGTCTCGGTCGGAACTCCGACTCGCATGATCGCCTCCTGCCGAGCCTGGTGTGGGTACTTCATTGTTCCCGACAACGCCGGCGGACGCCGACCGGGCGCTGGTTAAGATCAGCGGATGACTGCCCCCTCCGCGACCGCCACCGTGCAGATCAACGCCACCCCGGACGAGGTGTACGGCCTGCTCACCGACCTGTCGACGCTGGCCGCGCTGGCCGAGGAAACGGTCGAGATGGAGTTGCGCAAGGGCGACGCGATCAGCAAGGGCGCGGTGTTCGTCGGGCACAACGAGAACAGCGGCAAGCGCTGGGCCACCAAGTGCACCGTCACCGACGCCGAGCCCGGACACCTGTTCGCCTTCGACGTGCGGCACACGGTCATTCCCATCGCCCGCTGGCAGTACGAGCTGGTCCCGACCGGCGGCGGGTGCCGTGTGACGGAAAGTACCTGGGACCGGCGGCCGGGCTGGTTCCGTAAGATCGCCGGCCTCGCCACCGGGGTATCCGACCGGGCCGCGGAGAACACCAAAAACATCGAGTTGACGCTGCAGCGTCTCAAGCAGCGGGCCGAAAAAAGGTAGTACCGCGGGTATCGCATACTGTGCTCTCGTGGCTAGACTGATCCGGGAAAAGCCGAGGCGAGGGGGCCTTGATGAGCACAGTCGACGACAGGGCAGTGGGTCCGCACTCGACGGATTCGACCGCCGCCGACCACGAACGACTGGTCCTCGAAGCACGCAACGTCGAGTTCGACTGGACGGAGCTGCCGTTTCACTACGTGCCTAATGAGCCGATGGCCACCCATGTGCTCAATGTCCTGCACCTGCTGCTGCCGGCCGGGGAAGAGTTCTTCGTCGAGGTCTTCAAAAAGACCTTGCCGCTGATCCGCGACGACCAACTGCGGCTGGACATCCAGGGATTCATCGGCCAGGAGGCCATGCACTCCCAGGCGCACTCCGGCGTGCTCGCCCATTTCGACGCCCAGGGCATCGACCTCACACCGTTCACCAACCAGATCCGCTGGCTGTTCCAGCGGCTGCTCGGCGAACGGTCCTACCGGAGCGAACGGCGGCGGCATTCCTGGCTGCTCGAGCAGGTGGCGATGATCGCCGCGGTGGAGCACTACACCGCCGTCCTGGGCGAGTGGGTGCTCGATTCGCCTGCACTCGACGCCGCCGGCGCCGATCCGGTGATGTTGGACATGCTGCGTTGGCACGGTGCCGAGGAAGTCGAGCACAAAGCCGTGGCTTTCGACACCATGAAGCACCTGCGGTCCGGGTACTGGCGGCAGGTACGCGCCCAGCTGGTGGTTGCGCCGGTGTTGCTGCTGTTGTGGATCCGCGGCGTGCGGTTCATGTTCTCAGTCGACCCGTGCGTGCCACCGGGCACCCGGGCGCGCTGGCGGGACTACCTGAAGGCCGCGCGTCGCGGACTGGTGCCGGGACCGCTACCGCTGATCCGGGCGGTCGGCTCGTACTACCGTCCGGGCTTCCATCCGTCGGAACTGGGCGGGCTGGAGCGTGCCGTCGAATATCTTGCGGTGTCGCCGGCGGCCCGCGCCTCGCACTGACCGATGAGCATTGTCGCCGCGTCCGACGGGGTCCCCCTGGCGGTTCACCGGTACAACGAATTCGACCCGGGACGCCCGTCCGTGCTGGCCGTGCACGGTTATCCCGACAACCACCGGATCTGGGACGGCGTGGCCGAAAAGCTGGTGCCGCGGTACAACGTCGCTGCCTACGATGTGCGTGGTGCCGGCGAATCAGGTTGTCCGGCAAGCAGATCCGGGTACGCGCTGGAACAGTTGGTGACCGACCTGGACTCGGTGATCGACAGCCTCGGTGTCGGGCAGGTGCACCTGCTCGCGCACGACTGGGGATCGGTTCAGGGTTGGGCCGCGGTCAGCGACCGGCGTCTGGCACGCAAGATCGCCTCGTTCACCTCGATATCGGGGCCGCACCTACCGGCTGCCGGCCGGTTTCTCAGATCGGTGCGCACACCGCGGTCCGCCGCCGAGGTTGCCGGGCAGGTGATGTCCTCGGGGTACCTGGGACTGCTGCTGTGCCCGCGGGTACCGGAGTTGGCGTTCCGTTCCGGGCTCGGCGTGAAAGTCGTTGAGGCTGCGGAGCGTATCGGCCAGACGAGCACCCTGAGCCGGCGCGTCCGCCCGCCGCGTGCGATCGGCGACTACGTCAACGGGCTGAGTCTCTACCGGGAGAACCTGCCCGGGCCGCTGGTGTCGCCGGGCGACGGACTGCCGGAAATCGAGGTCGCCGTCCAGGTGCTCGTACCGGGAAAGGACGTTTTCATCAAGCCGCCCCTGCAGCGGTACATCGGTGCGATTCCGCAGGGCGGCAGGGTGATTCCGATTCAAGGCGGCCACTGGGTGGTCACCTCGCGGCCCGATGTCGTGGCCCGACTGACGGGCGAGTGGATCGACCAGGTGGTGGAGGGTGACTCGCCCCGCGGCGCCTCAGTGGTCCGCGGCGGCCCGCGGGAGGTGCGCGGCAAACTGGCATTGGTCACCGGGGCGGGCGCGGGCTTCGGCCGGGCCGCTGCGGTGGAGTTGGCGCGCCACGGTGCCCGCGCGGTGGTGATCGTCGATCCAGACCTGGCCGCTGCCAATGAGACTGCAGACGCCGTCCGCGCGGCGTGTGCTGCGGTTGCGGTACATCGGGTCGACAGCACCGACGACGACGCGATCAACGACCTCGCCGCACGAGTGCGCGACGAGCACGGGGTGATCGACATCCTGGTGAATAACGCCGGAATCGGCAGGGCGGGCTGGTGGGGAACCAGCCGGGCGTTCGGTGCCCAGATGGTTGAACGCGGCGAGGGCGGCACGATCATCAATGTCGCCGCGGACGCGGCATACCTGCCCTCGACATCCATCAGCCCCAGCACCACCACGGCTGCGGTGCTGAACGACAGCAAATCCCTGCGCGCCGAATTCGCTGAGGAGGGCATCACCGTCACAGTCGTCCGCCTGGGCACCGCCAGCGCGGACATTGCCAAGAGCGCCAAGGCAATTGTCAAGGCCGTCCGGACCGGTGCGCCGGTGGTGCCCGTCGCCGCCGAGTCCAGACTCGGTCACGCGATGCGGCGCATCAGCGTCAGAACGCAGAAATAGGACTATGACAATGCCGGGGAGTATTTGGACGAGCAGACCCGCCGACCTGTACGGTCGCCGGGACCGGGACCGCTTCCTGACGGTGTTGTGGGGACTGCGCACCGTGATGGGCGGGTTGTCGGCGACCTCGCGGTGGACTCCGTCGCGGGTGTTGCCGGTGCGCCGGACGCACCGTGCGACGGTGACTGGACGCGAACTCGTGGCGCCGGACGTGGTGGCCCTGACGCTGGCTGACCCGGACGGGGGACTGTTGCCGTCCTGGACGCCGGGTGGACATGTCGACGTTCAGCTGCCCTCGGGGCGGCGTCGGCAATATTCGCTGTGCGGTCCGCCCGGGCGGCGTACGGACTACCGCATCGCGGTGCGCCGCATCGAGGACGGTGGCGGCGGTTCGATTGAGATGCACGACGCCTTCGATGTCGGTGACACGCTGGTGTTCGAAGGACCTCGCAACGCGTTCTATCTCGGTGCGTCCGAGCGCGATGTGCTGTTCGTGATCGGCGGCATCGGCGTCACGCCTATCCTGCCGATGATGCGGGTCGCGCAGCAACGCGGAATCGATTGGCGCGCAATCTATACCGGCCGCAGTCGGGAATACATGCCGTTGCTGGACGAGGTGGTGGCGGTGGCGCCGGAACGCGTGACGGTGTGGGCCGACGACGAGCACGGCGGTTTCGCGCCGGTCGACGATCTGCTGGCCGGTGCCGGTCGGAGAACCGCGGTGTACGTCTGCGGACCGGCCGCCATGCTCGAGGCGGTCCGGGTGGCCCGCAACGAATATGCCGATGCACCACTGCATTACGAGCGGTTCAGTCCGCCGCCGATCGTCGATGGTGCTCCGTTCGAGCTCGAACTCGCCCGATCCGGGGACGTACTGAACATTCCGGCGAACCGTTCGGCGCTCGATGTCCTGCTCGACCACGATCCCACCACTGCCTATTCCTGTCAGCAGGGCTTCTGCGGCACCTGCAAAGTCAAAGTGCTTGCCGGAAAGGTAGATCGGCGCGGCCGCACCGCGGAAGGTGACGGCGAGATGCTCGTATGCGTGTCGCGGTCGCGGGGAGACCGGGTCGTCGTCGACGTCTAAAAGACCGACGTCTGCTCGAGGGTGTCGGCGAACTGCGTCAGATCGGCGGCGAACAGTGCGGGTTGTTCGAACGCTGCGAAGTGACCACCCCGGTCTTGGACCGCATAGTGCACCAGGTTGTAGCGGGCAGCCGCCCAGGCCCGCGGTGTCTGCAGCAGTTCGCCGGGGTAGACGGCGTATCCGGTGGGCACGTCGACCCGGCCGGTCCACTCGTCCAGCGCGCCGGTGCCGGCCCGTCGCGATTCGCAGTAGAGGCGCGCCGCCGACGTCGCAGTGCCGGTCAGCCAGTACATCATCAGGTTGTCGATCAGCCGGTCGGTGCTGATCGGCATGCCGGCTGTGATGTCACACCACGCGTGGAACTTCTCGAGTATCCAACCCGCCAGGCCCACCGGTGAATCGTCCAACCCGAACCCCAGCGAATGTGGCCGCGTGGACTGCAATTCCAGGTAGGAGGTGCCATCCGTGGTGCGCTCCATACTGGCCGCAATCGCGGCGAGTTCGGATTCGGAGACGTCGGCCAACAGTCTCGGATCGTTCTGATCCGGCGGTGCGAACAACATGTTGGTGTGGATCGCTGCGACATGCGGCGGGTAGTGCTCACCGAGATAGCGGGTGACCAGCGCGCCCCAGTCCCCACCCTGGGCGACATAGCGTTCGTACCCGAGTTGGGCCATCACCTCGGCAACGGCGGCGGCGACGCGGGCGACGTCGACTCCCCGTTGCCGCGTCGGCCCGGAGAACCCGTACCCGGGCATCGACACGACAACGACGTGAAAACGCCGCCGCAGCAACGGCAGAGCGTCCAGAAACTCGACGATCGATCCCGGCCAGCCGTGCGTCACCACCAACGGGATCGCATGCGGGTGTTCGGACTTCGCGTGCAGGAAGTGCACGCGCTGACCGGCCGCCTCGGTGATGAACGATCCCACCGCGTTGATCTCGGCTTCGGTGCGCCGCCAGTCGTATCGGTGCAGCCAATGCTCGATCACGTCCCTGAGGAACGCCTGGTCGGTGCCGTAATCCCAATGAGCATCGGCGATTTCGGCCGGCCAGCGGGTGCGGGCCAGCCGGTGGCGCAGGTCGTCCAATTCGGAGTCGGGCACGTCGATGACATACGGCTGTATCGGGTTGCTCGTTCGGGGCGTAATCAGGGACGCGATCGCTGACGGGCTGGCGCTGGGCACAGCCGTTTCGGCGCTGGTTTCGGGCGGTGCCGAGCGGTACAAGCGGTAGCCGACGTGTGGGACGGTCACGCCGGGCAGCAGCATCATCCCGTAGGTGCGGCCGTCGAGCTGGAAACCCTTCTTCTCGTAGAAGTCGCGGGCCAACCGGTTCTGGTCAGCACACCACAGAATCACGTCGTTGTCCGGGAAGGTCTGCGTCAGCTTGTCCAACACAAGTCCACCGACACCGTGCCGTTGGTGCTGTTCAGCGACATAGAGCGCGTCGAGCTGAATGTGCTCGGGACTGCTCAGGTCCGGGCCGAACAGCGCCATCCCGATCAGCTGGCCCCGCAGCTCCACGACCCACATCCGCCAGCCGCCACGCCGCAGAGTCACCGGATAGGTGATGTCCACCCAGATCTTGGGCGTGCTGAGCATGTCTAGTACGTGCGTCGCCACGATCCCGCGCCAGGACTGCCGCCACACCGGGTATTGCATGGCAGCGACCCTGGCGAATTCTTTCGGCCTTGCTTCGCGGATCCGGATGTCGCTGGATCTCACGCGCGCACCTCCGCCGTCGGATTTGGACATCGATTCCTCAGCTTAGAGATGCGCTACGGGTGCCCGATCCCGTCGCCTCGGCCCCGGGTGTAGACATCGGGTATCCCGTCGTGGTCGGCGTCCAGCTCTTCCTCCGCGCACAGTGTCCGATAGTGGCGGTTGCGCAACCTCAGCACTACCCCCGCGACGGTAGCTGCGATCAACGACCCGCTCAGGACACCGATCTTGACGAGTTCGTCGCGCTTGGAGCCGGCGCCGTAGGCGAGTTCTCCCATCAGTAACGACACCGTGAATCCGATCCCGGCCAGCAGCGCGAGGCCGAATACGTCGACCCACCGCAGCCCGGCATCGAGGGTGGCCCGGGTAGCTGCTGCTACCAGGCGAGCGGTGCCGAAGACGCCGACGGTCTTGCCGATCACCAGCCCGGCGACGATGCCGACGGTGAGCGGGTCGGCGAGCGCGTCGAGAAATCCGTCGACCCCGCCGACCGTCACACCCGCGGCGAAGAACGCGAAGACAGGCACCGCGAAACCCGCAGACAACGGACGCAAGCGGTGCTCGAAATGTTCGGCCAGCCCCGGCCCGGCTTCGGGCCCGCCGGCATCGGTGCTGCGAACCACCGGGACGGTCAGACCCAGGAGGACGCCGGCGACGGTGGCGTGTATGCCGGATTCGTGGACGAGCGCCCAGGTCGCCAGCGCGAGTGGGATAAGCACCCACCAGGCACGCACCCGCCGCTGCACGCAGACGGCGAACAGCGCCAACGGCAGCGCCGCGGTGACCAGGGCCCAGAAGCGGATCTGGTCGGTGTAGAAGACCGCGATCACGGTGATCGCCAACAAATCGTCCACGACGGCCAAGGTCAGCAGGAAGCTGCGCAGAGCCGACGGCAGGTGCGTTCCGATAACCGCCAGCACCGCGACAGCGAAAGCGATGTCGGTGGCTATCGGGATGGCCCACCCCCTCGTCACACCTGCGCCCACGTGGGCGGTGACGGCGACGAAAACCACAGCGGGCAAAACCATTCCGCCCACCGCCGCCACGATGGGCAACGCGGCACGCGCAGGGTCCCGCAGGTCTCCGGCAACGAATTCGCGCTTGAGCTCCAACCCCACGACAAAGAAGAAGATCGCGAGCAGTCCCTGGGACGCCCAGGTTCCGAGCGTCGCATTCAGATCAAGGCCGAGAACCTCGGCGCCCAGTCGGTGATTCTTGAGCGAATCGTAGGCCGACGCCCAGGGGCTGTTGGCCAAGACCAACGCAATGGCGGACGCGACCAGCAGCAGCGCGCCACCCACCGTTTCCTTGCGGAGGATCGCTGAGATCCGCGATGCCTCGGACCAGGACCCGCGGGTGAGCAACAAGGTGGCACGCTTGAATGCACTCTCGGACACGGTGACCTCGATCCTTCGGCTGCGGCACGCGAACACGTTCACACCGCCGACCAGACTTCCCGGCACACCGCTTAGCGCTTTGCGGCAAATACTACGACAGGAAGCCCCGCCGCAAGGATGCGCCTACGGAGCCCTACCGACCGGTCAGAGCCCCGACAGGCGAACAGTAGGCTGCAGACCATGCGGGTAGGCGTACTGGGAGCTCGAGGCAAAGTCGGCGCGACGATGGTGCGGGCGGTCGAGGCGGCACCGGATCTGACCCTCTCGGCAGCGGTCGATGCGGAGGACGCGCTGAGCCTGTTGACCGACGGCAACACCGAGGTCGTCATCGACTTCACCCATCCCGACGTCGTGATGGGGAACCTGGAGTTCCTGATCGACAACGGAATTCACGCTGTCGTGGGTACCACCGGCTTCACTGCGGAGCGCATCGACCAGGTCGAGTCCTGGCTGGCCGCCAAGCCCGGGACCGCTGTGCTGATCGCGCCCAACTTCGCCATCGGGGCCGTGCTGTCCATGCACTTCGCCCAGCAGGCCGCACCGTTCTTCGATTCGGTCGAGGTCATCGAACTTCATCACCCGCACAAAGCCGACGCCCCGTCGGGCACGGCGACCCGCACCGCCAAGCTGATTGCCGCGGCCCGAAAAGATATGCCGCCCAACCCCGATGCCACCAGCACCAGCCTGCCCGGAGCGCGTGGCGCAGACGTCGACGGCGTGCCGGTTCATGCGGTGCGGCTGGCCGGGCTGGTCGCCCACCAGGAGGTGCTGTTCGGCACCGAGGGAGAGACGCTGACCATCCGCCACGACAGCCTCGATCGCACCTCCTTCGTGCCGGGTGTGCTGTTGGCGGTACGACGCATTCAGGAGACCCCCGGCCTGACCATAGGCATAGAGTCGCTGCTCAACCTGCAATGACGGACTCCGCCCGCACGGTACGAATTCAGCTGCTCATCACCTTCCTGTGCGTGGCGATGCTGGCGTACTTCGTCATGCTCGGCCGCGTCGCCGTGGTGATGATCCAGTCGGGTCGGCCGGCCGCCGTGGGTCTGGGACTCGCGGTGCTGGTACTGCCGTTCCTCGGGTTGTGGGCGATGGTCGCGACGCTCCGGGCCGGGTTTGCGCACCAGAAGCTGGCCCGCCAAATAGCCTACGAGGGAATGGAACTCGACGTCAGCACGTTGCCGCGACGAGCGTCCGGACGGATCCGGCGCGATGCCGCCGACGCACTGTTCGCCACCGTGCGCTCCGAGGTGGAAGACGACCCCGATGATTGGCGCCGCTGGTATCGCCTGGCGCGGGCGTACGACTACGCGGGCGACAGGCGTAGAGCTCGCGAGGCGATGAAGACCGCCGTGCAGCTGGAGGCGCAAGGATGAGCAAGAAGCTGTTGATCGTCCATCACACTCCGTCCCCGCACTGCCAGGAAATGCTCGAAGCAGTCGTCGCCGGCGCGACCGACCCCGAGATCGAGGGCGTCGAGGTCATCCGGCGCCCGGCGTTGACGGCGTCCCCGGTCGAGATGCTCGAAGCCGACGGCTACCTGTTGGGCACCCCGGCCAACCTCGGTTACATCTCGGGGGCTCTCAAGCACGCCTTCGACCAGAGCTATTACCAGCTCCTCGACTCCACCCGTGGCCGCCCTTTCGGGGTCTACCTGCACGGCAACGAAGGCACGGAGGGCGCCGAACGCGCCATCGAAGGCATCGCCGCCGGCCTGGGCTGGATGAAAGCCGCCGACCACGTGCTGGTATCGGGCAAGCCGACCGAGGCCGACCTCGAAGCGTGCTGGAACCTTGGGGCCACAGTCGCGGCAACACTCATGGAATAGCCTGCGCTGCAACAGAATCAAGCACTGCGTAGCTGTGGGGCTGAGAGTCGGCGTCGACACCGGAGGATGCCTCGGGCATGATGGCGGAATCCGCGATCGTCGACATTCAGGACCACCGAGAGCGAGGTCCGGGCATGCCCACCACTGCCCCCGTCATCGAAATCCCGCGCAGCCACAACCCATTCCCGCGAACGGGGGTGTCGGTGGATGCGCGCGGCGTCCCGCACTACGACGACCTCCCGGCCACCCTGTTGGACATGCTCGCCGAGCAGGTCGACGCCCACCCGGACAGTGAAGCCGTGATCGAACTCGGTTCGCAACGGTTGACCTATCGCCAGCTGTGGGACCGTGCGGCACGGGTAGCCGGCGGGCTGCGAGCGGGCGGTCTGAGACCAGGCGAGCGCGTCGCGGTGCGTTATCCCGCGGGGGTGAAGTGGGTGCTGGCGTTCTGGGGCACGGTGATGGCCGAAGGCGTTGCGGTGGCCGTCAATACGCGCTCTGCCCAGCCGGAGGTCGACTTCGTGTTGTCCGATGCCGGAGCCCATGTCGACCTTGCCGGGGACGCACCGTTGCCTGACGGTTCGCCCTATGTGACCGAACACCTCACCAGCACAGATGTCGCCGCGTTGTTCTACACCTCAGGCACCACCGGTCATCCCAAAGGGGTACCGACCACGCACGAGGCATTTATGACCAACACCGAGAATGCGGTCCGATGCCTGCAACAGCCCAGAGACATCGGTGCGGATCTGCGCACCTTGATTTCGGTGCCGCTGTTTCACGTAACAGGTTGCAACTCACAGCTTCTGGCCGCGACTCGGCTGGGTGGGGCGGCGGTGATCATGGCCGCTCTCAATCTCGAACAGCTGATGGACACCCTGACTGCCGAGCGGATATCGGTCCTGGTCACCGTCCCTGCCATCTACTCGCTGTTGTTGCGGCACAAAAACTTTGGCGCAACGGATGTGTCCGGTGTGCGCTGGGCCGGTTACGGCGGCGCACCGATCGCGCCCGCGTTGGTGCAGGCGGTCAAGTCGGCGTTTCCAAAAGCCAGGGTGTTCAACGGATACGGCATGACCGAGAGTGCGTCGCTGATGACCGTCCTGCCCCACGAGGAGGCGATCGAGCACGCGGACTCGGTCGGTTATGCGGTTCCCTCGGTGGATCTGGGCCTGATCCCACTCGAGGACAAGCCGGGTGGTCTCGTCGGCGAGTTGGTGACGAGGGGCGCCAACATCACCGCCGGATACTGGAACCGCCCGGAGGCCACCGCCGCCACCGTCGTGGACGGCTGGCTGCACACCGGCGACGTGGTCCGAGTTGACGACGCCGGCCGCGTGCACATCGTCGACCGGCTCAAGGACATCGTCAATCGCGGTGGAGAGAACATCTCCAGCGTCGAGGTCGAGGCGGCGTTACTGGGAGCGCCCGGTGTCCTGGACGCCTGTGTGCTCGCGGTGCCCGACGAGGTCATGGGGGAGAAGGTCGGTGCCGTGCTGTGCGGAGAACAGGTGGATGTGGCCGCGGTCCTCGACCACTGCCGCAACTCGCTGGCCGACTTCAAAATACCGCAGTACGTCAGCGTCGTAACGACGCCGCTGCCCCGCAATGCAGGTGGCAAACTGCTCAAAGGTCGACTCCGCGAGCAGGTTCAGTGGGGACCGGCGTTGCGCTGACTCGCATGAAAAGACGGCGGGATGATACCCGTCACCAGGTAATTACGGCAACCGTTGTGTTCATTAGAATTTGCCATGAGTTAGGGCCGCAGTCCGGCGACGAGACTGTCGCTGACGGAAGATTGTTGCTGACGTAGATGCCTGGGGGAGTGTCGACGGCCGCGGCCTCGACCGGGATGGGACCTGCCTAGTGGATTTCGGAGCGCTGCCGCCGGAGGTCAACTCCGCCCGCATGTACTCCGGCGCGGGCGTTTCGCCCTTGCTCGCGGCCGCTGGCGCGTGGAACGGCATCGCTTCGGAGTTGAACGCGGCAGCATCCTCCTTCGATGCGGTCATCACCCGGTTGATCACCGACGAGTGGACGGGTACTGCGTCGCTGCTGATGGCGGCCGCAGTGCAGCCCCACGTGGCGTGGCTGTCCTACACCTCGGAATGTGCGGCCTTCGCCGCGACGCAGGCGATGGCCTCCGCGGCGGCCTTCGAGCAGGCATATGCCATGACGGTGCCACCCGCCGAGGTGGCCGCAAACCGCGCGCTGCTTGCCCGACTGGTAGCGACCGACACGTTCGGGCACAACGTGGCGGCCATTGCCGCCACCGAGGCTCGCTACTGCGAAATGTGGGCCCAGGACGCTTCGGCGATGTACAGCTACGCCGCTAGCTCGGCCGCGGCGGCCAAACTGAATCCCCTCACCGACCCGGCGCCCGTCGCCGATGCGGCCGGGGCCGCTAACCAGGCCGCCGCCGTTGCGCAGGCCGCCGCCGTTGCGCAGGCCGCCGCCACCGGTCCGGCGGAGCTCCGTGGCCTGATCGCCAGCGGTCCGGAGGCGGTCACCGGTCTCGCGGCCCCCGGCGCGGCAGAGGCTTCGAACTGGATGGAGCTGCTGGTCGCATTCGATCGCGCCGACCTCTGGTGGGTCGAATCGCTCAACCATCAGCGAGCGACCTACTGGGACTACGGTGTCGGCTGGCCGATGGGCGGCGACGACGAGGAAGAGATCGAAACCATTGCCGGCGCGGCCGATTCGGGTATCCGGCCCGCGCCGTTGACGCGCTCCATGAACGCGGGCGCGCCGCCGGTGGCTCACCTGGGCAAAGCCCTGCTCGTCGGCGAATTGTCGGTGCCGGCGAACTGGCCGGTCGCCGCGCCGGTGACCACCGAGCGCCCGGCCGTGGAAGCCACCGGCTGGACGGTTGGCGACGAGGATGAAGAGCCGTCGGTAGCTCCCGGCATGGTGGCAGTCGCGCACGGATCCGGCCGCGGGTCAGTGCCGCGGTACGGCGTCAAGCCGATCGTGATGCCCACCAAGGGTGTCTTCTGAGCGGTCCGTAGGCTTGGCCCATGCGGCCACCACCGCGCGATGACCACACGACGCTGCTCATCGCCAACCGCGGCGAAATCGCCCTGCGCATCGTGCGCACCGCAATCGAATTAGGTATCCGGACGGTGGCAATTTATGCCGCCGACGACGCCGACAGTCCACACATGCACGCCGCCGACGAAGCAATCGCTTTGCCCGGCAACGGGGTATCCGCCTACCTGGACGGGGAGTCGATCCTCGCCGCGGCAGCACGCTGTGGTGCGCAGCTGATTCATCCCGGTTACGGATTCCTCAGCGAGAGCGCAGATTTCGCCCGCGCCTGCGCGTCCGCGGGGCGCACGTTCGTCGGGCCCGGCCCCGAGGTGCTGGACCTGGTCGGCAACAAGTCATCGGCACGCGCCGCCGCAACCGATGCCGGCGTGCCGGTGCTTCCGGCTACCGACGGGCCGAGCAGCATCCAGGACATCCGCGAATTCTTCGCCGCCCAGGACGGCGACATCATGATCAAGGCGCTGGCCGGAGGCGGCGGCCGCGGCATGCGCAAGGTACACAGCGTCGATGAGATCGACGCTGCCTTTCGGCAATGCGCCGCGGAGGCGCAGCTGGGCTTCGCCGATTCGAGCTTGTTCGCCGAGGCGGTGCTGCCCACCGCACGGCACATCGAAGTGCAGATTGTTGCCGCGCCGATGGGTCACCAGACGCGTGCGCTGGCCCTGGGTGACCGGGATTGCAGCATCCAGCGGCGCTTTCAGAAGCTCATCGAAATCGCTCCTGCACAACAGCTCTCCGACCAGTTGCGGCGCAGTCTGCACGAGGCAGCGGTCCGGTTGTGCGCGCGGGCGCGGCTACGTGGTGTGGCCACCGTCGAATTCCTGCTCAGCGGTGATGAATTCGTGTTCCTCGAAGTCAACCCACGGATCCAGGTGGAGCACACCGTCACCGAGGAGGTGACCGGGGTCGATCTGGTCGCAGTGCAGTTGGCCATCGCCGGCGGCGCGTCGTTCTACGAGCTGGGTCTGCCGGCCGGAATCGCCTCGGATGGCATCGAAGTGATCGGCGAGCCTGCGGCGCGGACAGGTATCGCAATTCAAACCCGGGTCAACGCAGAGACTTTCGGGGCCGACGGTTCCGTCCTCCCGGCTACCGGAACCCTGAGCGTATTCTCGCCGCCGAGCGGACCAGGGGTGCGGGTGGATACCTACGGCCGCGCGGGCCTGGTGTTGAGCCCCAGCTATGACTCGCTGCTCGCCAAGGTCGTCACCCATGTACGGAGCTCGTCGTTTTCCGCCGCGGTCCGCAAGGCGCGCACTGCGTTGGCGGAGTTCAGCGTCGAAGGCGTCGGCACGAACATCGAGTTACTACGAGATCTCATGTCCGACGGCCAGTTTCAATCCGGTACGGCATCGACGAGCCTGCTCGACGACAAGCTCCCCGAGCTGACGGCCGCCGTGAAGCCACACCAGCAGCACCAGCACACCCATGTCGAGCTCTACCCGGGTGAAGAAGTGTTGCGTGCCCAACTGGCCGGCACGGTGATCGAGGTGGTTCCCGAGGGAGCCGACGTGGCAGCAGGCGGTCAGGTGGTGGTGCTCGAAGCGATGAAGATGCAGCACGTGCTGGTGGCGCCGCAGTCGCTGCGGACGATTCGCAGCCTGGTTGCGCCGGGTCAGGTCGTCGGCACCGGCGACCCGCTCGTGGTCTTCGCCGGCGCCGGAGCTGGTGCGGACAAGGGATCCGGCTCAGCCGCAGTCGATCTCGACCGCCCCCGGGCTGATCTCGACGAGGTGCGGCGGCGGCATGCGATGACTCTGGACGAGGCCCGCCACGCGGCAGTGGCCAAACGGCACAAGCAGGGCCGGCGGACCGCCCGCGAGAACATCGCCGACCTGGTCGATCCCGGCAGTTTCATCGAGTACGGTGCGCTGGCGATCGCCGCTCAGCGCAGCAGGCGTACCGAGGAGGACTTGATCGCCAACACTCCGGCGGACGGCCTGGTGGCAGGCCTGGCAACCATCGGCGCAGATACCTTCGGGCGCGAGGCCGCTGAGGCGGTGGTGGTGTCCTACGACTACACCGTGCTCGCCGGGACGCAAGGCATGCGCAATCACGCCAAAACCGACCGTGTATTCGACCTGGCAGTCCGGAAACTGTTGCCGGTGGTGCTGTTCGCCGAAGGCGGCGGCGGCAGGCCCGGAGACACCGACGTAGGCGGGCACGCCGGGCTGGATGTGCCGACGTTCCGGGTGCTGGCAGAGATGTCCGGGCGCGTCCCGCTGGTGTCGATCGTGTCCGGGCGTTGCTTCGCCGGCAACGCCGCGCTGGCCGGGGTGTGTGACGTCATCATCGCTACGCCGGATGCCAACATCGGCATGGGCGGGCCGGCGATGATCGAGGGCGGCGGGCTCGGGGTCTACCCCCCGGAGGCGATCGGACCTATCGAGGTGCAGCGGCGCAACGGCGTGGTCAGTCTGGTGGCCCGCGACGAGTCGCATGCCGTGTCGCTGGCCAAGCGTTATCTGTCGTACTTCCAGGGTGACGTCCGCGATTGGGAGGCGCCCGATCCTCGGCTTGCCCGGCATGTGGTGCCGCAGAACCGGTTACGTGCCTACGACGTGCATCGCGCGATCGATTCGATCGCGGACGTCGGGTCGGTGCTGGAACTGCGGGCGGAGTACGGCGTCGGCATCGTCACCGCACTGGTGCGTGTCGAGGGCGTGGCATACGGGCTGATCGCCAACAGCAGCCACCACCTCGGCGGTGCCATCGACGCCGAAGCCGCCGATAAGGCCGGCGATTTTCTGTCGAGCTGCGACGCGTTCGGATTGCCGATCGTTTCGCTGTGCGACACACCGGGATTCATGGTGGGCCCGGAAGCAGAGAAGGAAGCTGCCGTGCGCCGTTTCGGCCGCATGTTCATTGTCGGCGCGCAGTTGACGGTGCCCTTCGGCATGGTCATCCTGCGCAAGGGTTACGGACTGGGTGCGATGGCCATGGCCGGCGGATCGTTCCACGCGCCGCAGTTCACGATCGCGTGGCCGACCGGGGAGATCGGCGGTATGGGGCTGGAAGGTGCTGTGCGACTTGGTTTCAGCAAGGAACTCGCCGCCGCCGCTGACGACTCAGAGCGGCAGGCACTCTTCGACAAACTCGTCGCAGCCGCGTACGAACACGGCAAGGCGTTGCGTGCGGGCACCACGTTCGAACTGGACGACGTCGTCGATCCCGCGGCGACCCGGGCCTGGATCACCAGGCTCCCGGGCCACCGAGGGTGAGGATGTGTCTAGCCGTGTCCAGAACCGCAGCCGACACCGGGCAGACAGCCTTCGCCACCGGGAATCCCGTTCGGACCGAAGAACTGGCCACCCTCGCCGCAGCCGACGCCCGGAATGCAGCCCTGACCGCCAGGACCGCCACCAGGTCCGCCGTTGACGCCGCCGGAGCCGCAGTTGCCGTTCGGGTCGCAACCGCCGCCGCCGGGGTCGAGCGGGATGAAGTGGGTGATGCCGGTGCTGGGAGCGCCCGGCCCCGACGCGACAACGTCGGCGGAGGCTAGTGGCGCCGCAGCGATCGCTGTAGCGACGGCCCCGGCCACCACCAGTGGTTTCAGTGAAATGAATTTCGATAACATGCGTTTCGCATACCACGCGTGCGCAAATTCAAACCTCGCAGATCGCAACCCTACTTCCAAGCGACAGAAGGCGTTCCCACCATGACTTCAACAGACCTGACCGGCCGCACCGCTATCGTCACCGGCGCCTCCCGCGGCATCGGGTTGGCGATCGCGCAACAGCTCGCCGCGGCCGGCGCGAACGTCGTCCTCACCGCGCGCAAGCAGGAAGCGGCCGAGGCGGCGGCAGCGGAGGTCGCCGGTACTGCGCTGGGCGTCGGCGCGCACGCCGTGGACGAGGACGCCGCGCGCCGGTGCGTCGATCTCACGCTCGAGCGTTTCGGCCGGGTGGACATCCTGATCAACAACGCCGGTACCAACCCGGCCTACGGACCGCTGATCGACCAGGACCACGCTCGGTTCAGCAAGATCTTCGATGTCAACCTGTGGGCGCCGTTGTTGTGGACGTCGCTCGTCGTCAAATCGGGGATGGGTGAGCACGGCGGTGCAATCGTGAACACCGCTTCGATCGGCGGCATGCATCAGTCGCCGGCCATGGGCATGTACAACGCCACCAAAGCCGCACTGATCCACGTGACCAAGCAACTGGCACTTGAACTTTCGCCGCGGGTACGGGTCAACGCGATCTGTCCGGGCGTGGTGCGCACCAAGCTCGCCGAGGCACTGTGGAAGGACCACGAAGATCCGCTGGCCAGTTCCATCGCACTGGGCAGGATCGGTGAACCAGACGACGTCGCGGCAGCGGTGGCGTTCCTGGTGTCCGATGCCGCCAGCTGGATCACCGGCGAGACCATGGTGATCGACGGTGGTCTGCTGCTGGGCGCAGCGCAGGGATTTCAGGCCAGATGATCAGCGAGGACCTGGCCCAACGGATGCAGGAGTTACTCGACCAGCACCCTCCCGCCAGCACCGAAACGCGGGAATTCCTCGGCGCTCAATACGACGCCGGACTGGCGTGGGTGCACCTGCCGGTGGGCTTCGGCGGGCTCGGCCTGCCCCGGGCCGCACAGGAGAAGGTCGACCTGGAACTGGCCGCGGCCGGCGCACCGGTGGGCGGCACCCCGAAGAATTACATCGGCATGGGGATGGCGGCGCCGACCATCGCGGCGTTCGGTACCGACGAGCAGAAACGAAAGTTTCTGCGCCCGTTGTTCACCGGTGAGCAGATCTACTGCCAGTTGTTCAGTGAACCGGGAGCGGGATCAGACCTGGCCGCCGCGGCCACCCGCGCGGTACGCGACGGCGATGAATGGATTGTCAACGGACAGAAGGTGTGGACGTCGCAGGCCCAGCATGCGCACATGGCCATCCTGGTCGCCCGCACCGACCCCACCGTTCCCAAACACCTTGGCCTGACATACTTTCTGTGCGATGTGACGCAACCGGGGGTGGAGATCCGGCCGCTGCGGCAGATCACCGGCGAGGCGGAGTTCAATGAAGTGTTCCTCACCGACGCCCGGGTGCCCGACGCCAACCGGCTGGGTCCGGTAGGGGGCGGATGGCGGGTTGCCACAACCACACTGAACAACGAACGCGTCGCAATCGGCACGCGGGCCGGGGTGCCGCGCGAAGGCGGTCATATCGGCAAGGTCACCGGGGCCTGGCGGGACCGGCCCGGGCTACGCAACCCCGCAATGCACGACGAACTGATGCGGTTATGGGTGGCCGCGGAAGTCTTCCGGCTCAGCGGCGAACGGCTGCGCCAGCAAGCGGTCGCCGGGCAACCCGGGCCCGAAGGCGCTGGCATGAAGGTGATGTTCGCCGAACTGGCCCAAGCGATTTCGGGTTTCGAAGTCGAGTTGCACGGTGAGCACGGGCTGCGCTACGACGATTGGACGCTGCGCCGCCCGGAAGTGGTCGACCTGACCGGCCGCGGCCCCGGATATCGCTACCTGAGGGCTCGCGGCAACTCGATCGAAGGCGGAACGTCGGAAATCCTGCGCAACACCGTCTCCGAGCGGGTACTGGGTCTGCCCGGGGAACACCGCGTCGACAAGGACGTCGCCTGGAAGGACATCCCCCGATGACAGACCTGCTGTATTCCGACACCGAGGAGGCATTGCGCGAGAACGTTCGGCAGTTGTTCGCCGAGCGGTGCCCGCCGGAAACCGTCACCAAGTCCTATGATTTTCCGCCGCAAGACTTTTCACCGGTATGGCGCACGCTGGCCGCGGAGCTTGGGGTGGCGGGCCTGCTGGTACCGGAATCGCTCGGTGGGGCGGGTGCCGGCGCACGCGAGGCCGCGGTGGTGATGGAGGAGATCGGCCGGGCCGTCGCTCCGGTGCCGTTCCTGTCCAGCGCGGTAGTCGCGACGGTGGCGCTGTTGACGGCCGGAGACACCGAGACGGTGTCCGCGCTGGCCTGCGGCGAGGTCACTGCTGCACTGGTGGTGCCGCTGACCACCGCGCCGTGGGATGCGGTCACGGGGTTGCCGGGCGCCGACGGGCTGAGCGGCGTGGTCAACACTGTCGCCGGCGCTGCTGAAGCCGACGTGCTTGTGGTGCCGGTCGCCGGGGTCGATGGCGTTGAGCTGCATACTGTTTCGCGGGATGCGACCGGCGTCGACGTGTCGCCGGTGCTGGCCCTCGACATGACCAGACCCCTTGCCGACGTGCGATTTTCCGGTGCCGCGTCCAGGCGGGTCGGCGCGGGGGCGGATGCGATCACCGCGGCGTTACAGCTGGGGGTGGCGTTGCTGGCCGCCGAGCAGCTCGGGCTGATGCAGTGGTGTTTCGACACCACACTGCGATATGTGAAGGAACGCAAGCAGTTCGGTCGTGCGATCGGGTCGTATCAGGCGATCAAGCACCGGTTGGCCGATCTGTGGTTCGAGGTGAGCTCGGCGACGTCGGCAGCCCGCTACGCTGCCGACACGAATGCCCGCGGTGATCAGGATTCGGCGGTCGCGGCGTCCGTCGCGCAGGCCTTCTGCAGCGGCGCGGCCGTGCATGCCGCCGAGGAGTGCGTGCAGTTGCACGGGGGCATCGGGATGACCTGGGAGTATCCCGCGCACCTGTACCTCAAGCGTGCCAAGAGCGACCAGTTGGCGTTCGGCACCGAGTACCGGCACCGGTCGCGCCTGGCCGAACTGGTCGACCTGCCGGTCAGCTGACTGCTAACTGAGCGCCGATTCGAAGGTCTCCCTCAACGCCGCCCAGTGCCGATCGGCGGCGGCGACGTCATAGGGGCCATTGTCGGGTACCGCGAACCCGTGGCCGGCCCGGTACCACTCGATGGTGTGCCGCACGCCCGCGGCCGTCAGTGCCTTGCCGAGCTGTTCGGCCTGATCGGCGGTGAACGACGGGTCCTTCTCGGCGCCGCCCACATACACCACCGCGTTCATCCGGTCGGCCAGCAGGTGCGGGCTGTATTCGTTGTCCGTCACCAGACCGCCGCCGTGGAACGATGCCGCCGCAGCCACCCGCTCCGGCAGCCGTCCGGCCAGCAGCACCGAGATGCGGCCACCCATGCAGTAGCCGCAGACGCCGAAGCGATCCCCGGTGACCTCGGGACGGCTCTCCAGATAGTCGAAGTAGGCGCCGGCATCCCGGGTGATCCGGTCCGGCGTCAAGGTGCCGATCATGAACATGATGCGGGCGCGTTCCTCGGCGTCGCCGAAGGCGCTCGTCATGTCGAACGGGGCCCAGTCACCCTCGCGGTAGTACACGTCGGGAAGCAGCACGGCGTAACCGAATCCGGCCAGCTTGGCCGCCATCTCGTCGAAGGTGTCGCGCACACCGCCGGCGTCGGGGAACATGATCACGCCGGGCCAGGGGCCCGTGCCGTCGGGCGTGAAGAAGCGCACCGGACAGGTGCCGTCGGGAGTGGTGACGCTATCAGTGATTTTCGGCATGGCTCCCGTTCTACTCCAGACGCTTCCACGTATCCAATGGCGTCGACCCGCGGCGCCCGGCTTCGCCGCGCTTGCGATCGCCGCGTCATCTATGGCGTTGACCCGCGGCGCCCGGCTTCGCCGCGCTTGCGATCGCCGCGTCATCTATGGCGTCGACCCGCGGCGCCCGGCTTCGCCGCGCTTGCGATCGCCGCTATCCTGACCGCGTGCCTGTTGCGACGCCCTACGAGGATCTGTTGCGCCTAGTCCTCGAGACCGGGACGGCCAAATCCGACCGCACCGGTACCGGGACCCGCAGCCTGTTCGGCCAGCAGCTGCGATACGACCTGTCGGCCGGGTTTCCGCTGCTCACCACCAAGAAGGTGCACTTCAAGTCGGTAGTGTATGAGTTGCTGTGGTTCCTACGCGGTGAGTCCAACATCGGCTGGCTGCACCAGCACGGCGTCACCATTTGGGACGAATGGGCAAGCGACACAGGAGAACTCGGCCCGATCTACGGTGTCCAGTGGCGGTCCTGGCCGACGCCGGATGGTGCGTACATCGACCAGATCAGTGCCGCGCTGGAGTTGCTGCGTACCGATCCGGACTCGCGGCGCATCATCGTCTCGGCCTGGAACGTCGGCGACATCCCGCAGATGGCGCTGCCGCCATGCCACGCGTTCTTCCAGTTCTATGTGGCCGACGGCCGGCTGAGCTGCCAGCTCTACCAGCGCAGCGCCGACCTGTTTCTCGGGGTGCCGTTCAACATCGCCAGCTACGCGCTGCTCACCCACATGATGGCCGCTCAGGCCGGACTGGCGGTCGGTGAGTTCGTCTGGACCGGTGGGGACTGCCACATCTACGACAATCACGTCGAACAGGTGGCGCTGCAGCTGCGCCGCGAACCTCGTCCCTATCCGAAACTTGTTCTGAAGCAACGGAATTCGATCTTCGATTACACCTATGACGACGTCGTCGTGGAGAACTACGACCCGCACCCGGCAATCAAAGCACCTGTAGCTGTATGACGGCCCTGGTCTGGGCGCAATCCACGTCCGGTGTGATCGGCCGCGGTGGCGACATCCCGTGGCGCCTGCCCGAGGACCTGGCCCGGTTCAAGCAGCTGACGATGGGGCACACGGTGGTGATGGGTCGGCATACCTGGGACTCGCTGCCCGCCCGGGTGCGGCCGTTGCCGGGGCGCCGCAACATCGTGCTGTCCCGCCAGGCCGGCTTCACCGCGGACGGTGCCCAAGTGATGGGATCGTTGGACCAGGCGTTGACCGCAGACGACACGTGGATAATTGGCGGCGGGCAGATCTATGCGCTGGCTTTGCCGCTGGCCACCCGGTGTGAAGTCACCGAGGTCGATATTGAACTGCCGCGCGACGACGAAGACGCGCTGGCCCCCCTGCTCGACGAGGCGTGGGTGGGTACAACGGGGGAATGGCTGGTCAGCCGCGAAGGACTGCGGTACCGGTTCCACAGCTATATACGGCCGTAACTGCCGGCCTGCCGCGTCTGACGTGGTCGCCTCGGTAGGCCGGGAAGTGAAGAAGGGGGAATGCAAATGGTGACCGAACCCGTCAAGACATTCGCCCGCAGGTTCCGGGGCTACGACCCGGCCGCGGTCGATGCGCACATCGAGGCGCTGACCACCAGGCAGCAGCTGTTGCGCGACGATGTCGAGAGTCTCCGGACCCGGTTGACGGAATCCGGCGAGCAGGCGGCGGCGCTGCGCAACGAGGTCGACCTGCTCATCGAAACGTCGGATTCGCCGCACGCGGTGCAGCAGCGGATGGCGAAGATGCTGCGCCGTGCCGTCGACGAGGTGTCCCAGATGCAGGCCGAGGCGCAAGCCGAAGCCGACGCGCTCCTTGCCGAGGCTCGGGCCGAGGCTGAAGCGGAGCGGCGCAAGCACGAAGAGCTGGTGGCGGGCCTGGTCGCGCGGCAGCAGGAGATGGAAGCCGAGTACGCCGAGACCAAGCAGCGCCTCGAGGCCGAGCTGGCCGCCATGCGCGCCGAGACGCGATCGGCCATCGACGACGCCTGGCAGGAAAGTCAGCGCGAGCGCGACCAAGTCCTGGCCGACACCAAACAGGAAGCCGATCATTACCGTGAGCAGGCCCGGCGCGCTGTGGTCGAGGCGGCCCGGCAGCGGATCAAGGTGCTGGAGCAGCTGATGGGCGTCTACCGCGACCTGGAATCGATTCCGGCTGCTCTGCAGGCGGCGCACGACGCCGAGGTGGCATTCGGGGAACAGGGCAACTCGGCCGACACCAACGGCGCATCAGGCCGGAAAGTCGCCGCGGGATAGCCGGCGGCAATACGGCCGTTGACTGCAACGAACCGGTAGTCTCGGCGCGGTGTCGGTCCGCATTCCCAGGCTGACCACCGCGCAGGCCAGGCGGATAGCCGTGGCGGCGCAGGGATTCGGCGCACCGCGGCCCCAGGCTCCCATCACCCGTGCGCAGCTGCGGCGGCTGATTTCGCGGATCCAGGTGCTACAGCTGGATTCCGTGTCGGTGGCGGTGCGGGCCCATTACGCCCCGGTGTTCAGCCGGCTCGGACCTTATGACCGCGATGTGCTGGATCGCGCCGCGTGGGGGCCACGAAGCGCACGGCTGTTCGCCGAGTACTGGGCGCACGAAGCTGCGCTGATGGCGGTGGACGATTGGCCGTTGATGCGCTGGCGGATGCGGCAATACCGGCACGGCCGGTGGGGGGTCCATATCGTCAAAGCCAACCCACAACTCGCCGACGACGTCCTGGCCGCTGTTGCCGAACTCGGGCCTAGCACCGCTGGTGAGATCGAAACGCATCTCGAAGCGGAACCCCGCGGCGCGCGGGGACCCTGGTGGGGGCGTAGCGATACCAAGTGGGTTGCCGAGGCGCTGTTCGCCGCCGGGGTGTTGACGACGGCCACCCGGGTCGGATTCGCACGGCACTACGACCTGGTGGAACGCGTGTTGCCGGCCGACGTGCTGGCCCGCAACGTCGACGACGACGAGGCCATCCGCGAACTCGTGCTGCGGGCGGCCACCGCGCTGGGGGTGGGTACCGAAGCCGACATCCGCGACTACTTCCGGCTGTCCGCGCAGCAGGTCAAACCGGCGGTAGCCGAGTTGGTCGCCCACGGTGAGATCGAGCCGGTGGAGGTTGACGGCTGGACGGCACCGGCATACCTACGGGCGCGTTCGGTGCCTCGCTACGACCGCGGCACCGCGTTGCTGTGCCCGTTCGACCCGCTGATCTTCTTCCGGCCGCGGGTGGAGCGGCTGTTCGGCTTTCACTACCGCATCGAGATCTACACGCCGGCGGCCAAACGGCAGTACGGCTACTACGTGTGGCCCTTGCTGTTGGACGGTCAATTGGTGGCGCGGGTGGACCTCAAGGCTGACCGCGGCGCCGATGCGCTGCGGGTGCTGGGTGCGTTTGGGGAGCCCGGGATCGATCGCCGGCGGGTAGCGGGGGCGCTGGCCGGGGAGCTGGCGTCGATGGCGAGGTGGTTGGGCTTGAGCGGGGTCTCGGTGGCCGATCGGGGTGATCTGGCGGCTGAACTGGAAACGGCCTCCGGGCAGTCGGGCTGATGAACAGGACCGACACGGTGAAACTGAGCGGTCAGCTGGAACTTTCGCAAGCCGAAGCGGGCGGCTACCCACATCGCGTCGACCGACGATGAGATCAGCCACCTGGGGTGGCCTATCTCTGGTGGCGCGGGACTGCCCCAGCACTCGCCAACGGTGTTGTGTCTATCGGCACATACCGTGGTTTCTTCAGTCGGAGCCATTGGCGGAGATCGAGACGCCCGGCCGTTCGTCGGTACGCCGGTCGTCGAACAGGCTGTAGAAGCCGTCGACGAGAAGGTCGCGCGATCGACGAAGGAGTTGCTTGAGGCGTTCGGCGAATCGGCGTTGAGCTGACCACGCTGCCGACCAGGTCGAGCAACTCATCCCCGCGGTGGAGCAAAACCTGCCCAAACCGGCCGACGCCGGTACCGGTACCGCGGGTTAAGGTGAGCGCCGTGGCCCAGACCGCACCGCTCCGCGTGCAACTGATCGCCAAGACCGACTTCCTGGCGCCCCCGGACGTGCCCTGGACGACCGACGGCCCAGGCGGCTCGGCGCTGGTCGAGTTCGCCGGCCGGGCTTGCTATCAGAGCTGGTCCAAACCCAATCCGCGGACGGCGACCAACTCCGGCTACATCAAGCACATCATCGACGTCGGACATTTCTCGGTGCTCGAACACGCCAGTGTGTCGTTCTACATCACCGGGATCTCGCGGTCCTGCACCCATGAGCTGATCCGGCACCGGCATTTCTCCTACTCCCAGCTGTCCCAGCGCTACGTGCCCGAAAACGAGTCGCAGATCGTGGTCCCGCCCGGGATGGAGGACGACCCCGAACTGCGGGAGATCCTGCTCGCGGCAGCCGACGCCAGCCGCGCCACCTACACCGAGCTGCTGGCCAAGCTGGAAGCCAAGTTCGCCGATCAACCCAACGCCGTGCTGCGGCGCAAGCAGGCCCGCCAGGCTGCCCGTGCGGTACTGCCGAACGCCACCGAGACGCGCATCGTGGTGACTGGCAACTATCGGGCCTGGCGGCACTTCATCGCCATGCGGGCCAGCGAACACGCCGACGTGGAGATCCGCCGACTGGCCATCGCGTGCCTGCGTCAACTCGCCGACGTCGCGCCCGCGGTGTTCGCCGACTTCGAGGTGACCAGCCTGGCGGACGGCTCCGAAGTTGCGACCAGTCCTTTCGCGACCGAAGCCTGAGCCCGCGCAGCGGGGGAAGGCGCAGGTCGCCATCGGACCGGGCGACCGAAGCCTGAGTCCGCGTAGCGGGGGAAGGCGCAGGTCGCCATCGGACCGGGTGACTGAAGCCTGAGTCCGCGTAGCGGGGGAAGGCGCAGGTCGCCATCGGACTGGGTGACCGAAGCCCGAGTCCGCGGCAATGCCAAACGGCTTGCCGTAGCCAGGTAATCTGGGGAACCGTGAGCACCGTCGGATTTGACGCCCCGGCACGTCTGGGGACCCTGCTGACCGCGATGGTGACACCGTTTGACGCCGAGGGCGCGCTGGACACCAAGGCTGCGGCCCGGGTGGCAACCCACCTGGTTGATCAGGGCTGTGACGGTCTGGTGGTCTCAGGCACCACCGGCGAGTCGCCGACCACCACTGACGACGAGAAGCGTGAGCTGCTGCGAGTGGTTCTGGACGCGGTGGGCGACCGGGCACGGATCGTGGCCGGCGCGGGCACCTATGACACCGCGCACAGCATCAAGCTGGCCAAAGCCGCGGCGGCCGAAGGTGCGCACGGACTGCTGGTGGTCACCCCGTATTACTCCAGGCCGCCGCAGAGCGGGCTCAGGGCGCATTTCACCGCCGTCGCGGACGCGACCGACCTGCCGATCGTGCTCTACGACATTCCGCCGCGCTCAATCGTGCCGATCGACCCCGATACATTGCGGGCGCTGGCGTCGCACCCGAACATCGTCGGGGTCAAGGACGCCAAGGCCGACTTGCACAGCGGGGGACAGGTCATCGCCGAGACCGGGTTGGCTTACTACTCCGGGGACGACGCCCTCAATCTGCCCTGGCTGGCCGTGGGCGCGACGGGTTTCATCAGCGTGATCTCGCATTTGGCCGCTGGTCAACTCCGAGAGTTGTTGTCCGCGTTTAACTCTGGAGATCTCGCCACCGCCCGCAAAATCAACGTCTCGGTCGCACCCCTGTGCAACGCGATGGCCCGGCTGGGTGGGGTGACGTTGTCCAAAGCGGGTCTGCGTCTGCAGGGCATCGACGCCGGTGACCCCCGGTTGCCGCAGGTCGCCGCCACCCCGGAACAACTCGACGCACTCGCCGCCGATATGCGTGCGGCATCCGTGCTCCGGTGAGCCGCGCGTGAACTCCGAACTCGCTCCACCCGGTCCGCTGACTGCGGGCGGACTGCGGGTCACCGCGCTCGGCGGGATCAGCGAAATCGGCCGCAACATGACGGTTTTCGAGCATTTGGGTCGACTGCTGATCATCGACTGCGGGGTCATGTTCCCCACCCATGATGAGCCGGGTGTCGACCTGATCCTGCCCGATCTGCGTCACATCGAAGACCGCCTGGACGACATCGAGGCGTTGGTGCTCACCCACGCCCACGAGGACCACATCGGGGCGATTCCGTTTCTGCTCAAGCTGCGCCCGGACATCCCGGTCGTCGGCTCCAGGTTCACCCTGGCGCTGGTGTCTGCCAAGTGCCGCGAGCACCGCATCAAACCGGTGTTCGTCGAGGTCAAAGAGGGCCAGAGCAGCCGGCATGGCGTGTTCGAGTGCGAATACTTCGCCGTCAACCACTCCATTCCCGACGCGCTGGCCATCGCCGTGTACACCGGTGCGGGCACCGTGCTGCACACCGGTGACATCAAGCTCGACCAGTTGCCGCTCGACGGCCGCCCGACCGATCTGCCCGGTATGTCGCGACTGGGCGACGCCGGTGTGGATCTGTTCCTGTGCGATTCCACCAACGCCGAGCACCCCGGGGTCGGGCCGTCGGAAAGCGAAATCGGCCCCACCCTGCACCGGTTGATCCGCGGTGCAGACGGCCGGGTCATCGTGGCGTGTTTCGCCTCCAACGTTGACCGGGTGCAGCAGATCATCGATGCCGCAGTGGCATTGGGCCGCCGGGTGTCGTTCGTCGGCCGGTCCATGGTGCGTAACATGGCGATCGCGCGCGATCTCGGGTTCTTGAACGTCGCGGATTCCGACCTGGTCGACATCGCGGCAGCCGAGATGCTGCCGCCCGACCAGGTGGTGTTGGTCACCACCGGCACCCAGGGCGAGCCGATGGCGGCGCTGTCGCGGATGTCGCGCGGCGAGCACCGGAGCATCACGCTGACGGCGGGCGACCTCATCGTGCTGTCGTCCTCACTGATCCCGGGCAACGAGGAGGCGGTGTTCGGCGTCATCGACGCGCTGGCCAAGATTGGCGCCCGGGTTGTCACCAATGCTCAAGCGCGCGTGCATGTTTCGGGTCACGCCTACGCCGGGGAGTTGCTGTTCCTCTACAACGGGGTACGTCCGCGCCACGTCATGCCGGTGCACGGAACCTGGCGGCACCTGCGGGCCAACGCCAAGCTGGCCGCCAGCACCGGGGTGCCCGAGGAGTCGATTCTGGTGGCCGAGAACGGCGTCAGTGTCGACCTGGTGGCCGGCAAGGCCAGGATCGCGGGCGCGGTGCCGGTCGGGAAGATGTTCGTCGACGGCTTGATCACCGGCGACGTCGGTGACATCACGCTGGGCGAGCGGCTGATCTTGGCCCAGGGTTTCGTCGCGGTGACCGTCGTCGTCAAGCGCGGCACCGCGGTACCGGTGTTGCCGCCGCACCTGCAATCGCGCGGTTTCTCCGAAGATCCGAAGGCGCTGGAACCCGTGGTGCGCAAGGTCGAAGCTGAACTGGAAGCATTGGCCGCCAACAACGTCGTCGACCCGATCCGGATCGCCCAGGGGGTGCGCCGCACCGTCGGCAAATGGGTGGGCGAGACCTACCGCCGCCAACCGATGATCGTGCCGACGGTCATCGAGGTCTGACGCTAGGGCCCACGCTCGGCGAGCAGGGGCGGAGGTCTGTCCGCTACATTTTCTCGGCGTAGGCCGACCATTCGACCTGCGAGGTGTTCAGCTTGCGCCCGGTGGGCGCGACATAGCGCTGCATGAGTTCGTCGGGTCCGAGTTGCTCCCTGAGTCGCCAGCCGTACTCGGCCAGGAACGGCGCCACTTCCTCTGGTTCAAGACCGAAGTGCCACAGGGGCTTTCGCCCGCGGACCGAGCGGTACAAGGCCCGGGTGCCGTATCTGTCGGTGCCGTCGATGAAGTCGCGACGGACATAGGTGAACACCAGGCGACTGCCCGGCGCCGTCGGCCGCAGGCCCTTCAGTGTGGTGCGCACCGCGTCCTCGGTGAGGTACTGGGTGACGCCTTCCCAAACGAAGAACACCCGGTAGTCGGGCAGGTAGCCGTGCTCGGCCAGCGCGGTCAGCAGATCGTCGCGTTCGAAGTTCAACGCCACCAACCGAACTGAGAGCGGCAGCTCGCCCAGCACCCGTCGTACCGTCTTGGCTTTGCGGGCGATGTTGACCGGCAGGTCCACCTCGAAGAAGAGTTTGCGAGTCTGCCGGTTCAGTCGGTAGGCGCGAGTGTCCAAGCCCGCGCCGAGCACCACCACGGCGTCGATCTGGTCGCGCGCCTCGTCCAGCTTCTCGTCGATGAATCGTTTGCGGCAGGCCAGATTGGCCCACAGGCCGCGACCGGTCCGTTCTGACGTGCGGATCAGCGCGCGACGGACGGCAGGCCACCGGGTGGTGGCGACGAGCAGTCGCATCGGTATCGGTAGGAAGAGTTCGGCGAGGTCGTCGTCCACCAACCTGCGGTCGGCAGGCTCGTTCTGCTCGACAGCCGTCAGCACCATGGGGCCAAAGGCAGTGCGTGCAGCGGAGTTTCGGGACATGTGCCTACCTCTTGTTGACGCAGCCCGCATCCACCGGCATGGCGATGCCGGTGATGTAGCGAGCCTGGTCAGATACCAACCACGCCACGGCGTTGGCGATGTCTTCGGGCTGCATGATCTGCACGGGAAGCGCATTGCCGGCGCCCGCAGCAAATCCCGACGAAGCCATATCCGCCAGCCACTTCAGGGTGAACTCATTGTTGATCATCGGCGTTGCTACCCCGCTCGGATGGATCGAATTCACTCGAATATTGTGCGGGGCAAGCAGATTGGCATACACCCGCATCAAACCGACCAGCCCGTGTTTGGCGGCCGCGTAGCCGATCGCGCCGGCGTCGGCGCTGGCCACGCCGATCAGACCCGCCGACGAACTGATCAACACGATCGACCCGCCGTCTTCCCGCATTTTCAGCGCCGGTATCGCGACCTCGATCGTGTAGTACACGCCGGTCAGGTTGACGTCGATGACGTCGCGCCACCCGTCGTCGCCGGACTGCATCGGGGCGATACCGGCGTTGGCGACGACGATGTCGAGCCGGCCGAAGCGGTCGATGCCGGCCTGCAATGCGGCCTGCAGCGCGGCTCGGTCCCGGACATCGGCCTGCTGTGCCACGATTCCGGCGCCGGTGTCTTCGACCAACTGGGCAGTGGTCGCCAATTCTTCGGCGGAGCCCAGCGGATAGCGGACGCTGTCGATCTGATCGCACAGGTCGACAGCGATGATGTCTGCGCCGTCAGCGGCCAGTCGCACCGCATGGGCGCGGCCCTGGCCACGTGCGGCGCCGGTGATGAAGGCAACTCGGCCCTCCAGCGGGCGGGGCATCAGGCGCGGATTTGCCCTTTATCGGGGTCGCCGGCCGGAACGGGCTGCAACATCTTGATGTCGGGCGCTCCGGCCAGGTGCTCGCCCGCGGCGCTGAACATCTTGCCGATGGCGGGTGACGTGCTGTGCGTCTTGAGGGCTTCCTCATCGGCCCACTGCTCCACGAACACGAAGGTCTCGCCAGTCTGGTGCAGCGAGTACAACTGGCAGCCGGGTTCGTCGTGCACCTCGCCGACCGCGGTGGTGAGGATCTCGCGGACGGTGTCGACCGATTCGGGCTTGACGGTGAGGGTGGCGACGACGACGACGGGCATGCTGGGGACTCCTGACGACTCTGGCGGGATGTGACGGGTGCAACTCGGCGACCGATTGTCACCCTACTCAGCCCGCCTGGTCACGAAACGGGGCACAGCTGCGGGGCAGCCAGAGATGCTCTTGTTACTAGTGTGGCGGTTGGTGCAGATGAGACTTTTGCGACTAGGCTTGCGGGCATGGCTAGTAAGACCGCGGCCCGCTCCGGAGCCCGAACGACCAGGTCAAAGGCGGCTTCCGGGGCTGGTGCGCGAAACGCCCGGTCGGGCGCACCGTCCCAGGCGCCCAGGAAACGTCCGAACAAGCCGGTCAAGCGGGCGACCAGGCCGGCGCGGCGCCGAAACCGGTCGCTGCTGGTCTCGGCGGGGCTCACTTGCGGCCGAGCGGCACGCGCGTCCTGGATGATGGCCGCCAGGGGCACCGGGAGCGCGGCGCGTTCGATCGGCCAAGCGCGCCATATCGAGCCCGGACATCGTCGCGACGGCATCGCGCTCGCGCTGTTCGCGGTCGCCGTAATCGTCGCCGCCAGTTCGTGGTTCGGCGCCGCCCGGCCGGTTGGCGCGTGGGTGGACGCGGGGCTGCGGATGTTCATCGGTTCGGCGGTGCTGCTCCTGCCGCTAGTCGCCGCCGCCGTGGCGATCGTGCTGATGCGCACGGCGCCCGACCCCGATGCGCGGCCCCGCCTCATTCTCGGCTCGAGCATGATCACCCTGTCGTTCCTGGGATTGCGACACCTGTGGTCAGGATCGCCCGAGCTTCCCGAGATGCGCAGGCGGGCAGCGGGATTCGTCGGGTTCGCCATCGGTGGCCCGCTCTCCGATGGCCTGACGCCGTGGATCGCGGCGCCGCTGCTGTTCATCGGTGCCCTGTTCGGACTGTTGCTGCTGACCGGCATCACCATGCGTGAAGTACCCGATGCGCTCCGAAATATGTTCGGTACCCGGCTGTTTCACCGCGACTACGACGAGTACGACGACGAGGACGACCAGGACTTCGCCGGGGACGACGCCGACACCGAGGAAGTCACACCGGCCGAGGACTTCTCCGACGGCTATTACGACCAGTCGATCGATGACGTGCCGAGGGCGTGGCCGTCAGCCAAGGAACCGGTACCGGCCGAGCCGGTCGCCGACGACACGCCGACCGTTCCGGAACCCCGCCGGAAAAGTGCCAAGGCCGCGAAACGCGACACCGAGGTACTGGACCGGGTTGTCGAGGGCCCCTACACCCTGCCGTCGCTCGAGCTGCTCGTGGCCGGCGACCCGCCGAAAAAACGCAGTGCCGCCAACACGCACATGTCCGACGCCATCGGGGACGTGCTGACCCAGTTCAAGGTCGACGCAGCCGTCACCGGCTGCACCCGCGGTCCCACCGTCACCCGCTACGAGGTCGAACTGGGCCCCGGGGTCAAGGTGGAGAAGATCACCGCACTGCAGAAGAACATCGCCTACGCGGTGGCCACCGAAAGCGTCCGCATGCTGGCCCCGATCCCCGGCAAGTCCGCGGTCGGCATCGAGGTGCCCAACACCGACCGCGAAATGGTGCGCCTGTCCGACGTCCTGACCGCACCGTCGACCCGGCGTGACCACCACCCGCTGGTGATCGGGCTGGGCAAGGACATCGAAGGTGACTTCATCTCGGCCAACCTGGCCAAGATGCCGCACCTGCTGGTCGCCGGGTCCACCGGATCGGGCAAGTCCAGCTTCGTCAACTCGATGTTGGTCTCGCTGCTGACCCGGGCCACCCCGGAAGAAGTCAGGATGATCCTGATCGACCCGAAGATGGTGGAGCTGACGCCCTACGAAGGCATTCCGCACCTGATCACCCCGATCATCACCCAGCCGAAGAAGGCGGCGGCGGCGTTGGCGTGGCTGGTCGAGGAGATGGAGCAGCGCTACCAGGACATGCAGGCGTCCCGGGTGCGCCACATCGACGACTTCAACGCCAAGGTGCGTTCCGGTGCGATCACCACCCCACTGGGCAGCCAGCGGGAGTACCGGCCCTACCCCTACGTGCTGGCGATCGTCGACGAGCTGGCCGACCTGATGATGACCGCACCACGCGACGTGGAGGACGCGATCGTGCGGATCACCCAGAAGGCGCGCGCGGCCGGCATCCACCTGGTGCTGGCCACCCAGCGCCCGTCCGTCGACGTCGTCACGGGGCTGATCAAGACCAACGTGCCGTCGCGGCTGGCGTTCGCCACCTCCTCACTGACCGACAGCCGGGTGATCCTGGACCAGGCCGGCGCCGAGAAACTCATCGGCATGGGCGACGGGTTGTTCCTGCCCATGGGTGCGAGCAAACCGGTGCGCCTGCAGGGCGCCTACATCAGCGACGAAGAGATCCAAGCCGTCGTCGCAGCCTGCAAGGACCAGGCCGAACCCGAATACACCGAGGGCGTTACCGCCGCCAAGTCCACCGGCGAACGCACCGACGTGGACCCCGACATCGGCGACGACATGGACGTGTTCCTGCAGGCCGTGGAGCTGGTGGTATCCAGCCAGTTCGGCTCGACGTCCATGCTGCAGCGCAAGCTGCGGGTCGGCTTCGCCAAGGCCGGCCGGCTGATGGACCTGATGGAGACCCGCGGCATCGTCGGGCCGTCCGAGGGGTCCAAGGCGCGCGAGGTGCTGGTCAAGCCCGACGAGCTGGCCGGCACGCTGGCCTTGATCCGGGGCGGCAGCAACGCCGACGGATCCGAATAGGCCGCTCGCGCGCCTACAAGACCAGCAGCATGCGGGAGTTCCCCAGCGTGTTGGGTTTGACGTAGCTCAGGTCGAGGAACTCGGCGACACCGATGTCATAAGAGCGGCACATCTCCTCGAATACCTCGGCGGTGACCGGAGTGCCCTCGATCTCGGTGAATCCGTGCCGGCTGAAGAATTCGGTCTCGAAGGTCAGCACGAAGAGTCGCCGCAACTCCAGCTCGCGCGCGACTTCCAGAAGCTGCGCGACGATCGCGTGCCCGATGCCGTGGCCGGTCAGCGCGGGATCGACCGCCACGGTCCGGATTTCGCCGAGATCGGACCACAGCACATGCAATGCTCCGCAGCCCACGACCTTGCCGGAACCGTCAGGGTGTTCGGCGACCCAGAATTCCTGGACGGCCTCATAGAGCGTGACGAGATTCTTTTCCAGCAGGATGCGTCCGGAATAAGTGTCGACGAGTTGTTTGATCGCGGGCACATCGGACGTGCGCGCGCGCCGCACCACCGGCCCAGAATCCGGTCGACTTTCGTTCACGCCGCCACAGTATCGACGTCGAGGTTCGCTTGAGCTGGTCAACAGCTATTCTGTTGCCGTGTCGGGGCAGCCGGAAACCGGTGAGATAGCTGGTCCTGCCAGCATTGCCAACCTGGCCAATGTGCTCACGCTGCTCCGCCTGGTATTGGTCCCGATCTTCTTGTACGCCTTGTTCTACGGCGACGGTCACCACACCTACGCGCGGATCGTCGCGTGGGCGATTTTCGCCGTCGCCTGCATCACCGATCGGTTTGACGGCCAGCTGGCCCGCAATTACGGGATGGCGACGGAATTCGGCGCCTTCATCGATCCGATCGCGGACAAGACCCTGATCGGCGCGGCGCTGATCGGTCTGTCGATGCTGGGCGAGCTGCCATGGTGGATCACCGTGCTGATCATGAGCCGTGAAATCGCGATCACCGTGTTGCGGCTGGCCGTCATCCGGCGTGGGGTCATTCCCGCCAGCTGGGGCGGCAAGGTGAAAACACTGGTCCAAGCGGTGGCGATCGGATTGTTCGTCCTGCCGTTGTCAGGTTTCCTGCACACGGCGGCGCAGGTGGTGATGGGACTGGCGATCCTGTTGACGGTGGTGACCGGCATCGACTACGTGGCTTCGACGGTCCGCGAAATCCGGCACACCAAACCCGCAGCCTAGATTTCAGCGCGTCGCCGGGAACCATCGCCGCCCGCAGCTGCGTTGACCTGAAGTCCCATGTTTTTTGGGGGATCCGGCGGATGAAGGAGAGCGCAATGGCGGCACTGGTGCGCGAGGTCATTGGCGACGTGCTGCGGGGAGCCCGGACGGCACAGGGCCGCACGCTGCGCGAGGTGTCCGATTCGGCGCGGGTCAGCCTCGGGTATCTCTCCGAAGTCGAACGCGGCCGCAAAGAGCCGTCCAGCGAACTGCTGACCGCGATCTGTGAAGCGCTGCAGGTCCCGCTGTCGCAAGTCCTCATCGACGCCGGCGAGCGGCTGGCCGGTGAGGACCGTGCCGCCCGCAGCGCGATTCCGGGCATCGACGCCGGCACCAAGGTGGTCATTCCGCCGGTTGCCCGGCTGGCCGTGGCCTGAGTGCTGCAGCGGCACTGAGGGTGGGGCTGAGCGCGCTCACCTACTAAGTTGAGCGGCAAGGGTAGCGTTGCGGCCCAACCGGCACACAAGAAGCGAAGGCGGAGCTCACCGATGGCCAATCCGTTCGTCAAAGCGTGGAAATACGTCATGGCGTTGTTCAACTCCAAGATCGACGAGCACGCCGACCCCAAGGTGCAGATTCAGCAGGCCATCGAGGAGGCCCAGCGCACCCACCAGGCGCTGACCCAGCAGGCCGCGCAGGTGATCGGCAATCAGCGCCAGCTGGAGATGCGGTTGAACCGGCAGCTGGCGGACATCGAGAAGCTGCAGGTCAACGTGCGTCAGGCGCTGACCCTGGCGGACCAGGCCGTCGCCAGCGGAGATGCCGCCAAGGCGACCGAGTACAACAACGCGGCAGAGGCGTTCGCTGCCCAGCTGGTCACCGCCGAGCAGAGCGTCGAGGACCTCAAGACCCTGCACGACCAAGCCCTGCAGGCGGCCGGACAGGCCAAGAAGGCCGTCGAACGCAACGCGATGGTGCTGCAGCAGAAGATCGCCGAACGCACCAAGCTGCTCAGCCAGCTCGAGCAGGCCAAGATGCAGGAGCAGGTGAGCGCGTCGCTGCGCTCGATGAGCGATCTCGCCGCGCCGGGCAACACCCCGAGCCTCGACGAGGTCCGCGACAAGATCGAGCGGCGCTACGCCAACGCGGTCGGTTCGGCCGAACTGGCGCAGAGCTCGGTGCAGGGCCGGATGCTCGAGGTCGAGCAGGCGGGCGTCCAGATGGCCGGGCATTCCCGGCTGGAGCAGATCCGCGCCTCGATGCGCGGCGACGCGCTGCCGGCCGGCGGCGCGGCCGCGCCGGGGATCAACACCACCAAGCCGGTGACCGAGACCGGCGGCGCGGTTCCCGAGAAACCCTTCGGCCAGTAGGAGAGTGGACTGATGGTGGCGAGGTCGAATCAGCGCGGGTTGTGGCGGGGATTGCTGCAGCGTGGATTCGACACCCTCGCCGACGCGACCGACCTGCTGGCCAGAAAGGTCACCGCCATCTCCGACCCCCGCGCGCGCCAGCTGCGGCGGCGTCGACGCGCGCTGCGCTGGGCCTGGATCTTCACCGCCGGAGTGGCGTTCTGGGGGCTGGTGACCGCGGTGCTGGCGGCGTGGGGCTGGTTTGCGCTGCTGCTGCAGATCACCGGCGCCGTGGCGGTGCTGATGGTGATTCCGGCGACGCTGCTGTTCTTCCGCTACCGATGGTTGAAAGCCGAGCCCCTTCCCGCGCAGCGACCTGCCGGCGTGCGACGACTGCCGCCGTCCGGTTCGGCGGCGCGCCCGGCGATGTATGCGCTGGGTGCCTCCGAACGGGGATTCTTCTCGCTGCTCGGGGTGATCGAGCGCGGCGCAATGCTGCCGGCCGAGGAAATCGGGGACCTGACCGACGCGGCGAAACGTAGCTCGGCGGCAATGGCGGCCACCGCGGCCGAGGTGGTGTCGATGGAACGCGCCGCGCATTCGTCGGCGTCCTCGCGCTCATACCTGGTGCCGACCATCAACGCCTATACCGCACAGCTGGGCGCCGGTGTCCGCCAATACAACGAGATGGTGACCGCGGCGGCGCATCTGGTCTCGTCGGCCAACGGCGACAACGGCGGCGGCGTGGTGATGCTCACCCAGCAGCGATACCGCGACGAGCTCGTCGGCGCCACCGACCGGTTACTCGGGTGGGCGCAGGCTTTCGACGAACTCGGCGGTCTCAGAAAGGCCCAGTAGGGACCTCTTACAGCGTTTTGCGCAGGGACGGGATGACGACTCCGACCAGCCCGCGCACGATCGCCTTGAGGAAGTCGAAGCTGTCGAAATAGTCCCGCCACAGCGTGATCCGGCCGTCGTGCACCTCGAAGATCCCGCACACCCAGAATTGCAGCCGCAGCGGACCGAAGATCAGCGCGTCGGTGCGCTCGGTGAGTACCGCGTTTCCGTCTGCCGCCACCCGGTGGAACTTCACCTCGAAGCCGATCCGGCCTTGCATCTTGCGGAACATCTTGCCGACTGTGCGTCCGCCGCGGATCTTTGAGTAGCCGACGTTCTCGTAGAGCAGGTCGTCGGCCAGGGCGGCCTCCGCAGTGTCGAAATCCTCATCCTGCAGGGCGTACAGAAATCCCTCCACTGTGCGGATGTTGTCGTCTGTCCGGGTCTTGTCGTCCGTCTGAGTCAGCTCAGTCATGGTTGCCAGCCTAGGCGAGTGCCGCTGTGGCAGGGTAGGGCCGATGCGCGTCGCCGTGGTCGCCGGGCCGGACCCCGGACACTCGTTTCCCGCGATCGCGCTGTGCCAACGCTTCCTGGCCGCCGGTGACACACCCACGTTGTTCACCGGGGTGGAATGGCTGGAAGCGGCCCGCAACGTCGGCGTCGACGCTGTCGAGTTGGACGGGTTGACGGCCACCGACGAGGATGTCGACGCCGGAGCCAGAATTCATCGCCGAGCTGCGCGGATGGCGGTGCTGATCGCGCCGACGTTGCGTCAGCTGGGGCCGGATCTGGTGGTTTCCGACGTCATCACCTCCGGAGGCGGGCTGGCCGCCGAACTGCTCGGGATTCCCTGGGTCGAGCTGTGTCCGCATCCGCTGTACCTGCCGTCCAGAGGACTGCCGCCGATCGGCAGCGGACTGGCGCCTGGGGTGGGGCTGCGCGGCCGCCTGCGCGACACCGTGATGCGGCAGCTGACGGCCCGTTCCGTGCGGGCGGGTCTGCGTCAACGCGCCGCGGTTCGGGTCGACATCGGGTTGCCGGCGCGCGATCCCGGCCCGGTGCGGCGGCTCATCGCCACGCTGCCCGCCCTGGAAGTACCGCGCCCGGACTGGCCGGCCGAGGCCGTCGTAGTGGGGCCGTTGCACTTCGAGCCGACCGACCAGGTGCTAGACGTCCCGCCGGGGCCGGGACCGGTGGTGATGATCGCGCCGTCGACCGCGGCCACCGGCACCGTCGGGCTGGCGGAGCTGGCGCTGGAATGCCTGAAACCGGGGGAGACGCTGCCGTCCGGTGCCCGGCTGGCGGTGTCGCGGCTCGGCGGCGACGAGCTGACGGTGCCACCGTGGGCGGTGGTGGGGTTGGGGCGCCAGGACGAACTGCTGACGCATGCCGATGTGGTGATCGGCGGCGGTGGTCACGGATTGGTGGCCAAGACGCTGTTGGCCGGGGTGCCGCTGGTGGTGGTGCCGGGCGGTGGCGATCAGTGGGAGATGGCCAATCGGGTGGTGCGCCAGGGCAGTGGTGAACTGATTCGTCCCCTGACCGCCGAATCGCTGGTGGCCGCGGTGGGCAAGGTGCTGTCCTCGCCCGGGTATCGCGCGGCAGCCCAGCGGGCCGCCGGCAGCGTTGCCGGGGTGGCCGATCCGGTGCGGGTGTGCCGCGAAGCTTTGGCTGGGTGACTGGCTGGGTATTTTGGCTGCGTGCGGCTGACGGAGTTCAACGAGCGGGTGGTGCTGCGCTTCGGTGCGGCTTATGGGTCGTCGGTGCTGGCTGATCACGTGCTGAGTGGTTTCGGTGGCCGGACCGCCGCGCAGGCGATCGAGGACGGCGTCGAGCCGCGCGACGTGTGGCGGGCGTTGTGCGCCGACTTCGACGTGCCCCGCGACCAGTGGTGATCGTCTCGCCCTTGGCGTCGAGGCTGTGGTGTCGTCGAGCCTGTACTGGTGGCGTCGAGCCTGTACTGAGGACGCCGGTTGGCCGAAAATCCCGCCGCCAGTACAGGCTCGTTGCGCTGCGCACCGCAGTCTCGATGGACTAGATGCCGCAGTCGCCGCACTTCCCGCCGCCGGGCAGGCGGTAGTAGAGGCAACAGCTGTTGCGCCGGAAGCCCAGGTTGTCGCTGATCTGGCCTGCTCCGACCAGTGCGCCAGTGTCCAACAGCTCACCAGTGGTACGCGCGATCGTGTCGCGCAGGTCTGGCCGCGCCGCGAGCAGCATGCGGGCGGTGCCGGTGAGCGCGGATGCGATGTTGCCGTAGAGCAGGCCGGGCGCCAGGTTGATGTCCAGTCCGGCCGCGAACCGCTCCATGTGGTCCTGCACGACGACGCGATACAGGAGTTCCGGGGACGGCGCGACGGGTTCGCCGGCGGGGGCGGGCAGCCGTAACTGTGCGCCGTCGTCGGCTCGCTGCAGGTCGCTCAGGTCGGGCAGGACGCCGTGGGCGAGTACGCAGGCCAGCACCGGGGACCACAGCCGGGCGGCGTGGCCGAGCTGCACCAGGGAAGCACCGATGCGCGGCTCGGAGCTGGCCAGGCGGGCGTTGGTGGCGTCGATCAGGTCGGCGAAGCCGTCGGCATAGGACGCGGTCACCGGATGCCATCCCGCCGGGTCGCCGCCCACTGTGACTGCGAAAAAACCGCCATACGCGGAGATGTCGACGAGCGGTGCGGAGATGTCCATGTGTCTTTGCGGGTGTCTTTCCGGCGATATTGCCATACACCGCGTGTCGAACTTGAGTCGAACAGGTGTTCGGCTACTGTGGGTGACATTCGGTGATCTCGACTTGTCGGTGGCCTTCTCTAGTGTCACAGCCAACCGACCGATCCCGGTCACCGAACACCGACTACAGGAGAGGCACCATGGCACAAGCCCCTGACCGCGAGAAGGCTCTCGAACTGGCGATGGCCCAGATCGAGAAGAGTTACGGCAAAGGCTCGGTGATGCGCCTCGGTGACGAGGTGCGCCAGCCGATATCGGTGATTCCCACCGGATCCATCGCGCTGGACGTCGCACTGGGCATCGGCGGGTTGCCGCGTGGCCGGGTCATCGAGATCTATGGCCCGGAATCCTCGGGTAAGACCACTGTGGCGCTGCACGCGGTGGCCAACGCCCAGGCCGCCGGGGGTGTCGCGGCGTTCATCGACGCCGAACACGCGCTGGATCCGGATTACGCCAAGAAACTCGGCGTCGACACCGATTCCCTGCTGGTCAGCCAGCCGGACACCGGTGAGCAGGCCCTCGAGATCGCCGACATGCTGATCCGTTCGGGCGCGTTGGACATCGTGGTCATCGACTCGGTGGCGGCCCTGGTGCCACGCGCCGAGCTCGAGGGCGAGATGGGCGACAGTCACGTCGGACTGCAGGCCCGGCTGATGAGCCAAGCGCTGCGGAAAATGACTGGCGCACTGAATAATTCGGGCACTACCGCGATCTTCATCAACCAGTTGCGGGAAAAGATCGGAGTGATGTTCGGCAGTCCAGAGACCACCACCGGCGGTAAGGCGCTGAAGTTCTACGCGTCGGTGCGGATGGACGTGCGTCGGATCGAGACGCTCAAAGATGGGACCAACGCGGTCGGCAACCGCACCCGGGTCAAGGTCGTCAAGAACAAGGTGTCGCCGCCGTTCAAGCAGGCCGAGTTCGACATTCTCTACGGCCGGGGAATCAGCCGGGAAGGCTCGCTGATCGACATGGGTGTTGATCAGGGCTTCATCCGCAAGTCCGGCTCCTGGTTCACCTACGAGGGCGAACAGCTTGGCCAGGGCAAGGAAAACGCCCGCACCTTCCTGTTGGAGAACGCCGAAGTGGCCAACGAGATCGAGAAGAAGATCAAGGAAAAACTCGGCATTGGCGCAGTGGTGACCGATGACGGCGTCCTGCCCGCCCCCGTCGACTTCTGAGCGTCGCGATGAGCAGGCGCGGGCGCTGTGCCTGCGCCTGCTCACCGCACGGGCGCGCACCCGGGCCGAATTGGCCGGGAAGCTGGCCCAAAAGGGCTATCCCGACGATGTCAGCAAACGGGTTCTGGATCGGTTGGCTGCCGTCGGGCTAGTGGACGACGAGGATTTCGCCGAGCAGTGGGTGCGGTCGCGGCGGGCGAACGCGGGCAAGAGCAAGCGCGCGCTGGCTGCCGAGTTGCACACCCGAGGGGTGGACAACGAGGTGATCAGCACCGTGCTGGCCGGGATCGATGCCGGCGCTGAGCGGGCCCAAGCCGAGCAACTGGTGCGCACTCGCCTGCGCCGGGAGGAGCTGGGCGAAGACGACACCAAGGTGACGCGCAGGTTGATCGCAATCCTGGCGCGGCGCGGGTACAGCCAGGCGGTGGCGTGCGAGGTGGTGTTGGGCGAGATGGCTGCGGAACGGGAGCGGCGCCAGGTGTAGGGGTGAAGACGGCCGACACGGCACCGGTGTGCCGGCCGCCAGTACCATGGCCCAGTGACTTCGACGGTGGCTCCGGACGTGGCGGGCGACGCTGCGCCGCTGTCGGCGCGCACTTACCAGGTCCGCACCTACGGCTGCCAGATGAACGTCCACGACTCCGAACGCCTGGCGGGCCTGCTGGAGGCGGCCGGCTACCGGCGCGCAGCAGACGGGACCGATGCCGACATCGTCGTGTTCAACACCTGCGCCGTCCGGGAGAACGCCGACAACAAGCTCTACGGCAACCTCAGCCACCTCGCCCCGCGCAAGCGCAGCAACCCCGACATGCAGATCGCGGTCGGCGGCTGTCTGGCCCAGAAGGACCGCGACCTGGTGCTTCGCCGGGCACCGTGGGTCGACGTCGTCTTCGGCACCCACAACATCGGCTCGCTGCCCACGTTGCTGGAACGGGCCCGGCACAACAACGCCGCCCAGGTGGAGATCGCCGAGGCCCTGCAGGAGTTTCCGTCGTCGCTGCCCAGCGCCCGCGAATCCGCTTATGCCGCTTGGGTTTCCATCTCCGTCGGGTGCAACAACAGTTGCACGTTCTGCATCGTGCCGTCGTTGCGGGGCAAGGAAGTCGACCGCAGCCCGGCCGACATCCTGGCCGAGGTGCGGTCGCTGGTGGACACCGGCGTGCTCGAAATCACGCTGCTGGGCCAGAACGTGAATGCCTACGGCGTTTCGTTCGCCGATCCCGCACTACCCCGCAACCGCGGCGCTTTCGCCGACCTGTTGCGGGCCTGCGGCCACATCGACGGTCTGGAACGCGTCCGGTTCACCTCGCCGCACCCGGCCGAGTTCACCGACGACGTGATCGAGGCGATGGCGCAGACGCCGAACGTCTGCCCGGCGCTGCACATGCCGCTGCAGTCCGGGTCGGACCGCGTCCTGCGGGCGATGCGTCGGTCCTACCGCGCCGAGCGCTACCTGGGCATCATCGAACGCGTCCGAGCGGCCATGCCGCACGCGGCCATCACCACCGACCTGATCGTGGGTTTTCCCGGTGAGACCGAGGAGGACTTCGCGGCCACCCTCGACGTGGTGCGGCAGGCGCACTTTGCGGCCGCGTTCACTTTTCAGTACTCCCAGCGCCCCGGCACGCCGGCCGCGGCGCTCGCCGACCAGCTGCCCAAAGCCGTGGTGCAGGAGCGGTACGAGCGGCTCGTCGAACTGCAGGAACGCATCTCTCTCGAGCACAACCGGGCGCTGGTCGGCCAGCCGGTCGAGTTGCTGGTCGCCACCGGTGAGGGGCGTAAGGACGCCAGCACTGCGCGCATGAGTGGCCGCGCCCGCGACGGGCGACTGGTGCATTTCGCCGCCGGTGACGCGCGGATCCGTCCCGGCGACATCATCACCGTGCAAGTCACCGACGCCGCACCGCATCACCTCATCGCCGACGCCGGCATCTTGACCCACCGCCGTACCCGGGCCGGCGACGCGCACGCCGCCGGCCAGGGCCGTCGCGGCGTCGGTCTGGGGATGCCCGCCGTCGGGCAGCCCGCCGCCGCAACCCAGCCAATCGGGTGCGGCGGATAGGCTCGGAAGGCATGAGCAGAAAAGCGGACGGCGCGGATTTCGACGCCTACCGGTCCGAGATCGAGGCGGCTGAACGGCGCGTCGCCCGTGAAATCGACCCCGGCGCGCGAGCTTTGGCCGTGGCGATCCTGGTTTTCGTGCTGTTGGGGTCGTTCGTGCTGCCGCACACCGGCAGCGTGCGCGGCTGGGACATGCTGTTCAACACCCACGACGCACCGGGGGCCGCCGTGGCGCTGCCATTGCGGGTTTTCGTCTGGTTGACGCTGGTGTTCGGCGTCGGGTTTTCCATGCTGGCGTTGCTGACCCGGCGCTGGGCGGTGGCGTGGGTGGCGCTGGCCGGATCGGCACTGGCCAGCGGCACCGGATTGCTGGCCGTCTGGTCGCGGCAGACCGTGCCGGCCGGCCACCCCGGTCCGGGCGTCGGGTTGTTCGTCTCGTGGCTGACGGTGATCGTGCTGACGTTCCACTGGGCCCGGGTGGTGTGGCAGCGCACCGTGGTGCAGTTGGCCGCGGAGGAAGAACGTCGCCGCGTTGTGGCCCAACATCAATCCAAGACCCTGCTGGACGGCCTGCAGCCCGACGAGCCACCGGCCGACCCCGGCGACCGCTAGGACCGCCGGGTCAGCGCCTTCGCAGCCGCGTCCGCCCACTGCCGCCATTGTTCGGCGTTCGCTTTGGCTTCCTCGGCTTCCTTGGTCTTTCCGGCCGCCGCAGCCTTGGCGGCCTGCTGTTCGTACTGCTCGGCGCGCGACCGGAACTGCTCGGCGCGCGCCTGAGCCTGCGGATCGGCGCGATCGGACTCACCGGCGTCGCGAACCTTCTTCTCCACCGCGCGCAGCCGTCGCTCCAAATCGGCGGACCGCTCCCGGGGCACCTTGCCGATCGCGTCCCACTTGTCTCCGATCGTGCGCAGCGCGGCCCGGGCGGCGTCCTGATTGCTCGGGTCGATCTTCTCGGCTTCAGCCAGCAGCGCCTCTTTGGCCGCGGCGTTGGCGCGGAACTCCGCATCCTTTTCCGCGGTGGCGGCATTGCGCGCCGTGAAGAACGAGTCCTGCGCGGCCTTGAAGCGGCGCCACAGGGCGTCGTCGACGTCTTTGCTGGCCCGGCCGGCCGTCTTCCATTCGGTCAGCAGCTTGCGGAACTCCGCGCTGGTGGTGCCCCAGTCCGTCGAATCCGACAACGCCTCGGCGCGTTCGCACAGCCGCTCCTTGGCCTGGCGCACCCCCGAACGCTCCCGGTCCAGTTCGGCGAAATGGGACCCGCGCCGCCGGTTGAACGTCTCGCGGGCCGCGGAGTAGCGCTTCCACAGCGCGTCGTCGACCTTGCGGTCGAGTCCGCTGATGGTCTTCCACTCGTCGAGGATGGCCCGCAGCCGGTCGCCGGCCACCTTCCAATGCGTGGAGTTCGCAGCCAGATCCTCGGCCTCGGCGGCCAGCGCCTCCTTGCGGGCGGTCTGCGCGGCCCGGTGCTCCTCGCGTCGGGAACGGTGCGCGGTGACATAGACGTCGATACGGGCCTGGATGTCGGACAACCGGCGTTCCAGCGCGTCGATGTCGCCCAGCACCGCCGCGGTCGGCAGGGTCGCGGCCAGCGCCGCGGCGTTGGCGTTGATCTTGCGCGGATCTCCCGTGCCCGACACCAACCGCTCTTCCATCAGGGTGACTTCGGTGCTGAGGTCGTCGAACCGCCGGCCGAAGTGGGCAAACGCCGCCTCGCGGTCGCCGGCCTGCCAGGATCCCACGACGCGCTCACCGGAGCCGGTGACCAGCCACACGGTGCCGTCGTCGTCGACGCGGCCGAATTTGTGCGGGTCACTGTGCGGGGCCTTGACCAGGTGAGCCGCCGCCGGGCGGGGCCCGGGGCCGGGTAGGCCGGGACGGGGGCCCGGTCCGGGGCGAGGCCCCGGACGAGGTGCGGGCACCGGCTTCGCGGTCGGATTGATCGACTCCGCGGAGTCATTGCTACCGGGCTGGTCACCCGTCATTGTGCTCGTCACCTGTCCTTCTCCGATCGCGCGGTCGACTTCCCGCGCAGCGGCCGCGCGCAGCGGCACCTCGACGGTCGGCAGTTCTGGTGCGGTGCCGACCGGTTTCCCACAAGTATTGAAGCAGTTCGGCGAGCGGTGTGCCGCCACCTTCGGCTATCGCTGCTTTTCAGCGCCGCCGCCCGGGTAACGAATCGGTTCCCGTTCGATTGCGCCGGATAGGCCCTATCCGCAGGCGGGTACCGTGACTTTGGGCATTGCGACAACACGCAGGGCAGGTGTTTTTCACAGCTTCTGCATAGCCGGCCCTGGGTGGCGCTCAGCTTGATGAGCGAGGCTTTGGGGTCGCACCAGCGGGTATCGAAGGCGTCGCGAACGTGCTGAATCACTGTTCACAGCGCCTTGCAGAGCCATAGAGTGTTCGGTTAACTGCCAGCGACAATCAGGTGTACGTGCACCTGACGGGGGGAAACTGGCGGCGGAGTTCGGGAATTGAGGGTCGCCCATGTCAATGGTTGGGATCGCCGGGATCATCGCTTTGTTCGCGGCGCTGGCATCGGCAACCGGTGATGTGATCCGGCAGCGCTCGGCTCACGAGATCACCGACAAGGAGGTCGGCCACCTCCAGCTGTTCGGCATGTCCTTGCGCGACGCCCGTTGGTGGACGGGCGGTCTGTGCGCGATCCTGAACTACAGCCTGCAGGCTGTGGCGTTGATCTGGGCATCGGTCATGCTGGTGACCACGCTTCAGGTGACGGCTCTGCTGTTCGCGTTGCCCATCTATTCGCGCCTCACCCATCACAAGATCACCCGCTCGGAATGGATGTGGGCCGTCACCCTCGCCGCGGCCCTCGCCGTGGTGATCAAGGTCGGCGACCCGTTGGCCGGCCACGACCGCGCGCCCCTGCTGACCTGGATCATCGTCGCCGCGGTGATGGGCCCCCTGCTGGTGTCGTGTCTGGTGGCGGCCAGGATCTGGCACGGACGTCCGCAGGCTGCGGTGTTGCTGGCGGTCGTGGCAGGCTCGTCGCTGGCGTTGTTCGCGGTGCTGACCAAGGGCGTGGTGGAAGTCGTGCACAAAGACGGACTCGGCGGCGCGGTCACCTCGCCGGAGTTCATTCCCTGGTTGGTCACGATGTTGTGCGGGATGATCTTCCAGCAGTCCGCGTTCCGGGCCGGTGCGTTGACCGCCTCTTTGCCGACGATGACAGTCGCTAAACCCGTGGTGGCTGCGACACTGGGCACCCTGGTGCTCGGCGAGACGATCTCGGCCAACGGCCCGGAGGCATTCGTGCTGATCGCGGCGGTCGCGATGGTGATCGTCGCGACCGTGGCGCTGGCCCGCGGCGAAGCTGCGCAGATCGTCGCCGACGCCGGCGGCGACGCCCCGCACGTCGACGAATCAGCCCCGCCTCCGACGGGCACCGTCAGCGCGGCCGACGGCTCGGCGCTGGGGTCGACCTCCGGGTAGACCGGTCGGGGCCGCCTGGAGAAGTTAGTTTTAGGGCGTGCTGAGCGCAATCGCGATTGTTCCGTCCGCGCCGGTGCTGGTCCCCGAACTGGCCGGCGCGGCCGCCGCAGAAATCGCCGACCTGAGCGCTGCGGTGAGCGCGGCCGCGGCAGTCCTGCCCGACAGCTGGGTCGCCCTGGGCATCGGCAGCGCCGACGCGGTGCTGGGTCCGGAATGCACCGGCAGCTTCGCAGGATTCGGGGTCGATGTGCGGGCTCAGTTGGGGCCGGACGGCACGATGCCGGTGACGATGCCGCTGTGCGGGCTGATCGCGGCCTGGCTTCGCGGCCAAATCCGGCCCGACGGCAGCGCCTCGGTCTGGGTGTGCGCGGCGGGCCAGGACTCCGGCGCCGCGGTGGCCCGCGGCCGCCGGCTGCGTGCTGAGATCGACCGCGCGACCGAACCGACCGGCGTGCTGCTGGTCGCCGACGGCGTCAACACCCTGACGCCGCGCGCGCCCGGCGGGTACGACCCCGCCACCACCGACATACAGCTGGCCCTCGACGACGCACTGGCCGGCGGCGACGTCGGCGCCCTGACCCGGCTGCCGGATCAGGTCCTGGGCCGGGCGGCGTTCGCGACATTGGCCGGCCTGATGCTCACCGCACCGCGGACGGTCAAGGAGCTCTACCGGGGGGCACCCTACGGGGTGGGCTATTTCGCCGGTGTCTGGCAGCCGTGAGACCGCTGGCCATCATCGGACCGACCGGCACCGGCAAATCGCAACTGGCACTCGACGTCGTCGAACGGCTCGGCGGTCCGGCCGAGATCGTCAACGCCGACGCGATGCAGCTTTACCGCGGCATGGATATCGGGACCGCCAAGCTGCCCGTCGCGCAGCGCCGCGGTATCCCGCACCACCAGCTCGACGTCCTCGACGTCACCGAGACAGCGACTGTGGCGAACTATCAGCAGGCCGCGGCCATCGACGTCGAGGCGATCCGGCGCCGGTCAGCGGTGCCGGTGGTGGTCGGCGGGTCGATGCTCTATCTCCAGTCGTTGCTCGACGACTGGTCTTTTCCCGCAACCGATCCCGTGGTGCGCGCCCGATGGGAGCAAAGGCTCGTCGAACTCGGGGTCGGCGGCTTGCACGCCGAACTGGCGCAGCGTGATCCGGCCGCTGCCGCGACAATTCTGCCCACCGACGGCCGGCGCATCGTGCGTGCGTTGGAAGTCGTCGAGCTCACCGGCCAGCCGTTCGCCGCGTCCGCGCCGCGCATCGGTGCCCCCCGCTGGGGCACGGTGATCATCGGATTAGATTGTGAGACAACGATTCTCGATCAGCGACTGGCGAAGCGCACCGAGGCGATGTTTACCGACGGGCTGGTCGAAGAAGTGCGCGGGCTGCTGGATCGCGGCCTGCGCGACGGTGTCACCGCGTCCCGTGCGCTGGGGTATGCCCAAGTGCTTGCGGCGCTGGATGCCGGCGGGACGCCCGCGTTGCTCGACGACGCCCGCGAGCAGACATTCGTCGGTACCCGCCGCTATGTACGACGACAGCGGTCCTGGTTCCGTCGCGACCACCGGGTGCAGTGGATCGACGGGACCGCCGAGGGTGCCGTCGATGAGGCGTTGCGGGCCTGGCGGCACGTAACCTGATCTGGTGCGTTTCGCCAAAGGTCACGGCACCCAGAATGACTTCGTGCTGCTGCACGACGTGCAGAGCCGAGCGGACCTGTCCGCCTTCCGGGTTGCTGCGTTGTGCGACCGGCGCCGGGGCCTGGGCGCCGACGGGGTCCTGCGGGTCACCACCGGTGGCGCCGCTGTGGCGGCCGGCGCGCTGGCACGCCTGCCCGACGGAGTGGGCGCCGGCGACTGGTACATGGACTACCGCAACGCCGACGGCTCGACCGCGCAGATGTGCGGCAACGGCGTGCGGGTCTTCGCCCACTATCTGCGGGCCAGCGGGCTGGAATCGCGCGACGAGTTCGTCGTCGGGTCACTGGCCGGCCCCCGGCAGGTGAGCCTGCACAGTGTCGATGCCACCAACGCCGACATCACCGTTGACATGGGCAAGGCCAACCGGACCGGCGCGGGGGAGGCGCTCGTCGGGGGGCGGCGTTTCACCGGCGTAGCTGTCGACGTCGGCAACCCGCACCTGGCCTGCGTCGACCCGCAGCTGACGCCGGCGACCCTGGCGGCGCTGGACGTGGCGGCCCCGGTCGGCTTCGACGCCGAACAATTCCCCGACGGCGTGAACGTCGAGATCCTGACCGCTCCCGCGGACGGGGTGGTCTGCATGCGGGTGCACGAACGGGGTGTCGGCGAAACCCGTTCCTGCGGAACCGGAACGGTGGCCGCGGTGGTCGCCGCGCTGGCAGCCGAGGGCCTCGACACCGGGACGTTGACGGTCCGGGTGCCCGGCGGCGACGTCGTCGTCACCCTCACCGAGGCCACCAGCTTCCTGCGGGGCCCTTCGGTACTGGTGGCCCACGGCGAGCTCGACGACGGCTGGTGGGACTCGCCGGTCTGATATTCGGGTGCGTCAGCCGCCGCGACGTGCCACCATCGAAAGCGCTTATGACATATCCAGATTCGCCCGAGACGGGCATTCCAGAACCCAGCCTCGGTGAGCTGGCGCTCGAAGACCGATCGGCGCTGCGCCGTGTCGCCGGGTTGTCGACCGAACTCACCGATATCTCCGAGGTCGAGTACCGCCAGCTGCGGCTGGAACGAGTGGTGCTGGTCGGTGTGTGGACCGAGGGCAGCGCGTCGGACAACCAGGCCAGTCTGGCCGAACTGGCCGCCCTGGCCGAGACCGCCGGATCCGAGGTGCTCGAGGGTCTGATCCAGCGCCGCGACCGTCCCGACCCGTCCACCTACATCGGGTCGGGCAAAGCGCAGGAGTTGCGCGAAGTGGTGGTCGCAACCGGCGCCGACACGGTGATCTGTGACGGCGAGCTGTCGCCCGCCCAGCTCACCGCGCTGGAGAAGGCCGTCAAGGTCAAGGTCATCGACCGCACCGCGCTGATCCTGGACATCTTCGCCCAGCACGCGACCAGCCGGGAGGGCAAGGCGCAGGTGGCGCTGGCCCAGATGGAATACATGCTGCCGCGACTGCGCGGGTGGGGTGAGTCGATGTCACGGCAGGCCGGTGGCCGGGCCGGTGGCAGTGGCGGCGGCGTGGGGTTGCGTGGCCCCGGCGAGACCAAGATCGAGACCGACCGGCGGCGCATCCGTGAGCGCATGTCCAAGCTGCGCCGCGACATCAGGGCGATGAAGCAGGTCCGCGACACCCAACGCAGCCGTCGGTTGCAGGCCGACATGCCTTCGATCGCCATCGTCGGCTACACCAACGCCGGGAAATCCAGTGTGCTCAACGCCTTGACCGGCGCCGGCGTCCTGGTCCAGGACGCGCTGTTCGCCACCCTGGAACCCACCACCCGCCGCGCCGAATGGGACGACGGTCGCCCGTTCGTGCTCACCGACACGGTCGGGTTCGTCCGTCACCTGCCCACCCAGTTGGTCGAGGCGTTTCGCTCCACCTTGGAGGAGGTGGTCGACGCCGACCTGCTGGTGCACGTGGTCGACGGCTCCGATGTCAATCCGTTTGCCCAGATCAGTGCGGTGCGACAGGTCATCTCGGACGTGGTCGCGGATCATCACGGCGATGCGCCGCCAGAGCTGCTGGTAGTGAACAAGATTGACGCGGCCGGCGACCTGATGCTGGCCAGGTTGCGGCACGAACTGCCCGGCGCGATGTTCGTCTCGGCTCGCACCGGTGACGGGATCGACGCTTTGCGGAGCCGGATGGCCGAACTCGCGGTGCCGACCGACACCGCGGTGGACGTGGTGATCCCCTACAGCCGCGGCGATCTGGTGGCGCGGGTGCACTCCGACGGGCGGGTGCAGCAGGCCGAGCACCAGACCGACGGCACCCGTATCCAGGCCAGGGTCCCGGTGGCGCTGGCCGCCGCCCTTGCGGAGTTCGCGGCACGCGGCTGACGACCTCCGGCACCGACCAACCACCCGGTTGGTATATGTTGGGGAAAGAAACATACATCTTTCCGACATCCGGAGGCCATACGCATGGGTAGCGCCGTCAAATACCAGCGCACGCTTTTCGAACCCGAGCACGACTTGTTCCGGGAGTCTTACCGGGCCTTCCTGGACCGCCACGTCGCTCCCTACCACGAGGAATGGGAGAAGGCCAAGATCGTCGACCGCGGCGTCTGGCTGGAGGCCGGCAAGCAGGGCTTCCTGGGTATGGCGGTGCCGGAGGAGTACGGCGGCGGTGGCAACCCCGACTACCGCTACAACACGATCGTTACCGAGGAGACCGTGGCCGGGCGCTACAGCGGTCTCGGATTCGGCCTGCACAACGACGTGGTGGCGCCCTATCTGCTGAAACTGACCAACGAAGAGCAGAAGCAGCGCTGGCTGCCCAAGTTCTGCACCGGCGAGCTGATCACCGCGATCGCGATGACCGAGCCGGGCACCGGCAGCGACCTGCAGGGCATCAAGACCCGCGCCGTCAAAGAGGGTGACCACTACATCCTGAACGGGTCGAAGACGTTCATCACCAACGGGATCAACTCCGACCTGGTGATCGTGGTCGCCCAGACCGACCCGGAGAAGGGCGCCCAGGGATTCAGCCTGCTGGTCGTCGAGCGCGGCATGGAGGGCTTCGAGCGGGGCCGCCACCTGGACAAGATCGGTCTGGACGCGCAGGACACCGCCGAACTGTCCTTCACCGACGTCAAGGTGCCGGTGGAGAATCTGCTGGGCGAAGAGGGTCTGGGCTTCATCTATCTGATGCAGAACCTGCCGCAGGAGCGGATCAACATCGCCATCATGGCCGCTGCGGCGATGGAGGCGGTGCTGGAGGACACCGTGCAGTACGCCAAGGAGCGCAAAGCATTCGGCAAGCCGATCGGCAGCTTCCAGAACACGCGGTTCCTGCTGGCCGAACTGGCCACCGAGGCCACCGTGGTGCGCATGATGGTGGACAACTTCCTGGCCCTGCACCTGGAGGAGAAGCTGACGGTCGAGCAGGCCGCGATGGCCAAGTGGTATTCCACCGAGAAGCAGGTTCACCTGATCGACCGGTGCCTGCAGCTGCACGGCGGATACGGTTACATGCGCGAATACCCGGTTGCCCGTGCGTATCTCGATGCTCGCGTGCAGACCATTTACGGTGGCACGACCGAGATCATGAAAGAGATCATCGGCCGCAGCCTCGGCGTCTGACGGTCGGCGGCCGCAGGCCGCGATTTCGATGTGGAACGTTGACCGGATCGAGCCCTGACGTAGCGTCGGTCCGTGCGAAATGCGTATCCGCTGCGCTCGGTCGAGGCGCAGGTGCCGCTCTCCCATCTCTCGCGACACGGGCGCGGCCCGGCATCATTTCGACGTCGGGTCGATAACCGTTTCCGTAATATCTACAATTTGACTTCGCATTTCTCGTTCGCTAGAGCAAAGTTATGCGAGCCCGGCAACGATGCAGGTCGTAGCTGGGGAATGGCCCACGGCGGGCGATCCGCCGGCTCGCCAGGTGGGCAGGGGCATCGGCTGGGAGGCTTGGTGGACGGGCGGAGAGGGCAATTGAGCAAGCTGGTCGGTCGGGCGCTGCTCGGCTTGGCGGCTACCGCGCTGGCTGTGACGCTGCTGGCGCCGACCGCTGCGGCGTCCCCGATCGGCGACGCCGAGGCGGCCATGATGGCCGCGTGGGAGAAAGCCGGTGGCGACACCTCGACGCTGGGCGCCCGCAAAGGCGACGTCTATCCGATCGGGGACGGCTTCGGGCTGGACTTCGACGGCGGCAAGATGTACTTCACGCCTGCCTCCGGCGCGAAGTTCATGTTCGGCCCGATCCTGGAGAAATACGAATCGCTGGGTGGTCCCGCGGGTAGTGACCTGGGTTTTCCCACCATCAATGAAGTGCCCGGCCTCGCCGGACCGGACAGCCGGGTCAGTACCTTCGCCGCCAGCGACAACCCGGTGATCTTCTGGACGCCCGACCACGGTGCCTTTGTGGTGCGCGGCGCCCTGAACGCGGCGTGGGACAAGCTGGGCAGCTCCGGCGGCGTGCTGGGCGCCCCGATCAGCGATGAGACCTACGAGGGCGAGGTGACCTCGCAGAAGTTCACCGGCGGTGAGGTGTCCTGGAACCGCAAGACCAAGGAGTTCACCACCAATCCGGCGAACCTGGCCGAGCAGCTCAAGGGTCTGCAGGTGGCGATCGACCCCACTGCCGCCATCAACATGGCGTGGCGCGCCGCAGGTGGCGCTGCCGGACCGCTGGGCGCCAAGAAGGGTAGTCAGTCGCCGATCGGCGGGGACGGCATCGCCCAGGAGTTCGACGGCGGCAAGATCTTCTTCAGCCCGGCCACCGGCGCCAACGCGGTCGAGGGGCCGATCCTGCAGAAGTACGAAGCAGTCGGTGGACCGGTGAGCAGCGACCTGGGCTTTCCGGTCGCCAACGAGGCCGACGGCGGCATCACGCCCGCCAGTCGTGTCGCTGTGTTCTCCGCAGCTGACAAGCCGGTGATCTTCTGGACGCCCGAACACGGCGCTTTCGTCGTGCGCGGAGCCATGAAAGCCGCCTGGGACAAGCTCAAGGGGGCCACCGGCAAGCTCGGCGCCCCGGTCGCTGACCAGACGGTGGACGGCGACGTGGTGTCGCAGAAGTTCACCGGCGGCAAGATCTCGTGGAACCGCGCCAAGAACACGTTCACTACCGACCCGGCCAACCTCGCGCCGCTGCTGTCCGGCCTGCAGGTGTCGGGGCAGAACACCCCAAGTAATTCGGCGTCGGCGCCCGCGGGCAAGAAGTTCACCTTCCACTGGTGGTGGCTGATCGCGGCCATTCCTTTGCTGCTGCTGGTGCTGATGACGGTGTTGGTGGTGTCGGGTTTGCGTCGGCGCCGCGCCGCAGTACCGGATGCGCCGGTGTACGACCGCGACCGGGACCTCGGTGTGGAATACGACCCCGGTGCCGATGACCGCTGGCCGCATGAGGAAATCGATTACGGTTCCGAGCGTTTCCCGCCCGTCGACCAGCATGTCGAGGCAGAGGCGGACGCAGACCCCACCGCCGGCCGGGTCAGCTGGTCCAGAGCGGGGGCCGTCCCGCAGGCCGGCTCCGAGCAGGGTGTTGACGACGACGAATACGGCCACGTCGCCGAAGAGCATTTCGATCCGGACGGGTCGGCGGAGTTCGAGGAGGAAGACCCCGACGCGGTGGGCACCACGCCCATCCCCGTCGTGTCGCGCGGCGCTCTTGGTGAACTCGCCGAGGAGGAGCCGGTCGTGCCGGAGACAGTCGCGCCGGACGATTTCGCGCCGGAGGTGTCGGTGCCGCAGACGAATGCGCCGTACCTGCCGGTCCCGGACGTGCCGGAGTTCGAGGAAGTGCCCGAACCTGTGGACGTTCAGGAGAGCCCGGAACCCCCGGAGTTCGTGGAGTACCCGGAAACGGAGCCGGCCCGGCCGTCCAGCGAGGATTATGCGGACGCGTTTTACCCGATGACCGAGCCGGGGCGCAATGCGGACGACGAGTCACCCGATCTCGCCTCACCGCCGGATGCTGTCGCGGTTCCCGAGCTGCGAAAGGGTCGACATGCCGCAGCGGACCCGGCCGGGTATGCCGTGGAACCTGACACGCCGTTCGGGGCCGCCCCGCAGGTCCAAGCGCCGACCGCCGCGCCAGCAGGCAGCGCCGCGGTGCGCCCGACCATCCATCTGCCGCTCGACGACGACCCGTACCGGGCGCCGGACGGCTATCCCATCAAGGCCAGTGCCCGGTTCGGGCTGTACTACACGCCCACCAGCGCGCTGTACCACGACACCCTGGCCGAGATCTGGTTCGCCAACGAAGACGCCGCGCGCGCCAACGGCTTCGTCAGAGCCGATTGAGGATGCGCGCTACACCTTGCGAATCACGGTGACGACCTTGCCGAGCACGATCGCATCGTTGCCGGGAATCGGATCGAACGCGGGGTTGTGCGGCATCAGCCACACTTGACCGCCCGCTCGCTTGAACGTCTTCACAGTGGCTTCGCCGTCGATCATCGCCGCGACGATGTCGCCGTTGTCAGCGACATTCTGCTGGCGGACGACGACCCAGTCGCCGTCGCAGATGGCGGCCTCGACCATCGACTCACCCACGACCTTGAGCAGGAACAGCGTCCCTTCGCCCACCAGCTCGCGGGGCAACGGGAACACGTCTTCGACGGCTTCCTCGGCCAGGATCGGGCCGCCGGCGGCAATGCGCCCCAAGACCGGGACGAAAGTGGGTTCCGGCAGGGCGTCCGAGCCGATGACATCGGTACGGGGCACTGCCGCATCGTCGGCACCGCGCACGTCGACGGCGCGCGGGCGATTCGGGTCGCGCCGCAGATAGCCTTTGCGCTCCAGGGTGCGTAACTGGTGGGCGACCGACGAGGTGGACGTCAGGCCCACCGCGTCGCCGATCTCGCGGATACTCGGCGGATAGCCCCGCGTTGTCACCGAGGTACGGATGACCTCGAGGATGGTGCGCTGCCGCTCGGTCAGCGTTACATCGGCCGCAGGTGGCCGGCCTTGTGTCGCTTTCGCACTACCCGGGCCGAAACCGGCCGCGGTGTCGTTGCTGTCGCTCATGGATCTGAATGTAACCGCACCAGGCTCAAAATTCAAACATGTGTTCGACCGGGCGTGTCATCGCCCAGACCACAGCCGGGATCTGCGGAAATAAAGTGAATCACAAGTGTGTAACTTCCGCGTGGTCGGGGTATCTGATAGTCACCCAGCTGGTTGCACCGACAAATCCTTGTCGGTGGTGAGGTCTACCGTTTTGCTCGTGCGACACGCGTCGCTCAAATGTTCGGGTTTCGAACACGTGAGCGACTATGGTCGAACACACGAGCGATAAGTAGTCGACCGGAGGGAACGGCATGACACTCATCTACGCGGGTCCGCACCGCAGCGGGAACACGCAGGGCCACCTGAACAGGCCTGTTGGGCGGCCGGTGCGCCAATATCCCTCGTACCGCGCCGGCCAGGGTGGATCCAGCAGACCGGGGCCCGCGCGCCCGGGTGTGGCGCCCGTTCGCTACTACGGCACCGGCGTCACGCGCTCGACGGTCGCACATCGCAGACGCCCGGTGAGCGTGGCCACCACGATCGGACTGGCCCTGCTCGCGGGCGTCATCACCGTGTGGCTGGGGCTGATGGCGAACTTCGGCAGCATGGTCAACGACGGCGCGGCCGAGTCGGCGCCGCAGGTGCCCGCCGCCCTGGCGGTCGTGCGGGTGGAACCGGGGGAGTCGTTGCAAGACCTCGCTGCCCGGGTGGCGCCCGGCGCGCCGGTGCGCGACGTCGTGGAACGGATTCGCGACCTGAACGCACTGGATTCCAGTGCGGTCTCGGCGGGTCAGACCCTGATCGCCCCGATCGGCTGAGCGAGCACCCGCCCGGTCGATGGTTGCCCGGGTCAGCGTTGGCCCGCTACGGAGCACGCGGGTACTGTCGGGGTGTTCTTCTACCCGGATACCAGTCGGTACGGCAAAGGAGCGGCTCTTGCACTGCCCGTTCTGCCGGCATCCCGATTCGCGGGTGATCGACTCGCGAGAAACCGATGAGGGCCAGGCGATCCGCCGTCGTCGCTCGTGCCCGGAATGCGGACGCCGGTTCACGACGGTGGAGACCGCGGTGTTGGCCGTGGTCAAGCGCAGCGGCGTCACCGAGCCCTTCAGTCGCGAGAAGGTGATCAGTGGCGTCCGCCGGGCCTGTCAGGGGCGCCAGGTTGACGACGATGCGCTGAATTTGCTTGCCCAGCAGGTGGAAGACGCGGTGCGTGCCGCCGGCCCTGAGGTCCCCAGCAACGAGGTCGGCCTGGCCATTCTGGGACCGCTGCGCGACCTCGACGAGGTGGCCTACCTGCGGTTCGCCTCCGTCTACCGGTCCTTCTCGTCGGCCGACGATTTCGAGCGCGAGATCGAGGCGCTGCGCGCGCACCGCAACGTTTCGACGTCCGGCTGACCGCACCCCGATGGTCGCCGAACTACATCCTGATCTGCATGCGCTGGCGCCGTTGTTGGGTACCTGGGTGGGCCGGGGCGCGGGGGAGTATCCGACGATCCAGCCTTTCGAATACCTCGAAGAGGTTGTCTTCGCCCACGTCGGCAAACCTTTCCTGAGCTATGGACAGAAGACCAAGGCCCCCGCCGACGACAAGCCGTTGCATGCCGAGACGGGCTATCTTCGGGTACCGCAGCCCGGTCACGTGGAGCTGGTGCTGGCCCATCCCAGCGGCATCACCGAAATAGCGGTCGGCACCTACTCGGTGACCGGTGACGTCATCGAAATCGATGTGGCGACAACCAGTATCGGACTGACGCCGACGGCCAAAGAGGTCAGCGCCCTGGGGCGGTCGTTGCGGATCGCTGGGGACGAGCTGTCGTACTCGCTGCAGATGGGTGCGGTTGGGCAACCCCTGCAACACCATCTGTCCGCCACGCTGCGCCGACAGCTGTGACAGCCGCGCCGGCTCGCGGACGCGAACTCAGGTGGCGCTGCGCTCGTCGGCACCCATCGCGTTGAGCACGGCCACCCGGGTGTCAGTCGGACCGCTCACGGTTCCCTCGCCGCCGCCGGTGCGAAGCAACTCGCGCAGCGCGGCCTGGTCGTAGTCGGGGGGCGCGGTGGTGTCGATGAAGCGCTGGACGAGGTCGAGGAAGCGGGCCGGGTCGTCGTGAAACGGAAAGTGCGCGGCGTTCTCGAAGATTTCGAGTTGGGACCCCGGCATTGCGGCGTGCGCCATGTACGCGTGCTGGACCGGGATGACCGAGTCCTTGCGGCCCCAGATGATCTGCACCGGAATCGCCTGGGTCAAATAACATCGGTCCAGCATGGTGACGATCTGGCCGCGCCAGTCGACGACCGCCCGCAGGGTGCGGGTGAACGCCGCCGAAGCGGTCGGCTCCGGGAGATCGTCCAATATCCGCAGCATGTTCGGCAGATCCTGGCCGATAGCCGTCGACCCGAGCGCCAGACCCGCCAACCGGCCCAGCAACTGCACCGCCGGCAGCACCAGCGGCAGGCGCAGCAGCGCCAGCGCCTCGGCGCCCATCGGCAGCGACGCGAACCGCAACGCGATGTTGACGTCCTTGGTGACGCCCCCGGCGCCCACCAGGATCAGGCGCTCGACCAGGTGGGGGAACTGGTAGGCGAACTGCATGGCCACCCCACCGCCCAGCGAGTGGCCGATGATGGTGACCCGCTCGATGTCCAGCACGCTGAGCAGGTCGCGCATGCCGTTGGCGTACGCCGCGGCTGAGTAGTCGGCGCGCGGTTTGTCAGATTTGCCGTGGCCCAACAGATCTGGGGCGATGACGGTGAACCGCTGGGCCAGTTTGGCGTGGATACCGGTCCACGTCGTGGAGTTGTCGCCGATGCCGTGGATCAGCAGGATCGCCGGGCCGGATCCGGCGATCCGGAACGCCCGCTTGTAGCCGTGGATGGTGCGGAACTGCAGCGACGGGGTGGTCACTTCCCGCACCGGGCGAAGATTGCGTTTTCGCTCGGTCATGTCGCCAACCTCGTCGTCGGGCCGTTAAGGCGTTCGGGACTAACTCGAATCGTCGTCGTCGTGCTTCTTCTCCGCCTGCTGAGCCAGAAAGCGCTCGAACTCGGCGCCCAGCTCGTCGCCGCTGGGCAGTTCCTCGTCACGTGCCAGCAAAGATCTGTTTTCCTGAGCGTCGATGAACGCATCGTACTGGCGCTCGAGCGCGGTCACCACTTGAGCGACTTCCGCGCTCGCCTGGACCTGTTCGTCGATCTTGGTCCGGATCTCAGCGGCCGCCTCGGCCAGCGCCTCCACCGGCAGATCCAGCGATCCCGTCTTCGCCACCTGCTCGAGCAGAGCCTGCGCGGCGGCCGGGTAATCGGTCTGGGTGAGGTAGTGCGGGACGTGCACGGTGAAGCCGACCACCTCGTGGCCGTGTTGCGCCATCCGGTATTCCAGCAGGTTGGACGCGCTGCCCGGGACCTGGATCTCGGAAATCCACGGCTGGAAGTCGGCGATCAGCTCGGCGTTGTTGGAGTGTGCGGTCATCGTGACGGGCCGGGTGTGGGGGACGGCCATCGGAACAGTGCCCAGGCCGATCGTCTGCCGCACGCCCAGGCGTTCGGCCAGCAGTCGCACCGCGGTGATGAACCGCTCCCACTTCAGGTCCGGTTCCATGCCGGCCAGCAGCAGAAACGGGGTCCCGACGCTGTCGCGCAGCGCGTACAGGCTCAATTCGGGATCGTCGTACTTGGTGAAGTGGTCGGTCTTGAAGGTCATCATCGGCCGCCGGGAGCGGTAGTCCAGCAGCTCGTCGATCGCGAATGATGCGACCAGTTCGGTGTCCAGCACCTCTTTGAGGTGGGCGGCGGCAAGCCGAATCGCGTGACCGGCGTCGGAGAACCCCTCCAGGGCGTGGACCAGCACCGGACCGCGGCCGTCGGATGCCGATAACTGAGGTGCCGGGAACTCCAGCTCGTACATGCCGGGTTGTCCGGGCTGGTATTCCTGCGCCTCGCCTGGGTCGTGATGGTCGGACATTGAGCGTGCCTCCTTCCGGGATTCGCGCGCGGGCCTCTCTAGGTTGCCCTAACCAGTCTCCCTCAATCGACGCCGCATCTCTCAGAACGCAGTCGGACCGGTTTCTATTCGCTTGCCGGTCCCCTCCGGTCGGGCAGGATGGGACCGATGCGCGCAGTGACGGCAACGATCAGCCTGGCGGTGATTCTTGCGTCCTGCGCCGCGCACGAGGGCGCTCATGTGGCGCCGGACCCGCGGGTGGGTGCGGTTTTCCGGGACGGCGGCAATCGGCACGGGTGCAGCGGTTCGGTACTGCACTCGGCGCGCGGTGACCTCGTGCTGACCGCTGCGCATTGCCTGCTGGGCCCGGCGAAGACGACCTTCGTTCCGGGTTTCAGCGGTGCCGCCGGGCCCGCCGACGTCTGGACGGTCGACGCGGTGTACTTCGACCGACGCTGGACTGGCAGCCGGGACCCGCGCGCGGACTACGCGATCGCCCGGGTGAGCGGTGCGCGCGGGACGGTGGAGGGCCGTGCCGGCGCGGCCCTGAGCCTGGGGACCTCCCCGCTGCCGGGCACCCGGGTGAGTGTCACGGGCTATCCCGCGGGCGTGGGTGGCGGTCCCATCGGCTGCCAGGGCACCTCCGGCGTCACCGGGAGCGGATTCCCCTCGTTGCCGTGTGCCGGGCTGGTCGGCGGAACGAGCGGCGCGCCCTGGGTCGACGGGTCGAAGGTCGTCGGGGTGGTCGGCGGTCTGGAGGGTGGCGGATGCACCGAAAACCTCTCCTACAGCGCGCCTTTCGACGAGAACATCGCACAACTGCTCGCCCGCGCCGAAGCCCGCGGTCCCGGCGACGTCGCACCAGCCGACTACGACGACCACTGCTGAGATTTACCGCAAGAACTGGCTGAGCGCGCGCATCTTGTTGGTCACGTCCAGCGCGGCGACCTTGTAGGCCTCGGAGAACGTCGGGTAGTTGAAGACGGCGTCGACCAGGTAGTCGACGGTTCCACCGCACCCCATGACCGCCTGCCCGATGTGCACCATCTCGGTGGCGCTGGTGCCGAAGATGTGCGCGCCGAGAATCTTGCGGTCGCGGGTGGACACCAGCAACTTGAGCATGCCGTAGGAGTCGCCGGCGATCTGGCCGCGAGCCAGTTCGCGGTACCGGCACACACCTACCTCGTAGGGGATGGATTCCTTGGTCAGGTCCACCTCGGTGGCGCCGACGTAGGAGATCTCCGGGATGGAATAGATCCCGATCGGCTGCAGCGCAGTGATGCCGTCGGTCGGTTCCCCGAACGCGTGGTAGGCGGCCAGCCGACCCTGGTCCATCGAGGTCGCCGCCAGCGCCGGGAAGCCGATCACATCGCCCACCGCATAGATGTGTTCGACCTTCGTCTGGAACTGGTCGTCGACGAAAATCCTTCCGCGATGGTCGGTTTCGAGTCCCGCGTTCTCCAGGCCGAGGCTGGCGGTCTGTCCTTCCCGGCCGGCGGAATACATCACGGTCTCGGCGGGTATCTGCTTGCCGCTGCCCAGGGTGGTGACGGTGCCCGAGGAGCCGACGTCGACGGCGGTGACCTCCTCGCCGAAGCGGAAGGTGACCGCCAGGTCGCGCAGATGGAACTTCAGCGCTTCGACGATCTCCGGGTCGCAGAAGTCCAGCATGGTGTCGCGCTTCTCCACCACCGTCACCTTGGTGCCCAGCGCCGCGAACATCGACGCGTACTCGATGCCGATCACGCCGGCGCCGACGACCACCATGGAGGCGGGCAGCGAACGCAGATCGAGGATGCCGTCGGAGTCCAGCACCCGGCTCTCGTCGAACTCGACCCCGGACGGGCGCACCGGTTTGGTGCCGGTGGCGATGACGATGTAGTCGCCGCTGACCGTGACCCGCTCGCCCTGCGCGTCTTCCTCCACCAGCACGGTGTGCGGGTCGATGAATCGGCCGTGGCCCAGGACCAGGTCGATACGGTTGCGCATCAGCTGCGAGCGGACCACGTCGACCTGCTTGGTGATCACGTGCTGGGTGCGCGCGAGCAGGTCGGCCGGGGTGATCTTGTCCTTGACCCGGTAGCTGGCGCCGTAGAGTTCGCGCTGGCTCATGCCGGTGAGGTAGACCACGGCCTCCCGCAAGGTTTTCGACGGGATCGTGCCGGTGTTGACGCAGACTCCGCCGACCATGCGCCCGCGTTCCACGATCGCCACGGACTTGCCCAGCTTGGCCGCCGCGATGGCGGCTTTCTGTCCGCCGGGTCCGGAGCCGATAACGACCAGGTCGTATTCGCGCATGGAGGTCATGGGATAGACGATAAGGCCCACAGTCCAGACTTTCTCCACAAGCGCGGCGCTGAATCACGTTGCGCGAGCGCGGACTGACGGTGTCAGTCGTCAGCGTTGTGGTCATGACGAAGCATCGAGAAGACTTTCAACTGAATCGGCCCGGCGCGTTGATCGCGGCCCTACCCGCCATCCTCGGTTTCGTGCCGGAGAACTCGTTGGTGTTGGTGTCGCTGGAGGACGGGGGACTGGGTGCGGTGATGCGTGCCGACCTGGCCGACGACCTGATCGAGCGGGTCGATCAGCTTGCGGAGGTTGCCGCCGCGGCGCGCCCGGACGCCGCGATCGCGGTGATCGTCGACGACGAGGGTGCGCATTGCGCGGTGTGCAACGAGGAGCATCAGCGGCTCTGTGCAGCGGTCGCCGCGGCCTTGGCCCGTTACGACATCGACCTGTACGCGGCGCACGTGGTCGACGAGATCGCGCGCGGCGGACGCTGGCACTGCGTCGATTCCTGCGGCAAAGGCGGCGAGATCGACGATCCCTCGGCGTCGCCGCTGGCGGTGGCGGCGGTGGTGGACGGCCGGCGGCTGTACCGGCGGCGTGCCGATCTGCAGGCGGTGATCGCCCCGGACGTAGCGCGCGGTGCGACGCTGCTCGCGGCCCTGAAAGACGCGGAGAGCGTGCGCGAGAAGGCGGTTCGAACCGATGCCGCCGCCTGTTGCCGAGCCGAGGTGGAGAAAGCGCTGGCGGCCGCGGCCCAGGTGCTCGACGGCGAACTGCTCTCGGATGCCCAGGTCGCCGAGCTCGGTTGCGCCTTGAGCGATACCCGGGTGCGGGACACGCTGTATGCCCTCGCTGTTGCGGAGAGCGCCGACGCGGCCGAGTCGTTGTGGTCGGTGCTGGCACGGCTGCTGCCGCCACCTTGGCGGGTGGAGGCCCTGGTACTGCTGGCCTTCAGTGCCTACGTGCGCGGTGACGGGCCGCTGGCGGGTTTGTCGCTGGAGGCGGCACTGCGCTGCGACCCGGACCATCGGATGGCGGGCATGCTGGACACCGCCTTGCAATCGGGGTTGCGGCCCAACGACATTCGCAGATTGGCGGGTACCGGTTACCAGCTGGCCGAGCAACTCGGGGTACGGCTGCCGCCGCGCCAAGGCAGGCGCGCCGGGTGACGGCGCGGAACGAGGCGGGTCAGACCTTTTCGACCTTCACCGCGTGGGCCATCTCGTGCGGCAGGGTGACGTTCTCGTGTCCGGGAATGACGATGGTCACTCCACCACCCGGGCCGGTCTCGACCGTGACGCGGGCGTTGGGCACCACTCCGGCGTCCTTGAGTCGGCTGATCAGGTCGATGTCGCCCTGCACGTGCTCGGTGAGTTGACGCACGACGACGGCGACCGGCGATCCGCCCGGCAGCTCGGTCAGCCGGACCAGGTTGGCGTCGTCGGCGCCGGATTCGGCGGTCAGGCCCAGGTCCAGCAGGCCGGGGATCGGGTTGCCGAACGGCGAGGTCGTCGGGTTGTTGAGCACTTTGACCAACCGGCGTTCGACGTCCTCGCTCATCACGTGCTCCCACCGGCAGGCTTCGGCGTGCACTTCCTCCCACGGCAGGCCGATCACGTCGACGAGCAGACGTTCGGCCAGCCGGTGCTTGCGCATCACTGCCACGGCCAGCGTGCGGCCCTTGTCGGTGAGCTCGAGATGCCGGTCGCCGGCCACCCGCAACAGTCCGTCGCGTTCCATCCGGGAGACGGTCTGGCTGACGGTGGGGCCGCTCTGCTCGAGCCGTTCGGCGATCCGGGCGCGCAGCGGCGTCACGCCCTCTTCCTCGAGGTCGTAAATAGTCCGCAGGTACATCTCGGTGGTATCAACCAAGTCGTTCATTCAGCATCCTCCGTTGCCGCCGAGTCTACTTCGCCAGCCCTGCGGGTGTTCGCGCAAAACACCCCACCGCAGCAGTATGCCCGCCGCGTAACCGCGGCGGGCACACCGTCTCCAGTAAAGCTTGCCAAACGAGCGAATTCGTACCTCAGCTGGCGTACGACCGCAGCCGATCAGCTCGTTCGCCGTGACGCAGCTTGCACATCACATCCCGCTCGATTTGCCGGACCCGCTCGCGGGACAGGCCGAACAACTTGCCGATCTGGTCCAGCGTGCGGGGCTGGCCGTCATCGAGTCCGAAGCGCAACCTGATCACCTGGTGCTCGCGCTCGTCGAGAGTGGCCAGCACACTGCGGATGTCGGTGTGCAGCAATTCGGCGATCACCGCGTTCTCGGCGGACATAGCCTCGGCGTCCTCGATGAAATCACCAAGCGGGGCTTCCTCTTCCGACCCTACCGGCATGTCCAGGCTCACCGGGTCGCGGCTGTGCTCGAGCAGGTCGTTGATCTTTTCAACGGCAATGCCGGACTCGGCGGCCAGTTCCTCGTCGGTCGCCTCACGACCCAGATTCTGGTGCATCTCCCGCTTGATCCGCGCCAACTTGTTGACCTGCTCCACCAGGTGAACCGGCAGCCTGATGGTGCGGCTCTGGTCGGCCATGCCGCGGGTGATCGCCTGGCGGATCCACCAGGTGGCGTACGTCGAGAACTTGAAACCCTTTGTGTAGTCGAACTTTTCCATCGCGCGGATCAGGCCGAGGTTGCCTTCCTGGATGAGGTCCAGCAGCGGCATTCCCCGACCGGTGTAGCGCTTGGCCAGCGAAACCACCAGCCGCAGGTTCGCTTCCAACAGGTGGCGCCGAGCCGCCTGCCCGTCCCGCACCACCGCAGCCAGATCGCGTTTTCGGTTCTCGCCCAGGCGCTTCCGAGTTGCCAGCAGGTGCTCGGCGTACAGTCCGGCCTCGATGCGCTTGGCCAACTCGACTTCGTCGGCGGCGTTGAGCAACGCCGTCTTGCCGATGCCGTTCAGATATACACGCACCAGGTCCGCAGCTGGGCTCTGAGCATCCAAATCGCCGTCAAATCGGCCTGTGGTGGCATGTGCCATTGCGCCCTCCCGGTTGGCTTGTCTTGTTCATGTGGTTAACGAGAAGCCCGCATCGAGAGTTCCCACGAGGTCGTCATCTCACACCCCGTGACGTGCGGGAATGCGCTTGTGACCTGAGAATGTCCTGAGAAGTGGCGCGAGTGGACGGTTACTCGGAACCGTCGGGCTCGACCGTCCGCCAGTCCGGTTCCGGCGTCGGGTGCGGCCGTGGCGCCAGAGCCGGCCGCTCGGCAGTCGGGAACAACGGCGTACGGCGCCGCGTCTGTTCGAAGCGGCGGGGTTCGTCCGGGCTGCGCGGCGGCCGGTCGTTGGCGATTAGGACTGCCATCCACGGCAGCGGTATGGAAGCGGCGACGATCAGCAGCGAGATCAGACCGTTGTGCCAGGCGCCGTAGGCGAGGGCGGCCAGGATCAGCGCCGGAATCCGAAACGACATGATCGTCAGGTATTTCCGCACACGCGCCCGGTGCTGCACCTCGTAGGAGGGTGCAGCAGCGGTGATAAGTACCGGGCGACCGTGTTCATCGAAGTCGTCGAAACTCAGCTCGGGGCCGCGCTTCATTCCTCCACTGTGGCACACCTGAGCCGATCGCGGTTTTCCCGGTGTCCCGCTGCGGGTCAGGATGCACAATGTAGGTCATGGAGACCCAGACGATTGAGCGCACTGACGCCGACGAACGCGCCGATGACGGGACCGGCAGCGATACGCCGAAGTTCTTCCACTACGTCAAGAAGGACAAGATCGCTGAGAGCGCGGTTATGGGCAATCATGTTGTGGCGTTGTGCGGCGAGGTGTTTCCGGTGACCAAGGCGGCCAAGCCGGGTTCGCCGGTGTGCCCCGACTGCAAGCAGATCTACGAGCGGCTCAAGAAGGGCTGACCCCTGCGTCGTCCGCGGACTGTGACGGCGCCGCATCGGTGGTGCCGGTCATGGACGAAGTGCGATGGACCAGCCACTTGCGCAGCCGGTGGGCGTGCGTCGCAGGCGCCGGCCATTCCTCCTGCAGCGCGGCATTGAGTTCGGCCCCGATCATGATCGAGAAGCCCCCGAAGAACGCGAACAGCAGGAACGCGATCGGTGTGGCGAGTGCGCCGTAGGTGTAGCCGGTGCTGCCGATCCAACTGAGATACAGCCGTAGGCCCAGGGTGGCGACCGCGAAAACCACTGTCGCCAGCACTGTTCCGGGTATCAGCCGGTGTGTCGGCAGCGGGACCGGCAGTGCCACCCGATACAGCACCGTCACCCCGGCCATCAGGCCCAGAATCAGGGCCGGGTAGTAGCCGTAGTGCAATAGATTCTGGGTGCCTTCCGGAATATGTTCACTGACTTTGCGGGGGCCGACGACCGCGACCGGCGCGGTCACCACCACGAACAGCAACATCATCAGGTACAGAAACAGCGCGAAGAACCGCTGTCGGACGGGATGACGCAACGGGGTCTGGTCGTGCGCCTCCACGATGGCGTCGACGAACGACGAGATCGCCGACGATCCCGCCCACAACGAGATCAGAAATCCGACGGAGGCCACCTCGCCGCCGGCGATACCCGTGATATCGCGGATGGTCGGTTCGATGATCTGGTCTACGACGTTGGGGGAGAAGAAGTTCCGGGCCGTGGACAGAATGCTCTTGATGATCGAGGACAAGGTGTCCTCGCCGAAAAGGGGAGCCACCCAGGCCAAAGTGCCCAAGATGCCCAGCAGCAGTGGCGGCGTCGAGAGACAGGTCCAGAAGCCGGCTTCGGCGGATTCCGAGAAAATCGAGTCATCCCAAGCCTTGGACAGTGTCCTACGACTTATTTGCCAGACGTGATGGCGGGCGTGCGTGGAACCCTGCTCACTCATATCCGTCCAGCATTACCGATGACCCCTCGCCCGGTCGGCATTAGGCCGGGCGAGTTCGACGGCAAATTACTGGCCGCTGACCTCGAGCACCGCGGCAAGCTCAGCCAACTTGGCTTCGTGCTTGTTGGCGTGGTGCTGGCAAAAGAGGAGCTCAGCCCCCGAAGGAAGCTTGGCGCGCACCCGAGCCGCGGCACCGCAGCGATCGCAGCGGTCTGCCCGAGTGAGCTCGGGACTGGTCAGAGTTGCGTTCATGGCTCCTCCGTTCTGGCGATAAATTCACTCTGTCAGACGTTCGGAGTTTTTGCCTTGTTCCCCGACCGTTATTGGGTGTGTCGTTTCTCACGCATATTTGCCCCAAAATCGGGCACCGTAATCAACGTGTTTCACCAGGCCAACGAACGGCTGGTGCGGTTGTGTTCCGCAGCGGAGTGGACGGCCGCCCGCGAGCAGGGGGCGATCCTTCCGGATCCCGCCGACGGCTTCGTCCACCTGTCCAGAATCGACCAAGTGCACCTGCCGGCGACCCGCCTCTATCGCGGTCGTCGCGACCTCGTCCTGCTCCACCTCGATGCCGCGTCGCTGGACGCGCCGGTGCGGTGGGAGCCGGGGGTCCCGACCGATCCAGAGTCGATGCTTTTTCCACATCTGTACGGCCCGCTGCCGGTGCAATCCGTGCTTCGGGTCGTGCCATACCCGCCCGGAGAAGACGGCGCGTTCGCCGCCCTACCGAGTCAAGTAGACCGCACTCGACGGTGCAATTGAGATAAGCGCCGATACGCCAACGCGTAACAACGCTCGAGAATGTAAATCAGCTGTGATTGTTTTGGCGATTTCGAGGGCTTGAGCTCTACGAGGCGGATAACTTCACTGCATCTACGAATCGCATGAGTCTCCTACCTGCCTCGTGTGCCGCCACCGTAAGCGGTGGCGCGGGCGGCACCGCTTCGATCAACGCGACCGACGCCTCAGCGAAGATCACCGGCGGCACTGCTCACGGCGGTAACGGCGGAGCGGGGAACACTAACACCGCGCAGGGTGGCAATGGCGGAAATGCGTTGATGCAAGCCAGCGGCGGCAGAATTGCGGCGGCCCAGGGCAGAGCGTTTCCATTATGAATCAGGACGGCCGAACAACTATCGGCCACGACGGCCTCGATCGCCCCTAGACCTCCAGGCGATACCACCTTCGGGCTGCATACCGTCCGGGCATTGTTGGCCGGGAGTCAATGATCAGCGCGGGCGCCAGTGCCTCGCCGGCACTCGACCGCCCGCATTCCTGGCGGCGCCTTCGGCAAGCCGGACTCTTGAGACGCGACGATGATGCTGATAACCCGGATTGCGCCGGTAGGTCGCTCAGTCCAGGTAGTCGCGCAGGACCTGCGAGCGACTCGGGTGGCGCAGCTTGGACATCGTCTTGGACTCGATCTGGCGGATCCGCTCGCGGGTGACGCCGTAGACCTGCCCGATCTCGTCCAACGTGCGCGGCTGGCCGTCGGTGAGACCGAACCGCAGCCGCACCACGCCTGCCTCGCGCTCGGACAGCGTGTCCAGCACCGACTGCAGCTGGTCCTGCAGCAGCGTGAACGACACCGCGTCCACGGCCACCACGGCCTCACTGTCCTCGATGAAGTCGCCGAGCTGGCTGTCGCCCTCGTCACCGATGGTCTGGTCCAGCGAGATCGGCTCACGCGCGTACTGCTGGATCTCCAGCACCTTCTCCGGCGTGATGTCCATTTCCTTGGCCAGCTCTTCAGGGGTGGGCTCGCGGCCCAGGTCCTGCAGCAGCTCGCGCTGGATACGGCCCAGCTTGTTGATCACCTCGACCATGTGCACCGGGATACGGATGGTGCGGGCCTGGTCGGCCATGGCGCGGGTGATGGCCTGGCGGATCCACCACGTCGCGTAGGTGGAGAACTTGTAGCCCTTGGTGTAGTCGAACTTCTCCACCGCGCGGATCAAGCCCAGGTTGCCTTCCTGGATGAGGTCCAGGAAAGCCATGCCGCGGCCGGTGTAACGCTTGGCCAGCGACACCACCAGACGGAGGTTGGCTTCCAGCAGATGGTTTTTCGCGCGGTCGCCGTCGCGACAGATCCACATCATGTCGCGGCGCTGGGCGGCAGGCAGCTTTTCGCCGCGGTCGGTCAACTCCACCATCAACTGGGTGGCGTACAGACCGGCCTCGATGCGCTTGGCCAGCTCGACTTCTTCCTCAGCGTTCAGCAGCGCTACTTTGCCGATCTGCTTGAGGTAGGCGCGGACCGAGTCGGCGGACGCGGTGAGCTCGGCATCTTTGCGCGCCTGCCGCAGCGCCTCGGACTCGTCTTCGTCCCAGACGAAATCCCCCGACGCCTTGTCCTTCTCGGTGGGTTCGGCGATGTCTTCTTCGTCCTCGGCGGCCGCCGCGGTGGACTCGACCACGACTACGGGCTCGCCGTCCTCGGCCTCGGCGTCGGCCGGGTCGATCACGGCGTCCTCTTCTTCGGGCGTCTCGTCGACTTCCAGCTCGTCGAGAACGAGGTCGGCGGCATCGAGTTCGAGGTCTTCGCCGGGTTCGACGTCGATGTCGGTGTCGAGTTCCTCAGCGGCCTCGGAGCCGACGGTGTCGGTCGAGACGTCGTCGGCGTCTTTCGCCTTCGCCGCACCGCGGGCCGGGGCTTTCGCAGCGGCCTTGGCCCGGGCCTTCTTGGGGGCCTCACCGTCTGTTTCGTGCGCGCCGGCCTTGGTGGCCCGCTTGGCGGGCGCGGTTCCGTTGGCGGCCTTGGCCGCGGTGCGCTTGGCGGGAGCCTTCGTGGCGGTGCGTTTCACCGGCTCATCAGTCGCCGGAGTAGCTTTCGTCGCTGCCACATACACCCCTTCGGTCGGACGCACTTCCGGTGGGTCTGGGCATGGTTGACCGAAAGTGTCTGCTATGTCGAATGTCGGCGTTTGATATCAGCGTGAGTATCGCGCGCTATCGGTTTGGGCGGCCGCCGACGACCATTGTAACTTCACCGGGACCTGCTACTTGCCCGGCAGCGAAAATCAGTGTGTCACGTCCCTGGTCGCTGCCATGGCCGCGCCGACGATCCCGGCGGTGTTCTGCAGGGTGGCGGGCACCACCGGGGTGCGGTTCTCCAGCAGATGCACCCATTTGTCGGCCTTACGGCTGATCCCACCGCCGGCGATGAACAGGTCGGGCCAGATGGCGTTCTCGATGGCGACCAAGACTCTGGTCACCTGTTTGGTCCACTTCTCGTAGGTCCACCCGTTCTTTTCCTTGACCGACGACGCAGCCCGCTGTTCGGCCTCTTTCCCACCGACCTCGAGGTGACCGAATTCGGTATTCGGGATCAGTTTCCCGTTGTGGATCACCGCTGAACCGATACCTGTTCCGAAGGTGAGCAACACGACCAGGCCCTCGTGGCCCCGACCGGCGCCGTAGCGTTCCTCGGCCAGACCTGCCGCATCGGCGTCGTTGAGGATGGTGACGTCCTGGCCGTCGAGCGCGGCGCTGATCACGTCGCGCGCGTTGGTCCCGATCCAGGCTTTGTCCACATTGGCCGCGGTCTGCACGATCCCGTGCGTGACCACGCCGGGGTAGGTCACCCCGAGCGGGCCGGTCCACCCGAATCCGTTGACGACCTCCGCGATGGTCTTGGCGACCGCCGCGGGGGTGGCCGGTTGCGGGGTGAGCAATTTGATCCGGTCGCCGATCAACGCGCCGGTGTCCAGATCGACCACCGCACCCTTGATGCCACTGCCACCGACGTCGACACCGAACCCTCGACGTTGTCCGGTGGCGGTGTCGGTCCCAGGGACGGTGCTGGTCATCGGATCTCCTCGGCGAGACTGGGTGGTTCGCTCACCTTAGCGACCATCCGGGGCCGGCGCGGTGAGGCGGGTTGGGGCAGTTGGGAAGTCGCCTCAGAGCGGCGAGAAGTCACTGTGTGATGCGATAGAGCGGTGACTCCGCCCGATTTGGCCCTCGATGAGATCGCAGAGCTGCGCTCGGTGGCCGCAGCGCTGGCGGCCGAGGCGGCCGCGTTCGTGCGCCGTCGACGGGTCGAGGTGTTCGGCGGCGGATCAGGCGCCGGCCGTGGCACCGTACGCGCCAAGACCACTCCGACCGACCCGGTCACCGTCGCCGACACCGACACCGAACGGCTGCTGCGGGAACGGCTGGCACAGCTGCGGCCCGGTGACCCGATTCTCGGGGAGGAGGGCGGCGGGCCGGCGGATCTGAGCGCTGCCCCGGCCGACGCGGTCACCTGGGTGCTGGACCCGATCGACGGGACGGTGAATTTCGTCTACGGCATCCCGGCTTACGCCGTCTCGGTCGCCGCTCAGGTGGGCGGCGTGTCGGTGGCCGGTGCGGTCGCCGATGTCGTTGCGGGACAAGTGTATTCGGCGGGCCGGGGCCTCGGGGCGCACGTCACCGGCGAGGGTGGGGTGCGCGCACTGCAATGCACCGATGTCGGCGACCTGTCGATGGCGCTGCTGGGGACCGGGTTCGGGTACTCGCCCCGGCGACGGGTCCGACAAGCCGCGTTGCTCGCCCAGATACTGCCGGTGGTGCGCGACGTGCGTCGGGTCGGTTCGGCGGCGCTGGACCTGTGCATGGTCGCCTCAGGCCGGTTGGACGCCTACTACGAACACGGGCTGCAGGTGTGGGACCAGGCCGCGGGTGCGTTGATCGCCGCGGAGGCCGGCGCGCGGGTGGTGTTGCCGGCGCCCGACGTCAGCGGTGCCGGCGTGGTGGTCGCGGCTGCGCCCGGGATCGCCGAGGCCCTGCTGGGGGCGCTGGGACAGGCGGGCGGACTGGAACCGCTGGACTGAGGCTCAGCAGCTGTTGGAGTGAATCTTGGCCAGCAGCGTGTGATCCGCCGGTTCGGTGGCCCCGGGGCGCAAGGTCGCCAGCACGGCGTCGATGTCGTCGTTGTGGGCCAGCGAGTTGAAGTCGGTGCCCAGGGCGAGGTCGACGGAGTCGTCGCCGCGGCTGTCACGGAACAACTCGGTGCAGGGCGCGACCAGCCAGAGCGCAGCCGCGGTGGCCTGCCCGGCGGTGCCGAATCGAATCTGACCCTGACAGGTCAGGCGGGTGCCCGCGTAGATCGGATCGTTGCTCGCGGCTGGTTGCGCGAAGCCGAGATCTTGCAGTGCCCCCGCGATGTCGCCGGCCTGACCGCCACGTCCACTCGCGTTGAGCACGCGCACCTTGGTTTCGGCGAGTTTGGCCGGTGCCACATCGATCATGTCGGTCCGGGACACCTGCTCACCGAGCTTGGTCGGACCGGCGGTGGCTGCCGTGCCCGTCGGCTCCGGGGGCGGGTTGCACACGGTCGCCTCACGGACGTCGGTCGGGCGGGTCAGCGCGACCGTCCACACCACGCCCGTCACCACTACCAGGAAGATCACCGCGATGATGGCAGGGCGGGGGTTGCGGCGCCGGAACGGCCGGCCGTGCTTATCGAAGGCGGTGCCTTCGGTAATGTGTGCAACCACACATGCACTCTAATCGCACCGGGAACGCACCCGTTTAAGGCCGACTACCCGGGTTAATCCCTCGGTGTGACGCATATCACACTCTATTCCGTCGCAATACGGGCACGAATCATTTGGTGCACGCGTTCGACGCTGGTACAAAGCGTTGCTTGAACTTTGTGAGAGCTCCGAGGGGACAGGACGGGGAGAAGACCATGCCTACCGACTACGACGCTCCACGACGCACCGAGACCGACGACGTCTCTGAGGACTCGCTGGAGGAACTCAAAGCGCGACGGAACGAGGCCGCGTCGGCGGTGGTCGACGTCGACGAATCCGAGTCCGCCGAGTCCTTCGAACTGCCTGGCGCCGATTTGTCCGGCGAAGAGTTGTCGGTGCGCGTGGTACCCAAGCAGGCGGACGAGTTCACTTGCTCGAGTTGCTTTTTGGTGCAGCACCGCAGCCGTCTCGCCAGCGAGAAGAACGGTGTGATGATCTGTACCGACTGCGCGGCCTGACGGTTCAGCTCCGCAGGGCCGAGAGGACCCGCTCGGGGTGACGACAACTCACCAACCAATACGGCGTCGGGTCGTCGGGATCGTCGAGAACCAACAGGACCATGGGGCCGATCCAGGCCCGGTGCACCACGTAAGCCGCCGGATCGAGTTGGCGGCCCAATGCCGCTGACTTGGCGCTACGCGCAATCGCCGCGGATCGGCAGATCACGGTGACCGGCAGGTGGGCGTCGCCGGCCCACAGCTCGACCCCGTCGGCCCCGGCGACGATGCGCACCTCGACGCGGCCCAGCCACAGCAGCGTTCCGACGGCCACCGCGAACAGCGTGACGAAGGGCAGCCAGTCGGGCAGGGACCGCACACCGACGTTGACTTCGGCTGCGATGAGCGCCGCCAGCGCGAAACCCGGTGGCCACCACCACCACGGCACCCACAGCCGCTCGCGATACCGCACGCTCTGCGGCGCGACGTGGCGGGTATCGGACACGCGGTCAAGGGTAATCTGTGCCCCCGTGTCGAACACTCTGGCCATCGTCCGTCTCGACCGGGGGCTCCCGTTGCCCAGCCGTGCCCACGAGGGCGACGCCGGCGTGGATTTGTTCAGCGCCGAGGACGTCGAGCTGGCCCCCGGACACCGGGCGCTGGTACCGACGGGCGTGGCGGTCGCGATCCCGCTCGGCATGGTCGGGTTGGTGCACCCGCGGTCCGGGCTGGCCTCGCGGGTGGGACTTTCCATCGTGAACAGTCCCGGGACCATCGACGCGGGCTATCGTGGCGAAATCAAGGTCGCGCTGATCAACCTGGACCCCACCACGCCGATCGTGGTGCACCGAGGCGACCGCATCGCGCAGTTGTTGGTGCAGCGGGTCGAGCTGGTCGAGTTGGTCGAGGTGTCGTCGTTCGACGAGGCCGGGCTGGCCGCCACCTCACGTGGCGAAGGCGGCCACGGTTCGTCGGGCGGACATGCGAGTCTGTGACAACGGGGACGTGGCGATGAGGAGGGGCGGCGCAGATGGCTGCATTCGGTAGACGCAAGGGCGCCACGGCGGGCGGGCCGGCCGACGAGGACACCGTCGCGGTCGACGATCTCGTCGCCGACGACGAGTCCGGCGAGGAACTCGAGGGTCCGTTCGACATCGAGGACTTCGACGACCCGGCCGCGGCCGAGGTGGCCCGGTTGGACCTGGGCTCGGTGCTGATCCCGATGCCGGCGGCGGGCCAGGTGCAGGTCGAGCTCACCGAGACCGGGGTGCCCAGCGCCGTGTGGGTCGTCACGCCCAACGGGCGTTTCACCATCGCGGCCTACGCGGCGCCGAAAAGCCCCGGGCTGTGGCGTGAAGTGGCCGCCGAACTCGCCGAATCCCTCCGCAAAGACTCGGCGAAGGTCTCCATCAAGGACGGCCCGTGGGGCCGCGAGGTGGTCGGCACCGCCTCCGGGGTGGTCCGTTTCATCGGCGTGGACGGATACCGCTGGATGATCCGGTGCGTGGTCAACGGACCGCACGAAACCATCGATGCGCTGACCGACGAGGCACGTGCGGCGTTGACCGACACGGTGGTTCGCCGCGGGGACACGCCGCTGCCGGTGCGCACGCCGCTGCCGGTGCAACTACCCGAACCGATGGTGGAGCAGCTGCGGGAGGCCGCCGCCGCGGCCCAGCAGCCGGCGCCCGACCCGGCGCCGGATGACACGCCGTCCGACGAGCCGGTGGCGCGTCGTAGCGCTGAAGGGTCCGCGATGCAGCAGCTGCGCAGCACGATCACTGGCGGCTAGCGCCCCACCGCGACGAGCGCGGCCAGGCAGGCCGTACCCAGCGCGGCCGTGTCGGCCCCCATCTCCTGCAGGGTCACTGTGCGCAGCGCCGCGCGCGGGGCCGCGCTGACCCAGTCGGCGGCCACCTGCAGCGGGTGGATCGGGTCGTCGACTGCGGCCGCCACACCCAGCGGCGGGACCAGGCGGGTCAACTCCGCGGTGCTGGGCGCTGTGTAGCCGGCCGCCTCCTCCATCGCGTCGGGCAGCGCCGGCCACTGCGCCCGCCAGGACCGGGCCAGTTCATCGGCCAACCACGCCGGGCTGGACGCGCGCATCTGCGCCGTCGTCGCCGCCAGACCGTCGCGGCGCAACTGCGCGGCGGTGTAGCGCGCGGCGTGTGCGGCCGGTGCCGAGCTGGAGTCCCCGTTCCACGGCGGCAACGCGGCCAGCACCGCCACCGTGCGCTGCGGGTGGGCAAGCGCCCAGGCGGCCGCCACCGCAGCGCCGATGGACACGCCACCGACCCCTATCGCCCGGCCGCCGGCAGCCGCGGAGTCCAGGGCGGCCAGGTAGCCCTCGACCAGCCGGTGCGGCTGCGGCGCAGGTGTGACCAACACCGCACCGACGCGTCGCAGCGGACCGGAAAAGGCCCGGTCGACGTAGTTATCGTCGGACCCGGTGCCAGGCAGCAACACGGTGGTGACACCGCGCAGATCGACAGCCACCTTTTCATAGTGCCCGGTGCCGACTGGTGACCGGATATCGGTGGTTTCATCCATGTGGCGTGCGGGAACCAACAGGTCTACGGTGACCGTTGGCATAGTGGAATGTTGTCGGCAAGAGGCATCCCTAACGACGTCGAATTGTCAGGAGTGGCCATGGGGGCCCAAGGGTATCTACGCCGGCTCACCCGTCGGTTGACGGAGGACCCGGAGCAGCGCGACGTCGAAGAACTCTCCGACGAAGTCCTCAATACCGGCGCGCAGCGCGCCATCGACTGCCAGCGCGGCCAGGAGGTCACCATGGTGGGCACGCTGCGCAGCGTCGAGACCAACGGCAAGGGCTGCTCGGGCGGAGTCCGCGCGGAACTGTTCGACGGCAGCGACACGGTGACGCTGGTGTGGCTGGGTCAGCGACGCATCCCCGGCATCGACTCCGGACGCACCCTGCGGGTACGTGGTCGCCTGGGCAAGCTGGAGAACGGGACGAAAGCTATTTACAACCCGCACTACGAAATTCAGCGGTGACGCGGCCGCCCCACGCCGCGACGCCCCGATCTCCCGTGAGCGACAACAAGGCCGCGCGCCTGCTGGTACAGGCCGGTGGCATCAGCGGTCTGATCTACTCGTCCCTGCCGGTGCTGACGTTCGTGATCGTATCCAGCATCGCCGGGCTGCTGCCCGCGATCTGCGCCGCGCTGGGAGCTGCTGTTCTGATCCTGGGTTGGCGGCTGCTTCGCCGGGATTCGGTGCAACCGGCCCTGTCCGGCTTTTTCGGGGTCGCCATCTGCGCGCTGATCGCCTATCTGGTCGGCCAGTCCAAGGGCTATTTCCTGCTCGGCATCTGGATGTCGTTGGCGTGGGCGGTGGTGTTCGCGGTGTCGATCCTGATCCGGCGGCCCGTGGTGGGTTATCTGTGGAGCTGGGCCAGCGGTCGCGACAACAGCTGGCGTGCGGTGCCGCGAGCGGTTCACGCGTTCGACCTGGCCACCCTGTGCTGGACGGTGGTGTTCGTCGCGCGGTTCGGCGTGCAGGGGCATCTCTACGAACTGGGCAAGACCGGCTGGCTCGGGGCGACCCGCATCGCGATGGGCTGGCCGCTGACCGGGCTGGCGGCGCTGGTGACCTACGTGGCGATCAAGGCCGTGCTGCGGGCCACCGGGCAGGGCGGCAGCACGCAGGACGACGTGGACGCAGCCGCGATCGACGAAGCCGTCCTGGACTAATCGACGCGATCACTCGCCGGCAGCAACAGCGACCGCAGTTCCTCCTCGACCTCGGTGACCGCGACGAACAGCAGCTCGTCCCCGCCTTCCAGGGGTTCGTCGCCCTGCGGCACGATCACCCGCGGTCCGCGCAGGATGGTCACCAGCGCGGCGTCGCGGGGCAGTTGCAACTTACGCACCGCCTTGCCGCCCCAGGGGGTGTCGTCGGGCAGGGTGATCTCGACCAGGTTGGCCTGGCCTTTGCGGAACTCCATCAGCCGCACCAGATCGCCGACGGCGACGGCCTCCTCGATCAGCGAGGCCAGCATGCGCGGAGTGGACACCGCCACGTCCACACCCCAGGCGTCGGTGAACAGCCACTCGTTGCGCGGGTCGTTGACCCGCGCCACCACCCGGGGCACCGCGAACTCGGTCTTGGCCAGCAGGCTGAGCACCACGTTGACCTTGTCGTCACCGGTCGCGGCGACCACGACGTCGAAGTCTTCGAGGTGCATCTGCTCGAGCAGGCTCAGTTCGCAGGCGTCACCCAGCAGCCAGTGCGCGGCCGGGATGGCGTCGGTGTCCAGATGGTCCACGTTGCGTTCGATCAGGGTCACGTCGTGCGAGTTGGCGACGAGTTCGCGGGTGACCGAACGGCCGACGGCACCCGCTCCGGCGACGGCGACTTTCACTTGTCCAGATCCTCACTCGGTGGCAGCGCCGCAATGGCCACCGCTTCGGCGGCGCGACCGGAGATCGCGGCCACGTAGACCTGGTCGCCGGCCTGCAGCACCGTCTTGGGTTCGGGCAGCACGCCGGTGCCGAAGCGGATCAGGAACGCGACCCGCGCGCCGGTGGCCTGCTCCAGATCGGTGGCGCGATGGCCCACCCAGTCTTCGTGCAGGACCACCTGGGCGACGGCGACGGTGCCGGTGGGATCTCGCCACTTGGCGGTCTCGGTCTCCTGCGTCAAGGCGTTGAGCAGTCGATCGGTGGTCCACGGCACGGTGGCGATCGTCGGGATGCCGAGGCGCTCGTAGACCTCGGCGCGTTTGGCGTCGTAGATCCGGGCGACCACCCGTCGTACCCCGAAGGTCTCGCGGGCCAGCCGCGCCGAAATGATGTTCGAGTTGTCACCGGAGGACACCGCCGCGAACGCGTCGGCCCCCTCGATGCCCGCGCGCAGCAGCACATCCCGGTCGAAACCCTGGCCGAGCACCCGCTCGCCGGCGAATTCGGGACTGAGCCTGTTGAACGCGGCACTGTCGCGGTCGATGACCGCTACATCATGGCCGATGCGGGACAGGCCGTCTGCCACCGAAGAGCCCACCCGGCCGCACCCCATCACAACCACCCGCACTCCGAGGTCCTTTCGGTTGAGTACTGCGTGTCGCAACTGATCGGTGACCGACGTCGGCAACCGATTCGGGTCCTAGGGAACGCTACCGCCAAACCCGCGTGGGCTTACTCTTGGCTCTCGTGTCCAAACTTTCAACCGCTGCGCGCCGATTGCTGATCGGCCGGCCGTTTCGCAGCGACCGGCTGAGCCACACGCTGCTGCCGAAGCGGATCGCGCTGCCGGTGTTCGCCTCGGACGCGCTGTCGTCGGTGGCATACGCCCCCGAAGAGGTCTTTCTGATGCTTTCGGTGGGCGGCCTGGCGGCGTACTCGCTGTCGCCGTGGATCGGGCTCGCGGTGGCCGCGGTCATGCTGGTCGTGGTGGCCAGCTACCGGCAGAACGTGCACGCCTACCCCTCCGGCGGCGGCGACTACGAGGTGGTCACCACCAATCTGGGCCGCAACGCCGGCTTGACCGTGGCGAGTGCTCTGATGGTGGATTATGTTCTGACCGTTGCGGTTTCGACGGCATCGGCGATCTCGAACATCGGCTCGGCGGTGCCGATGGTGGCGCAGAACAAGGTGTGGTTCTGCGTCGCCGCGATCTTGTTCGTGACGGCGCTGAACCTGCGCGGGGTGCGGGAATCCGGACTCGCCTTCGCCATTCCGACCTACGCGTTCATCATCGGTATGACCGGCATGCTCGGGTACGGGCTGTTCCGGATCTTCGTGCTGGGTAACCCGTTGCGCGCCGAGTCCGCCGGGTTCCAGATGCATTCCGAGCACGGCAAAGTCGCCGGATTCGCGCTGGTATTCCTGATGGCGCGGGCATTCTCCTCCGGTTGTGCGGCGCTGACCGGGGTGGAGGCCATCAGCAACGGGGTGCCCGCATTCGAGAAACCGAAGTCGAAGAACGCGGCGACCACGCTGCTGATGCTGGGCGCCATCGCCGTCGCGCTGCTGATGGGCATCATCGTGCTGGCCAAGAAGATCGGCGTCCAGCTGGTCAGCGACCCCGCAGAACAGCTGTCCGGCGCGCCGGCCGGCTACTACCAGAAGACGCTGGTCACCCAACTCGCGGAAACGGTCTTCGGTAACTTCCACATCGGCTTCGTGGTGATCACCGCTGTCACCGCGCTCATCCTGGTGCTGGCGGCCAACACCGCGTTCAACGGGTTCCCGGTGCTCGGTTCGGTGCTGGCCCAGCACAGCTACCTGCCGCGCCAGTTCCACACCCGCGGGGACCGGCTCGCGTTCTCCAACGGGATCGGGTTTCTCACCATTTCAGCGCTGCTGGCGATCGTCGCGTTTCGTGCCGAGCTGAGTGCGCTGATCCAGCTCTACATCGTCGGGGTGTTCATTTCCTTCACGTTGAGTCAGATCGGCATGGTGCGGCACTGGACAAGGTTGCTGCGCACCGAGACCGACGCGGCGGCGCGCCGACGGATGATGCGCTCGCGGGTGGTCAACACCATCGGGTTCATCGCCACCGGCACGGTGCTGCTGGTGGTGATGGTCACCAAATTCCTGGCCGGGGCCTGGATCGCGCTGGTCACCATGGCGTTGCTGTTCATGCTGATGAAGCTGATCCGCCGCCACTACGACGGGGTCACCCGCGAACTCGCCGAAGAAGCCGCCGAGCACGGCGACGAGATCGTGTTGCCCAGCCGCAACCACGCCCTGGTGCTGGTGTCGAAGTTGCACCTGCCCACATTGCGCGCGGTGGCCTACGCGCGGGCGACCCGGCCCGACGTGCTTGAAGCCGTCACGGTCAGCGTCGACGACAACGAGACCCGCGAGCTCAAGCGCGAGTGGGAGGAGAGCGACATCAGCGTTCCGCTGAAGGTGATCGCCTCTCCTTATCGTGAAATCACCGGCCCGGTGTTGGAATACGTCAAACGGGTCAGCAAGGAGTCGCCGCGCACGGTGGTGACGGTGTTCATCCCGGAGTACGTGGTGGGGCGCTGGTGGGAACAGTTGCTGCACAACCAGAGTGCGCTACGACTCAAGGGCCGGTTGCTGTTCATGCCCGGTGTCATGGTGACGTCGGTGCCCTGGCAATTGACGTCGTCGGAGCGGATCAAAGCGTTGCAACCGCAGTCGGCACCCGGGGATGCGCGCCGGGGCATTTTCGATTGAGCACCGAATCGGCCTGCGGGGAGCTGGTTCTGGTCACCGGGGCACCCGCGAACGGCGGCAGCTGCATCGCGCATCATGAGGGCCGGGTGGTGTTCGTCCGCTACGCGTTGCCGGGGGAGCGGGTTCGGGTGCGGGTCACTGCGGATCGCGGAAGTTATTGTCACGCAGCGGTTGTCGAGGTGCTCGAGCCGTCGGCGGACCGCATCGGGTCGCTGTGCCCGATCGCCGGCGCCGACGGGGCGGGTTGTTGCGACCTGGCATTCGTGCAGCCGGCGGCGGCCCGATCGCTGAAGGCGGCCGTGGTGGCCAATCAGCTCGAACGCCTCGGCGGGCAGCACTGGTCGGGTGCGGCCGAACCGGTCTCCGATGCCGATGTCACCGGCTGGCGCACCAGGGTCCGGCTCGACGTCGGCGCGGACGGTCGACCCGGCTTCCACCGCTATCACAGCGACGAACTCATCACCGATCTGCGATGCGGGCAACTGAGCGAGGGGATGCTGGCCGGACTGGCCGAGTCGCACTGGCCGCCGGCCGCTCACCTGCACGTGGCCGTCGACGACGACGGACAGCGTCACCTGGTGCGCACCGCGCGGAAGGGCAAACACACCGTTTCGAAGGTGATCGAAGGCGACTATCACGCGGTGCAGCGCGTGGGCGGCCGGCACTGGCGGGTGCCGGTGACGGCGTTCTGGCAGTCCCACCGCGACGCCGCGCAGGTGTACAGCGACCTGGTCGCTGAGTGGGCGGTGGCCGCTGCAGGGATGACCGCCTGGGATCTGTACGGTGGCGCCGGGATCTTCGCGGCGGTGCTAGCCGAGGGAGTGGGGGAGTCGGGCCGGGTGCTGAGCGTCGACACGTCGCGGGGAGCCACGGGCGCGGCGCGGGCCGCGCTGGCCGACCTGCCGCAGGTCGAGGTCGTCACCGATTCGGTGCGACGGGCTCTTGCCGCGCAGCAGTTGCGCGCCGACGTTGCTGTGCTGGATCCGCCGCGCGCGGGTGCCGGGCGCGAGGTGATCGACCTGCTGGCCGCGGCCGCCGTGCCGCGCATCGTGCACATCGGTTGCGAGGCTGCGTCTTTCGCGCGTGACATCGGTCTGTACCGGGGGCACGGATATGCCGTCGAGAAGCTCAAGGTGTTCGACGCGTTTCCGCTGACCCATCATGTGGAGTGCATCGCCCTGGTGACCCGGCGAGCATCGTGACCTCGCTTTGGGAGCGGTACCGGCGCTCGGGCGCAGCGGGTCAGCGCCAGTTCTGCGTAGACTGGCCGGATGCTGGAAAAGATCCGCGGGCCCGCTGATCTGCAGCACCTCTCCCAACAGCAGCTGAGTGAGCTGGCGCAGGAAATCCGCGAGTTCCTGATCCACAAGGTCGCTGCCACCGGGGGACACCTTGGCCCGAACCTCGGCGTCGTCGAGTTGACCCTGGCGTTGCACCGGGTTTTCGACTCCCCGCACGATCCGATCATCTTCGACACCGGCCACCAGGCCTACGTGCACAAGATGCTGACCGGGCGGGCCCAGGATTTCGAGAGCCTGCGCAAAAAGGACGGGCTGTCGGGTTATCCCTGCCGTGCCGAGAGTGAACACGACTGGGTGGAGTCCAGCCACGCCAGCGCCGCGTTGTCCTATGCCGACGGCCTGGCCAAGGCTTTCGAGCTGACCGGACACCGTAACCGGCACGTGGTCGCGATCGTCGGCGACGGCGCGCTGACCGGCGGCATGTGCTGGGAGGCGCTGAACAACATCGCCGCCTCGAACCGGCCGGTGATCATCGTCGTCAACGACAATGGGCGCAGCTACGCACCGACCATCGGTGGCGTGGCCGATCATCTGGCCACCCTGCGGCTGCAACCGGCTTACGAACAGCTGCTCGAGCGCGGTCGCAACGCCATGCGGTCGGTGCCGCTGGTCGGCGAGGTCGCCTATCACTTCATGCACAGCGTCAAAGCCGGCATCAAGGACTCGCTGGCCCCGCAACTGTTGTTCACCGACCTCGGGTTGAAGTACGTCGGACCGGTCGACGGTCACGACGAGCGGGCGGTGGAGGTCGCGCTGCGCAGTGCCCGCGGTTTCGGCGGCCCGGTGATCGTGCACGTCGTCACCCGCAAAGGCATGGGCTACGGTCCGGCGGAGGCCGACGAAGCCGAGCAGATGCATTCCACGGTCCCGATCGACCCCATTACCGGGGTGGCCACCAAGATCGCCGGCCCCGGCTGGACCGCGACGTTCGCCGAGGCACTGATCGCGATCGGCCACCGGCGCCGCGACGTCGTCGCCATCACCGCGGCGATGCCCGGTCCCACCGGGCTGAGAGCTTTCGGGGAGGCTTTCCCGGACCGGTTGTTCGACGTCGGGATCGCCGAGCAGCACGCCATGACGTCGGCGGCCGGGTTGGCGATGGGCGGTATCCACCCCGTGGTGGCGATCTATTCGACGTTCCTCAACCGCGCGTTCGACCAGATCATGATGGACGTGGCGTTGCACAAGCTGCCCGTCACCATGGTGCTCGACCGCGCCGGTGTCACCGGCAACGATGGTGCGAGCCACAACGGCATGTGGGATCTGTCGATCCTGGGCATCGTGCCCGGCATGCGGGTGGCTGCCCCGCGCGATGCCACCCGGCTGCGCGAAGAACTCGCCGAGGCACTCGACATCGACGACGGTCCGACGGCCCTGAGGTTCCCCAAAGGTGATGTGGGCGAAGACATTCCGGCCCTCGAGCGACGGGGCGGGGTGGATGTGCTGGCCGTGCCGTCGGCAGGCTTGCACACCGATGTGCTGCTGGTTGCGGTGGGCGCGTTCGCGTCGATGGCACTGTCAGTGGCCAAGCGTCTGCACAAGCAGGGCATCGGCGTGACGGTGATCGATCCCCGCTGGGTGTTGCCGGTGCCCGAGGTGGTGCAAGAACTGGCGACCCAGCACAAGCTGCTGGTGACGTTGGAGGACAACGGAGTGGCCGGCGGAGTCGGTTCGGCGGTGTCGGCGGCGTTGCGCCGTGCCGATGTCGACGTGCCGTGCCGCGACGTCGGGCTGCCGCAGAACTTTTACGACCACGCCTCCCGCGGCGAGGTACTGGCCGAGCTGGGGCTCACCGACCAGGATGTGGCCCGGCGCATCACGGGTTGGGTTGCCGCGCTTGCGGTTTCGCCGGTGGAGCAGAGCGAGATCAGCGAGCGTCTGGACTAGCCGGGGTTTGCGCGGCTCGCAGTACGGCTGCGGCGAGCACCGGGACCACCAGTTCGCGTTGCCACGGGCGCGCCTGCCCGGTCCGTAGAAATTCTTCGGTGATCGCCACCGCGTCAGCGCTGGTCGGTCCCAGGGTGTCCCACTCCCAGCACAGGCGCCGCACCAGATCGGGCGCGACGAGATTCTCCGCCGGTATCGCCACCCGCTGCGACAACTCCGCCAACGCGGCGCGGGCTGCCTCCAGTCGGGCGGCGGCTTCCGGTTTGCGCCTGCTCCACCGCGCCGGCGGCGGCGGCCCGTACGGCGGTTCGCCCTGCTCCGGCAGATCCTGGTTGCGCCGTGCATTCTGCAGCGCCGACAACCACATCGGGGCGCTGCGACGCTGGTTGCGTCCGCCGAACACGGGTAGCGCGACGAGTTCGTCGACCGTCGTCGGATCGGCGATCGCGGCCTCGATGATCGCCGAATCCGGCAGGATTCGCCGTGGCGCGATGTCGCGGCGCTGGGCGATCCGGTCGCGTGTCGTCCACAGTTCGCGTACCGCCGCCAGCGCGCGACGGTCGTGCACCTTGTGGATGCCCGAGGTGCGCCGCCAGCGGTCGGTGCGCGCGGCCGGAGCGGCGCGCGTCTCGAAGGTGCGCAGGTACTCGAATTCCTGTGCGGCCCAATCGGTTTTGCCCTGCTGAGCCAGAATCTCGGAGATCGCGGCACGCAGCTCGATCAGCAGTTCGACGTCCAGGGCGGCGTAGTTGAGCCACGCCGACGGCAACGGCCGCTTCGACCAGTCCGCCGCGCCGTGGCCCTTGGCCAGCCCCTGGTGCAGCAGCCGTTCGACCATGGTCGCCAGGTTCACCCGTTCCAAGCCGGCCAGCCGTCCGGCCAGTTCGGTGTCGTACAACGCGGGCGGCCGCATGCCGACCTCGGCCAGGCACGGCAGGTCCTGGTCGGCGGAGTGCAGTATCCATTCGTCCTGGCCGAGCACCTCGGCAACGGGTTGCAGCACGGTCAGCGGGTCACCGCCGTGGCTGACCGGATCGATCAGCACGGTGCCGGCGCCGGACCGCCGGATCTGGATCAGGTAGGCCCGGTTGGAGTACCGGAAACCCGAGGCCCGCTCGGCGTCCACTGCGAACGGTCCGTGCCCGCGGTCGAGTTGCGCTGCGGCTGAGGCGATTTCGTCTGCATAGACGGAAAGGTTCGGCATGCCGTCGGCTGGGTGCAGCAGCATGGGGACTTCGGGTTCCGCGCTGCCCGGCGCAGCTGCCTCCGCAGGAGACGGGTCGGGGCACATGTCAGGCGCGGGACCGTGAGCTCAGGTCGGTGACTCCCGCCGGCGGCAGGCCGGCCGCGTGCTCGAGCACATCGCAGAACGCTTTGACGTGGCTGCCCACTTCGGGTGTGGTGGCCGTCCACGACGCCCGCAGTTCCAGCTGGTGCGCGCGCGGCGGACCGGAGATGTCGCCGTAGCGAACCGACGTGGTGGCGGTGACCGTCCCGCCGAGCGCCGTCATGTGCTGGGTGTGCGAATCCAGCGCCTCGGAGAGCCAGCTCCACGCCACTTCCGGCAGCAACGGGTCGATCGCCTCGTGCGAGTCCAGATCCGCCTGAATGTAGGCGACCAGGCGCAGGGTACCGTCCCAGGCGTCGGACCCTTCCGGGTCGTACAGCAGTATCAGCCGGCCGAAAGCGTCACCTTCGGAACGTTCGGGCACGATGTCGAGGTCGGGGTGTTTGACCTCGGCGCCCAGCGCATAGCTGTAGGGCGCCAGGCGCTGCGGCGGACGAATGGGACCGAGCTCGATCTCCGAGCGCACGGTGACGGTGTTCATCGCCGCGACCGCCTCGCGGAACGGTTCGGGTTCGGCGGCTGACGTCATGAGCGCCGCTCCTCCGCATCGCTGCGCTCTGCATCGTCGTCGTCGCGCGTCACAGCTTCCGACGGTAGACCTATCGTCCAACCGGCGAAATCAGGCGCGCCGACGCGCGGTCAGTCGATGAAACGGGCGGGTCGCTTTTCGCGGTGTGCCGCCAGGCCTTCGCGCACGTCGGGGCCGGCGAAGCCGATGAATTCCAGGCCGAGCGACGTTTCGAAGGCGGGGGCGAACATCCGGTACCAGTGATTCAGGCTGTGCTTCGTCCAGCGGATCGCATTCTGGGCGCCGGCGGCCAGATTCTCCGCCAGACGCGTCGCGGTGGACAGCACATCATCGTCGTCGACGCAGGTGGAGACCAGGCCGATGCGCTCGGCCTCTTCGCCGGACAGCGTCTCGCAGGTGAGCAGGTAGTACTTGGCCTTGGCCATGCCGGCCAGCAACGGCCAGCAGATCGCCGCGTGGTCACCGGCGGCCACGCCCAGTTTGGTGTGCCCGTCGATGATCTTCGCCGAGCGGCCCGCCACCGAGATGTCGGCGAGCAGGGCCACCACCAGGCCGGCACCGACGGCGGGGCCGGTGATCGCCGAGACCACCGGCTTGCTGAAGTTGACCAGGTGCAGCACCAGGTCGCGGGCCTCACGCATGATGCGCAACCGGCCTTCGTAGTCGTTGATGGTCTCGTCGATCAGGTCGAAGCTGCCGCCGGAGGAGAACGCCTTGCCTTCGCCGCGGACCAGGACCGCCCGCACCGCGGGGTCGCGGTCGATCACCGGCCAGATGTCGGCGAGGTCGCGGTGCATCTGCGGGCCGACCGAATTCAGGCCCGGTGCGTCGAGGACCAGATTCAGCACGCCGTCACGCTCGGATTCGCAGCGAAGGCTGGGGAAGTCGTCGTAGGTGAGGGGCATTGGCGTGATGGTACGCGGGTGGTCCGTCGCAACCCCGTGGCAGCATGGGAGCCGATGAGTACCCGTCGTGACCTCCCGCAGTCGCCCTATCTGGCCACGGTCGCCGGGCGCAAACCCAGCCGCATCCCGGTCTGGTTCATGCGCCAGGCCGGCCGATCCCTGCCCGAATACCGCGCGCTGCGCGAACGGCACAGCATGCTGGCGGCCTGCTTCGAGCCGGAAGTGGCCTGCGAGATCACCCTGCAGCCGATTCGTCGCTACAACACCGACGCGGCGATCCTGTTCTCCGACATCGTGGTGCCGCTGCGAGCGGCGGGCATCGATCTGGACATCGTCCCCGACGTCGGACCGGTTATCGCCCAGCCGATCCGCACCGCTGCAGACGTCGCAGCCATGAAACCGCTTGACCCGCAATCTATTCAGCCCATCCTGGGTGCTATCGGCCTGCTGGTGGCCGCGTTGGGTGAGGTGCCGCTGATCGGATTCGCCGGGGCGCCGTTCACGCTGGCCTCCTACCTGGTGGAGGGCGGCCCGAGTCGCAACCACGCGCGCACCAAGGCGATGATGCTCGCCGAACCGGCGAGCTGGCATGCGCTGATGACCAAGCTGACCGACCTCACCATCGAGTTCCTGCGCGGTCAGATCGGCGCCGGGGCGGATGCGATCCAGTTGTTCGACTCCTGGGCCGGGACGCTGTCATTGGCCGACTACCGCCAGTACGTGCTGCCGCACAGCGCGCGGGTGTTCGCCACGCTCGCCGAGCACGACGTGCCGATGACGCATTTCGGTGTCGGCACCGCCGAATTGCTCGGCGCCATGTCGGAGGCCCTGCAGCCGGCGCGCGCCCGCATGGTCGGGGTGGACTGGCGGACCTCGCTGACCGATGCCGCCACCCGGGTGGCGCCGGGTACGGCACTGCAAGGGAATCTGGACCCGGTGGTGGTGCTCGCGGGCTGGCCGGTGACGGAGAAAGTAGCTCGCGCCGTCGTCGACGACGGGCGCCGTGCCGTCGACGCCGGAGCCGCCGGACACGTCTTCAACCTGGGTCACGGTGTGCTGCCGGAGACCGATCCCGGTGTGCTGACCGAGCTGGTGTCGCTGGTCCACTCGCTATGAATGCCCGCTCGTATTGCGTTGTGGGCGGCGGTATTTCGGGCCTGACCGCGGCGTACCGGTTGCGGCAGGCCGCGCCGGAAGCGGCCATCACGCTGTTCGACCCGGCCGATCGGCTCGGCGGCGTGCTGCGCACCGAGTCGCTGGGCGGGCAGCCGATGGACCTCGGCGCTGAGGCGTTCGTGCTGCGCCGTCCTGAGATGCCGGCGCTGCTGGCCGAATTGGGCCTGGCTCACCACCAACGGGCCACCACCGGCGTGCGTCCGCTGATCTACAGCGGCCAACGGCTGCACGCGATGCCGTCGGACACCGTGGCGGGCATTCCGTCGTCGGCGGCATCGATGGCCGGTCTGGTCGACGAGGCCACGATCGTGCGGATCGAATCCGAGCCGGGGCGGGCACTGGACTGGACCCCCGGCAGCGACCCCACGGTGGCCGATTTGGTGGCCGAGCGGTTCGGCGCACAAGTGGTGGCCCGGTCGGTGGATCCGCTGCTGGGTGGGGTGTACGCGGGATCGGCGGCCACCATCGGATTGCGTGCGGCCGTGCCCACGGTGGCGGCGGCCCTGGACCGCGGCGCGGCCAGCCTGACCGAGGCGATCCTGAGCGTGTTGCCGCCGACCGGGGGCGGGCCGGTGTTCGGCTCGCTGCAGGGCGGCTACCAGGTGCTGCTCGACGAACTCGTCGCGCGCAGCCGGATCCGGTGGGTCCGGGCCAGGATCGACGCGCTCGAACCTGGTTGGACACTGCGTGACGAGACCGGCGTGCAGTGGCAGGCCGACGGCGTGGTGCTGGCGGTCCCGGCGGTGCAGGTCGCCCAGCTGGTGCAGACACTGGCGCCGGCGACGGCGGCGGCCGCCGGTCGGATCGTGACGGCCTCTTCGGTGGTGGTGGCGCTTGCGGTGCCGGCCGACACGCCGTTTCCGCAGTCGTCGGGCGTACTGGTGGCCAGCGGGGAACCGTTGCACGCCAAAGCGATTACGTTGTCGTCGCGCAAATGGGGGCTCGATGGCGAGGTTCAGCAGGTGCGGCTGTCCATCGGGCGGTTCGGTGACGACGTCGCGAAGGGGACGTCGGAGGGCGACCTGCTTGGCTGGGCGCTGGAGGACCTGGCCGACGTGTTCGGGGTAGACCTCGAGCCGGTGGATGTGCGGGTGCAGCGCTGGATCGACGCCATGCCGCAGTACGGTCCGCAGCACGCGAACCTGGTGGCCACCTTGCGGGCCGGCCTGCCGCCCACGCTGGCCGTCGCGGGCAGCTACCTCGACGGCATCGGGGTACCGGCCTGTATCGGCGCGGCCGGAAAGGCCGCGGCCAGTGTGGTCTCGGCCGTGTCGGGGCGAGTGGCACGATAGGTGCCATGGCACGCCTGGACTTCGACGCCCTCAACTCCACCATCCGCTACCTGATGTTTTCGGTGTTCTCCGTGCGGGCCGGTGAGCTCGGGGAGGAACGCGGTGCCGTCGTCGACGAGACCGCGACCTTCCTCAAGCAGCAGGAGGAACGCGGGGTGGTGGTGCGCGGCCTCTACGACGTCGCCGGCCTGCGCGCGGATGCCGACTTCATGATCTGGACGCACGCCGAGCGGGTCGAGGCCCTGCAGGCGACCTACGCCGACTTCCGGCGCGCCACCGCGCTGGGCCGCGCGTGCACGCCGGTGTGGAGCAGCGTGGCGTTGCACCGGCCGGCCGAGTTCAACAAGAGCCATGTCCCGGCTTTCATCGCCGGGGAAGACCCCGGCAACTACGTCTGCGTGTATCCCTTCGTGCGGTCCTACGAGTGGTACCTGCTGCCCGACGAGGAGCGTCGCCGCATGCTCGCCGAGCACGGCATGGCGGCGCGGGAGTACAAAGACGTGCGCGCCAACACGGTGCCGGCCTTCGCGCTGGGCGACTACGAGTGGATCCTGGCCTTCGAGGCGCCCGAACTGGACCGCATCGTGGACCTGATGCGCGAACTGCGCGCCACCGACGCCCGCCGGCACACCCGGGAGGAGACGCCGTTCTTCACCGGCCCGCGGGTGGGGGTCGAGCAGCTGGTGAGCGCGCTGCCCTGAGCGCGGGTTGGCTCTGCGCTGAGGGCGGGGTTAGTCGCACTTTGCCGCCGTGGACGCAGGGTCAACGCCCAGCGGGTCAGCCCTCGTCGGGGACCAGGCGCAGCGAGATCGAGTTGATGCAGTAGCGCTGGTCGGTGGGCGTGGGATATCCCTCACCGGAGAACACATGCCCCAGGTGGCTGTGGCAGTTCGCGCATAACACCTCGGTGCGAATCGCACCCATCGAGTGGTCGGGCCGCAGGATGACCGCATCCGAACTCGACGGGTCGAAGAAGGACGGCCAGCCGCAGTGCGACTCGAATTTCTCTGTGCTGCGGAACAATTCGGCACCGCAGGCCCGGCACTGGTAGCTGCCCTGGGTCTTGGTGTCGGTGTACTCGCCGGTGAACGGTCGTTCGGTGCCGGCCTGGCGCAGCACAGCGAACTCCTGCGGGTTGAGCTTCTTGCGCCACTCGTCGTCGGTGAGTTGCAGTTTCGGACGGGCGATGTCAGTCACGTTGCCCCACTCCTTCCCAAGTCTGGTGTGGGTGAACTTCCCACGCTAGCGCGGTCCGGTTCGGGCGTCAGCCACGCCGGGTCGATGCCGTCGTCCAGGCGGTTCTCCGCCTTGGCATCCAGATAGCGGAAGTACAGCACCGTGAACGTCACGATCAGCAGCAGGGACCAACCGTAGGTGATCTTCAGGTATTCCATCGCCCGCCCCCACCGCATCCAGTTGAACAACAGCCAGCGGTCCAGGGTCATGAAACCGTAGATCCCCAGCCACGCCGGCCAGTTGCGGATCACCGAGTTGGGCAGCACCACCGTCATCAGGAACGGGAACAGCATCATCGAGTAGTAGCCCTGGGCCAGCGACAACGCCAGCCACGACCACAGCAGCAGCACGCCCGATGAGGTGGTGAACCAGAACAGTGGATCCCGGGTGCGGTAGTAGCGGTAGAGCAGCCATATCGCGCCAATGGCGATGGCGGTGAACAGCAGCCGCAGCCCGATGATCAACCAGGTGGGCAGCCCGAAGTACACGCCGTTGCCCTCGATGGAACTGTTGAAGTAGTCGCGGGTGCCCAGGATGTAGGGCAGGGTGCGGGTGAAGAAGTCCATCGCGCGGGGCACCACCGGCAGCGCGGCCAGGTTGACCACCAGCGGCACCAGCAATGCGGTCGCCAGGGCCCGCCACTGCCGGTTGAGCAGCGGCAGCAGTAGCAGCGGGCCGAGCAGCGGTTTGAGGACCAGCGTCAGCCCGATCGCCAGCCCGGCCCACCACTGCCGACTCGCGCGGCCGTCCAGCAGCCACTTCAGGAACAGCACCTCCAGCAGCAGGATGCAGCCGTTGATGTTGGTGAAGACCAGGGTGTTGGTCACCGTCTCGGTGCAGAACATGGCCAGGATCAGCGCCGGCGCGGCCACCGAGGACAACGTGAAGTGGAACATCCGCAGCAACAGATAGGCGGCGACGAGGATGGCCACGGTGTTGATCGAGATGAACAGGTAGCGCGACGGCGCGAAGGGCAGGTACCCGAACGGCGCCATCAGCAACGTGCCACCCGGCGGGTACAGGTAGTGCGGGTCGACGTAGTCGAAATGCTCGTTGTAGAGCTCCAGGCCGTGCCGGAAGTTCAGCGCCGCCCGATACACCGGTTTGAAGTCGTCGGTGATGTTGCCGTTGGTGGTCAGCACGATGCTGCGATGCAGCACCGACAGGATGGCGATCGGCCACAACACCGTCCGAACGATGGCTGCGGTGCTGCGGGGGCCGGGACGGAATGCGCCCTGCACGTATTCGCGGAGGCCGGTTCTGGTCGAGTCAGCTGCCGTCACCAGCGCACCGTACACCGGCGTTGGGGGCGCGGCGTCGGGCGGTCCGGGCCGATTATCAGGCGGGACAGTACGTGTCGGTGCCGGGCAGTTTGCCGGTGTCGAGGTAGGCCGCCAGCGGCGTGACCGCGCAGGACGAGTAGATGCTGGCGCCGTGCCCGATGCCCTGCCACATCACCCGCTTGCTGGCGGCGTTGGCGTTGATGACCGCGGCTGAGGTGGCCGCAACTCCTTCGTTGCCGGCGATCGGGTCGTTCTGCACACCCAGGAGCAGCACGTCGAGCTTGAGTTGTTTCGGTGGCTGCGGGGTGGCACCGGTCGGCCAGTGCACGCACTTGATCAGGTTGAGCGCCGCGACGGCGCCGAACTGGGGGTACAGCTTGCCCCAGGCCACCACCAGCTCGCGCACCCGGTCCGGGGTGGGGCGGTTCACCGAGTCGCTGCAGTTGTTGACGAATTGCCCGTCGCTGTGCTGAATGGTTTCGGCGCGGTTGATCAGGTTGTTCAGCGCATTGAAGTCCCCGGAACGCGCCGCGGCCAAGGCGTTGGCCAGGTTCGTCGTGTTGCCCACCCGGTCGCCGGTCGGAAAGCCCAACGCGGTAGTGATGGCCATCGTGATCGACGCCACCGAAGTGCGGCCCAAGCCGTAGCTGCGCGCCGACGTCAACAACGCGCTGATCGCGCCCTTCGGGTCCGGACCCAGCGCACAGTTGATCGCCACGCACTGCGCCGCGAACGCGTCCAGCGCGGCCTGCTGGCCTTTGACCTGCTGCTCGGCGGCCGCTTCGGCGCTGGCCCCCAGCGCCACCGGGGAGTCCAGGATCAGGCGGGCCACCTTGTCCGGGCGTGATCCGGCGTACGTCAGCGCGACCTGCGCTCCGTTGCCGACCCCGACCAGCGCGACCGCGGGGACGTCCCAGAGGTTGCGCAGCCGCTCGATGTCGGATGCGGCGTGGGCGTTGTCGTAGGCGGAGTCGCCGGGCGCGATGGCATCGGTGCAGTTGGTGGTGGCGGTGTTGGAGATTTCGGAGAGGTTGGCTACCGGGTCGTCACCGGTCTCGAACTGGGTCTGGTCGCGCATCTCTTCGCGGTCGAGGCGGTCGCGGCAGTCGATGGGGCTGGACATGCCGATGCCGCGGCGGTCGACGGCGACGATGGGGTGGGTACGCAGCACGTCGGCCCCGGCGTGGGACAGCCAGACCGGCAGCTGCGTGGACGACGCGATATCCGAGCCGGTGGTGAACACCAACGGCCCGGCATCTTTCGGGGTCTGACCGGAGCGGGCACGCACCACGCCGATGCTCACCGAGCCCGATCCGCCGTTGAGCGAGTCCAGGTCCGCGTCGTAGGTGGCGCATTCCAGCTTGACGCCGGGTGCGCCGGGGACGCCGGCGTCGGCGTTGAGCTTGGAGGTGCAGTCGCGCCATGACAGATCGTTCTTGGGTGCCGCGATCGGCGGTGGACCGCTGGGCGGTGGTTTGGTGGTCGACACTCCCTGCGGGCGGGCGCCGGAGTCGGTGGCGTAGCGGGGGTCGGCGCCGAAGACCGGGACGCAGCCGGCCAGCACGGTGGTGACCACCAACAAGATCGTGGCGGGCAGGATGCGCCGATTCATGCCGACCACAGTAGCCGGGCTACACCCTGACGTAGCGCGTGTACAGATAGCCGGCGTCGTCGGTGAGCACATGCGCGCAGCGCATCCGGGTCTGCAGCTGGCCCAGACCCGAGACGATGCGGTGCGCGGCGCCGCCGACGACGACGGGCGCGATGGTCAGGCACAGCTCGTCGAGTAATTCGCGGTCGAGGAAGGCGCCGAGCAGCGTCGGTCCGCCCTCGGTCAGGACGCGCGACAGTCCACGCCCCCGCAGGGTGCTCAGCACGGTGCCTACGTCGACCTCGCCGGGATCGTCGGCCGAACAGGCGATGACGTCGTCGACCACACCCGACAGCAGGCGGCGGGCATCGTCGGCGGCGGCGGCGCAGGTGAGTACCAGTGGAGCCACCTCGGTGCGGGTGAAGACCGCCAGGTCGTGGTCGAGGTGACCGGTTCGGGTGACGATCGCTATCGGCGGCACCTCGCCTTGACCGCGGGCCTGCCGCTGTTGGCGCTGCGCGACGCTGAGTTGGGCACCCGCGTAACCCTCCGAGCGCACCGTTCCCGCCCCGACCACGATCACGTCGGCCAGTTCCCGCAGCACGACGAAGACCGCCCGGTCACCGGGGCTGCCCAGGGCGCCGCTGAGACCCTGGACGGTGGCGCCGCCGTCCAGGCTGGTGATGAAGTTCGCGCGCACCCACCCGAGGTCGGGCGGATAACCGTAGAGCCGGGGGAGTTCGGCGGGATCCAGGTCGCGCGTGGCGCCGAGCAGCGTCAGAGACGTCTCGCCAGGCATGAGGTCGATTGCAGCACGTCGCTACAGTTCGTGCATGCACGGGGCCAGTTCGGCGCAGGTCGGTCACCTGGTGGATCGGCATCCGTCGGTGTCGCCGGAGCGGCTGATCGGCCAGTTGCGGCCGCCGCCGACGTTCGCCGACGTCAGCTTCGCGACGTATCGGCCGGACCCTGCCGAACCCACCCAGGCCGCCGCCGTCGAATCCTGCCGGGAGTTCTGCCGGCAGGCCGAGCAGCGCCGGGCGGGCCGCAAGAAGTTGTTCGGCCGCCGCGAGGTCCTGCCGGGCGTCGGGTTGTATCTGGACGGTGGGTTCGGCGTCGGCAAGACCCACCTGCTGGCCTCGGCCTATTACCAGTTGCCCGACGCCGCGCCGAAGGCGTTCGCGACGTTCGGCGAGCTGACCCAGCTGGCCGGGGTGTTCGGCTTCGCCGAATGCATCGAGCTGCTGGCCGACTACACCGCGGTGTGCATCGATGAGTTCGAGTTGGACGACCCGGGCAACACCACGCTGGTCTCCCGGTTGCTGTCGTCGCTGGTCCAGCGGGGGGTCTCGGTGGCCGCCACCTCCAACACGCTGCCCGAGCAACTGGGCGAGGGACGGTTCGCGGCGCAGGACTTCCTCCGCGAAATCAACACGCTGGCAAGCATTTTCACCACGGTTCGCATCGAGGGACCCGACTACCGGCACCGCGACCTGCCGCCGGCGCCGCCACCGCTGTCCGACGAGGAGGTCGCCGCGCGCGCCGCCGAGGTCGCCGGGGCGACGCTGGACGACTTCGACGCGCTGTGCGCCCATCTGGCCACCATGCACCCGTCGCGGTATCTGACGTTGATCGAAGGCGTGACCGCGGTGTTCCTGACCGGCGTGCACGGGGTGGACGACCAGAACGTGGCATTGCGGTTGGTGGCGCTGACCGACCGGCTCTACGACGCCGGTGTGCCGGTGGTGGCCTCGGGCGCGAAACTGGACACCGTCTTCAGCGAGGAGATGCTGGCCGGAGGTTACCGCAAGAAGTATCTGCGGGCCACGTCGCGGCTGCTGGCGCTCACGCTGATGTCGGGGAGGCGAGCGCCCGGACCATGACGTGGTCGTCCTCGACGAAGTCGCCCATCTGAAATGTCCTGCTGCCGTTGATCGTGAAGTCGAACTTGGCGTAAAAGCGCAGTGCGCGAACGTTTTTCTCGTTGGTGCCCAGCCACATGCAGCGTGCACCCCACCGCGTCGCGGTATCCAGCGCGGCACTCATCAGCGCCGCCGAGACGCCGTGCCCGTGGAAGTCGGGCAGCACATACAGCTTCGACAGTTCCACCGCCGGGCGCAGCGGGACGGCGCGCTGGATGTCCGCGTCGTCCGGCACACCGCGAATCAGCATGGCGTAACCTACAATTCGGCCGTCGTGCCGGGCTACGAAGACCGCACGTCGCTGGTCGGTGAGGTACTGCGCGAAACGTGGCGCCGACAGGTTCGTGTCGATGAAAGCGGCGATGTCCTCGGCGCGCGACCACGGCGGGCACGCCAGCGGAAAGGTGCGCGCCGCGACGTCGGCCAGGTCTTCGGCGTCGCCGGGGGTGGCGAGTTCGATATTCAGTTCAAAGATTCCACTGCGCGAGGTGAACTCCGGTCTTGCGGTCCAGCAGGACGACCACCGACACCGGATCGCGGTAGGCGTCCCAATACACTCCGCCGCGCACCACCGCACCTGTCGGGGCGTTGCCCAACTGGGCGTCCAGCCAGTCGGGTGCGTCGCACGGCCGCGGCTTGTAGGCGTCGGCGAACGGCGTGACCCCGTCGAAACTGAAGTTCGACGCCATGATGTAGGAGTTCGGTACTCGGACGGCACGGACCACCACGTCGGCCCGGGCCACCGTGCTGTCGGGGAAACTCTTGACCGGCACGCCACTTCGCGTGTAGCCGAAGCCCGGTGGCGGTTCGACCGGCACCACACTGGTGACGGTGACGTCGGCGACGTAGGTGCCGGTGTCCACCCGCAACGTGTCACCGAGATGACCGATGGGTGCGTCACCCGCCCGCGCGGCCGGCAGCGCGGCGTCAACCGGCAGCGTCCCGGCCGTGACGACGAGGAACGCGGAAAGGGCGATCAGCCAGCGGCGCATCCTCGCATGATGACATATGCGCAAACGTCGCGGGAGGGGTTGATCGGCTCAGGTATCGGTCGGCTCCGCGGTGGTGAGCGATTCCAGTGCGGCGCGCAGATCAGCCTCCACCCGATCTTTCTCGACGCCGGCCCGGTGCAGTGGCCCGGCGCCGTCCTCGAGCTCCAGCAGCGCAAGGAGCAGGTGTTCGGTGCCGATGTAGTTGTGGCCCAGGCGAAGTGCTTCACGGAAGGTGAGTTCGAGCACCTTGCGGGCCGGGCCGCTGAACGGGATCAGCGCGGGCGGTTCGCCGGTGCGCGGCGGGAGTTCAACGGACTGGCCCAGTGTGACGGTGTCGATCTGTTGCAGCCGCAGCAGAGTGGTGGCCAGTGCGGCCGGATCGTTGAGCACGCCGAGCAAGAGGTGGTCGGGGGTGATGTGGCTGTTGCCGGCCTGGTGCGCGACGTTCTGGGCGGCGACCACCGCATTGCGCGCCCGCGGCGTGAACCGGCTGAAACCCTGCTCGGGGTCCAACGGGGTGGCTTCGGCTTTGGGCACGAATCGCTTCTGCGCGGCTTGTTTGGTGACGCCCATGGCTTTGCCGATCTCAGTCCAGGAGGCCCCGGAGCGGCGGGCCTGGTCGACGAAGTGTCCAATCAGATGGTCGGCGATCTCGCCGAGGCTCTCCGCCGCCAGTACCGCATCGGTCAACTGGTCCAGGGCGCCGGTGTGCACCGTTTTGATCACCGCGATCAGGTCGTCAAGGCGGACCGGATAGGCGATTTTGGTGGATTCGACCATGTCGTCAACTTTAGGTTGACGGTCTGGATGCGTCAACCTCATGTTGACGATTTGCGTTCGAGATGCAGGGTTGCCGAGCCTCTGGAACCATCACAGAGCTATGAGACTTCTGCTGGCGCTGATTGGTTTGGCCGCCTTCGCCGGCCTCGCCGCCCCGGCACACGCCAGTCCTGACGAAGACCAGGCGCTGCTGGTCTCGCTTAATGCGGCGGGCATCAAATACAAGGACACCGCGAGCGTCATCACGACGGGCAAGGCGGTGTGCGAGATGGCGGCCGCCGGTAAGTCCGGCGTCGAAGTGGTTCAGGTGCTGCAGAGCGCGAATCCCGGGCTGACGCAGGAGAATGCCGCCAGGTTCACCGCGATCGCGGCGGGGGTCTACTGTCCGGCGCGGCTGCCTGCACAGACGGGCTCTTGAGCGACGTGTCCCGATACCAGCCGGGTGCTGCCGTGCCCGGCCAGGCATGCTGGACGTACGCCTGCCTCTTGGGCGAGTCGATCAGTGGGACCAGCAGCACGATCACGGCGGCGGTGACGCCGAGTCCGCCGAGTGCCAGCACGATCAGGATCAGCAACTCGCCATGACCGACATTGAACCAGCGGCCGGCACGCCAATGCGGCGGGAACTGTTTCGTGTAGTGCGAGCCCGGGTAGCTCACACGCAAACATCCAACGCGTAGACGGAGGAGCCGTGACCACCGCTGAACAGCCGCCGCCAGAAGGTGACAAGCAACCCCCGCAGGCCACTTCGGTCAACAACACCAAGGACGGTGCCGGGGACGCAGAAGTCGAAGGCGACGACGCCACGGACCAGTGAGCCGCGCTCGAGAGCCAGAATCTGTAGTGCGGGTTGGTTTTTAGGTACGTCGGAGACCGTGTGCGGTCGACTCCGGACGGCACTCGATAGCCTGTGAGCTATCGAATCTTCGGAGGTCGGGTTGAGAACAGGGTTGCTGGCGGGTACGGCACTGGTGGCGGGCTGGGCCGGGTTGCGCGGATTGGTCGCGTGGATCGAACGCAACCCGGATCCGCTTACGCGCGAACAACTTCTGGCCGAACCGCACGGCGCGGAGGTATCGATCACCCGGCCGGACGGCACAGTGTTGCGTGCTGTGTCTGCGGGGGAGGGGCCGACGGTGGTCCTGGTGCACGGTTATTCGGTGACCCTTGCGGAGTGGAACATCGTTTGGGATGAGTTGCTGGGCAAAGGATTTCGGGTTATCGCGTTCGATCAACGCGGTCACGGTCGCTCGACGCTGGGCGCGGACGGCATCGGATCGGAAGTGATGGCGGCCGATCTCGCCGCGGTGTTGAAGCACTTCGATGTCAGCGATGCGGTGCTCGTCGGGCATTCGATGGGTGGATTCGTCACTATCCGCGCCTTGCTGGAGCGGCCTGACCTGGTGTCGCGACTGCGCGGCGTGGTGCTGTTCGCCACCTGGGCGGGCCGGGTGCTGGACGGGGCTCCGCAGAACAGGTTGCAGATCCCGCTACTGGAGTGGGGCGTATTGCAGCGGCTGATCAAGAACGAGACCGTTGCGACGCTGTTCGGGGCCGCGCAGTGCGGCACGCGGCCGTCGCCGGCGATGGTGAAGGTGTTCGTGGAGGGGTTCCAGGAGCATGTGGACCAGCACGGGCCGCACGTGGCGATCGTGCGGGCGTTCTCGCGGGAGGATCGTTACCCGCGGCTGGGGGAGATCACGGTGCCGACGGTGGTGATGGTCGGTTCGGCCGACCGAACCACGCCGCCCAATCACTCACGCCGGCTCGCCGACGGTATTCCCGGGGCGCGGCTGGTGACCGTGCCGGCTGCGGGGCATGCGCTGAACTGGGAGGCGCCCGGCGAATTGGTGAAAGTCATCGAATCCTTTGGGAGATAGCGGCTTTCGGTTTCCTTTGCCCGATGTATTCCCAGCGGGTCGACGATGGGCTATGTTGCGCGATACGGCCGCTGTCCAATTTCCGAAAAAGGGAGTCAATGGTGACAAACGTATCGACGGCGGGAGCCGCGTTCGCGGTGGCCGCCCTGGTAGTGGGTGCAGCGGTCACGGGGTGCGGGAGCGACAACTCGCCAAGCCCGTCGTCTTCGTCGTCGTCTTCGGCTTCTTCGTCCGCGGCGTCCTCGTCGACGGCGCCGTCGGGCACCGCCACCGGGCAGCCCGGCGACTACACCGGTCTATTGATCCCGGCCACCGACATCGTCGTACCGGGGGACACCTTTGTGCAGACCCAGTCCCTGCCCATCGCCACTCCGGCCGGAGTCGAAGGGGTGTTCAACAACCAGGCCAACACTCGCAAAGTCGAAATTTCGATCTACGTCTACAACAACCCGGACGAGGCGAACCAGGCGCTGGACACCACCTCGAAATCCATTCAGGAGCTGAGCGTCAAGGCGCCGACGACGCCGGCCGAGGTGGGCATACGGGGCGTCATGGCAATCGGTCCATCACCTGACGGCACCAAAGCCAAAGGTGTGGTGATCTTCACCGAGGGCAAGGCGCTGGGGCTCATCGAAGCCGAAGGGGCACCGGACGACCCGGTGGACCAGGGCTTCCTGCTCGATGTCGCGCGCAAGCAGGACGCCAAGATGAAGGCGGGACTGCCGGGCTAGGTATGCTTGGTTAAATCGCTTTGCCCGCAAGCAGATTGAACGAGCCGGCCTTGCTTGATGCCCTCAGTTTGCATCGCTTACTGGACGTCACCGCGAGAGTATGGGCGAGTCAACGGATGGCTTCGTCGCAATGACCGTTCGGGTTGAACTCAGAATGCCGCGTGGTGAGTTCGGCCGACGAGGAGCGAACCTGGCGCGGCGACAGTTTCCGATTGGCCACGATAAACGCGCTGCGGTTGCTGTACTCAGGCATCCTGAGCCGACGAAAGAATTCGGGTAGGTAGAGAAAGTGCCTGCGTATCCCTTTCGACAAGTTCGCCCCCGTCGACATCGCGGAAACAACAGCCTTTTGGCTGTCGCACGCACATGGCAATTTTGTGACATGTCGCTGAGTGAGCCACGGTCACCAGTACGGGCATCGGGCAGGAACAGGTGGCTGTATTGACCACATCGATCTGGTCGACCACCATCAGAGACACATTGGTTCCATCGCAACGGCGGGCGACTCATGTTCGAAGTTAACTCTGAAGGCGAAGCCGTAGAGTTTGAGCACATGTCCCCCTGGGAGACCACGAACAAGACTCCGCGCGAAGAGGACGGCCCGGATCGGGAGAGCAGCATGGCCGAGAAGAATTTGTCGCCCGATTGGTCATCTGGCGTTGATTCGCTTTACCGCCCTACGTTGCTGGGAGCGATGGCAGGCAGTGCGGGCGTGGTGATCGGTAGCGTCGGAACCTGGGCGAAGGTGCTGTGGTTAACCGTCGGCGGGCTTGATTTCGGCAACTGGGGCGTCGCAATACTGATCTTGGGAGTTATTTGCGCTAGCGCACTAATCGTCGTCAAGTACTGGTCCCGGTCTTCGTTCGACCCGCGATGGGCCGTCGCCGTTGCGTGGGGGATCGTCGCCATCGGCGTGGCATGTCTGACGATTGCTGTCATCAACATCACCAGGTTGATAACCGTCCCGAAGGAGATTTTTTTTGGCGTGCCTGTCGGCGCATCAGCGGGCTGGGGTCTATGGCTCGTAGCGTTCTCCGCTGCAGCCATCTGTGTCACTGGAACGATGCTGTCAGACTCCGAGCTCCTATTACCACCGCGATTATGCCCAGCGCAGCCAGAGCGCCGACGAGGAATTTGATGCCGCGCGTCGCCCAGACGAACTTGCGATCCGCTACCACCGAATTCGCGTGGACCTGATTTGCGAGATGACGAGTTAAGTCGTGAGGGTCGGACGTCAACGCGGCAAGTACCTGGGCATAGGTTGGTTCATCGTTTCGGTACGCGAGTGCCACATGCGAATAGAAAAGCAGGTTGCTGAAGTTCTCCGGACCGCCAGACACATTTCGCCGTGGGATCAATGTGGCAGTCGCGCAGAACCCGGCTGCGAAGACAAGCGCGCCGCAAAGGGCGGGAAGTGCGTTCATCAAGCATGGGGCGTGCTGCTGGCTTTTCACCAGGTTGTAGAGGACCCCACCGGTGACGCCCGCCGCCGCAAGAATTGCGCCAGCCTTGGTCTCGGCGTGGCGTATCCACTCATTGACGAGTGACAGCGCCTTCCAAGCCTGTTCGGGCTGTGGCTCGGGGTTCGGCGTCTCCTCAACGGTCTCCGGCACGGGCGGTTCCTCCGCGCCTGGTCCTTCCGGCATCAATCATCCCATCGCTGTTTCCTCAGGTTGAGGTTGACACGTCAAAAGGGGATAGAGAGGTAGCGACACGCCGAGAGGCTTGCGGCATTTCGCTACACGTCTCCGGTATAAGCGACGCTCGCCACATAGGCCTCATGAGTAACACCGAGGACTTTCTGGATGGGCAGACGGTCTTCTACACCGCTGTGAGCTGACCGCTATTGCATGACTATTGCATGCTGATTGATCAGTCCTTCTAACTAAACGTCCTGATCTGCGATAATGCTGGTGCGCGATACTGGGATTGAACCAGTGACCTCTTCCGTGTCAGGGAAGCGCTCTCCCGCTGAGCTAATCGCGCTGGGGTCAAAAGTCGGAGGTGGAGACGGGAATCGAACCCGTGTGCACGGCTTTGCAGGCCGTTGCCTCACCACTCGGCCACTCCACCGCTGGATTGATGCCATTTGCACCTTCGAGCGGATGACGGGATTCGAACCCGCGACCCTCACCTTGGCAAGGTGATGCGCTACCAACTGCGCTACATCCGCGCGCAACGAGCGAGATCGTCGCTCGGTGCGAAGCACGACGATAGTCCAGTGCGCGAGCGCACACAAATTCCTTGGTACCGAGCGTGTCCAATGCGGGGGTGGACGGTTCGCGTCGCACGTCCCCTCAGCGGATCGTGATAATCTTCGACGTCGTTCGCCTCTCGGCGCCGGTCCCGTGGCTCAGTGGAAGAGCGTCCGCTTCACACGCGGAAGGTCGCTGGTTCGATCCCAGCCGGGACCACAAGTACGCATCCCGATCCGGGGGAGATGAGATGGGCTTCGGGCAGGCCGTCGCGACCGGGTTCACCAAGTACGTCACCTTCAGCGGTCGCGCCTGCCGCTCCGAGTTCTGGTACTGGGTCCTCTTCACCGTCCTGGGCGGCATCGCGTCCACCCTGGTCGACGCCAGCATGGACACGCAGATCGTCTCGGTCATATTCAACCTCCTCACCGCGATCCCGAGCCTGGCCGTCAGTGTCCGACGCCTGCACGACGTGGACGCCTCGGGCTGGTGGGTGCTGCTCAGCCTCATCCCGGTCATCGGGGCCATCGCGCTGCTGGTCTGGGTTGTCGCGAGGGGCACCGAGGGGCCGAATCGCTTCGGTCCGGATCCGCTGGCCGCGACGCCTGGCCTGCCCAACGAGCAGTACGGCGCGCCGGCATAGCTACCGCCCCGCCGCCCGGAGTCCGGGTAAGGCATTCGGTGCGACCGCTGGCCAGTGCCCACGAAGTACCATTCCCCTGACCGCACGCGCCGCGGCAGAACAGGAGACGACGATGCCGGTCACGGTGATTCTCGAGCTGCGATTCAAGCCCGATCAGGTATCGGCCGGGCGAGAACTGATGGGCCGGGCCCTGCAGGACACCCGCGCGTTCGACGGCAACCTGCAGACCGACGTGTGGGTCGACGAGCAGGACGAGGCGCACTGGCTGATCTACGAGGTGTGGGAATCGGTGGACCACGACGAGGCCTACCGCCGGTTCAGGGCCGGGGAAGGCAAGCTGACGCAGCTTCCGCCGTTGCTGGCCGCGCCCCCGGTCAAGACCCGGTATCTCACCAGCGACATCTAGCAATGAGCTTCTCCGAAGGCATCGGCACGCTGAAACTCGAATGCCCACAGCAACATCCGGTCGGAAGGATCCTGCGCGAGAGCGCGCATCAAGCCGTTCAGTACGACCCGGGAGCCACGGTGGGGCCACGCCGATTCTGGCCCGGTGAGGACGAGCACGCCCGGTTCGCGGCCCGGTGCCGCTTCTGCGACAAGCCGGTTGGAGACGCGACGGCAACCCTGCAGGCCAAGTTCGCCGAACTGCTCGCGGACACCGTGGAGACCTACCGGACTACGACGCTTCCCTACCTCGCGGAAAGCATGCGTTGATGCTGATATCGACGGGTCTTTATTGATTTCGTAAGGTTCATGAGGAAACGTCTACGAAAGCGCACGACACCGAGTTCTTCTAGGTCCCAATTAGCTGTCCCTACCAGTACGGAGTTCTCATGACGCTAACCCGCAGGCACCCGTTGGGCGTCCTCGTCGCGATACTGGCGGCCGTCGCAGCCGTCGTATCCTTCGGCGCGCCGACGGCTCAGGCGTTCTACGTCAAGTACCACGAGACGATCACGCGCAACGCGCTTCCCGCTGACCAGGTCAGCCAGCTGGCGGTCAACCAGATCCTGGTGGGGCCGCCGCCGGGCGGCGGCGCGCTGGGCAGCGATGCCTTCGCCACCGACGAGTTCCGGCACCTGGACAACTCGATCAACCCCACCGACATCTGCAATCGAGCGCGAGTCGCCTGGGACACCTTCTCGCCGATCATCCTGAGCGGATCGGTGCTCAACGGCAACGTCGAGGCTGACGGGCCCGGTGCCCGCGCCGCGTTCGGGGCCCTGCTGCACACCCTGCAGGACTTCTACTCCCACTCCAACTGGGTCGACGACAACATCGCCATCGGCCAGCTGGACCGGCTCGCCCCGCCGATCTTCCCCGTCTGCAACCCGGCCGACTTCCCGGCCGACCTGCACACCGGTTACTACAGCATCGACTTCGCGCAGCAGTTCCCCCTCGAGGGTTGCCCTGCGGGCGGACCGCCGCCGGGATTCCAGGAGTGCCACACGCTGCTGAACAAGGACGGCCCGCACACCCCGCGCGGTGGTACGCCCGTCCCGGGCACCAACCTCAATGAGTACGACGTCGCCGCGCAACTGGCCACCCGGGCCAGCACCGATCTGTTCTTCACCATCCGCGACTGGGTTGCCAACGCAAACGGGCAGGACGCTGCGGTGCAGCTGTTCCAGCAGGGCGGCCCGCTGCCCAACTGGCACAACATCCCCAACCTGCCCGGCGTTCCCTACCTAGGTTCCTAGCACAGGGCTACGCCGTCAGACCGGATCAGCGGGTGCTCGGGTAACCCCCGGGCGCCCGCTGAATTTCGGTGTCGTCACTAGACTTTCGGGGTTCTCGGGGTGTCGGTTCACCACCTGCTCCTGATCGGGCTGGCTGGACTCGGGGCCGGTGCGATCAACGCGCTCGTCGGCTCGGGCACCCTGATCACGTTTCCGACGTTGGTTGCCCTCGGCTATCCGCCGGTCACGGCCACCATGTCCAACGCGGTCGGTCTGGTGGCCGGGGGAGTGTCCAGCACCTGGGGTTACCGCGCCGAGTTGCGCGGTCAGTGGGATCGGTTGCGCTGGCAGATTCCGGCTTCGCTGGCCGGCGGGGTGCTGGGCGCCTACCTGCTGCTGCATCTGCCCGAGCAGGTGTTCACCCGGATCGTGCCGGCGCTGCTGGTGCTGGCTCTGGTGCTGGTGGTGCTCGGGCCGTGGTTGCAATCCTGGGCGCGGCGGCGGGCCGAACAGGAGGGCCGCTCGGTCGAGCGGATCACCTCCGCCCGGATGGTCGCACTTGTGGTGGGGACCTTCGCGGTCGGCGTCTACGGCGGTTATTTCACTGCCGCGCAGGGCATTCTGTTGGTCGGGATGATGGGTGCATTGCTGCCGGAGTCCGTCCAGCGCATGAACGCCGCCAAGAACCTGCTCACGCTGGTGGTGAATGTTGTTGCCGCCGTTGGCTATACGTTGGTGGCGTGGGATCGCATCAGCTGGCCGGCGGCAGGTGTGATCGCAGTGGGCTCGTCGATCGGCGGGCTGGTCGGTGCCCGGTACGGCCGACGGTTGTCGCCGAATGCATTGCGCGCCACCATCGTTGTGGTGGGATTGATCGGGTTGTACCGACTGCTTTCCCTGTGAGCCGAGTCAGTGAGCCCAGTCAGTGAGCCGACAGTGTGGCCGCGGCAGCCGCTTCGATGACGTCCATCACCTCGCCGCGCTCGCGCCACGCCCGCAACTGACGCATCGCCCCGTTGCCCTGCGTGGCAACTCGGTCGACTTCCTCGACCACCCGGGCGTACTCGCCGAGTGCGTCCAGCGCCGGGCGTACCCGCTGCACCAGCGCAGAAAGCTGCTCGCGGGCCGGTACCGAGCCGCGGCCGCTGATCAGATCCAGCGTGTTGCCGGCCAGTCCATCGTGCGCGGCCTGCCAGTACGCGGCGCGCAAGACCGCCGGGGGCAGCCGGTCGGCACCTGCCGGCGCTTCGTCGACGGCAGTGATCACCGCGGCCCTGATCAGGGTGGCCAGCAACACCGTCTCGTCAACCGTCGCCGGCACGTCGGCGACCCGCACCTCGACCGTCGGGAACACCGCGGACGGGCGCACGTCCCAATAGACCATGCCCTGATCCAGCAACACCCCGGTGTCGACCAGCATCTGCACGGTGCGGTCGTACTCGTCGGGCGAGGCGAAATACGGCGGAGCGCCCGCCACCGGCCAACGCCGCCACAGCACGCTGCGCCAGCTCGCATAGCCGGTGTCACAACTGCGGTACACCGCCGAATTCGCTGACAGCGCAAGCAGTGTCGGCAACCACGGCCGCAGCCAATTGCTCGCGTGGACGGCGGCCGCCCGATCGGGAACCTCGACATGCACATGAGCGCCGCAGATGCCCTGCTCGTGTGCGACCATCCCGAACCGCTCGCCGATCTGCTTGTACCGCGGGGTGTCGGTGACCGGGAACTCGTGCGGCGTCACCGGCGGGAGACCCAGCGCCAGCAGCCGGACCCCGGCCGCGTCGGCGGCCGCCGACGCAGTACGGCGCAGCGCCGCGAGTTCATCGCGCAGTTCCCGACTGGTCCGCACCACCCCGGAAGCGATCTCTACCTGACAACTGCTCAGCTCCAGCTGCATGTCGACGCCGCGGCGGGCCGCCTCGATGGCTACCGCGTTGTTGCGGGGTGCCGGTTCGCCGGTCTGCGGTTCGACGAGCAGAAATTCCTCTTCGACCCCCACCGTGGGAAGGCCGCTCGCCGAGCACGATGTGCCCATGTCCGCCAAGCTACCCGCGCGGCCGGCGCCAAACCCGGTGCGAGTTCGGCCGTATCGGCCATTTCGCTGTGCGATCCAGGCCGGTTGGGGACAATGACCGCAACACACATCCGAAGAAGGAGTGGTCAGCAGTGTTGAGTCCCCGGTCGCGCGGACACGACGACGTCCTGGACGCCGCGGAAGAACTGGTCGCCGAGCACGGGATCGAAGCCGTCACGATCCGCGCACTCACCAAGGCCACCGGCGTCTCCAACGGCGCCATCTACCGGGCGTTCGAGTCGCGCGGCGGCCTGCTCGGGCGGGTGTGGATACGTGCGGAACGCCGCTTTCTGGACCTGTTGAGCAGCCTGGTCGACGATGCCCGGTCCGAAGCGGACAGTGAGCCGCTGGACGCGGTGTACGCCGCGGCCGAAACGTCGCTGCTGTATCCCGAGATGTATCCGGGATCGTCGGCCTGCCTGATGACGGTGCGCCGCGAGGACGTGGCCGGCCAACCGATGCCGGACGAGATCGCCGCGCAGTTGCACACCCTGGCGGCGGAACTGCACGCGGCGATGTCGCAGCTGGCCGACAGAATGTGGCGGCGCAGCGACGCCGTCGCAGTCGACTTGATCGCCGCCTGCATCATCGACCTGCCCAAATGGATCGGTCCGCGCGGGCAGCAATTCGGGATGCCCATGCTGGGCGACTACCTGCGCGCCTCGGTCCGGGCGGTGCTGGAGGTGGGGCCGCCACCGGCCGCGGCGGACCGAGAACTGGTCGCCAACGGCGCGGCATAACGCCGCAGGCCAGATTACCGCCGCGCGCTCAGGGCGTCGTCGACAGTCGGGTAGATCGGCAGCGTGGCAGCCCAGCCGCCCGCCCGCACCACGCGCTCGACGGCCCGCGCAGGGCTCACCAGACGTAGTTCGCCGCCGCGCAGCCGGCACTGCTCGGCCGTCTCGGCAAGCACGCTGTAGGCGCAGCAGCCCAGGAACTCGACTTCGGTGACATCGACGACCAACGGCCCGGGCGGGGTGGTGGTCGCGGCCGCCTCGGTCACCAGCTGGCGCCAGGTCTGCTCATTACAGGCGTCGACCTCCCCGCCGGCATGGATGACCACCGCGTCGCCGCTGCGGTCGGTGATGGCGCGCAGCGTGCTGCGCGGATCGCCCAACGCGTAGACCAACCGAGTGCTGAGCGTCAGGTGGGTGGAGAATGATTCGGAAATGGCCAGGCTCATGGTGCACTCCTAATCGGCTGGCGTGAACTACGCCGCGATGGATGCCCGTCCTGCAATCTGAAGACAGACAAATTCTTGTCCTGTGGATACCATTTCTATAACAAGACAGGGCGGTCTGTCTACACGGTCGGGCTAAGAGTACGGTAAGGCCTGATATGGCAACGACCGAGGTCACCGGGTCCGCGGCGTCAGCTGTGCCGGCCCGCGAACGGATTCTGGGCGCTGGCTACGAGCTGTTCAGTCGTCGCGGCATCCGCGCCGTCGGCACCGACGAAGTCATCGAACGCGCCGGGGTGGCCAGGGCGACCCTGTACCGCCACTTCGCCACCAAAAACGATCTGGTGCTGGCGGTGCTGCAGCGGCGCGAAGAGCTCTGGACCCATGGATTGATCGAACAGCAGTCCGCCCAGCGGGGCGCCACGGCCGAGGAGCAGTTGCTGGCGATCTTCGACGTGCTACACGAGTGGTTCCAGCACCGGGACGGTTACGAGGGCTGCTCGTTCATCAACGTGCTGCTGGAGTTGGGTCCCGATCACCCCGCCGGGCAGGCCTGCATCGTCCACCTCGACAACGTCCGGCAGATAGTGCGCGAGCGCGCGGTGGCCGCCGGGCTGCTTGACGTCGAGGACTTCGCCTGGTCCTGGCATCTCCTGATGAAAGGCGCGATCATCCTGGCCGCGGTGGGCGACCGCGACTCCGCGCACCGCGCCCAGTCGCTGGCGCGGACGCTGATCGAGCAGCATCGCCCGCAGCTCGGTGAGGCGGCCGGCTGACTCAGGCGGTGGTGCCGGCCTTGCGGTGGTGTTCTTCTTCGAGCTCGGCGATGGCCCGAGACGTGCGCTCGCGCAGCAGGATAGCCGCGGTGACGCCGCAGATGAGGGCGATGACCAGCGCTACCCAGGAGAACCGCGACATCCATTTCTCCGCAGCCACGCCGGCGAAATAGACGAGCGCGGTGGTGCCCCCGGCCCAGCAGATGCCGCCGCTGACGTTGGCGACCAGAAACCGTGGGTAGGACATCTTCAACGCCCCGGCCAGGGGTCCGGCGAAGATGCGCAGCAGCGCGATGAACCGGCCGAAGAACACCGCGCGCACACCCCAGCGGTTGAACGTCCTTTCGGCCAGCATGACGTGGCCGGGGCCGAAGTGCTTCGGGAAGCGCCGGCCAAGCCGGTCGAACAGCGGCATCCCGAACCGGCGTCCGATCGAGTACCCGATGGAGTCGCCGATCACCGCGCCGATCACCGCCGCGGCGCCGACGCCGACCGGGTTCACCGCCAGCTCGTGATGCGACGACATCAGGGCGGCGCTGACCAACACGATTTCCCCGGGCAGCGGTATGCCCAGACTCTCGAGTCCGACGACTCCACCGACCACCAGGTACACCGCGAGCGGCGGGATGGTCTGAAGCAGGGCCTCCACGTTCATGGGTTAAAGGATGCCTGACCGCTGCCAATTGCGGGTGACTAGTGGAAGAACCCGGACTGGTTGTTGCCCTCGTTCCAGCCGCCGGAGCTGGAGTTGCCCGCGTTGTGCACGCCCGAGCTGTAGTTCCCGGTGTTGTACAAGCCGGTGTTGTATGCGCCGGTATTGCCGATGCCCGAGAGCGCAAACCCTGAGTTGTAGAAGCCCACGTTGCCGCGACCGTTGGAGTTGCCGACTCCGGAGGTATAGCCATACGCGTCATCAGTGGTGTTCTGGAAGCCCGAGGAGTCGCTGCCGGTGTTGTAGAAGCCGGACAGGTTGCTACCGACGTTGCCGAAGCCCGAATGGAACACTCCCTCCGGTGTCTGCGAGCTGCCGAACCCGGTGTTATAGGTGCCTGAATTGAACCCGCCGGTATTGACGCTGCCCGAGTTGAACAGGCCGGTGTTGAAATAGCCCGAGTTGCCGATGCCGGTGTTGGTTCCGTACCCCGCGGAGTTGAATAACCCGGTGTTCCCGGATCCCGCATTGCCGAAGCCCACGTTGTCGAAGTACGCGTTCCCAGCACCGAAATTACCGTTGCCGGCGTTGTCGAAGCCCAGGTTGGTGTAGCCGGAGTTACCGAAGCCGGTGTTTCCGATGCCGGCATTCCAGAAGCCGGTGTTCGTGTCGCCGGAGTTACCGAAACCGAAGCTGCCGTTCCCGGAATTGAAGAAGCCGATGTTGTTGTCGCCGGAGTTGAAGAATCCGATGTTGTTGTTGCCGGAATTACCGAAGCCGAGGTTGCCGATACCGGCGTTCAAGGCGCCGATGCCGACCTGGTTATCGCCCGTGAGTCCGAAACCGATGTTGTTGTTGCCGTTGTTACCGAACCCGACGTTGAAATTGCCGGTATTCCCCACCCCGGTGTTCGAGGTCCCGATGTTGCCGCTGCCCACGTTGGAGCTGCCGATATTGCCGCTACCGAAATTGGTCGACCCCTGGTTTCCGCCGCCCACGTTTCCGTTGCCGACGTTGCCGGGGCCGACGTTCTGGTTGCCCTGATTTCCGCTGCCCAGATTGAAGTCGCCGACGTTGCCGTTGCCGAAATTGGTACTACCCCAGTTGCCACTGCCAACGTTGGAGTTACCTGTATTGCCGCCGCCCAGGTTGCCGTCGCCACCGTTTCCGCTGCCCAGGTTTTGATTGCCGTAGTTGCCACTGCCGTAGTTGCCGTTGCCGGTATTTCCGCTGCCCAGGTTGTTGTTGCCGAGATTGCCGATGCCCAGGTTCAGCGCGCCGGTGTTGCCGATGCTGGTGTTCAAGGTGCTCAAACCGGCTAGCGCGTCCGGCCAGGAGGTCAGCTGCGCCGCGGCCGCCGACGCCCAGCCGTGATAGTCCACCAGCGCGGCGACGTCGGCGGCCCAGAACTCCTCGTAGATGCTTTCCGCGGCGGCGATCGCGGGCGCGTTCTGCCCGAACAGGTTCGACACCACCAGCTGCACGAACGCGTTGCGGTTGGCTGCCACCACCAGCGGGTGGATGGTGGCCGCCCGGGCCGCCTCGAACGCGGCCGCCACCGCGCCGGCTTGGGTGGCCGCCCCGGCGGCCTGCGTTGATGCCGCAGTGAGGAAACTCGCGTAGGGCGCGGCGGCGGCTGTCATCGCGGCGGCGGCCGCACCCTGCCACGCGGACTCCGTCAGGCACGACGTCACCGACGTGAAGGATTCCGCGGCGGTCCCCAACTCCTGGGCCAATCCACTCCAGGCCCTGGCGGCGTGCAGCATCGGCGCTGCCCCCGCGCCGACGAACATCCGTACCGAGTTGATTTCTGGTGGCATTGTGTAATAGCTCAACAGGGTGTCCTCTCCGGCGTCGCCGACGCGGCCCCCCGGGCGCCGGCGCAATAGCGCGCCGCGCTGCCTACCAGTCATGATTTCCCCGACCACCGGGCAACGCGACGCTGCGAGGAACGGTAGCCAAGTTTTCGGCGGCGCATGCGGTTTTCGGCGACTCCTTTTCCACGCGGCCGGTTCAGGGGGTCGCGGCGATACGCTCTGCGGGTGCGGAAAGAGGCGCCGCAGTACCCGATCGAGTCGGTCGACAATGCACTCAAGCTGCTGTTGCTGCTGGGGGAGCAACCGCAGATCCGGCTGAGCGAGGCGACACGGTATTTGGGTGTGGCGTCGTCGACCGCGCACCGACTGCTGGCGATGCTGACCTACCGCGGCTTCGTCCGCCAGGACCCCGACTCCAAGGCGTACCTGCCGGGACCGGCCCTGACCAGCGTGGCGTTCGCGATCTTCGGGCGCATCGACATTGCGCGCACCGCGCTGCCGGTCATGCGCACCCTCAGCGAGCAGCTCGGCGAGACGATCCACGTCGGGATGCTCGACGGCGCGAACATCCGCTTCGTCGCCGCGGTGGAAGGTCCGAAGGCGGTTCGGGTGGCTTCCCGACTGGGCCGCACCATGCCGGCGCATTGCACCTCGACGGGCAAGGCCTTGCTGGCCGGGTTGTCCGAAGCCGAACTGCGGCAACTGCTTCCGCAGGAGGCGCTGCCCGGAATCACGGCGCGCTCGATCGTCAGCCGGGCGAAGCTGGAATCCGAACTGTCCCGCATCCGCGAGCGGGGTTACGCCGGCAACCGGGAGGAGAGCGAGGAGGGCGTGGCCTCGGTGGCAGTACCGATTCCCACCGGCGCTCCCGGGTTGCGCCTCGCGCTGAATGCCGCCGCCCCGCAGCACCGGCTGCCCACCTCGAAATATCGGGCAATCGCGGCCGCGCTTGTCCGGGCGGCCGATGAGATCGGCGGTCAGCTGGGCTGAGCCGCCAACCGGGCCACCTCGTGCCGCCACGCCGCGTCGACGTTGAACCCCGCCCCCAGGTCCGGCAGGTCGTCCCAGTCGGCGTCGTCGATCTCGGTCAGCGTGCCACCGGCGGACCGTACGCGTAATGCCATGCGCGCCAACTCATTCAGGCTGATCGCCTGCAACACCGCCTGCGGTACGGTACCGGCGGCGCTGGTGATGCCGTGCCCGCGACAGATCACCACCGACGCGGTGCCCATCGCCGCCACCATCTGCTTGCCCAGTTCCGAGCTTCGAATCAGCACCGCGCGTTCGTAGACCGGCACGCCGGCGCGGGCCAGCCAAGCGCCCGGAATGTCATAGGCGCCGTAGATGGGCCGGATGGTGATGCCGGCCAGATCGGCGGCGACGGCCTCCGGCGGATGAAGGTGCGCGACGGCCTGGTGTCGGGCGTCGGCCAGCATGGTCTCCAGGTGGATCGGCAACTCGTTGGGTACCCGGTAACCGTCGAGTTCGCCGGTGGCTCCGGCCTTTCCGTCGAAATCGATCAACCGGATGTCGCTGGGACGGGTGAACGCCACGCCGGTATCGGAGTCGCTGCGGCAGCGGATGAGCAGGCGGTCCTCGTCGACGCGCAGACTCAGATGGCCGAGGATGCCGTCCACCAGGCCGCGGGCAGCGGCGACCCGGCAGGCCTGGGCGAGGAGAATGCGTTGCTGCTCAAGCAAGCCGGAACCCCCCGTCGGGGTGGACGGTCTCACCGGTGATGCCGCGGGAGCGCTGCGCTGCCAAAAACACATAGCTCCACGCGTGGTCGGCACCGGACAGCGCGACATTGAGCGGACTGCGTGCCGCCAAATCCGTTGCCCGGTCGGGGGAGTCGTCCAGGCGGACCTCGGCCAGGCCGAGGCTGGCCAGTCCGCGCAGGTCGGTGTCCAGCGTTCCGCCCGGCGCCACCCCGTTGACCCGGATGTGCGGCGCCAACTCGTGCGCCAACGCCGTCACCAAACCCCGCACGGCGAACTTCGACGGCACGTACAGCACGCCGCCACGACCGGGATAGTAGGCCGACGTCGACTCGGTCAGCACGATCGAGGCACCCGGGTGCCCGCGCAGCGCCGGGAGTGCGGCTTTGACCGACTGCAGCTGACTGAGCACATTGGTGCGGAACATCTCGTCGAAGGCGGCCGGCAGGTCGTCGGCGTCGATGTCGTCGATTCCCCGGTAGAAGTCGAACACCCCGACGCAGTTGATCAGGGTGTCCAGTCCGCCGAAGCTGTGCACGGCGGCGCGCACCGCGCTGTCGTTCGCGTCCCGTCCGGTGGCGTCACCCTCGATCACAGGGACCTCGGGGAGCTCGTCGCGCAACCGGTTGCACTTGTCCGGATCACGTTCCAGCACAGCAACTTTCGCACCGTCGGCGCGGAAGGCATCGACCACCGCCCGGCCGATCCCGGAGCCGGCGCCCACCACCAGCGCCCGCTTGCCGTCAAGCCAGCCGGTCATCGTCGGCTTCCGGCTCGTCGGGCAGCAGCGGCGCGTTGGAGTTGCCGACCATGGCCGCCAGCGTACGGGGGTTCTGCCAGGTCAGTGCCTCCACCTCGAGGGCGTCCAGGCTGATCCACCGGCCGCTGCGGGGGGCGGTGATGAGCAGCCGGGATCCGTTGCGGGTCTCCACGCGCTGCACCACGACTTCGGTGAATTCATTTGCGACAGTGAGCGGTTCACCGACCGGTTGGATCTTCGGGTTCACAGGAACACCGCCAGGTTCTGCATCCGCAGCACCGACTCGTCGGCAACGATCGTGCGACGGGCCAGTTTCCAGTCGCCGTCGCACCCGCGCAGCACATCCTGACGTGCGCAGGACAACAACGCGCTCTCGTTGACGTCGCCGCGGCTGCGGAACAGCAGTTCGGCCGATTCGACGAGCAGTTCGGTCGGGTCGTCGGAGGCGAACGTGCGCACGTTGGTGATGAAGTGCCGCAACCGCGACGGCGGATCCTCAGCCCACACATGCTCGGTACCCATCCGGGCCACCCGCTGGCTCAGTGAGTACCGGTCCTCGTCGAAGTGGTCCATCCCCGGCTTCGGGAAGGCGGGAGTGTCGAACCCGGCGCCGCGGGCGGTGGTGACGCGCACCGGCATCACGTAACGGATGTCGTCGGTCATCGTGTCCAGCCACGCCTCATACTGCTGGCGATCGAGCAGATACGCTTCGTCGACCAGGAACTGGTGTGCCTGCAGATGGCGGATATCGTTGAACGGCAACGGTTTCATGAGAGATGATCCGCCCATAATTTGAGTAACTCGCGCTGGTTGTATTCGTTGTAACCGACCTGGGCGCGCCCCGGACCGTGGAAGGCCTCCGGCGCCAGGGTGTCGATCACCGGGGTGTCGTCTTCAAGCAGTCCCATCCGGCTGTTCAGCAACAGGCGCCGGGCCATCGCGCCACCGGCGGTGGTGGTCAGCGAGACCCAGTTCTCCACATCGTCCTGCTCGAACATGCCGGTCGATCCGAAGCACATCAGATACGCTTTGTACGAATCCATTTTGAACTGCTCGGGTGCCGCCGCGTCCACCGCGAACCACGAGCACACCTCGGTTTCGTTCTCGCTGATCGGTTGCCACTGCCGGATCGAGATGAACGGCAGCACTTGTTCGCTGCCGGGCAATTTGGGCCAGTTGTGCACGAAGCTGAGATTGGGGAAACAGGTGGCGGCCGAGAACATGAAGCCGTCTTCGGCGACGACCTGCTGCTGTCGCGGCGACCAGACCTCCTTGATGCGGCCGATCATGTCGTCGGGGTAGCCCACGTAGCGCATCCGGGCGTCGAAGTCGCCCGGCGGCAGTTTGTAGGTGGTGCCGCCGCCGCGCTGCGCCCAGTAGGTGGCACCGTCCTTGCGTTTCTGCGCCTTCGGTTCGCGGAACAGGCCGATCTCGACGATCGAGGCGTGCGTGTGCGGGGTGTGGTACATGTCGCCGGAGAAGTTCTCGGCGCCGATCTTCCAGTTCGCCTTGATCCGCCAGCGTTGCGGACCGCGGAGTTCCACGCCCAGCTCGCTCTGCCTGGTGTAGAAGTCCAGATAGAAAGCGAAGTCGCCGAGGTACTCCCGCAGCGGCGGCGCGTGCGGGTCCAGGCTGAGGAAGATCAGGCCGTTGTAGCTCGCCAGATTCGGTGCGGGCAGCAGAGTTTGGTCTTTGGCGAAGCCCCGGTCGCCGCCGTAGGCCTCGCGGTGAAACGGCAGGCCGGTGAGCCGGCCGTCGTTGCGGTAGGTCCAACCGTGGTAGGGGCAGCGAAAATTGGACGCGTTGCCCACCTCCGCGCGGCACACCTGCATGCCGCGGTGCAGGCACATATTGAACAACGCCCGCACCTGCCCGTGTGAATCGCGGCTGATGATGAAGGAGTCGTCGAGCACCCGGCGCACCACGTAGTCGCCGTCCTGCGGAATCTCCGACTCGTGCGCCACAAACATCCAGGTCCGGCTGAACAGCCGCTCTTTTTCCCGGGTGAACAGGTCCTTGTCGTTGTAGATATGCGCCGGAATCATGCCGCGGCGCACATTCTCGAACAGGTCACTATCAACGGTCACGGCACACCACGATCATCGATGTCTGGTCAGCAGAGGAATTTTCTGTTCACCAGAATGCGATATCGGCCGGGCCGCGTCAATTACCAGCCGGCCGGGCCGGGTGGCGGTAGCCTCAGGCGTCGTGGAGGCCGCATCGCAGCGCGTCGCATCACAACGCGACATCACGGCGGAGATCGCTGTGCTCGCCGCGGACCGCACCGGCCCGGAACCCCAGCCGCGGCTGGACTACCCGCCCTACCGCAGCAGCGTGCTGCGTCATCCGAAGCACCCGGCGCTGGCCGTCGACCCGGACGAGATCGAACGCTGGTCGCCGTGTTTCGGCCACCAGGACGTCGGCCCGCTTGATGCGGACCTGACCGTCGGTGCACCGATCGGGGAGCGCATCATCGTGACCGGCCGGGTGCTCGACCTCGCCGGCCGCCCGGTGGCGGGTCAGCTGGTCGAGATCTGGCAGGCCAACGCCGCCGGCCGCTACCGCCATCAGCACGACCGGCACCCGGCACCGCTGGACCCGAACTTCACCGGCGCCGGCCGGTGTCTCACCGGTTCCGACGGCTCCTACCGCTTCACCACGATCAAGCCCGGCCCGTACCCGTGGCGTAATCACCGCAACGCCTGGCGCCCCGCGCACATCCACTTCTCGGTCTTCGGGACCGCCTTCACCCAGCGTCTGGTCACCCAGATGTACTTTCCCGGGGACCCGCTGTTCGATCTGGACCCCATCTACCAGTCCGTCGTGGATCCCGTTGCGCGCCAACGTCTGGTCGCACGGTACGACCACGACCTCACCGAGCCAGAATATGCCACGGGCTACCGCTGGGACATTGTGCTGGGATGTGCTGATGGATGAATCGCCATGCACGCCAGGGCAAACCGTAGGACCGTTCTTCGGTATCGGGCTGCCGTTCCCGGGTGACAACGACCTGGCAGGAGACCGTGCGGACGCAATTACATTGCACGGCAATGTCTTCGACGGCGCGGGCGCGGCCGTGCCGGACGCGTTGATCGAGATCTGGCAGCCGGACGGCGCCGGCCAGATTGCGCGGGCCGCCGGTTCGCTGCGACGCGACGGGGCGACATTCACCGGTTGGGGCCGAGCCGCCACCGACGTCGACGGTCACTACTCCTTCCGCACCGTGGTCCCAGGCCCGACCAGCCCGGCGCGGCCGGCCTTCTTCGCGGTCACCGTGTTCGCCCGGGGGCTGCTGCACCGATTGTGCACCCGTGCCTATGTGCCGGGTGCTGCGCTGGACATCGATCCTGCGCTGCCCGCACCGCGTCGGGCGACCCTGGCGTGCGTCGCCGAGAGCGACTCGCGACTGCGCTTCGACATCCATCTGCAGGGACCGCGCGAGACCGTGTTCCTGGCGTTCAGGGAAGATCGGCGATGACCAATCTGCTCTGGCCCGGTGACGAGCGTGCCGGCGACTGCATGACCGACCAGGCGCTGCTCCGGTCGATGGTCGCCGTCGAATCGGCCTGGCTGAACGCGCTGGTCACCACCGGGGTGGCGCCGGTGCCGGGGACCGATCTGGCGCACCTGGTCGGCGCGCATGACTGCGAGCAACTCGCGGTGACCGCCGAGGACGGCGGCAACCCGGTGTTCGGCCTGGTGGCCCTGCTGCGTCGACGGGCGGTGCCCGCGCTGAGTCCCTGGATCCATCGGGGACTGACCAGCCAGGACGTCCTGGACACGGCACTGATGCTGGCAGTGCGTGAGGTCGTCGGGCAGGTGAGTGCGCAGCTGGCCGAACAGATCGCCACGTTGTCGACTCTGGCCGCCACCCATCGCACCACCCCGATGGTGGCGCGCACCCTGACCCAGTGCGCGGCGCCCACTACGTTCGGCGCCAAGGTCGCCGGCTGGCTCGACGGTGTGGTCGAGGCGTATGCCCGGCTCGGTGCGCTGTCGACCCCGGCGCAGTTTGGCGGCGCCGTCGGGACCCGCGCGGCCACCGTCGAGCTGGTGCTGTCCGAGTCAGCCGATCCCGCTGAGCTGGCTGAACACATAACTCGAACTGCGGCAACAACTTTGGGCCTGAGTTACCGCTCGCCCTGGCACACCACGCGGGCGCCGGTCACCGCAGTCGGGGACGCCCTGGTCGGCTGCACCGACTGCTGGGGGCGCATCGCCTCTGACGTCGTCACCCTGGTCCGGCCCGAGATCGCCGAACTGAGCGAACCCGGCGACGGACAGCGCGGCGGCTCCTCGGCGATGCCGCACAAGCGAAATCCGGTGTTGTCCATCCTGATTCGACGCGCCGCCCTGGCCGCGCCGCCGCTGGCCGCCACCCTGCACACCGCGGCGGCGCTGGCCAACGACGAACGCCCCGACGGTTCCTGGCACACCGAGTGGGACACGTTGCGCACGATGGCGCGGCGTACCGTCGTCGCCGGCTCGCAGTGCGCGGAACTGCTGACCGGGCTGCGAGTGCACACCGCCGCCATGGCCCGAAACCTGAGTGCGGCAGAGGTCCCCGGCGGACGGGGCGCAATCGACCGGCTGGTCGACCAGAGCATCGAGCGGGCGCGGCAGGCGCTGACCGATTAGGCGGCGCCGGGCTTGTGCGCGACGATGGCGACGGCCGCCAGCCGCTCGCGGTGCTGGCGAAAAGTGTTGCGCATCATCAGGACCCGTTTACGTGCCTCGGGTTGGGTCAGCACGTTCTTGGCGAACCGCAGCGCGCCCAGCAGGCCTTCGTCGGACACGATCCGGTGCGGCTGCAGCAGCGCCATCGGGGCGGTGGCGACGTTCTCCACAACCAGGCCGTGACCGGCCAGCAGTTCCGACCATTCGGCAATGGTCAGCGGACGGGCATTGACCTTGATCGACCGCGCCAGCGCCTGGCGCACCTCGGTGCTGATCTCCTCGGGGACGTCGTCGGGGGTCAGGGCGAGTTCATGGATCGCGTAGCGACCTCCGGGGCGCAGCACCCGCGCAGCCTCGGCCACGATCGCGTGCTTGGCCGAATCGCCCTGCATGGTCAGCATCGCCTCGCCGATGACGACGTCGGCGCTGGCGTCGGGCAGGCCGGTCTCGGCGGCGTCGGTCACCCGGACCTCGCCGCGGCCGCCGAGAACGCTGCGCACGTGGCCGGCTGCGTCGGGGTCGCCCTCGGCGCCGACGTAGGACCGCGGGTTGCGGGCGATGATTTCGGCGGCGGTGCGGCCCAAACCGGGTGCCAACTCGACCACGTCGGCATCGGTGACCTTGGCGCGGGCCAATAATGTGCGGGTGAGTTCGACGCCGCCGGGGCGCAGCACCCGCTTGCCCAGCCGGGCCAGCAGCCAGTGTCCCTGTACGTGTGCGTCGTCGCGTGTCGACGACGGCAGCGCATCCTTCTCACCGGCCATGGCAGTCATCCATCCCTAGTTTTCACAAGCTGACTTGTGTAAACTCTACCTCATGACATACCGGATATACCAGTGAGTGGCCGCCCGAAGCCACCCGAAGATGCCGGCCGTCGCCGAGCGGTGTTGCGGGTGCTGCGAAGCTCACCCGAGCCGCTGAGCATCCTGGCCATCGCCGACAAGATCGGGGTGCATCCCAACACGGTGCGCTTCCACCTCGACAGCCTGCTCGGTGACGGCCAGGTGGAACAGGTCGAACCCGCCCGCCGCGGGCCGGGCCGGCCGCCGTCGATGTTTCAGGCCGTGCGGCAGATGGACCGCGGCGGCACCCGTCACTACCAGTTACTCGCCGAGATCCTGATCAACGGGCTTGCCGCAGAAGAGAACTCCAGTGCCCGGGCGGTGGCCGCGGGCCGCTCCTGGGGGGAACGGCTGCCCGCGCCGGACGACATGGGCGTGGAGGAGTCGATCGAGCATCTGGTCGGGTTGCTCGACGAGTTGGGCTTCGCCCCCGACCGCCGCGAATCCGACGGCGAGCAACTGGTCGGGCTGCGGCACTGCCCGTTCCTGGAACTCGCCGAAGTCCGATCCAGCGTCGTGTGTCCCATCCACCTCGGTCTCATGCAGGGCGCACTGGAAAGCTGGTCGGCACCCATCACCGTCGACCGGCTCGAGGCCTTCGTGGAACCGGATCTGTGCCTGACTCATCTGACGGCAGGCACGGCGCGATGAGCACCGGCAACGCGATCGAGGTAGCCGTGACCTTCGTGTGGCTCGGCATGGTGCTGGCGATCTCGTTTCTGGAAGCTCCGCTGAAATTCCGGGCGCCCGGCGTGACGCTGCAGATCGGATTGGGCATCGGGCGCTTGGTATTTCGCGCGCTCAACACCATCGAGGTGGGTTTCGCGCTGGTGCTGCTCGCGTTGATGGTGGCCGGGCCCACCCCGCTGCGGATCATCGCCACGTATGCCGTCGCCGCCGTCGCACTGGCCGTACAGCTCATTGTGGTGCGACCGAGATTGACCAGTCGCTCGGACCAGGTGCTCGCCGGCTCGGACGGCCCACGCTCCCACGCCCACTACGGTTACGTCGGTCTGGAGGCGGTCAAGGTCATCGCCTTGTCGGTGGCGGGCATACTCCTGTTAGCCGCTTGAAAGGACTCAACTATGGAATCCCTCTCGCTTACCTCCCTGGCGTGCGAGAAGCTGGCGGAAGCCCGCACGTCGCACAGCGGCCGGGCCGCGCACACCATCCACGGCGGGCACACCCACGAGTTGCGTCAGACAGTGCTGGCACTGCTCGCCGACCACGACCTTTCCGAACACGACAGTCCCGGCGAGGCCACCCTGCAGGTGCTGCAGGGGCACGTGCAACTCACCGCCGGGGCGGACAGCTGGGACGGCCGGACCGGCGACTACATCGCCATCCCGCCGGTACGGCACGCCCTGCACGCGGTGGAGGATTCGGTGGTCATGCTGACCGTGCTGAAGTCCCAGCCCGGCGCCGCCCACTGACCGTGCTCGCCACGCCCTGGTCGCGGGACTTCGGCCTGCAGGTGCCGATACTCAACGCGCCGATGGGCGGGGTCGCCGGCGGGCGGCTGGCGGCGGCAGTCACCGCGGCCGGTGGCCTGGGCATGGTGGGCATGGGCAGCACCGCCACCAGGGCGACGCTGGCCGCCGAGCTCGAGCACGTCAGCGGACGGTTCGGCATCGGACTGGTGGATTGGGTGATGCGTAGCCAGGACGGCCTGCTGCAGGACGCGCTGGCCGCCCGCCCGGCACTGCTGTCGGTCAGCTTCGGCACCGACTTCTCCTGGGTCGACGAAGCCCACAAGGTCGGAATTCCCACCGTCACGCAGGTTTACGATGCCGTCGGGGCCCGTCGGGCGGCCGATTCGGGCGTTGACATCCTGGTGGCCCGCGGCGCCGAAGGTGGCGGGCACGGCGAGGTGCGGCTGGGGACGCTGCCGTTGCTGGACGCGGTCCTGGACGCGGTGTCCGTGCCGGTGCTGGCCGGCGGCGGGGTCGCCTCGCCGCGCAGCCTGGCCGCGGTGCTGGCGGCCGGTGCCGGCGGTGCGTGGGTGGGCACCCGGCTGGCGGCGTGCCCGGAGGCGCTGACCGGCGCGGCAGGCCGGCAGGCCCTGATCGAGGCGGCCGAAACCGACACCCGGGTCACCCGGGTCTTCGACGTCGCCGCGGGACTGCCGTGGCCCGAGCGGTTCCCCGCCCGGGTATTGCGCAACGACTTCGTCGCCCGCTGGACGGGCCGCGAACAGGAGCTGGCGCGGCAGCAACCGGGTCGCGCGACGGTCAGTGCCTCTCCGGATGCCGGGCAGGGTGTCGGGATGATCCGCGACGACGCCCCGGTCGGGGCGGTCATCGCAGCATTGTGCGCTGGGGCGCAGCGTTTGCTCGCCGGCTGGAGCTAGCGGTGTGACCGGCGCCGCATTCCCGGCGTGAAGTGAGCAGTATCGAACCGCCGAAGAGCCGGTCAAACCCGTTGGCGGTGTTAGCGTTTTGAGCATGGCAGTACCCGTCAAAGAGGACGACGCGCGGCGGCGCCGCCTGTTGCGCCGAGCCGTCGGAGAGACGGTCCGGCCGTTCGCGCGCACCGGCCGGTATTTCGCCCGGTCCTGGCGCGACTACCGCAACGCCGACGACCACGATGCCGGACTGCCGATCGCCCGGCCCACGGCCGCCCTGGCCGCGCAGGCGTTCCGCGACGAGGTGGTGCTGGCGGGCCTGAAGGTGCGCCGCCCGGTGAGCCGGCCGGCCGCCTTTCAGCGGATCAACGACGAAGTGGTCGAGGCGCTGGAGTTCTACGGTGACCAGGGCTGGCTGGCGGAGCCCAGCGGCTTCTTCGCCCCGCCGCCGCCGCTTTCCGAAGTGCAGATCCGGGATGTCCGCGGGCGCAAACGGTCCTACCAGGAGCTGTCCTTCGACAGCGGATACGTCCCGCACCCCGGCGAGCCCGGCCGCGAACGATGGCTGGGATACACCGCGCTGCGGCGCGAGTACGCGGTGCTGCTGCGTCACCCGGAACCGCGGCCCTGGCTGATCTGCGTGCACGGCACCGAAATGGGCAGATCGGCAATAGATCTGCGAATATTCCGGGCCTGGAAGTTACACGAAGAGCTCGGCCTGAACGTGGTGCTGCCCGTCCTGCCCATGCACGGTCGGCGCGCGCGCGGGTTGCCCAAGGGTGCGGTGTTTCCTGGCGAGGACGTCATGGACGACGTGCACGCCACCGCGCAGGCGGTCTGGGACATCCGGCGGTTGCTGTCCTGGGTGCGCGCGCAGGAGCCCGAGTCGCTGATCGGGCTCAACGGCATGTCGCTCGGCGGCTACATCACAGCCCTGGTGGCCAGCCTGGAGAGTGATCTGACCTGCGCCATTCTGGGGGTACCGGTGGCCAACTTGGTCGAATTGCTGAGCCGGCACTCGGGTCTGCGCCGGGGCGATCCGCGTCGCGACACCATGCAACTGGCCGAGCCCATCGGGGAGATGGTGTCGCCGCTGTCATTCACACCGCAGGTGCCGATGCGCGGCCGCTTCGTCTACGCCGGCATCGCCGACCAGGTGGTGCATCCCCGCGGCCAGGTGATCCGGCTGTGGGAGCACTGGGGCAAACCGGAGATCGTGTGGTACCGCGGCGGCCACGCCGGATTCATCCGGTCGCGTCCGGTGCAGCGGTTCATCCAGGACGCGGTGCGGCAGTCGGGGCTGTTGGACGGCGCTGCGCTCACACCGCGCGCAGGTACCGCTTAGCGATCACCTTCTGCGCCACCGCGGTGACGGGCCGGCCGAGTGTGCTCCACCAGGTGCCGGGCCGGGAGAACGCCGAGACTTCGGCGAATACCTCCGAACTGTCCGGGTCGTAGCGCACCACGAAACGTTCCTCGCCGGACTCCGGGTGGCCCGGCAGGGTGCCGTAGGCGAAACCGCGCACGTCGGGCTCGTCGACCACGTAGACCACCCGGCACGGGGCGCGCAGCACACCCAGCATGGTGACCACCACGACCGACGACTCCGCGACGGTGTCCGAACTGGCCTGCACCTTCAGGCCGGCTCCGCGTTGCATTCCCCAGTGCATGACCGCGTCGGCGGCCTGCTCGAAACGATCCCGGCCCGTCCCGATCTGCGCGGACACCACGAGATGGCCGTATCCGGTGGGCAGCGCAGAAGTGGCCGTGGCGCCCACGTCGGGATAGGTGAGCGGCTGGTCGGCGAGCGCATCCAAGTCCACCCGGCCAGCTTGCCATGCGTACCGTCGGAAAGATGAGCGCAGCGGCTTCCGGATCATTCACCCTCGGTGACGACCTGACCATCAACCGGCTCGGGTTCGGCGCCATGCGCCTGACCGGCCAGGGCGTGTGGGGGCCGCCCACCGATCGCGACGAATGTGTGCGGGTGTTGCGGCGCGCGGCCGAACTGGGGGTGAACTTCATCGACACCGCGGACTCCTACGGCCCGTATGTGTCCGAGGAGATCATCCGTGAGGCGCTGCATCCGTACGACGGGTTGGTGATCGCGACCAAAGCCGGGCTGCTGCGCACCGGCCCGGACGTGTGGATCCCGTTGGGCAATCCCAGCTACCTGCGCCAGGAATGCGAGATGAGTTTGCGGCGGCTCGGTGTCGAGACCATCGACCTGTTCCAGCTGCATCGCATCGACCCGGACTTCCCGTTGGCCGACCAGCTGGGGGAGCTGGTGGCGTTGCAGGGTGAAGGCAAGATCCGCCACATCGGGCTGTCCGAGATCGACGTCGAGCAACTCGACGCCGCCCGCCAGATCGCGCCGATCGTGTCGGTGCAAAACATGTACAACGTGACCAACCGCAAGGCGGAGGCGTTGCTGGACGCCGTCACCGAGCAGAACATCGGGTTCATCCCGTGGTTTCCGCTGGCCGGCGGACCGCTGGCAGCGCCCGGCGGCCCGCTGCAACAGATCGCCAAGGCGCACGACGCCTCGTCGTCGCAGGTGGCGCTGGCGTGGCTGCTGAAGCGTTCGCCGGTGGTGTTGCCGATTCCCGGGACGTCGAAGGTGGCGCATGTGGAGGAGAACGTCGCCGCCGCTGACATCGCGCTGACCGATGAGGAATTCGAGACGCTGTCGGCGGCCGGCGCAACCCGGTAACCGGTACTTCCCGCTGTTCTTTCAATTGCTCTCCGGGAGAGGGCATTTCATTTGATGAATTCCGCCGAAACGCGCGACAACGCCGATGCGAGACCGCAGAATGCAGAGGTTTGACCCACGCGCGTGCGGAAAGGGAAACATGTCCTACGTCTCTGTCACACCACAGCTGTTGACCAGCGCGGTCGCCGATTTAGGTGGTATCCGCTCGGTGGTTCAGGCGGCCGGCCAGGCCGCTGCCTTGCCTACGACGCAGGTCTTGGCCGCCGCGGCAGACGACGTATCGGCGGCCGTCGCCGAATTGTTCGGCGAGTACGGGCGTGCGTACCAGGCGCTCAGTGTGCAGGCGGAACTGTTCCATCAGCGGTTTGCGCAGACGCTGGATGCCGCCGCCGGTTCGTATGCCGCCGCCGAGGCGGCCGCCGCGTCGCCACTGCAGCAGGCGCTTGACGTCGTCAACGCCCCCACGCAGGCGTTGCTGGGCCGCCCTCTGATCGGCGACGGTGCACCTGGCGCGGCCGGGCAGGACGGTGGCGCCGGCGGACTGCTCTACGGCAACGGCGGACGTGGCGGGGACGGCCTGGCCGGGCAGGTCGGCGGCAACGGTGGAGCGGCCGGATTGATCGGTGCCGGAGGCGCCGGCGGCAAAGGCGGCTCCGGCGCTGCGGGCGGCAACGGCGGCAGCGGCGGATGGCTGTTCGGCAACGGTGGCCAAGGCGGCCAGGGCGGTACCGCGGTCGCCGGCATCAACGGCGGCCGGGCGGGACTGGGCGGCAGCGGGGGCAGCGCGTTGCTGTTCGGCGACGGTGGCGCCGGGGGACAGGGCGGTACCGGCATGACCGGAGCCAACGGGGTGAACCCGACCATCACCGGGATCGGGGCTGAAGGAATCCCCGGAATGACGGACCAGATATCCGGCCCCGGCAACGCGACCGGGGGCAACGGCGGTTCCGGCGGCGACGTGGGCTTGGGCTCCACCGGCGGCAAGGGGGGGTACGGGGGCTTCGGGAGCGTCCAACTGGGAGCCCCCGGCAACGCCCAGGGCGGAAACGCCGGTACCGGTGGCGCGGGCGGAAACGGCGGTGACGGGGGACTCGGCGGCAGCGCCTTTGCCGGGAACGGGTCAGCTACCGGAGGTGCCGGCGGTAACGGAAATACCGGCAGCGCCGCAGGCGGAACCGGCGGCCAGGGTGGGTCGGGCGGGGCAGGCACCAGTGACACCAATGGTCACGCCGTCGGCGGTACGGGTGGCAACGGTGGTGGCGGCGGTCAAGGTGCCGCGGGTGGTTCCGGCGGATTCGGCGGCGCAGGCGGCAGCGGCGGCAACGGCGGCCTGCTGATGGGTAACGGGGGCGCCGGTGGCGTCGGCGGTGTCGGCGGCGCTGGCGGAATCGGTGCGACCGGTGGCCACGCCGGCGATGCGGGACGAGGTGGCAACGTGTCAACCGCGTCTGGATACATCGGGAGCGCGGGTTCCGGCGGAACCGGCGGTGACGGCGGTGTCGGGGGCACCGGCGGAAATGGGGGCGCCGGCGGAGACGGCGGAAGCGGTGGCCGCGGCGGGTGGTTGATCGGCGATGGCGGTGCCGGCGGCGTCGCCGGCACCGGTGGCGAGGGAGGTCGCGGCGGCGTGGGCGGTGGTGGCGGTGCCGGCGGTAACGGTGGTCTCGGAATTTCGCCGGGGGCCTACGGCGGGTCCGCAGGTGATGGCGGCAACGGCGGCGACGGCGGTACCGGTGGTAATGGCGGGGGCAGTGGCACAGGCGGGGTGGGCGGTGCCGGTGGCGCGCTGTTCGGCCAGGCCGGGACCAACGCCACCGCGGGGGTCGGCGGTGCGGGTGGTGCCGGAGGCACCGGAGGCGACTACGGGCCGGCCGGTAAGGCCGGTACCGGACCGGCCGGCGACGGCGGCACCGGCACCGATGGAAACGTCGGCCAGACGGGCGGATCAGGACAGCCCGGATAGCCCTGGGACGCACCGAATACGGTGTGCTGATGGCAGCTGCAGATCAGCCCCACCCCGGCGGGGGATTCAACCCACCCGAACCGACCGATAAGGGTGGGCCGGACTACGGCCGGTTCGTCGCCGCGATCCGTAGGCTGCAGGACCACGCCCGCGCCGTCGACGCGCCCGACGACGTCATCACCCAGGCGGCTGACCGGCTGGAGGAACTGTCGGCGATGTTGGCGCCGTATGACGCCGACGAATGGCAGTCGCCGTCGGGTCGCCGGATGGATCTGCCGGAACGCGGGAACGTGCTGTCCATCCCGATGCGGCCGCGCAAGACCGATGACGGTCGCATCGAAGGCACCGCGCGGTTCGCCCGATTTCACCTCGGACGCAACGGTGCGGTGCACGGCGGCGCGCTCGGCATGCTGTTCGACAGTGTGCTCGGCTTGACGGCCGCGTGGCTGACCGGCAGCCGTCGCCAGCGCACCGCGTATTTGAAGATCAACTACCGCAACATTGTGCCGATCGAAAAAGAGTTGCAGTTCGACTCCGGAATCGACAGCGTGGACGGGCGCAAGATCTTCGTCTCCGGCCGGCTGCGCGACGGCGACACCCTGCTCACTGAAGCTGATGCGCTGTTCGTGCGGCTCAAGCCTGGACAACCCTGAGGTGACGCCCCGATAGCATGGTCGGCGATCCCAACGACTAAGCATTGGAGACGAATCCGATGAGCGCCCCCATCCGGGTCCCTGCCGGGACCACCGCGGCTGCCGCGGTGGGTGAGGCCGGTCTGCCGCGGCGTGGCACGCCCGACTCGGTGGTGGTGGTGCGCGACGCCGAGGGCACGCTGCGCGACCTGAGCTGGGTGCCCGACTCCGACGCCGAGGTGACCCCCGTGGCCGCCGACACCGAGGACGGCCGCAGCGTGATCCGGCACTCCGCCGCTCACGTGCTGGCCCAGGCTGTGCAGGACCTCTTTCCGCACGCCAAGCTGGGCATCGGCCCGCCCATCACCGACGGCTTCTACTACGACTTCGCCGTCGAGGAGCCGTTCACGCCCGAGGATCTGGAAAAGCTGGAAAAGCGGATGCGTCAGATCGTCAAGGAAGGTCAGCTGTTCGACCGCCGGGTGTATGCATCCAAGGACGCGGCGCGCGAGGAACTGGCCGGCGAACCGTTCAAGCTCGAACTCGTCGACGACAAATCCGGGGACCCCGAGATCATGGAGATCGGCGGCGATGAGCTCACCGCCTACGACAACCTCAATCCCCGGACCAGGCAACGCGTCTGGGGCGATCTGTGCCGCGGACCGCACATCCCCACCACCAAGCACATCCCGGCGTTCAAGCTCACCCGCAGTTCCGCGGCCTACTGGCGCGGTGACCAGCGCAACGCCAGCCTGCAGCGCATCTACGGCACCGCGTGGGAGTCGCAGGCGGCGCTGGACCGTCACCTCGAGTTGATCGCCGAAGCGCAGCGCCGCGACCACCGCAAGCTGGGCGTGGAGCTGGATCTGTTCAGCTTCCCCGACGAAATCGGTTCCGGGCTGGCGGTTTTCCACCCCAAGGGCGGCATCGTGCGCCGCGAGCTGGAGGAGTACTCGCGGCAGAAGCACGAGCAGGCGGGGTATGAGTTCGTCAACACCCCGCACATCACCAAGGAACAGCTCTACATCACCTCGGGGCACCTGGAGTGGTACGCGGAGGGCATGTACCCGCCGATGCACATCGACGCCGAGTTCAACGAGGACGGCACGGTGCGCAAGCCGGGCCAGAACTATTACCTCAAGCCGATGAACTGCCCGATGCACCACCTGATCTACCGGTCCCGCGGGCGGTCCTACCGTGAACTTCCGCTGCGGCTCTTCGAATTCGGCAGTGTCTACCGGCTGGAGAAGTCGGGGGTGATCCACGGACTGACCCGGGTGCGCGGGATGACGCAGGACGACGCGCACATCTACTGCACGCGTGAGCAGATGCGCGACGAGCTGACCTCGGTGCTGCGGTTCGTCCTCGACCTGCTGGCCGACTACGGGCTGACCGACTACTACCTGGAGCTGTCCACCAAAGACCCGGACAAGTACGTCGGCTCTGACGAGGTGTGGGAGGAAGCGACCCAGGTGTTGCGGGAGGTCGGGGAGGCCTCCGGGCTGGAGCTGGTGCCCGACCCGGGCGGTGCGGCGTTCTACGGGCCGAAGATCTCGGTGCAGGTCAAGGATGCGCTGGGGCGCAGCTGGCAGATGTCGACGCTGCAGGTCGACTTCAACATGCCGGACCGGTTCGAGCTGGAATACACCGCGTCGGATGGCACCCGGCAGCGTCCGGTGCTGATCCACCGTGCCCTGTTCGGTTCCATCGAACGGTTCTTCGGCATCCTCACCGAGCACTATGCGGGTGCTTTCCCGGCGTGGCTGGCGCCCATCCAGGCGGTCGGGATCCCGGTCGCCGACGAACACGTCGACTATCTGAAAGACGTTGCAGCGCAACTCAAGTCGCACGGTGTGCGGGTGGAGGTGGACGGCAGCGACGACCGGATGGCCAAGAAGATCGTGCACCACACCAACCAGAAGGTGCCGTTCATGCTGCTGGCCGGTGATCGGGACGTGCAGGCCGGGGCGGTCAGTTTCCGGTTCGGGGACCGCACCCAGATCAACGGCGTGCCCCGCGACGCGGCGGTGGCGGCCATCGCGGACTGGATCGCCAAACGCGAAAACGCCACTCCGACAGCGGAACTGATGAAAGTTGCGGACGGTGACTGAGCCGGACGACACCATCCTGGACCGCGGCGTCGGGCGCCGCGACCACCTGCAACGGTTGTGGACTCCCTACCGGATGACCTACCTGGCCGAGGCTCCGATCAAGCGGGAAGATGCCAGCCCTGCCGAACCTTTTACCGACATCCCGCGCATGGCCGACGAAGACGGTCTGGTGGTGGCGCGCGGTGAACTCGTCTACGCCGTGCTCAACCTGTATCCCTACAACCCCGGGCACCTGATGGTGGTGCCCTACCGGCGGGTGTCGGAGCTGGAGGAGCTGACCGAGTCGGAGAGTGCTGAGGTGATGGCCTTCACCCAGAAGGCGATCCGCGTCATCAAGAATGTGTCGCGCCCGCACGGTTTCAATGTCGGCATCAACCTGGGCACCTCGGCGGGCGGCTCGCTGGCCGAACACCTGCACGTGCACGTGGTGCCCCGGTGGGGCGGCGATGCGAACTTCATCACGATCATCGGCGGCTCCAAGGTGATACCGCAGTTGCTGCGCGAAACCCGGCAACTGCTGGCCGACGAGTGGGCCCGGCAGTCGTGAGGCCGCGATGAGCAAGCTGCCGTTTCTGACCCGGGCGTTCTTCGCCAAAGCCACCGACCCAGTGGCCAGGACCGCACTGAAGGTGGGCCTGACACCTGACATCGTCACCGTCATCGGCACCGTCGGCTCGATGGCCGGCGCGCTGGTGCTGTTCCCGATGGGCAAGCTGTTCGCCGGCGGGTGTGTGGTCTGGTTCTTCACGCTGTTCGACATGGCCGACGGGGCGATGGCCCGCGAACGCGGCTTCGGCACCAGCTTCGGCGCGGTGCTGGACGCCACCTGCGACCGCCTGTGCGACGGCGCAGTGTTCTGCGGGCTGCTCTGGTGGATCGCGTTTCACCTGCACGACAAGCCGTTGACCGCGGCGACGCTCATCTGCTTGGTCACCTCCCAGGTGATCTCCTACATCAAGGCGCGGGCCGAGGCCAGCGGGTTGCGCGGTGACGGCGGCTTCATCGAACGACCGGAGCGCCTGATCATTGTGCTGGTGGGCGCCGGGGTCGCCGATTTCCCGTTCGTTGCCTGGCCGCCGGCGCTCCCGGTGGCGATGTGGCTGCTGGCGGTGTTAAGTGTGATCACCTGTGCGCAGCGGTTGTACGCGGTGCGGACCTCGCCCGGGGCCATCGACCGCATTGCACTATCGGGAAAGAGTGAGCAGTGATACCGCCTTCGGGAAGCCTGAGTCTGCTCGGCCGTCGTCGTCCCCGCGAACTCGTGACCGGTGCCGCGACCGACTGGACGTATGCTGCCGGCTGGATGGCCGTGCGGGCCATGCCGGAGTTCGCTGCGCGCAACGTCTTCAGCGCCGGGGCCCGGTACGCGGCCCGGCGCGGCGGCCCGGAGCAGCTGCGCAAGAATCTGGCCCGGGTTATCGGGGTCGCGCCCAAGAATGTGCCCGACTCGTTGATGCGTGCCTCGCTGGCTTCTTACGCCCGCTACTGGCGGGAGGCGTTCCGACTGCCGACCATGGACCATGTCGAGCTGACCCGTCAGCTCGACGCCGGAACCCACGGACAGGACAACCTGGACGGGGCGCTGGCGCAGGGGCGGGGCGTGATCTGTGCGCTGCCGCACAGCGGCAACTGGGACATGAACGGGCTGTGGCTGGCGCAGACGCATGGCACCTTCGCCACCGTCGCCGAGCGGCTCAAGCCCGAGTCGCTGTACCGGCGCTTCATCGAATACCGCGAGGGATTGGGCTTCGAGGTGATACCGCTGTCCGGCGGCGAACGACCGCCCTTCGAGGTGTTGTGCGACCGCCTGCGGGACAACCGGGTGGTGTGCCTGATGGCGGAGCGCGACCTGACCCGCACCGGCGTGGAAGTCGAGTTTTTCGGCGAACTCACCCGGATGCCGGCCGGTCCGGCCAAACTCGCCATAGCGACGGGCGCGGCACTGCTGCCGTCGCACTGTTGGTTCGAGGGAGACGGCTGGGCCTGCAAGATGGATCCGCCGCTGGACTGCAGCAGCGGCGACGTGCAGGCGATCACCCAGGCGCTGGCTCACGAGTTCGAGCAGAACATCGCCGCCACCCCCGAGGATTGGCACATGATGCAGCCGCAGTGGCTGGCTGATCTGTCCGACGACCGGCGGGCCTGGCTGAAGGGCCGGTGATGCGGATCGGCATGGTCTGCCCCTACTCGTTCGATGTGCCGGGCGGGGTGCAGTCGCATGTGCTGCAGCTGGCTGATGTGATGCGCGCGCGAGGGCACGAGGTCAGCGTGCTGGCACCGGTCTCCCCGGAGACCGCCCTGCCCGACTACGTCGTCTCCGCCGGGCGCGCGGTGCCGATTCCCTACAACGGGTCGGTGGCCCGGTTGCGGTTCGGACCCGCCACTCACCGCAAGGTCAAGAAGTGGCTCGCCGACGGGGAATTCGACGTGCTGCACCTGCATGAGCCGAGCGCCCCGAGCCTGTCTCTGCTGGCCCTCAATATCGCTGAGGGTCCGATAGTCGCGACGTTTCATACCTCGACCACCAAGTCGGTGGCCATGTCGGTGCTGGGCGGCATGTTGCGGCCGCGGTTCGAGAAGATCGTCGGCCGGATCGCGGTGTCCGATCTGGCGCGCCGCTGGCAGATGGAGTCGGTGGGCTCCGATGCAGTGGAGATCCCCAACGGTGTCGACGTCGACTTCTTTGCCTCGGCGCCGCTGTTGGACGGCTACCCGCGGCCCGGCAAGACGGTGCTGTTCCTGGGGCGCTACGACGAACCCCGTAAAGGTATGGCCACGTTAATGGCCGCCATGCCGGCTGTGGTGCAGCGTTTTCCCGACGTACAGTTGCTGATCGTCGGCCGCGGCGATGAGGACGAATTGCTCAGCGAGGCAAGCGGATTGGCCGCGAATATGCGCTTCCTGGGGCAGGTCGACGATGCGGGGAAGGCCTCGGCGATGCGCAGCGCCGATGTCTACTGTGCGCCCAACACCGGTGGGGAGAGCTTCGGCATCGTCCTGGTGGAGGCGATGGCCGCCGGCACCGCGGTGGTGGCCAGCGACCTCGACGCGTTCCGGCGGGTGCTGTGCGACGGCGCAGTGGGGCGGTTGGTGCCGGTGGACGACAGTGCCGCGCTGGCCGAGGGGCTGATAGCGGTGCTGGACGATGACGAACTGCGCAACCGGTATGTGACGGCCGGTGCCGACGCCGTCCGCCGCTACGACTGGTCGGTGGTCGCCAGCCAGATCATGCGCGTGTACGAGACTGTTGCCGGGTCGGGGGTCAAGGTGCAGGTGGCCAGCTGATGGTGTGGCTGATCGCCGCGCTTGTCGGGCTGTTCCTGGTAGTGGTGGCGTTCGGCGCGTGGGGGTATCAGCGCGCGAACCGGCTGAACCGGCTGCACGTGCGGTACGACCTGTCCTGGCAGGCGCTGGATGGCGCGTTGGCGCGGCGCGCCGTGGTGGCGCGGGCGATCGCGATCGACGCCTACGGCGGGGCGCCCGAGGGCAAGCGGCTGGCCGCCTTGGCCGATGCCGCGGAGCGGGCCCCGCGCAGCGCGCGCGAGACCGCGGAGAACGAGCTGTCCGCCGCTTTGGCGATGGTCGACCCGGCGTCGGTACCCGCGGGTCTGCTGGCCGAGTTGGCCGACGCCGAGGCCCGGGTGCTGCTGGCCCGACGGTTCCACAACGACGCGGTCCGCGACACCCTGGTGCTGGCCGAGCGGCGCATGGTGCGGTTGTTCAGATTGGGTGGAAGGGCGCCGCTGCCAACGTATTTCGAGATTGCCGAGCGGCCGCACGCGCAGACGCACGCCCATCATGAGCTCAACCATCGCACCTCGGCGCGGGTGGTGTTGCTCGACGAGACCGGTGCGGTGCTGCTGTTGTGCGGTTCGGATCCCGCTGTCACCGACGGCACCGCGCCCCGGTGGTGGTTCACCGTCGGCGGTGAGGTGCGGCCGGGGGAGCGGTTGGCCGAGACGGCCGCCCGTGAACTGGCCGAGGAAACCGGTCTGCAGGTCTCGCCGGCCGAATTGTTCGGGCCTATCTGGCGCCGCGACGAGGTGTTCGAGTTCAACGGTTCAATGATCGACAGCGAAGAGTTCTACCTCGTGCACCGCACCGAGCGGTTCGAGCCGACTCTGGAGGGGCGCACCGAGCTGGAACGTCGCTACATCCACGGGTTTCGCTGGTGTGGGGTGGCCGATATCGCGGCGTTCGAGGCCGCCGGCGAGGTGGTGTACCCGCGGCAATTGGGGGAGTTGCTGCCGGTGGCCAATGAGTTCGCCGACCTGCGGGATCGGCGCGATGCCGTTGTCCCGCTTTCGATCCGCTGATGTCCCATCCGCTGCGATTGCGTATCGGTGAGTACTACGACTCAGGCAACAAGCGATGGCCGGGCACTGAGTTGATCTTGACCACTGAGGGGTGCCTGCTCTACGTCGAATATCTCTCATATGCAGCGGAACCAACGCTCGACGAAATCGCCCCATCCGCAGCGACATTCACGTTGAGACCCGACGTGATTCCCTCGGCGAAACGAACAGATCAAGGTGTTCGACGATGATGTTGAACTCGCGTGGGTCGACGCGGAACACAACGGAATTCTGTGTTATCGCTTCGGCGACACGCCGTGGCGGTCGATCGCGCACAATCCGCACCGGGACACCCCGGCCGGGTACTCCCCGGGGTTACCCATCGCCGAACCGGCCCGGCACATCTCTTTCGCCGTCGGACTGGGTGCGCCGATCCAGTGCGTGCGGTTGATTGACTGGCCTTATTCGTTGGTCGCTGCGGTACGCGCAACCGTTGACCGGCTGGCCGCTCGACCCTTTCACGCACAGGTCGCGGTTGACGAAGCCAATTTCTCTGCGTAATCGAGCGCAGCGAGGGACTTGCGCAACGGGCCCAAGCGAAGGTGCTGATTCAAGGGCGCGAGGCACCTGCTTAGACCGACAACCCTTCAGAAGGGTGGTGGGTCGTCGTCGGGGTGGGGTGGTGGGTGGTTGTCGGCCCAGTGGGTCCAGTCGGTCCAGTTGGTGGTGTGGGTGGTGGTGCGGGCGTTGTGGTTGGCGCGTCGTTCGGTGGCGATGCGGTGGGCGCGGTTTTGGGTGCGGGTGCGGCGGCGGGTGGGCATCATCGCGGTTCGTTCGCCGCAGTAGTCGGTGCTGGTGTCGGTTTCGGGGGTGGGCATGCCGCCGACGGTGGTGCACAGGGTGGGGAATAGCAGGGCGCTGCCGGGGGTGGTGATGTGGGTGTCGCCGCTGGG